>NZ_BCQB01000001.1 GCF_001544215.1 Enterococcus durans NBRC 100479 = LMG 10746
CCAGAATTTTCTCTTATTTTATCTGTACACCTTTTTGACCTGAATCGACTAAGATGATTCCATTGAAAAAGCATCTCTTATTGAATTCATTATAACGTGAATTTAACAAGAGATGCTTTTTTGTTTTAAATTATTGGGTCAGTTTCTTTATTCTATTTTGTGTATATTGGATTGACTTTGATCGCTCCTTGCAAAATGAGGGAGCAAACAAAAGTCTTTTAGAATTTCAAGAAACGTCTCATTGAAATAATTGAACCTAATGAACCGATGATCACACCGATACCAACCATCAATAGATTGATTTTCCATACAATATCTTGAGGATGGATCATTGAATAATGTGAACGTAAAAGTGTTGGGTTCAGTGCTTGGAATGCTTGATCATAACCAAATGTGATGATCAATACAGGAATGATTGCACCAATCAAACCGATCCAGCCACCTTCTAAAAAGAATGGCCAACGAATATAGCCGTTCTTAGCACCAACCAGTCGCATGATTTGGATTTCTCTTTGACGTGAAAGGATGGTGATCCGGATCGTATTGGAGATCAAGAACATAGCAATGAATAATAACAACGCAGCAGCAGCTAATCCCCAAGTACGAACAGCGCTAGCAATCTTAAGTATCCTATCGGAAGAGGTTCCACCATAATCTGCTCGCGAAACATTTGCTAGCTTAGCAGCAGCTTCTGATACCTCTTTGGTATGGGATGGATCAGTAGTACTAACAACATATACGTCATATAAAGGATTATTGTCTCCTTCAAAAAGACTCCATGAGTCACCCATCGCATTTTGGATTTTTTTCAGTTCTTGTGCTTTACTTGAAAATGTCACATTTTTTACGTGATCGATTTCTTTTAACTCACTTTCGAGTTTTTTCATATCTTTCTCATTTGTACCAATATCGATGAAAACTGAAACTTCTACATTTCCTTCGATGTCTTCAGCAATTTTGGTTGCATTCATGATGACTGCCATAAATAAACCAACTAAAGTCAATGTGATCGTTACAGCACTGACTGAAGCAACTGTCATCCAGCCATTACGCTTCAAACTTTTGATACTTTCTAATATGTGACGGAAAAAGGTTCTAATCATCGTATCCATATTCCCCTTCCGCTTGGTCACGAATGATCCGACCATTTTCAATGGCGATTACCCGGTGACGAATTGTATTAACGATCGTACTGTTATGGGTTGCCATAACGACCGTCGTTCCTTGAGCATTGATCCGATCCAGTAATTTCATGATTTCCCATGAGTTTTCGGGATCCAGATTTCCAGTAGGTTCATCTGCAATCAGTACTTTAGGCGTATTGACGATTGCTCGTGCAATCGAAACCCGTTGCTGTTCCCCACCAGATAGTTCACTTGGAAATACACGGACCTTGTGTTTCAATCCCACTAAATCTAATACTTCCATGACACGTTTTTTGATATCTCGAGGCTTACGCCCGATAACTTGCATCGCATAAGCAACATTTTCATATACTGTTTTTCTTGGGAGTAACTTATAATCTTGGAATACTACGCCGATCTCTCTGCGCAGATAAGGAACCTCACGATTTTTGATTTCTAACAAATCATGTCCAGCAACATTCAGTGTTCCTTTTGTAGCTTTTTCTTCTCGATACATCAATTTGATGAATGTAGATTTACCAGCCCCCGATGGACCAACTACATAGACGAATTCTCCCTGATCGATAACAACCGAAAGATTTCGGATTGCAGTCGTACCATTTGAGTACTTCTTCATTACATCCTTCATTTCAATCATGGCGTTCTCTCCATATCTTTTTCAGTCTTTTACCATTATAGCATGGTAATGTTTCATCTTGCTTTCAAAATCTTACAATTTTATGTCATTTATCATTTATCTTCAACTAATCAAAGATGCATCTTTAAATAACCATCGATAAAGATATCTAGGTCACCATCCATTACCGCTTGGACATTCCCAGTTTCAACATTCGTACGATGATCCTTGACCATTGAATATGGATGGAAAACATAAGAACGTATCTGTGATCCCCAGCCGATTTCTTTTTGTTCTCCTCGCAAAGTGGCAGCTTCTTGTTCTTTCTTTTCCACTTCAAGTTGGTAAAGTTTCGCTTTCAGCATGCCCATTGCTTGTTCTCTATTCTTCAATTGTGACCGTTGCGCTTGACTGGCAACTACCGTACCTGTAGGAAGATGGGTGATCCGTACAGCTGATTCTGTTTTATTGATATGCTGTCCGCCCGCACCACTTGCTCGATACGTGTCGATTTTCAAATCATCGGGATTGATTGCAACATCGATCGTTTCGTCTAGTTCTGGCATGACATCTACTGAACAAAAGGACGTGTGACGACGCTTCGCCGAATCAAATGGCGAGATCCGTACAAGTCGGTGCACACCCTTTTCTGATTTTAGATATCCGTAAGCATTATGGCCTTTGATCAGCAAGGTGACACTTTTGATTCCAGCTTCATCTCCTGCTTGATAATCAAGAGTTTCCACCTGATAGCCATGTTGTTCCGACCATCTAGTATACATACGTAAGAGCATGCTTCCCCAGTCTTGCGATTCTGTACCACCTGCTCCTGGATGCAACTCAATAATTGCGTTATTCCGATCATACGGTCCATCTAACAGCATCGCTAATTCATAGGTTTTCATTTTTTCATCTAATGTTTGCAGTCTTTCTTCTGTTTCTTGCTGCATTTGTGCATCTGGTTCTTCTTGCAGCATCTCCACCATCAACTCTAATTCTTCCAATTCTTCTGCTAATGCGTTGAATTGGTCATAGGTTTCTTTGTTCGCGTTATTTTCGTTGATTACTTTCTGAGCGGCTTCACTATCATCCCAGAATCCAGGTTCCGCCATTTTAGCTTCTGCTTCAGCGATATCTTCTTCTAATTGGTCTAAGTCAAAGAGACCTCCTGAAACTTGTGACCTTTTCTCGCATTTCAGATAATAGGTTGCGAATCTCTGAAATTTCCATATTTATCCCTCTTTCTTTTGACTACAATTTATTTTAAGTATCTTTAGTTTACCAGAATCGTTTCTTAACAGAAAGAAGGTGAGTCAATTCTTAATCAAAAAGAACCGATCTCACCAACTTTACTGTCAAAAATTAGTTTTCATCTTTTCCATGACAGTTTTTATATTTTTTTCCGCTTCCACAAGGACATGGATCGTTTCTGCCTACTTTGTTCACATGCACTGGTTGTTTTTTCGCATTTGTATTGCTATTTTCTTTTGCGTCACCAGTTGTCGGTTGAACTGCTTCGCCTTGTGATACTTGTTCACGTTGCACATTTTGACGAATTTCTGCCTTCATAAAGATACGTGTAACTTCATATTCGATGGCTCCGACCATGTCTTCAAACATTTTGTAGCCTTCTGTTTGATATTCAACTAATGGATTATTTTGTCCATAGGCGCGCAGACCGATTGATTGACGTAACTGGTCCATCGCATCGATGTGATCTGTCCATTTTGAATCGACCACTCGCAGAATCACTACTTTTTCAAATTCAAGCAATTGTTCAGGACCGTTCAGTTGAGCGGCTTTTGTATTGAAGATCTCCTGTGCTAATTCATTCAAGTATTCTTTGATTTGTTGTGGTTCTTTTCCTTTTAGATCGTCAACAGAGATGCTATCTTCATGGACAAGTGTACTACCAGCGAAATCAGCGATCCCTTCCAGATTCCAATTTTCTTTTTCTAATTGTGTATGCGCATCGACGACACGACTGATCGTGCGTTTGACCATGTTCATCAATGGTTTAGAAAGGCTCTTTTCTTCCATGATGACTTCTTGACGTTGTTTATAGATCACTTCACGTTGTTCACGCATTACATCGTCGTATTGCAAGACGTTTTTACGTGTATCGTAGTTATTTCCTTCTACGCGTTTTTGAGCAGATTCAACTTGCTTAGATAGCATTTTGCTTTGAATCACAGCATCTTCTTCACCAATCTTCATACGGTCCAAGAATGCTTTGATACGTTCAGAACCAAATCGTTTCATCAAATCATCTTCCAATGAAAGATAAAATTGAGACATCCCTGGATCCCCTTGACGACCAGCACGTCCACGCAGCTGATTATCGATACGTCGAGATTCATGACGTTCTGTCCCGATAACGGCTAAACCACCTAATTCGCGAACACCAAGACCAAGCTTGATATCTGTTCCTCGTCCAGCCATATTGGTTGCGATCGTAACTGCGCCTTTTTGACCGGCGTTCATGATGATTTCTGCTTCTTTAAAGTGATTTTTCGCATTCAAGACTTCATGAGGAATCCGTTCACGATTCAATAGATCAGAAAGCAGTTCAGAGGTTTCGACTGCGACAGTACCTACTAGTACAGGCTGCCCTTTGCGGTAACGATCTTTGATATCTTGGACGACTGCATGAAACTTACTTGTCAATGTAGGATACAATAGATCTGCTCGGTCATCACGAATAACTGGGCGGTTGGTTGGTATTTGGAAAACTTGGATGTTATAGATTTCTCTAAATTCTTCTTCTTCCGTTTTTGCTGTACCTGTCATTCCTGAAAGTTTTTTATACATACGGAAGTAATTTTGGAAGGTGATCGTAGCCATTGTTTTGGTTTCGTCTTCGATCTCTACGCCTTCTTTTGCTTCGATTGCTTGATGCAATCCATCTGAATAACGACGTCCATCCATGATACGTCCTGTAAATTGGTCAACGATCAATACTTTGCCTTCTTGAACAACGTAATCGATATCCAAGAGCATGATATAGTTTGCCCGTAACGCTTGGTCAAGATGGTGTGTCAATGCTGTATTCTCAATGTCATATAGGTTTTTTAAGCCGAAAGTTTCTTCTGCTTTTTCGATTCCTGCTTCTGTTAAACTGATGGTCTTAGACTGAACATCGATTTTATAATCTTCTTCTTCCTTCAATCGTTTGACAAAATTGTCAGCTCTTGTATACAAAGCAGTTGATTTTTCTGCTTGTCCTGAAATGATCAACGGTGTTCTTGCTTCATCGATCAAAATGGAGTCTACTTCATCGACGATTGCATAGTTCAATGGACGTTGAACCATTTGATGACGGTAAACGACCATATTGTCCCGCAAATAATCGAACCCTAATTCGTTATTCGTACTGTACGTGATGTCACAAAGATAAGCTTCACGTTTTTCATCTGCTGATTTTGAATTGATGTTCAATCCTACCGTCAAGCCTAAGAAATTGTATAGTTCTCCCATTTCTGTGGAGTCACGAGTTGCCAAATATTCATTGACTGTAACAACGTGTACCCCTTCTCCAGTCAATGCATTCAAATAAACTGGCATAGTGGCAGTCAACGTCTTCCCTTCACCAGTACGCATTTCAGGAATGTTCCCATCATGAAGGACGATCCCACCCATTAATTGGACATGGTATGGGTATAAACCTAAAACACGTTTTGCCGCTTCACGAACGACCGCAAATGCTTCAGGTAATAATTGATCTAATGTTTCACCTTTTTGATAACGAGCTTTGAATTCAGCTGTTTTTGCTTGTAATTGTTCATCTGTTAATGCTGCCATTTCGTCAGCGTGGGCTTCGACTTTTTTGGCAATGCTATCTAAACGTTTTAGTTCTTTTTTATCATTTTCGATAATCGAACGAATAAAATTGGCCATACGTTGTGTAATCTCCTTTTTTACATATATTATCCAGACTATGTAGACTATACCTTCCATTTTAGCATTAGTCACTAGTAATTGAAATATCTTAAGACGATTAAAGTGAGAACTTCATAATTAATTCATATTTCCTCATCTTAGAAAAAGTGAAAAAAGACTCGCAACACCCCTTTTAAGAGTGCTGCAAGTCAATTTTTACTGATTTAGTTGTTATTTATCAATCTGTTTCGATTAAACCGTATTTTCCATCTTTACGACGGTAAACGATACTTGTACCGTTTGTGTCCGCATCTTCAAAAATGAAGAAATTATGACCCAACATGTTCATTTGTAAAACCGCTTCTTCACTATCCATTGGTTTCAATGACAAGCGTTTCGTACGAACGATATCTAATTCAGAATCACTTTCATTTCCATCAGCTTCATTATTGAATAAAACCGCCGCATCTGCTGCATTGATTCCTTTTTCGCGAGATTTACGGTTGATTTTTGTTTTGAATTTGCGGATTTGACGTTCCAATTTATCAACGACCAAATCGATACTTGCATATAGATCTGGTGAAGTTTCTTCGGCGCGTAATACAAGATAAGGTAATGGAATGGTTACTTCCACTTTCGCTGTTTTTTCAGTATAAACTTTTAAATTTACATGGGCTGTAGCATCTGGTGCGTCACTGAAGTAACGTTCTAATTTTCCTACTTTTTTCTCAACGTAGTCCCGAATCGCTTCAGTCACTTCGATATTTTCACCGCGTACATTATATCTAAACATAAAAATTACCCCTTTCGTCTACCACAATCAAGAAGGAGAAGGACCACTCTTTCCCTCTTCTTAATACTATTATATCGAACTCTAATGTATTTGCAAACTAAATCGCTATCAATTCCATCAGTTTCTAATATTTATTTATCGCGCTAAAGAATACGTCCGGATTTTCTTTGGTTGATGAGGCAAAAGGCAACTGGCTACATGAAATAACGTCTGCCCAGTCGTATAAACATCATCGATCACAAAAATAGTTTTCCCCTTTATTCCAGACGGATCGACCTTAATACCAAATAGTTGGATGCTGGCTAATCGCTCATTTCTTGTTTTTTTTGCTTGTGGGTTTGAGTGATGGATACGAGTCACTAACATCTGATAATCAACCTCCGCTGCTACTAGCATTTCACTCACTTGATTGAAGCCTCTCTCAGCTAATCGTTCGTTTGATAGAGGAACTGGACAAAAAATGGCTTCTGGGTGTTGCTTTTGTAAATTTTTCCAGTAAGTAGCGAATGTTCCTGAAAGGCGGATATCTCCCATAAACTTATACTGATTCAACCATTCTTGAAAGGCAGGATCGTACACAAAAAAAGCTTGATGGACAAAATCATAATCAGGAAACTTGTTTTGCCATGTGAAACAATCCTGACAGATCTTACTCTTCTCCGTGATCTGCTTTGTGCAACGCGGACATCTTCCTTGTTCAGGAATTTGCTGAAACAACGCAGTACAATCACTGCATAACTGCGGAACTTTTTTTACTCGCCAAAAAAGTTCCTTGATGCTTAAGTCGTGTATCAAACGGCAATGACAATAGCAACATTTCATTTTTGACCTCGCAATCTTTTGCCTTGCTTATTCATCTCTTTAATTTCGCGACAAGCTTGGATAATAGCTGTTGTTTTTTCTTCATAGAAAAAGTACACTTCACTATTTGAAAAAGCACCTTTTCTGTCTGCTCTTCCAGCGATCTGTACCAATGAGGATTTTGTAAATACACGATGATCCGCCCCTAAAACGACCACTGAGACTTTTTCAAAAGTCACACCTCGCTCAAGAATCATCGTTGTCAGTAGGATATCATACTTTTTTTCTCGCATTTTTGCCACTTTCGCTATGCGATCTGGATCGCGAGCAGAAGCATCTGCTATTCTATAATCTGGCATTTTTTCCATCAAAAGTCGTGTCAAGTGTTCCATGATCTCGATGCTTGGACAAAAAAGCAATACATGATTTTGTGCCAATAACTGTTCAAGTTTGCGTATCAAAGGGCGGACCTTCTTCTCTGACAGACATTTTTTCTGCCAAGCATTCCAAAAAAATAGCTTTGGTTCAGGAAGTAATCGCTGGTGGAAACGCAAAGGCAAACGGTGTATTTGAAACGCCATACGGATTTCTTTTAATAAACGTTCAGCCGGCGTAGCACTTAAATAGATAAATCTACCTGTTGGCTTGATCGCAGTTTGCACAGCAAAGGAAAGTCCTTGATCGTCTGCATAAGGAAATGCATCCACTTCATCGATCACAACCAAATCAAAGGCTTGATAAAAACGGTAAAGTTGATGTGTCGTGCAAATCACAAATGGGCTAAATCGGTAAGGTAGCTTTGTTTTTCCATGAAGCAGCAAAATATTTTCTTCTGGAAATACTTTATCAAAGCGGAGAAATAATTCATTGCAGACATCCACTCTTGGCGAAGACAAGACGACTCTGCTACCCATCTTTAAGGTTTTCATCACTATTTCATAGAGCATTTCCGTTTTTCCTGCCCCAGTGACTGCCCAGATCAAATGATGCTGTTTCGCTGGGCTGTTGACGATAGCATCTGAAATCGTTTTTTGCAAAAAGGTTAGTTGGCTAGTCCAAGCAAATGCAACGGAACGTTTTGGTAATGACGGCTGACAAAACAAAAATAACTGCTGGCTACTATCACAACGTCCCAAAAATAGACAATGGGTACAATAATAAAGGTTCTCAGTTAATCGACAGTTCTTTTTTCGGTTTCTTGTCCCACAGCGACCGCAGATGAGCCAATTTTTTTCCAAAACAACTGCTGGGACTTTTTTATAGGGAATCGTTTGAAAAGACGGTTCTTCCATTTCGTTCAGTTCTCTTGTGAGTAATCGCCTCCCGTAAAGCTTAGTATTTACTCGGATCACCTCCCATAACTAAATATGCCAAAACGAGAGGATTATAAAAAAAGAGCGTGGGACAAAAGTGAGAAACACTTTTGTCTCATGCTTTAAAAACAAATAAACGGTGGGAGCAGAAGCAAACACTCCTCCAGACCTGCCAATTTATTATTTAGACTCGATCAAACGAAGCGCTTGTTGCAATACTTTTTCGCCATTCATCAGACCGTAATCAGCCATATTGATGATATCTAACGGAATCCCCTTTGGTTCTAACCGCTTTTCAAAGTCAGCTTTCATAAAACGAACTTGTGGCCCTAATAATAGAACATCTACCTCTTTTGAGGCTAAATGATTATCTGCATCAGAAGCGGGGATACTGCAAAAATATCTGTGTCGATTCCTTCTTCTTCGGCAGCCTTTTGCATTTTTGTTACAAGTAAGCTGGTACTCATCCCAGCTGAACACACGAGCATGATTGTTTTCTTTGTCATTTTACTCTCTCCTTTTTACAAAGCAAGCGTTTTCTTTTCGCCTGTGTGCCTATTATACAAAATAGAAAGAGAATGTCAACGGTTTCTTAAAATTTCATTCAATCAAATAACCAACTTGATTTAACTAGCTGATTAAAAACAACATATTCCTTTTTTAGATTGATTACCACTACTTCGTAACCAGCATTTATCCAACCATATGCACCTTTTTCAGGATGCTTATAATCATTCGCCCACCAATCAGTACTTTGTCTGGCAGATTTAGGGAGGCCATAACTGGGAAAGAGCAGTTCATCGATTTGAGTAAATGTCAGAGTAATTTGCGAGCCGCCATTGTTTTTTAAATATTGCGTAATGGCATCATATTTTTTTGTACGTTCTTTCATCCCCATCTCACCTCTCTCCTTTTATTATCGCACACTCTTCTGATTTCGCAAGCGTTATAAATGTTGAAACAATGGACTGAATTCATTATACTTTTACTATTGACTGTAATGTGAAAGAGGTGAGTACCATGCTTCATAGTTATCAAACGATCAAAGAAGACGGACAGAGTGAAATCGAAATCAAAAAATCACGTTTCATTTGCTCTCTCAAACGAGTCACAAGTGAAGAAGAAGCAAAAGATTTTATTCAAGCAATAAAAAAAGAACATTGGAAAGCAAATCATCATTGTAGTGCATTCGTGATCGGAGAAAAAAATGAGATCCAAAGAAGCAGTGACGATGGCGAGCCAAGTGGAACGGCTGGTGTACCGATGTTGGAAGTGCTGAAAAAAAATGAACTGATCAATGTTATAGCGGTCGTTACCCGCTATTTCGGTGGTACAAAACTTGGTACTGGGGGGCTGATCAGAGCGTATACGCATGCCGTTTCACATGCTTTAGAAGAGATTGGGATCGTAAAAGGGACCTTGCAACAAGAGATTTCCGTTCATATCACCTATCCTCAATTAGGCAAATTAGAAAACTATCTTACACTCAATCAGCTAACGATCAAAGAAACGAATTATACAGATAAAGTGACTGTAGTTTGTTTGGTCACAGAAGATAGCGTGGCTTCTTTTAAAGAATCCCTCATTGAGTTGATGAACGGTCAAGTCTCATTTACCGATGGTGCTGTTTCTTATCATGAACAACTGATCAATAAATAAGTCAAGTGACCCGTTTGTTGTTTGTCGACACTCAAAAAATGAATAGCGTAGGCCAAATCTAAAAACCAGTTTTGTTATAGACTCCAATTCCCAATAAACGATGTCCAAAAGTCATTTTTTTCGGAAATTTCAAAAAAGAGGCTAGAACAGAAATGTTTAACTCCTTCCACTTGATCCTTGAAGTTAAATACCTCTGTTCTAGCCTCTATCCAATAGATGTCCTGCTACTATTTTTCTAAATAAAATTCAAAACGATTGCCTACATACTGCGTACGTACATACTCGAATGGCGTGCCGTCTTCAAAATAAGAGATTTGTCTCAAACGCAACACCGCATCACCTCTTTTGATCTCCAAATACTCAGCGATCTTTTCAGATGCTAACACAGCTGTGATGGTTTGATTTGCTGCCCCGATCTTATTTCCGCTTTTTTCTTCAAGCGTTCGATAAAGCGACTCGGTTATTTCAGCTTTGCTGTATGCATCGATGATTTTTTGAGGAACACTTGCTACTTCAAAACAGATTGGAATATCATCTGCGTAACGAATACGTTCCATACGTAAGATCGTGTCTTCTTTTTGCAGATTCAATTTTTCCATCTCACTAGAGCTAGGAGATGTCAAAAAATAAGAAATCGTTCGACTGGAAGGTACTCGGTTCTGTGATTCCATGATTTCAGTGAAACTTGTCGCACCTGTCATCTTTTCTTGTACTTTTTTACGCGCGACATATGTACCTGAACCGATTTTTCTTTCTAAGATCCCTTCATCAGCTAGATTCTGAATCGCTTGTCTCAAAGTCATTCGACTGACATTGAATTTTACAGCTAATTCTCTTTCAGAAGGAAGACGATCACCGATTTTCCAGATGCCCTGTTCGATTTCACTTTTGATCTGATCATGAATTTGTATATATACTGGTAATTGATTCGACATATCGTATACCCGTCCTTTCGTTTCTTCTATTATAACTGGTATATACCTGATTCACAACCGAAAAGAGTACCACTTCTAGCTAAATCCCCTCTTTTTTGCAATCTTTCGATGATCTTGGCTTTTCCCCCAAAAAAGGAACAATACAAAAAACGTATTGTTCCTTTTTCTCTCCAATTTCTCAAACCTAAACGACTTTTGTCTCGACCTCTTCTCGAAACGGTGGGAGCAGAAGCAACTCCTTTTGAATTAAGTCGAAACCCATCTAAAGCTAAAAAGCAATTTTCATGAATCCCTACTTATTTCTCTGGGTTGAACGCTTCTGTCTTAGCCTCACCCTCACAATAGAACTGTTTCAAAAAATATTTTTTACTATTCAGAAGTAGAAATGTACGCTCACGCTTTCTGTTTCTCCAACGTTTTATTTGCTGTTGCCATCATCAAACGGATACGATTCAACTGGTTGACGATGGATACACCTGGATCATAATCGATGGCTGCGATATTCGCATTAGGGTAGCGGTGACGTAATTCTTTGATCACTCCTTTGCCCACGACATGATTTGGTAAACAGCCAAAAGGTTGCATGCAGACGATATTATGCACATCATTTTTTAGCAATTCGATCATTTCACCAGTCAAGAACCACCCTTCACCTGTATGGTTCCCGATTGAAAGGATCTGGCTAGCATCTTTCGCCAAGTCATCGATCGATTGGATTCCGTCAAAACGTTCAGATTTGCGCAATGCTTTATCCATTGGTTTTTCGATCCATTCGATCATTTTGATTGCAAATTGAGCAAGTAATTTACTTTGTTTTGACATTCCAAGTTGTTCATACTTCCAAATTTGGTTATACAACGAATAGTTCATAAAACCGATGATGTCTGGAACGACTGCTTCAGCACCTTCTGCTTCTAATAGTCGAACGATATCATTGTTCGCTGTAGGTGAGTATTTCACTAAAATTTCGCCAACTACGCCAACTTTGGGTTTCTTTTCAGAAGAAATCGGAACGGTATCGAACGCTTGGATGATTTTTTTCATGTTGCTGTTGAATAAAGTGATTGAACCGTTACGCACATTCTTTTCTACTTTTTTCAGCCACTCTTGATACAATCGATCGATACTGCCTTCTTCCAATTCATAAGGGCGTGTGCGATAAACGACTCTTTCGAAGAGATCCCCATATAAAAAGGCAATAGCTACACGTTTAAGCATAGGCAAAGTAAACTTAAATCCTGGATTAGACTCTACCCCTTGATTTCCCATTGAGATAGAAACAACGGGGATTTGTCCAAAGCCAGCATCATTCAATGCTTTACGTAAAAGTGGGATATAGTTCGTTGCTCGGCAGCCTCCGCCAGTTTGTGTCATCATGACGCTTGTATTTTCCAAATCATACTTGCCACTTTCAAGTGCTTCAACTATCTGACCAATCGAAATGATTGCAGGGTAACAAGCATCATTGTTGACGTACTTCAAGCCAACATTGATTGCTTCATTGTCTTCTGCTGGTAGACACACCACATGATATCCAGAAGCATTTAGTGCAACATCCACTAAACCTGATTGATGGATCGGACTAAGCATCGGTAATAACAGTGTATGTTTTTCCTTCATTTCTTTCGTAAAAGTAATTTTTTCAGGTTCTTCAAACCGTTTTACAGGTTCAAATTGTCGTTTTTCTCGTTCATTTACTGCGGCTTTTAGTGAACGTAACCGGATCCTGATGGCACCTAGATTCGATCCTTCATCAATTTTAAGCACCGTGTAGATCTTGCCATATTGATCCATGATCTCTTCCACTTGGTCTGTTGTGACCGCATCGATCCCACAACCAAATGAGTTTAGTTGAACCAATTCAAGATTTTTCGATTTTGCGACTACCCTTGCAGCTGCATATAAACGTGAATGATAGACCCATTGATTGACCACACGAAGATTTCCTACATCCCCTAGATGAGAAATACTATCCTCCGTCAAAACATGAAATCCTTCTTGTGTGATGACTTCAGCGATCCCATGATTGATTTCTGGATCTAAATGGTACGGTCTGCCAGAAAGAACAATTCCTCGTTGGTTTTTCTGGTTCAACATAACTAACGTTTCTTCACCTTTTTGTTGAATATCTCGTTTAAAAGAATCGAGTTCTTCATAACCATGATGCAAAGCTGTTGCTACTTCTTCTTCTGTGAAACCAAAATCAGAAAATGTCTGATGTAGGACTTTTGCAACAGACGCTTCGTTTGCTAAGTTCAGAAAAGGATTGCGATAATCTACTTTGCCTGCGCGGATATCATCGACATTATTGCGGATGACATCTGGATAGCTTTGTACGATCGGACAATTGAAATGATTGTCTGCACCCGCAAATTCAGGACGTTCAAAGATGACCCCTGGATAAAAGATTCTTGAGACACCCGAGTCAATTAGTGCTTGGATATGACCATGTGTCAATTTAGCTGGGTAACAAGCCGTATCACTAGGAATTGTTTCCATTCCTTGTTCATACAGTTCTTTGTTTGAACGAGGAGATAAAGTTACTCTAAATCCTAGATCAGAAAAGAATGTATGCCATAGTGGATAATTTTCATACATATTCAGTACACGAGGTATCCCGATCGTTCCATTGACAGCTTCTTTTTTTCGAAGTGGACGGTACTTGAACAAACGACGGTACTTATAATCGACTAAGTTGACCTTTTTAACTTCTTTTTTGATTTTGATACGTGCGCCGCGTTCACAACGATTTCCTGTAATAAAACGTCGTCCATCAGAAAAAAGAGTGACAGTTAACATACAATTGTTTTCACAAAGACCACAATGAGTGAATTCTTTTTCAGAAGTAAATTGAGCCAATTCTTCTAAAGAAAGAATCGTACTTTCATCACCAATCTCGTAATCTTCCAGTGCAATCAAAGCAGCTCCATAAGCCCCCATCAGACCTGCAATGGATGGACGAACGACTTCTCTGCCACTAATCATTTCAAATGCACGTAACACAGCTTCATTATAAAAAGTGCCACCTTGGCAAACGATTTTTTCTCCAAGTTCTTCTGGTCTTCTTACTTTGATTACTTTATATAATGCATTTTTGATAACTGAATAAGAAAGTCCTGCAGAGATATCACCTACAGATGCCCCTTCTTTTTGTACTTGTTTTACTTTTGAGTTCATAAAAACAGTACAACGTGAACCTAGATCAACTGGTGCTTGCGACTCGACTGCTGCTTGCGCAAAACTTCTTACGTCATATTTCAAAGATTTGGCAAATGTTTCAATAAAGGAACCACAACCTGAAGAACAAGCTTCATTTAGCTGAATCGAAGATAACACACCTTCTTTGATAGTCATAGCTTTCATGTCTTGTCCGCCGATATCTAAAATAAAGTCAACACCTGGTTGAAAGAAATTTGCAGCTTTATAATGTGCCATTGTTTCAACTTCACCAATATCGACTTTGAGTGCATTCTTGATCAATGCTTCACCGTACCCAGTGGCAGCTGCTTTTCCGATATAGACATCTTCTGGTAACTGTTCATAAAGGTCTTTTAAAACTGCCATCGTTGTTTCCAAAGGCTGGCCTTCATTATTGCCATAAAAAGAAAATAAGATATCGCCATCTTCATTTATCAAGACTACTTTTGTTGTAGTTGATCCTGCATCGATGCCTAAAAATGCAACACCGTGATGTTCAGAAAGTTTTTTTTCTGAAGCCTGTGCTTTTGCATGTCTTTGACGAAATTGAGCAAGTTCATTTTCATCTTTAAATAAAGGAGTCAATGTCTTGGAAGGATTTAATTGGGCTTGGTTCCCATTTTCTAACGTGTCAATGAGTTTCGCCATTGTGGTTGGCTCAGCTTCTTCTGCATAAAATGCTGCGCCCATCGCCACAAACAATTGCGGATCTTCTGGGAAAATGACATCTTCTGGGGCTAGATTCAACGTATCGATGAATCGTTGACGAAGTTCAGACATGAAGTAAAGCGGTCCACCTAAAAATGCGACTTTCCCTTTGATTTTACGACCAGCTGCAAGTCCAGCAATGGTTTGATTCACGACAGCTTGAAAGATACTCGCTGCTATATCTGAACGATCAGCACCTTCATTGATCAGTGGTTGAACATCCGTTTTTGCAAAAACGCCACATCTCGAAGCGATCGGATAAATTTGTTGGTAATTTTTAGCTAATTCATTGACTCCATTTGCATCTGTTTTAAGTAAAGAAGCCATTTGATCAATAAAAGCTCCCGTGCCTCCTGCACAACTACCATTCATCCGCTGTTCCAAAGAACCTTCAAAAAATGTGATTTTCGCATCTTCACCACCTAATTCGATTGCGACATCTGTCTCCGGTATGATTTCCTCTACCGTTCGTGTACAGGCAATAACTTCTTGAACAAAGGGGATATCTAACATCTCTGCTAATCCCATTCCACCCGATCCTGTGATTGCAATCGAAAGAGGCTGCTCAGCAACCAACTTTTGCGCTTCTCTCAATGTTTGTAACGCTGCTTTTTTGACATCTGAGTAATGTCGTTCATACTTAGAATAAATCGTCTTTCCTTGTTCATCTATTACAATTAATTTGACGGTCGTCGAACCGACATCGATCCCCGCTTTTAAACTCATATTTTCTCCCACTCTCTTTTAACGGACACCTTGTTGAATATATAACAAATTGTCTGTTATACTACTTATGTATATTTTAGGTACCTTTTTAAGTTTTTGCAATAAGCAAACTATCGCAGTTTGTGAGATAAGCAACAAAAGAATGTGAAATGTCGAAAAATAAGCGAGGAAATTTTATGGGGAATAAAACAGATCTTCGAGTAAAGCGCACCCACAAAATGATTGTGGAAGCTTTTGTCCGCTTACTAGAAAAAGAAAAAAATTATGAATCAATCACGATCCAAGCCATCGCAGATGAAGCGATGATCAATCGAGCAACTTTTTATGCCCATTTTAAAAACAAAGAAGATCTTTATGAACAGATCTTTGATATTGCCATTGAAGTTTTTATGTCTGTTTTGGATTTAGAACCATTAGTTGATGGTAATCGAATCAAGTTGAACCATATCATTCGTGCATTAACAACGATCTATGTGAATATCCAGAAAAATAAAGTGCTTTTCTTAACTACGATGGATGGATCATCGATTGAATTATTTCGAAAAAAATTGGAAATGTTTCTGTATGATAAATACGCAAGTATTTTTAACAACTTACAAATCAAAGAGAGCCAATTAGAAGTTCCAATCGATTTCATCACGGAATATATGACTTCTATTTTTGTTGGTACTCTTCATTGGTGGATCACAAGTGACACAGATATGACACCCGAAGAACTTGCCGCATTAGTCGTTAAATTAGTCGGTAACGGACACTTGACTGTCCTAGGAATCGAAGTCGTTAAATAACAAAATCTCTAGAAATCAGTAAAAAAGAAGATTTCTAGAGATTTTTGTTATTATTAGCGGTTTTTTGATAGCCATTTTTTCGTATGGTTCGTGGGGCGTTTAGATGTTATCTGTACAGCTTTATCAGATTTTTTTGGAAAATGGACTTCCACATTGTATTTTTCTGATTTCATTAAATCATAGATCTTTTCTGCAGTTTCATCAACTTTTTCTTTCCATCTCATTTTTCCTGCCTCCATTTCTATCTTCTATACTTACTCTAGCTTAAATTGGCAGAATCTTCAAGAAACAAGGTGTTTTTTGCAAAAAAAAAAGAGCGATTCTCAATGATCACTCGTAAAAACTGGGGTAGCTGGATTCGAACCAACGCATGAGGGAGTCAAAGTCCCTTGCCTTACCGCTTGGCTATACCCCAATGAATGGAGGAGAGTGGATTCGAACCACTGAACCCTAAGGAACGGATTTACAGTCCGTCGCGTTTAGCCACTTCGCTACTCCTCCAAAAGGTCTGTATCAACCTGACTTAGTTATAATACCTAATTTCCCAGATTTTTGCAACCCTTTATTGAAAATTTTTTTGATATTTTTTTAGTCATGCAGATTCCAGTGACGAATCACTGTTTCTATCGCATTTTCAAGGGTTTTTTCTTTGCCAAAATCTTCTTCCCCAAAGAAAATCTCAAATTCTTTTGGTCCATAAGCTAAAATTTCACCGATCAATTTTTTGCCTATAAATAACTGTGTGACCTCATATGTTTTTCCATTGATATTCTTTTTTACTTCTTCAATACGAACTACTATATCTTTATTCTTTTTTGACATCTTTTTCCCACCTCCATGATAGTTTATCATATTTGAAGGGGGAATACATCGTCTGCGCCCAAAAGACTTTTTCCCCCAGCAAATTTGTTACGAATCTCCTCTTGCTGTTGCAAAAAAATTAGCTGATGCCCCGATTAGATTCGCCTCATTTCGGTAATCGCATAGCAAGAGTTGAGGATCAAAATCATTCAATTCATAGCGAGTGGTCAATTGTTTCATCCGTTGATTCAATTCTTTAAGCAAGTCTTTTTTTGCTGAGATACCGCCACCTATGATAATTGCTTCTGGATCAAAAGTAAATTGGATACTGAATAGCCCTTTCGTCAAATAATCGTAAAAACGATCGACTTCTTCTTTAGCGATCTGATCGCCTTGTTCAGCTAATGCAAATACTTCTTTTCCGCTATAGGCCGTTTTTGCTAGGCCTTTTCGTTCACAGTATCGCCAAGCCATGCTTACCGCAGTTCCCAGCTGACTAAATGTTTGATTGTTGTCTAATAACATCAGCCCGAATTCCCCACCGTATAGATGGGCCCCTTTATGGATCTTCCCATCCATGAACACTGCTCCACCGACACCTGTGCCAATCACCACAAATGCTACATTTTGATATGCTTTTGCTGCTCCTTCGTAAAATTCTGCCATCCCTGCACAATTTGCATCATTTTCGATCGTCACAGGTAAACAAAACAATTGCTCTAACTCTTCAAAAATATTGAATCCATGGATATAAGGAATGGCACTGATTCCTTCAATCCTTTGTTTCTCATTGTTCACTACACCTGGTGAACTGATGGCTATCCCTTCGATGCTCAAAGTAGCTGATAATGAGTCATATATCTGGTATAAATCCGTTTTCATTTTTTCCCAAGTATCGGGAGTTGGAAATTGTCCAGTTCCCTCAAGTGATACGCCATTCCAATATCCATATTTCACTGCAGAACCGCCAAAATCAAAAGCTAAAATTCCCATGCTCGTCTGTTCTCCTTTTTTGCTTACTACGTCTATTGTAAAATATCCTGCACCTTTTTGAAAGCACTTTATTTTTAGATCATCAGTTCCAAAGTGACTTGATCACGTAGCAACTCCCCATTTTCATAGATGGGTTCAGGATAGTTTTTGACAAAATAGTCGATATCCCTAGAAACTTCCACAAATCCAACTTTTTTATAAAGATGGAGGGCAGCAGACGACACACTACCTGTCCGAATGATTATTTTATTTTGGGCGTTTTTACCCTCTCTAAGGTGTTTGATCGCGTGAAGCAATAATTGACGGCCAATTCCTCTTCCTTGCTCGCTAGGGGCAACAGCAACGTTCATGATCTCATATTCTGTCTTTCTAGTATCGTACACGATGACCCCTTTTATTTCATCAGCTACTTACCAAACAAAGCCGGAGCCCATATCTACATACATTTGGATTTTTTCTTTATCAGGATCTGCATCTAATAATAGCTCCCATGGAAGATGCTGCTTATCTAATGTGGTGAACATACCGTCTCCTTACTATTTTTTATAGTGTGGCATTTCCTTATCCTTTTTATTCCTTGTCAATTGGAATTTTAAAGGCACGTGATCGATACCACCTTTGACGAACGGATGACAGCGTAAAATGCGTGCTGTCCCCATCAGTGTCCCTTTCATCGCTCCATGCGACTGGATCGCTCGGATCATGTAATTTGAACAGGTAGGTTAATAACGGCAACTAGGAGGAAATGCAGGGGAGATAAAGCGCTGATAAAAGCGAACGAGCCCAATCAACATTTTTTTCATATTCTTTCCTCCATTTCTTTTCTACTTCAATAAAAAGCGGAGACAAAAGTAGCGAACCTCAAAGAACAAGAAGGAACTTTCACTAACTGAGTTCATGATCTTTGAGATCTTCGTTCATTTCCGAAGAAATTACTTCTGTCCTCGCTATTTAGTCTAATTTAATAAGGGGAATACAGGTGGTCTTTACTCAACCTTTTTTTGCCTAACTTTATTTAGGACGAACGAAACAAAGGGTTGCTTAAAATAGCTATATCAGCGATTTTAAGAACCCTCTTTTTTACTTTAAAACGAACAATGTAAGATCAGTCTTCAACTAAAAAAATCTCGAATATGAAGCCATAAGCTTGGTTGAAAAACTTTAAGCGGATTGCCTTCACCAATCACTCCGTACCCGATCATCGTACCGGCAATAAAAAGGAGAATCAATAATAAGACAACGAGCAGTATCTTGACCAAGCTGACTAAAATATAGCGTTGTGTACTCATCTAACCACGTCCTTAAGCAATCGTTTGTGCTGTCTTATCAGCAGTTACTTGGTTACTCTCAACACGTTCAACATCCGCACCTAATTGTTGCAATTTGATATGGAAGTTATAATAGCCACGATCTAAGTATTTTAGATTACGAACACGTGTGATCCCGTTTGCTTTCAAGCCAGCTAATACTAAAGCTGCTGCTGCACGCAAGTCAGTTGCATACACTTCTGCACCTTGTAACTCATGGTTTCCATCCATGATGGCTACATTGCCGTCGATTTTTACATGTGCATTCATTCGACGCATTTCTTCTAAATGTTGGAAACGATTTTCAAAAACTGTTTCCGTCACCATGCTTGTACCTTCAGCAACTAATTGGATTGCTGTCATTTGTGCTTGCATATCTGTAGGAAATCCAGGGTGAGGCATTGTTTTTACATCTGTAGGCAAGATATGTTTTGGTCCAATGACACGGATCCCGCCTTCTTCTTCAGTGATCTTAGCACCCATTTCGATCAATTTAGAGATCAATGGTCGGTTGTGTTCTGAGATAGCGTCAGCGATCAAAACATTTCCTTCAGTCATTGCAGCGGCTACCATGAATGTGCCTGCTTCAATACGGTCTTGTACGATTGAATGTTTCACAGCATGAAGATGTTCAACACCTTCGATACGCATCGTTTCTGTTCCAGCACCGTAAACATTGGCGCCCATTTTATTTAAAATATTGGCAAGGTCAACGATTTCTGGTTCACGTGCTACGTTTTCAATGATTGTTGTTCCTTTTGCTTTTACAGCTGCCATCATGATATTTTGAGTTGCTCCAACACTAGGAAAGTCCAAATAGATCGTGTTACCGATCAATTGATCTGCAATAGCTTCGATATAGCCGTTCTTTTGGATGATTTTAGCTCCTAATGCTTGGAATCCTTTTAGGTGCAGATCAATTGGACGTTTACCAATTGCACATCCTCCTGGCATAGCTACTTTCGCATGACCATTTCTTGCAAGCAATGGTCCCATTACAACGATCGAAGCACGCATTTGGCTAACATATTCATAAGGTGCTTCAATTTCTAACTGTCTTGAGGCATCAAGTGTTACTTGATTCATTTCTTCATCAAACGCTACATCGACATTTAAATGACGAATCACTTGATTCATCGTGAAAACGTCAGAAAGAATAGGAACATTATTTAATACGGTTGTTCCCTCTTCTGCCAATAAACTAGCAGCTAAAATAGGTAAAACCGCATTTTTAGCTCCTTCGATTTTTACTGTTCCATTTAATTGATTGCCACCTTTTACGATGATCTCTTCCATGTTGTTCCCCCCAAAAAATTCCAATGAGCTACAGTTGCTCAAAATCTTTTCTATTATATCATTTCTTCTTTTAAAATAGTACCTTTTTTTAAAATAATAGGCTAACGAAAAGGTTGCGACACAAAGCGATGATCTCTAAGAAAAAATTACTCGCCGTATACCCTAAAAAAATAGAAAAAAGTACAATCGTCATGCGAATCTGTGTATTATGCATCGCTCTAAAAAAGGTTTCGATGCGCAAAGAACGTAAAGACCAAAAAGCTAAATAAATGAATGCTAAGTGGCTAACAATTCGGATAATCGCATCAATTCCGTATACTTGCATAGCTACGTCCTTTCTAACAATTGTTTTTTTACGATAACTAACAAAACGATGATACCATAAATTGGAAGAATAGAGAAATTATTGATTGCAAAAAGTATAATTTTTTTGTTTTTTTCTTGACAAATTTCAAGAAATGAATGTGGGACAAATCTAAAAATCAAGTTTGCCACAGACTCTAATTCCTAATAAACGGTGTCTAAAAGTCAGGTTTTTCGGAAATTTCAAAAAAGAGCATGGTGAACATATAGAAAGACGTTTATCCAATACTTTACATCTCATGTTACTTTTCTTTTAAATAAAAAAAGAACGTGGACAAAAGTAACAAATACTTTTGTCCACGTTCTAATACGAATAAACAATCAGAGCAGAAAACACTTGGAAAAGCAATCTGAAATTCACAAAATCTAAAAAATCGAGTTTCGCAATTTTCTTCTTGATCCCTTAGCACTCCTGTCTCGATTATTTATGACTATGAATGTTTTGAAACCTTGATTCGGTTGATTGCACGATGCAAAGCAACGGTTGCACGTTTCAATTCATTTGTATCTTCTTTTTCTTTTGCTTCTTCAATTTGTCGTTCCGCACGTTGTTTTGCTCTTTCCGCACGAGAAACATCGATATCACGTTCACGTTCCGCACTATCGGCTACGATAGAAACAACGTTATCACGTACTTCCATGATCCCGCCATTTACTGCGATCCAGTCGACATGCGTATCGGAGTCAGTTCTTTTTATACGAACTTCATCGATCGTTAAAGGAACGATTATGGGCGCATGTTTAGGTAGAATACCGAGTTCGCCGGCTGTTGTGCGTGCAACTACGATCGCTGCATGGTGATCATAGACCAAACCGTCAGGAGTAACCACGTTAACTGTTAAATATTGATCCATGGGGCACCCCTTTCTAGTAGCCTAGTTTTTTCGCTTTTTCTACGACGTCTTCGATTCTACCAACACTACGGAATGCTTCTTCAGGAAGGTCATCGTATTTACCTTCTAAGATTTCGCGGAATCCTTTGACAGTTTCTTCAACTGGTACATATGACCCTGGAAGACCTGTAAATTGTTCTGCTACGTTAAAGTTTTGTGACAAGAAGAATTGAACTCTACGTGCACGAGAAACTAAAACTTTTTCTTGGTCAGATAATTCATCCATCCCTAAGATAGCAATGATATCTTGTAATTCACGGTAACGTTGTAAGACATGCTGTACTTCCGTTGCTACTTTATAGTGTTCTTCTCCGACGATTTCTGGAGCAAGCGCACTTGATGAAGAAGCGAGTGGATCTACGGCTGGGTAAATCCCTTGTTCTGTCAATTTACGTTCCAAGTTCGTTGTTGCATCTAAATGGGCAAATGCTGTTGCTGGCGCTGGGTCAGTATAGTCATCGGCTGGTACATAGATTGCTTGGATTGAAGTGATTGAACCTTTTTTCGTTGAAGTGATCCGTTCTTGTAATTGACCCATTTCTGTTGCTAGCGTTGGTTGGTACCCAACGGCAGAAGGCATACGACCTAATAGGGCAGAAACTTCTGAACCGGCTTGAGTGAAACGG
This sequence comes from Enterococcus durans NBRC 100479 = LMG 10746, assembly GCF_001544215.1. Taxonomy (GTDB): domain Bacteria; phylum Bacillota; class Bacilli; order Lactobacillales; family Enterococcaceae; genus Enterococcus_B; species Enterococcus_B durans. The sequence continues at coordinate 22,841 of NZ_BCQB01000001.1, forward strand.
AAAATATTATCAATAAACAATAGCACGTCTTGCCCTTCAACATCACGGAAGTATTCAGCAATCGTCAAACCAGTCAAGGCAACACGCATACGTGCACCTGGTGGTTCGTTCATTTGACCAAACACCATGGCTGTTTTTTCAATAACTCCTGAATCTTTCATTTCATAATAAAGGTCATTACCTTCACGTGTACGTTCACCAACACCAGTAAATACAGAAATACCACCGTGTTCTTGAGCGATATTATGGATCAATTCTTGGATCAATACAGTTTTACCTACACCGGCACCACCGAATAATCCAACTTTCCCACCTTTTAAGTAAGGAGCAAGCAAGTCAATAACTTTGATCCCAGTTTCAAGGATCTCAGTACTTGTACTTAACTCATCAAAGTTTGGTGCTTTTTTATGGATTTCGCTACGTTTTGCATCTTCTGGGAAAGGTGCAGATAAATCGATCGTATCTCCTAATACATTGAATACACGACCTAACGTTTCTTTACCCACTGGTACAGAAATTGCTTTTTCTGTATCAATGACTTCCATTCCGCGTTGTAAACCATCTGTTGATTCCATCGCGATTGTACGGATGACACCGTCACCTAATTCTAGCGCTGTTTCAAGAACAACTTTCGATTTCTTCTCATCATTTTTATAAACAACTAAAGCGTTGTTGATATCTGGTAAGGATTGGTCTAAAGAAAATTCCACGTCGACAACGGGACCGATTACTTGAACAATCTTGCCTGAACTCATCTTTTTTCCTCCAATCTTAATACTATTCTAGTGCCGAAGCTCCGGCAACAATTTCGGTAATTTCTTGGGTAATAGCCCCTTGTCTTGCACGGTTATAAGAAACCGTTAGATCATCGATGATCGTTGCGGCATTATCCGTTGCTGTCTTCATAGCTGTCATACCGGCAGCATGTTCTGCTGTCTTGGCATCAACGATTGCACCATAAATCAAGCTATCTGCATATTGAGGTAACAATTGAGCCAAGATTTCTTCTTTTGATGGTTCAAAAATATATTCTTGTTCAAAGGTTATTGCTTCCTCAGGGTCTAAATCAGAAATCGGCAGCATTTTTTCTACCCGAAATTGACTAGTTAGTGAATTGATATGATGGTTGTAACATACATACAATTCATCAAATACTTCATTTTGATACATAGTTGTTGCCATTCCTACGATCTTGCGAACTTCATCAAAACTTGGTTGGTCAGATAAATTACGCAATTCGTAAGCTAAATTGATTCCTCTTGCTTTGAAGAAGTCTGCACCTGTTCCGCCGATTGCGATCATTACGTAATCGTCAGGTGATTGGTGATCTTCTTCTAAAATGGACATCGTTTGCTTCAAGATCGAGCTATTATAGCCACCAACTAAACCACCATCCGCAGTGATCACGATGTACCCCGTCTTCTTCACTGGTCGACTGATCAACATACTGTTGTAGTTGATGTCTCCACGAGGATTGTCTGAGGCGATATCGTTTAATTGCGTTGCGGTCAAATGGGTCACGATCTCTCTAACTTTGTTTGCATAGATCTGAAACTTCTGAGAAGAAGCTTCAGATTTTGTTAGTTTAGAGGCGGAAACCATTTGCATTGCGCGCGTGATTTGACTGGTTTTCTTAGTTGAAGCGATCCGAGTCTTGATTTCATTTAATGAAGCGCCCATTCATCTCACCTCACTATGCATTTTGAATGGATTTCAATTTGTCTTCTGTTGAAGAAGAATTACCTTTTGACGCCAAAAAGATATCTTTATATTCTTGGATCGCAGTATTCAAAGCTTCTTCTTCTGGAAGATCCTTCGTTGTACGAATCGTTTCAAAAATATCTGAATGGTTATTATCTAGATATTCAAATAATTCATGTTCAAAATCTAAAATACTATCAACAGGGATACTATCTAAGAATCCATGTGTCAAAGCATATAAGATGACTACTTGTTTTTCAACAGCAAGTGGTGCATGAAGTTTTTGTTTCAAGATTTCAACTGTACGGCGACCACGATTTAATTTTGCTTGTGTCGCAGCGTCTAAGTCAGAACCGAACTGTGTAAATGCTTCTAATTCACGATAACTTGCTAAATCAAGACGTAAAGTTCCGGCAACTTTTTTCATTGCTTTGATCTGTGCAGAACCACCTACCCGAGAAACGGATAACCCAGCGTCAACAGCTGGTCGAGTTCCGGCATAGAACAAGTCGCTTTCCAAGAAGATTTGTCCGTCAGTGATCGAGATAACGTTTGTTGGAATGTATGCAGAGATATCTCCAGCTTGTGTTTCAACAAATGGTAAAGCAGTCATTGAACCGCCACCCAATTCATCACTCAATTTAGCTGCACGTTCTAACAGACGTGAATGTAGGTAGAAAACATCCCCTGGATATGCTTCACGACCTGGTGGACGACGCAATAGTAATGAAAGTTCACGATAAGCAACGGCTTGTTTTGATAAATCATCAAAGATGATCAAAACATGTTTTCCATTGTACATGAATTCTTCACCCATAGCAGTCCCTGCATAAGGAGCGATATAAAGTAATGGAGCTGGTTGTGATGCTCCAGCATTCACGACGATCGTATAATCCATCGCACCATATTTTTTCAATGTTTCTACTTGTGTACGAACAGTAGAATCTTTTTGACCGATTGCAACATAGATACAGATCATATCTTGACCTTTTTGGTTAAGGATCGTATCGATTGCAATTGATGTTTTCCCTGTCTTACGGTCACCAATGACTAACTCACGTTGACCACGACCAATTGGAACTAAAGCATCGATTGCTTTTAATCCCGTTTGCATTGGTTCATTAACAGATTTACGTTGCATAACGCCTGGTGCCATTGCTTCAACTGGACGAGCCTTGTCTGTTGCAATTTCACCTAATCCATCGATTGGTTGACCTAGCGGATTAACGACACGTCCGATCAATGCGTCCCCAACTGGAACTTCCATGATCTTTCCTGTACGTTTTACTTTGTCTCCTTCACGAATGGATTCGAAATCACCAAGGATGATGATACCTACATCATTAGATTCTAAGTTTTGTGCCATTCCGTATGAGCCATTTGAAAATTCAAGCAACTCACCACTCATCGCATTTTCTAAACCATGTGCACGAGCGATTCCGTCACCAACATAAGTAACGGTACCGATTTCTTCGACTGAAAGCACGTTTTGATAATTTTCAATTTGTTCTTTAATCAAGGCACTAATTTCTTCTGCTTTGATAGCCATTCGATTCACCTACCTCTTTGTACTATCTATTTAATTGACTACGCATTTTTTCTAATTGCGTGCGAATGCTTCCGTCGATCACTCGATGGTTGGCTTCAACAATTGCCCCACCAATAATAGATGAATCAACGATTTCTTTTAATTCAACTGTTTGATAGTCCATTGTTTTTGCAACATTCTTTTCTAAATTTTGTAACTGTTCCTCAGAAAGCGGTACTGCTGTTTTTACACTACCTAAAAGTAGTCCTTTATGTTCGTTATAACGATGTTCGTATTCATCGATCATAAAGGTTAGATCAGACATTCGATTGTAATTGTAAACAACTTCTAAAAAGTTTTTCACAGTGCCTTCGAAGCCTGCAACAAGTTTATCCATAATTAGACGTTTTTCATGAGGTTCTAAGCGGACATCACTAAGCAGGTTTCCTAATTCTGGAACTTCTGCATAGATTTGTCGCAAACTTAATAACTCTTGGTAAATTTCTTCCGCACGATTTGAATCGATCGCCAGTTCAAACAATGCTTTACCATAGCGTCTGCCTACAGTATATTTATCTAGTTTCATTTGAAGAACCTAGACCTTCGATATATTGATTGATTAAAGATTCGTGCATTTCTGGAGAAAGTTCTTTGTTCAAGATTTTTGCCGCAATTTGAAGAGATAGATCAGCTACATCGTCTTTCACAGAGTTTAAAGCTGAGTCACGTTCTAATGTGATATCGGCTTGCGCTTTGCTTTTTAGACGAGCTACTTCTTCTTGCGTATCCTTCAAAATATTTTGACGGATTAATTCTCCACTTTCTTTCGCATTTTTAATGATATCAGCTGCATCTGAACGAGACGCTAACAATTGTTGTTCACGTTCTTGTTCCATTTTTGCTGATTTGATGCGAGATTGTTCGGCAGAATCTAAATCATTGGCGATCTTATCTTCACGTTTTTTCAAAATATCGCTGATTGGGCCCCAAGCAAAATGCTTTAGTAGGGCCAGTAGTATCAAAAATGAGCCGCTGACAACGATGATATTACCTAACATCGGATTACCAACTTCTGCAATTGCCAATTGATTCAGCATAGGCTAGCCTTCCTTTCTTTCAGGTGTTTCTAACTGGTGTAAAGGATGCGTCTCTCATTTAAGAAATTCGTCTTCCTAAACGCCTTTTTCTAATTTTATGAAGAAACTTTTTTAGTTTTTCTACATCTTTTTCAATTCACTGCAATGAAAAGAGGATTAGTGACATGCGTCCCATCCTCATTGAGTAAATTTACTACATAAATACTAGAATTAAAGCGATAACCACACCTAGAATTGGAACGGCTTCAACAAGGGCTACCCCGATGAACATTGTTGTACGGAATTGACCAGACATTTCAGGTTGGCGTGCCATTGATTCGATGGTTTTAGAGATAACTTGTCCATTACCATAACCAGCTCCGATTGCTGCCCCCATGATTGCGATTGCTGCTGCGATATAATTCATAATATATTTCCTCCTAAAATAGATAAGTAGTTTGTTCAAAAACGATGTTATTCTTCTACTTCAATCTTATGGCTCATATACACCATTGATAAAGTAACAAAGACAAATGCTTGGATGCTTCCGATAAACAATGAAAATGCAATCCAAATCATCTCTAAAGGAATTGCTAATGGTAAGGAGTACCAACCTATGTTATTCATCATGCTGGCGATTAAGGTTAGCAAAACTTCCCCCGCGTAAATATTCCCATAAAGACGTAAAGCAAGTGTTAATAGGTTCGTAAACTCTTCGATCAGTTTCATTGGAAACATGAAACTATATGGTTTTAGGAACGAATTTACGAAATACCCTTTGAAGCCGAGTTTCTTCACCCCAAATAGATGAGTAAGAGTGATCATTATAAATGCCAATGTTAAAGTAATAAATGGGTCTGCCGTCGGACTTTTCCAAAGTGTCGTATCATTCGGTAAGACGATTTTCGTTACTAAACCAATATTGTTCGCAACAAAGATAAATAAAAACAACGTGAATGCCAACAAATGGAAATTGTTCAATTCTTTTCTAGGCAAGTTATCTGTTACGATTCCTCGGGCAAAGTCAATGACCCATTCTATCGCATTTTGTTTTCCAGTTGGTTTCATCTTAAGGTTCCTAGTAAAGAAGTAAACCAAAAAGAAGACGATCAAACAGGTCAATAACACCATCATACAAACTGTACCATCAAACCAAACAGGTCCAATATGGAAGGTTAGCGAGCGTTCATCCAATCCATTTCACCTCTTTTCCCTGAAATTCACATAAAATCAAATTCATGTGTACATCTGGTTTTTCTAAATCGTTTTCTAACCAAACGGTATCATACCACCATGAAACAGAAAATTCAAAACATTTTCATGAAAATTAGACACTTTTTTATTTCAGTCAAAAAATGTCTAAATCTCAAAGAAATCCATCGTGGTATTATACAGAAAAAACCTGTAATAATCATGCTTTATCAGATTAAATGCTAACAAATTTTATCATTAAGTAAAACTAAAAGCACCGAATATGCGAAAAAGGATAATGAAATTATCTAGAGAAATTTTTTAATGTTCGATCAATTTGACGATCCACATCTTTTCTCTTCAAGTCTTCTCGCTTGTCATACGATTTTTTCCCTTTCGCAAGCCCAATGAGGACTTTTGCGTATCCATTGCGTAAGTATACTTTCAACGGTACGATCGTGACCCCAGTATTTTTCGTTTCATTTTCAAGACGTGCAATCTGTTTCTTGTGGAGTAACAGTTTTCTTGTCCGTAATGGATCATGATTGAAAATATTTCCTTGTTCATAGGGGCTGATATGCACATTGTGCATATACGCTTCCCCATTGCGTACTCGGACAAACCCATCTTTAAGATTGATCCGACTGTTCCGAATAGATTTTATCTCTGTTCCTTGCAATACCATTCCAGCTTCCATTGTGTCGATGATCGAATAATCGTGGCGAGCTTTTTTATTTTGCGCGATCAGTTTCCCCTCGCCTTTTGGCATAGTTCATTCCTCCAAACGAATAACTTGTTATTTTTTCTTCTTTTTCTTTTTGATTCCTTTATAAAAAGGTTTTTTCCCTTTTTTACCTGTGGTTGATTTCGCATTTTTACGATCGTTCGTGCGCGGATTCTTTTTCCCTTTTTTATCCGAACGTTCGCTATTTCTATTTTGTCGGCTCACGGGTCTACCTTTTCGCTGAGTTTTAGGTCGTTCAAGGGATGCTACTTCTTCCGCAGATACGAGTTCAAAATCAACTGCTCGTTCATCTGGATCAGCTTTCGTGACTTTGACACGAACTTTCTGACCAATTTTGAAAGTCAACCCAGTTCGTTCCCCAACTAAAGCTAAGTGATTTTCGATGAAGTGGAAATAATCCTGTTTCAATTCATTGATATGGATCAATCCTTCTACCGTATTCGGCAATTCGATAAATAAGCCAAACTTGACAACCGAACTGATGATGCCGTCGAATTCTTCTCCGACTTTATCCATCATGAATTCAGCTTTCTTCATTGAATCGACTTCACGTTCCGCTTCTACCGCGCGACGTTCCATTTTCGAACTGTGGTCTGCGATCTCAGGTAACTCGCCTTCCCAATATGTTTTGTTTGTATCACTAGCATCTTGTCCGTACGAACGGATCAAACGATGGACGATCAGATCGGGATATCGTCTGATTGGCGAAGTAAAGTGTGTATAGTATTCTGCTGCTAACCCATAGTGTCCAAAATTGTCTTCTGAGTAACGTGCCTGTTGCATGCTTCTCAATAGCATTGTATTGATCACTGCAGATTCTGGTCTATCTTCTACATGCTCGATGACTTTTTGTAAATCTTTTGGTGTAATCGAACCTTTTGTTCCTTGAACGACGATTCCTAAAGCCGAAGCAAAATCAAAGAACCGTTGCATTTTTTCTTCTTTCGGTTGTTCATGGATCCGATAAATGAATGGAAAATGCTGCTTATAGAAGTGTTCTGCGACAGTTTCATTTGCTGCCAACATAAAGGACTCGATCAATCGTTCCCCTACTCCTCGGCTGCGCAATTGGATATCCATTGGATGTCCATCTGGGTCTACTAGTATTTTTGCTTCACGGTCTTCAAAGGAGATCGCACCACGACGGATCCGCATCTCTTCAAGAATATCATGCAGCTCTTTCATTTCTTGGAACATCGGTACGAGTTGTTCATAGCGTTCCATGACCGCTTCATCTTGTTCCTCTAAGATTTGGTTGACAGCTGTATAGGTCATACGTTCGGTAGTTTGGATCACACTAGGAAAAATCTCATGAGAAATCACCTTTCCAGTCGGATCGATCTCCATCTCACAACTCATCGTCAATCTTGAAACATGAGGGTTCAAGGAACAGATACCATTTGAGAGTCGCTGAGGGATCATTGGGATCACTCGATCGGTCAAGTAGACACTTGTTCCTCGTTCGTAGGCCTCACGGTCCAATTGGCTGCCTTGTGTCACATAATACGACACATCTGCAATATGGACACCAAGAAAATAATTGCCATTTGCTCGTTTTTTTACAGTAACTGCATCATCTAGGTCTTTGGCATCTTCTCCATCGATCGTCACGATCAACTGATCTCTCAAGTCTTTACGACCGATTAGATCCTTCTCGCTGATCTCATCTGGTACATGGTCAGCTTCTGCTAAGACATCATCAGGAAATTGCGTAGGAATACCATTAGAGACCACAATGGATAAGATGTCCATACCTGGATCATTTTTATGCCCGATGACTTGTTTGATGATTCCTTCTAAACTTGTGGCGTAGTTTTTTTCTGGATAATGGGTCAATTCGACCATTACGATACTACCATCAACAGGACGGATTCCTTCTGCGGCAGCGTAGATTTTGAATTGATTCATTTTTTTATCTTTAGGGATAACTACACCATATAGATCTGTTTCTTTGATTTCTTCTTCGGGATAAGCAACGAATTCTCCAGCAAGTTGTGTAGTTGCTCTTTTGCGGATCTCGACTACTTTTCCTTCAGCTCCACGATCCATCGCTGTATCTGCGGTTTTGATGATATCGATTGCTACTGTATCCCCATCCATCGCATAACCCGTTGCCTCTTTAGGGATATAAATGTCGTCTTCTTCGGGATCGATCGTCACAAAACCAAAACCCCGTTCATTTGCCCGAAAGGTACCTTCTACTAAAATAGGCTGCAATGGTAATTTCACTTTTCCTTTTTTGGTAAAGACAACCGTTTGTTCTCTTTCCATCTGAGCGATCGTTTGTACAAGTAATTTGAAATCTTCACTTTTTTCCAGCCCTAGTCCTTGGGCGATTTCTTCCATTGAAAAACTTTTTTTGCGACTGCTTTCAATAAAGAAAATAATTTTTTCTTTCAACGTTTCTTTGGTCATATTGATTCCTCATTCCAAGGTAGATTTTCTAAGAAATCCAACACATCTTTTTCGAGTATCCTTCTTGAATCACCTACAGTAATCACATGTTTACTGTTGGGATACCATTGAAGTGTCACTCTTTTTTCAGCCATCTTTTTAGCGGTCTCAAACACACCATAGGGGTCGATCATTTCATCTTGCCCCGCTTGCGCCATAAAAATAGGCGATTGGATCTCAGAAAGTTTTCCTTCTGTAATTGTTGCCTGATTTTGGATTTCTTCTAATTGTCTGCGTATCATTGGTCTAAAACCTACTGTTGCAGCTTCGATTGCTTCATCTGACTGTCCAGCAAATTTCAATACTTGCCGAACGTATTTCTCAAAATTTTCTGGTACGTGATTTTCCACAGGAGAAATCGGCGAACAGAAAAATCCTCCTCCGATCAAAGACTCATCTGCCAATGCACGAACAGCAAAAATTCCTCCCATTGATAAGCCAAATGCGGCGATTTGAGAAAAGCCTTCTGATTTTAAAAACTGAATCGCTTTTTGTGTGTCCTTCCACCAGTTCTCCGCTTTTTGAGATAAAATATCTTCAGGGTCCAGTGTTCCATGTCCTTCAAATAAAGGAGCATAGACTGTATACTCAGATTTTTCCAAAAAACGGCAAAGCATTCGTACATCATTCGGACTCCCAGAATACGCATGTAATAAAAGCACGGCACGTTTTCCATGCTTCCCATATAAGGGTTTTGGTAGACTTTTCATTTGGTTCACCTCGTTCTCTTCATTTTACCATAGTTTCCATGAACCCTTCTCGTAAAACAGCTTTTCTAAAAAAGAAAAAAAGAGCCGTGACATCCGCCGCTGCTCTTTTCTGGTTCATTCATCATTGAGCGTGGGACAAAAGTAAGAAACACTTTTGTCTCATGCTTTAAAAACGAATAAACGGTGGGAGCAGAAGCAACTCCTTCGGAAATAAGCCAAAATTCACAAAAATTTGAAAAGCAATTTTCGTGAATTTCTTCTTATTTCTCGGAGTTACACACTTCTGTCCCAGCCTCTTGTTAAACTTCTACCTATACTTAAGCAATAAACAGACTGCTGATCCATCCTGTGTGCATATAAAAACTATGATTCAGGTTGAAACAAGTAGCTGTCCTCTTCGCTTATTTCGAAGATAAAAAGACAAGTACAAATAATAAGATCATCCAAATCGCACCCATTACCGCTGTCGAGCGTTGCATCACAGCTTCAAAGCCACGTGCTTTTTGTTTTCCGAACAATTGATCAGCGCCACCTGTAAATGCGCTCGCTGCACTATTTTGTTTGCTCGGCTGCATCATAATAGCGATCACCATTACAATAGATAAAACGATCACGATTCCTAAAATTAGATTATACATATGGCAGCCTCCTTTCTAAAAGATATCATCTCTCTCATTCTATCATATTAGAAAAATACCTACAACTCCCTACTTTATCTAAAAACCATTCAAGAGAGACGAGGCTGGGACAGAAGTGTTTCTTACTTTTGTCCCACACTCATCAACAAAAAAAGAGTTGCCAAAACCATCTAGTGATCCTGGCAACTCTTCGTTAAGAAAGCAAAGGTTATTTTCGTAAAACGTCCTGATATTCTGGTTTTCTTTCAAATTCTTTTTTAGCGTAAGGGCATAACGGAATCACTTTTTTCCCATCTCTTCTGGCGATTTCTACGCCTGTAGATACTAATTTTTCCGCTAGTTTTTGTCCGCGATAAGCTGGGTCAACAAATGTATGATCAATGATCATAATGTCTGGTCCAGCATCTGACCATGTCATTTCGCCTATTTCTTCTTCAGCATTCAGTAATACCAAACGGCTTTTTTCTTCTTTGATTTCCATTTCACAACACTCCTTGTATCGACCACTTATTTTGTTCATCTTGATTTTAACAGTCTACTTTCCTACAGACAATTATTTATACTCGAACTGCTTTTCCATTATAGACGAATCCGTTGTTCGATAAACGAGAAGACCACCGTCCAATATGTCTCAGGGTCTTTTACCGCTGCTTCTAGATGTTGCGCTTCTGGCACTAAAAGCAGTGCTTTATCACCAGCTGTAGCATTCTGGATAGTATAAGCCGCTTCTGTTGGAACAAAATGGTCATTTTCTCCATGGAAGATTAGTACCGGAAGATGGTTACTGCCTAACTGACGGGTAGCTGAAGCTTGTTTTAATGAATAGCCCGCATACTTTTTTGCACAGCGATCTGCATGACGCATGATGGATTTTTTTGGAAAAGCAGTCAATTTGCTCAACATATAGCGAAATTCTGCGTAAACAGAGACAAAACCGCTATCCAAGATAAATCCTCGGACTGCAGAAGGGAGTTTTTCTCCACTTGCCATCATGATAGCAGAAGCACCCATTGATCCACCATGTAAAATAATTTTTGCAGACGGATCTTGATTCAACACATAATTGATCCACACGATCAAGTCGAGCCGGTCGAGCCAACCCATCCCGATGATTTCTCCCTCGCTTTTTCCATGCGCTCTTAGATCTGGTATCAGCACATTGAATCCATTTTCGGCATATTTTTTCCCGATATAAGACATATCTTTCTTTCCATCACTACGGTAATCATGTACACAAATCACCCACTTGTGACTATTCGGTTGGCAGTGAAAGCTTCGGCCAATCAATTTGAGACCATCTTGACTTTTGACTTCTATTTCTTTCCCGCTTGTCCAAAAGTCCTCTGCTTGCGATTCAGCTAGTTGTCGCTGCCTTTCAACCGTCGTCAATGAGGAAGGATCCATTAATTGATGTCCGCTACTCTCATACCATTCATAGCCTCGTTGTAAACCAGACTTGATAAGTTTGTTTGCATAATAATAAGAAAGAACTTGATAAATGACTGTGCCTAAAACTAGGATACCCACTATCAAATAAAATACAATCACTTATCTTCCCCACTTTCTATCGTTTTTAATCGTACTTTCTACCCCAATATCGATGATTCTATTCTTCTTTATTGTAACATTTTCTAAAAAAACTGCTCAAGGTTTCCCCTTCGATCTGCAGAAAAATAATTTTATCTCAGTGCTCATACGTGTTTCTTTAATATTAAATAACGTTTACAATTTATTTAAAAGCCAGTATACTAGGTTCGTGCATTGGAATCAAGGATTTTCCTTGGACTGGTTCGGAAACTTCCCAGAATAAAAAACTAAGGATCTCTAAAGAAAGGAGATTGGAAATAATGCGTAAAGTAATCATTGATTGCGACCCTGGAATAGATGATCTTTTGGCTCTGCTATATGCGGTCAAATCATCTGAAATCGAGGTAGTCGCCATTACCACTGTCTGTGGAAATGTTCCTGTCGAGTTAGGTACGCAGAATGTTTTTACGTGCTTAAAACGATGTGGACGATTAGACATCCCTGTTTATCAAGGAATGGCTAAACCGATGAAACAACCATTTATCAGCGCCCAAGATACTCATGGGATGGACGGCTTAGGTGAAACAAATTTCCCAGCAATCCATGAAAAACAAGCAGAACAGATAAATGCCGTTGACTTTCTTGTTCGCTACTTTTCTGAAGAAAGGGACACATCGATCATCACACTTGGACCATTGACGAACATTGCCAGTGCCCTTATCAAAAATCCTCGCATCGGCAATCACTTAGAACGTTTCGTTTCAATGGGTGGCACATACAAAAGTCATGGAAACTGTTCTCCTGTTGCAGAGTATAATTACTGGTGCGATCCTGAAGCGGCTGCACTTGTTTTTGAGAAGCTTGGGAAAACCATTGAAATGGTGGGGTTAGATGTCACTAGGGAAATCGTCTTTACCCCTACGATACTTGAATACTGCTGTCAAATGAATCCAACTGAAGGCAACTTTTTAAAAGACATCACTCGCTTTTACTTTGATTTTCATTGGCAACAAGAACGAATTCTTGGTTGTGTGATCAACGATCCTTTAGCTGTTGCTTATTTTATCGATGAACAGCTATGTCAAGGTTTTGCCAGTTACACAGCCGTTGAAACACAAGGTATCAGTCGAGGACAAACTTTAGTTGATCGATTTGATTTTTGGCAAAAACCTGCTAATAGTATCATCATGACTGAAGTAGATTCTCATCTATTTTTTCGGAAGTTTTTGACCGTTCTTTTAAATGCACAAGAAGAAACGATTAAAAAAGATCTGGAAAGATTAAAGATGGGATGAAAAAAATGTTGAATAAAAGAATAACAACAAGAACAATCACGATTATCGCTTTATGTATTGGACTAAATTATATTGGTGGAACAATTGCTTTATGGCTGCGCTTGCCGATTTATCTAGATTCTATCGGTACGATCTTCGCTGGTGCTTTGCTTGGACCTGTGTTTGGTGTACTGACAGGTATAACTAGCGGTGTATTGAGCGGTTTTACTACTGATATCTTTTCATTGTATTATTCGCCTGTCCAAATGATCACTGGGCTGCTAGCAGGAATCATTTTTTATCAGCGATTATACCAAAAGAAAAATCGTTTTACTCTGATTTTTTGGGCATTTGTGTTGTCATTACCAGGAACGATCCTTTCGTCCCTCATCACAGTAAAGCTATTCGGTGGCATCACATCCTCTGGTTCCAGTATGATCGTCCAATTGCTGCATGGTCTAGGAATGGATCTAACGATGAGCACGATCCTTGTTCAAGCTGGAACAGATTATCTTGATCGACTCCTCTCTTTAGTCCTCGTGGCATTCGTAGTTGTTGCTTTAGGAAAACGAGGAAGAATCGGCAGTCAACTAAAAGAAAATCAGCAATGATACTGTTCATTTCACTATGCTACTGAACGATTCGTTGGGTATGCCAACTCTTGACATCTGACTTAAAACCAAAGTGTAATAAATTTAGGCATTTCATGTTTGATCATCACAAAAGAAGCTGTGACCTCTCAATAGAAAAATGAGGTCGAGATAAAAGTCGTTTAGGTTTGAGAAATTGAAAAAAAAAGCGACTGGGACAAGAGCAACTCCTTCGGAAATAAGCCGAAGGAGTTGCTTCTGCTCCCGCCGTTTATTCGAGAGTCTGTGGCAAAACTGATTTTTAGATTTGTCCCACACTCATTTTTTGTTCAATAATCCAAGTTGGTCACCCATACATAACACAAGAAACGCTTATTTCAGTAGGCTGAATTTTTTTGTTACAGCTCTAACCTCTTCATCTGGACCAGAAACGACAATTCCAACTGGTTTCAAATTTTCTAAATCACTTTTTTGGATCTGTTCTTGGTAGACCTCAAATTGATTATTTAAGGACTGCCCTGTTGCGGTAAACACACAACTAGATATCGTTTCACTTTCTTTCAGTGATTTTGCTAAATTCGCGATTTGCCCTGATCCAGCTTTTAATACGACTGTGCTATACCGGATCGCGGCATGACGAACACCATCTGCATCCGTCACTTCTGAATCTAAATAGACCTCTGGATTGATTTGCGCTATTTGTCCCATCAAAATGCCAGCTACATTGCCAACTTCTCCGGCTGTTAAGTTTTTTTCTAATATGATTGCATTTCTTTGCATAGTTATCTCCCCCAATTTTTAAACATCCTTGTCATCGTTTCCCCAAGTAAGAATGCCCCAATATGTGCAATCAGTATAACTTAGTTTCCGACCGACTGAAAGGCTTATTTAAGACTCAACCCCTTACTATACGTAAAAACATATAGACAAAAAATAGAGGGTGTTTTTCTTGTGATAATTTTCGGGAAATCTGTATTCTGCCTATGGTGTACCTCTTTCCATGTAAAAGGATCATCACCAAAAATCATGTTCATTTCTGGTGATGATCCTTCTTATCAAAAGAGCATATTGCCAAGTGTGTTGCTTCTCAAGCTAAAGAAAAAAGTAGCCTAACATCAAAACAAGCCATTAATAAATGTCACAGTCTGTTCATAACATTCTTTTGATTCTGGTAGAGAATAATCAAATTGGTATTCATGACTGATTTCTTTTTTCTCATCTTTATAAAACAAACCTTCAACTGGTACCTGTAGTTCTTTCAATTTGTTTTCCAATGCCATCCCTTGTTCTTGGAAAGAATACGCATTTCCATCGGTAATAAAAGTTGGTGGAAAATTTTTTGTGACGTGATCGACTAAACTAGCTTGGAATAAACGGTCATCCGTTTTCCAATCTTTTTGTCCTAATAAAGACCATGCAACAGTTTTAACGAAAAAGCGCATAAATCGATTATCAGATTGTTGTTTAGCCGTTTGTTGTAGATCCACAGGCCCACAATAAGAAATGGTCCCTTTGATTGTTTCTGGCGCCATACTTTGTTTCATATTCATTTCTTTAGCATACTCTTCATTTGTTTGGATCGTTACGTATTGTAACGCAATCTGAGCGCCTGCACTGTCCCCGCCAAAGAGAACATTAGAAAGATCCAACCGTTTATCTTTGTCTTTCTTCAATTGTTGGACTAACTCATCGACTTG
The DNA here is from genome assembly GCF_001544215.1 of Enterococcus durans NBRC 100479 = LMG 10746. Taxonomy (GTDB): domain Bacteria; phylum Bacillota; class Bacilli; order Lactobacillales; family Enterococcaceae; genus Enterococcus_B; species Enterococcus_B durans. The sequence continues at coordinate 37,972 of NZ_BCQB01000001.1, forward strand.
CGTTACTTGATTCGGATATTGAGAAGCCGGTGCTGGTTCATAATTCATACTCACTACTGCTACATGAGTATCTGCTGCTACTTTTGTCGCAAACTCTTTTACACCCGCTTTATCTCCACTTACATATCCGCCACCATGTACCCAAATCAACACTGGAACAGCTTTATCACTATTTTTAGGATAGTAGATATCATAATTATTTTGTTTATTTTTAGATTGATAGACTTTGTCCGCACTCAATTCAGTCGATGCTTTTGCGTGATCATACTCTTTTTTATTCGTGATTGCTGTTGCATCGTTGAACAAATGAGCAATCACAAAGGCTCCGGGTCTTGGCGAAACTTGGAAGGCTATTACGATCACTAATACTATGCTGATCAGCGCGATCCCCAACCATTTTAATCCTTTAAAAATCTTAGCTCTCATTCATTTTCCCCATTACATTTTTACTTTTTTTGCCTTTAATATCTTAGCAAGAAACAGTCAATTTGTAAATCTGCCTGCTACTTTATCAATAGCCACTTGCTGATTTGTCGAGCCTTTTATCAAGTAATTCATCCTCCTCAAGTTCTACGAGTTAATATTCAGAAGCCAAAATAGCATACTCAAATGTATCTACCCAAATCGGCTTTCCTTGCCCATCTTTCTTGAACCAAATATTTTGACGTAGATGTCCTTCTCTTCGCAAACCTAGACGCTCAAGTAATTGCCACGAAGAAACATTTAAAGGATTACACCTTGCGAAGATCCGATGAGCGTGTTTTTCTTTGAATGCATGCTCTATCAAAGCCAGTGCTGCTTCTGTTGCGTAACCCTTCCCTTGAAATTCTGGATTGAAGACATATCCTAATTCCCAAGTGTCAAACTCCTGACTTGCCAAATAGATGTTCCCAATCAATTTATTTGTTTCTGCTATACATACTGCCCAAAAGGAATCATCCTGAGAACGTCGAATAGCTTCTTTTTTACACTCCTCAACACTAAGCACATCATAAGGTTCAAATTCAACAACCTCTTCTTTGGATAAATAGTCAAATAGATCCTGCCAATCCTCCTCAGTAAATTTTCATATTGAAAGTCTTTTTGTTTTCATTGATTTCCCCCAAAAATTTGATTAACAATTTCTTGATCTTAGGCCCGTTTCTTTAATCATACATTGGTAAAGTTTAAGAAACAAATCATTCCTATATTATGGATAGACTTTCCTTTTTAAAACGTTCGCCAAGTTGATTTTCAGTGTTCTTTTACTGCTCTGTTGGATAAAAAAATACCCTCCTCCTATCTTTAACGATAAGAGAAAGGTATTTTAGAATAATCTCATAAGGGAGAAGTAAATCACAGATCCAGTCGATAGTATCGATTAAAAATCAGCTATACTTTCCGATTTAAAATTATTTATTTTTTAAGTTGTAGAAAGATTTCAAGCCTTTGTATTCTGCAACTTCACCAAGTTGGTCTTCGATACGTAGTAATTGATTGTATTTAGCAATACGGTCAGTACGTGATAGAGAACCAGTTTTGATTTGGCCAGCGTTTGTTGCAACAGCGATATCAGAGATTGTTGAATCTTCTGTTTCACCAGAACGGTGAGATACAACTGCAGTGTAGCCAGCTTCTTTAGCCATTTCGATAGCTTCGAAAGTTTCTGTCAAAGTACCGATTTGGTTAACTTTGATAAGGATTGAGTTAGCAATTCCTTTTTCGATACCTTCAGCTAATTTTTGAGTGTTTGTTACGAACAAGTCGTCACCAACTAATTGAACTTTGTCGCCTAATACGTCAGTTAATTTCTTGAATCCGTCCCAGTCGTTTTCGTCTAAGCCGTCTTCGATTGAGATGATTGGATATTTAGCAACTAATTCTTCGTAGAATTTGATCATTTCGTCAGTTGTTTTTTCGCCTTCGCCTGAATCAGCTAATACGTAAACACCTTTTTCTTTGTCGTAGAATTCTGAAGAAGCAGCATCCATAGCAAGAACAACGTCTTTACCAGGTACATAGCCAGCTTTTTCGATTGCTTCGATGATTACTTCGAAACCTTCTTCGTTTGAACCAAGGTTAGGAGCAAATCCACCTTCGTCACCAACAGAAGTAGCTAAACCGCGTGCTTTTAGGATTGATGCTAACGCGTGGAATACTTCAGCACCCATACGTAAAGCTTCTTTGAATGTTGGAGCGCCAACAGGCATGATCATGAATTCTTGGAAGTCGATTGAGTTGTCTGCGTGTGATCCACCGTTGATGATGTTCATCATTGGAGTTGGTAATACTTTTGTGTTGAATCCGCCTAGGTAGTGGTATAAAGGTACTTCTAGGTAGTCAGCAGCTGCACGAGCAACAGCGATAGATACGCCTAAAATAGCGTTCGCACCTAATTTACCTTTGTTAGGAGTGCCGTCTAAAGCGATCATAGCTTTATCGATTGCCATTTGGTCACGTACATCGTAGCCAATGATTGCTTCAGCAATGATGTTGTTTACGTTGTCAACAGCTTTAGTTACACCTTTACCGCCATAACGAGCTTTGTCTCCATCACGTAATTCAACTGCTTCGTATTCACCAGTTGAAGCACCTGAAGGAACCATTCCGCGGCCAAAAGCTCCGCTTTCTGTGTATACTTCTACTTCGATTGTTGGGTTTCCGCGTGAGTCTAAGATCTCGCGAGCGTAAACATCAGTAATAATTGACATGTTTTGTCTCTCCTTTGAGTTTGTTTTTTCCTAAGGGATTACCCTCATATACGATTTTAGTTAATTTCTTGCATTAGTGCAAACATTTCTTGCATTTTTTGCAAATTTTCACAAATTATTTTACAGCATCTAATAATGCTAAGAATGAATCAGCTTGTAAGCTTGCGCCACCAACTAATGCACCATCAACATTTTCTTTTGCCATATAATCAGCAATGTTTTCTGGTTTAACAGAACCACCGTATTGGATACGTACTGCATCAGAAACTTCTTTGCCATATAATTTTTCAACTGTTTGGCGAACAACACCACAGATTTCATCAGCGATTTGTGCATCAGCTGATTTACCTGTACCGATAGCCCAGATTGGTTCGTAAGCGATAACCATGTTGCTTACTTGGCCGTCTGTTAAACCTTCAAGTCCAGCAGTGATTTGTCCTTCGATCCATTCAGCTGTTTTTCCAGCTTCATAAGTTTCTAAAGATTCACCACAGCAAAGGATTGGGATCATGCCGTTTGCAAAAATAGCTTTTGCTTTTTTGTTGATGTCTGCATCTGTTTCGTGGAAATATTCACGACGTTCTGAATGGCCGATGATCACATAGTCCACTCCTAGGTCTGCTAAAGCAGCTGGTGAAGTTTCACCTGTGAACGCACCTGAGTTTTCCCAGTAGCAGTTTTGTGCAGAGATTTTTAATTCTGTTCCTTCAGCTGAAGCCATTAATTCTTGTAAGAATAATGCTGGAGATCCGATAACTGAATCCACTTTATCATTTGAAGGGATATTGTTTTTTACTGCTTCTGCAAATTCTTTTGCTTCAGAAGCTGTTTTGTTCATTTTCCAGTTACCAGCGATAATTGGTTTACGCATGACAGTATACACTCCTTTAAATTATGAGTCGCAGATGTTCTTCTACGTATTGAAAAAGAAAAACTACGATCCGAACGAATGCTCTCGCTACAAAAAGTAGCTTTTCTTTTCCTACTTAACTTTTACGATTGATTATTTGTCGTTGATTGCTGCTAGACCTGGTAATTCTTTACCTTCTAACAATTCTAAGCTTGCGCCGCCACCTGTTGAGATGTGTGTGAATTTATCAGCGAAACCTAGTTGTTCTGCAGCTGCAGCTGAGTCACCGCCACCGATGATAGTTGTAGCACCTTCAAGGTTAGCGATTGCTTCACATACGCCGATCGTACCTTTTGCAAAGTTACTCATTTCGAATACACCCATAGGTCCGTTCCAAACAACTGTTTTAGCACCTTGTAATGTATCAGCAAATAATTTAACTGATGCAGGGCCGATGTCTAGAGCCATCAAGCCTTCAGGGATATCTCCTTCGATGACTTGTGTTTCAACATCATTTGAAAATTCTGGAGCACATACATTGTCGATTGGTAATACAAGTTTGTCGCCAGCCTTTTCGATCAATTCTTTCGCTAATGCTACTTTATCAGCTTCAACTAAAGAGTTACCGATCTTGATGCCTTTTGCTTCGTAGAATGTGTAAGTCATTCCGCCACCGATCAAGATTTTGTCAGCTTTAGGAATCAAGTTTTCGATTACGCCGATTTTATCAGAAACTTTTGCGCCACCTAAGATTGCGATCATAGGGCGTTTTGGATCTTCAACTGCTTCACCGATAAATTTGATTTCTTTTTCCATTAAGAATCCAGCAACTGTTGGGATACCAGTTGAAGCAATCCCTACGTTAGAAGCATGCGCACGGTGAGCTGTACCGAATGCATCGTTTACAAATACATCACCTAATGAAGCCCAGTATTTACCTAGGTCAGCATCATTTTTGCTTTCTTTTTTACCATCAACATCTTCAAAACGAGTGTTTTCGAAAACAACTACGTCTCCGTCTTTCATGTTGTTGATTGCAGCTTCTAATTCAGCACCACGAGTTTCAGGAACGAAAGTTACTTCTTTTCCTAATAATTCGCCTAAACGTTTTGCAACAGGTGCTAAAGATTTGCCTGCTTTATCTTCTTCAGTTTTTACACGTCCTAGATGAGAGAAAAGGATTGCTTTTCCGCCTTGTTCTAATACGTAGTTGATTGTTGGTAAAGCAGCTTTGATACGTGTATCATCAGTGATCACGCCATCTTTCAAAGGAACGTTAAAGTCAACACGGACAAGAACTTTTTTGTCTTTTAAATCGATATCTTTAACTGTTTTCTTAGCCATTTTATATCCTCCTAAATAAACTTATTATCAAAAAAAGCGGAGAAGCGCGATTGCTTCCCCGCTTTTAAGTGTACATGTTTATTGTTTACACTTGTACGTTTGTCTATCTTATAAGTTAGCGAAGTATTCTAAAGTACGTACTAATTGTGCAGTGTATGACATTTCATTGTCGTACCAAGCAACAGTTTTAACTAATTGTTTGTCGCCAACAGTCATTACTTTAGTTTGTGTAGCATCAAATAATGAACCGTAAGTCATACCAACGATATCAGAAGAAACGATTTCGTCTGTGTTGTATCCGTAAGATTCGTTTGAAGCTTCTTTCATTGCTGCATTGATTTCGTCAACAGTTACTTCTTTGTTAAGAACTGTAACTAATTCAGTTAATGAACCTGTTGGTACAGGAACACGTTGAGCAGCTCCGTCTAATTTACCGTTCAATTCAGGGATTACTAAACCGATAGCTTTAGCAGCACCTGTTGAGTTAGGAACGATGTTTGCAGCAGCAGCGCGTGCACGGCGGAAGTCACCTTTAGGATGAGGTCCGTCAAGAGTCATTTGGTCACCTGTGTAAGCGTGGATAGTTGTCATTAATCCTTCAACGATACCAAATTTGTCGTTTAATGTTTTAGCCATAGGAGCTAAACAGTTAGTAGTACATGAAGCACCTGAGATAACTGTTTCTTTACCAGTTAATGTTTCGTGGTTTGTGTTATAAACGATTGTTGGAACGTCATTTCCACCAGGAGCAGAGATAACAACACGTTTAGCACCAGCTGTTAAATGTTTTTCAGCAGCTACTTTTGAAGTGAAGAAACCAGTACATTCTAGAACGATGTCAACACCTAGTTCGCCCCAAGGTAATTCTTCAGGGTTACGGTTAGCTAAAACTTTAACTTCTTTTCCGTTAACATTGAATGAACCTTCGTGAACTTCAACTGTACCGTTGAAACGTCCTTGAGTTGTGTCATATTTTAACAAGTGTGCTAACATTTTAGCATCTGTTAAGTCATTGATTGCTACTACTTCGATTCCATCTACATCTTGGATACGACGGAATGCTAGACGTCCGATACGTCCAAAACCATTAATACCTACTTTAACTGTCATTTAAGATTTCCTCCTTATGAAAATCAAAAAAATATTTATTTTAAAGGGATATCCCTTTTAAAATCTCATTTGCAGCAGCTTCATCTGTGATGAGCCACGTTTGTTTTGGTGCATTTTTCATATAGGCTCGAATTGCTTTAGCTTTTGACTTTCCACCTGCAATAGCTAGGATGATCGGTACATTCGCTAAGTCTTTCAATTCTATGCCGATTCTTGGAACCTTATAAACAACTTCTCCATTCTCGTTAAAGAAATAGCCGAAGGATTCCGCAACAGCATTGGCCTGTTTTAGCATGACTAATTCTTGCTCAGTCATTTTTCTTCGTGCAGCCATGTGTAATGCACGTCCAATACTATGAATAACACAATTCGCCTGACTAATCAAGTTTAAGACTTCTTGGATAGACGGTTCATTGAGTAAAGAATTGTACGTAGCTAGACTTAATTGTTCTGGTACATACAACGCACGATGATTGCCACTTGCCTTTGTAGCCATTCTAGCACTGACCGAATTTGCTTGTACAGTCACAGCTTCTCCGATACCGCCACGAGCTGGCACAAATAAGTTATGTCGTTTACTGTTTTCCAGATTTGTCAATTGTTCAGCGACGATTGCCATCGTTGTTCCTCCCATTACGGCGATAATATTATCACCTTCCGGAAGTAAAAGATCCAACGCTTCGTCTAATGCTTCACCGAAGCCGTCAGCAACTTTAGGCTGTTTCTCACTGTTTCCTGACACGACAATACAACGTTGATTCCCGAAATACTCAGCCAGTTTTTTTTCTGTCTGATGCATACCTAAAAGTTGATCCATGAAGCTTTCAAGACTCTGATAAACTTCCTCACCTTTTTTTGTCAACGTCATTCCGCTTTTAGAGGTGTTGATTAAATTCAACTGTTTCAATAAATCTGTTTCTGTTCGTAATACTCGTTCTGTGATTCCCATACTTTCTGATAAACTGCGGCGACCAATCGGCTGCATCCAATAAATATTTCGCAAAATTTTATAGCGTTCTTGCAGAACCTCGATAATATCTGGTGCAACAGATTCAATCATTTTCAATTCATCTAGCATAGCGATCTCCTTAGTTGGACGATAAATGTCCAATGTAGACTCAAAACGACCCATGTACGATAAAAAAAGAAAAGTGACTTTCCAATTTTCAAAAATATTAAAAAGGAAAATCTCAACCTCACGAATGTTAGTCTAACAGTTTTATTCTACTTTTTCAATAAAAAACAACTAGAAAAAATTTTTCATTTTTTCTAGTCAAAATTCACATTAATTATCATAACGTTTTCTTTTCGATGAACTTGGGATTCCTAACAGGTCTCGATACTTCGCAACGGTTCTTCTTGAAATCAATATTTCATCTTTTTTTAATAGTTCTACTATTTTTTGATCGGATAGCGGCTTCCCTTTATCTTCTTCCTCGACTAACTCTTGGATTCTTTTTTGGGCCGTATCTGCAGAAAGATCTTCTTCTGACATGTTTCCACTTTTTTGGATGCGATTCGTAAAGAATTTTTTTAGTTCGAATACACCGAACTCTGTCTCTAAATATTTTCCATTGACAGCACGGCTGACTGTTGATTCATGCACATCGATTTCTTGAGCAACTTCTCTTAACGTCAACGGCTTGATTGGTCGGTTCTTATTCGTAAAAAATTCTTGCTGATGCGCCACGATACTTTGCGCCACACGCAAGATCGTATCCCCTCGCTGTAAGATCGTTTTTTTCAACCAATCAAATTCCTGTTTTCGTTCTTTCAAATAGACTTGCGTTTCTTTGTCCGCTTTTTTTTGCATCTGATTAAAGTAATGTTCTTGAAAACGGACATCTGGTTGGTTTCCCCGATTTGATCGAACATGGACCTGGTTGTTCTCATCTACCATTACTCTTACATCTGGAATAATGTAAAGTTCGCTGCTTCGATCAAAAATCCTACCAGGACTCGGACTAAGGGTTTGAATATAATCAAAGATCTGCTGTACTTCGCTTAATTCAATCGAGAAGCGTTGCGCAATTTCTTTCCACTTCCGTTCTACTAACGGTTCAAAACACTCTTCTAAGATGATATAAGCTAATTCTGGTGCGAAATCATCTCTTTCTGTCTGAAGCATCAGACACTCTTGCAAACTTCTTGCGCCGACTCCTGCCGGTTCGAGTTGCTGGATCAGTGTAAGGGCATCAAGTATTTCAATCGATGACGCATTCGTATTGGTTTCTGCTTCTTTCAAATCAATCGTCAAAAAGCCGTTCAAGTCGATATACTCAACTAGATAAAGTACGAGTTTACGCAAAAACGTATCACGATAATTCAAATGGACCTGATCGATCAATGATTCAAATAAGGAAGTGCTGGTATCTGGAATTTGATTCAAGTAGTTTGTTTCCTCGCCTTCATAGTTCGACGATTTTATTTTTTGAAAGTCAGGTTGCCAATCTGGCTCTACGACTTCTAATAAAGGATTTTCCAGTGCTTGATTTTCAACAAACGCGAGCAGTTCCTCACTGTTATACTGCAATACTTGAATGGACTGTTGCAGCTGCTGTGTCATGGCTAATTTTTGTGTTTGTTGTTGTTTTTGTGAAAAGTTTTGTTGAAATTTCATTTTTTTGTCCATTCCCCTTGTTTTTTTTTTTGGGTTTCGTTACAATTATCCCAGTGCTTGCGTCCTTAGTGTAGTGGATATCACGTAAGATTCCGGTTCTTGAGACGGGGGTTCGATTCCCTCAGGACGCGTCTATTGTTATCTTAGCATATTTGAGAGCGTTTTGCTTTCTAAAATTTTCAATCAAAAAGCTGGTCCTCGATCGAGAACCAGCTTTTTATTTATTTTCTCTCTTTTATTTCCCTTAAAGTCGAACATCTCCCCCTCTATCATCAAGCTTTCACTTAATTTTTGCTCGCAGAAGATATCACGTGGATTGCGTCAATAAAGCGATTAAGCGAAAACGTTAAAAATAAAATTGCCAAACTATGCACCAAGAGTGTTCCAGCATATTCAATGAGGTATTGTTCCCCAAAGACTCCCTTGGCAGAGATCGATTGAGAGATCATGACTGGAGCAATAAATAAACTGATGCTTGCTAATACATTCACACCTAATTTCACTATTGGTTTGATCTTTTTTATTCTCCCATCACCTTTTATGAACGAAACATCCACTTATTTTTCCATAGCTTCTTTACAGAACTTCCAACTACAGACTAACCTAATAACTAACGTCATAAAACTGTTATGTTCTAAGTTTTTTTTAAATTCAAAAGGTCTTTTTGCTCATTCTTGTTCTTTTGAAAATGGAAATACCTCACAAAAAAACAAAAAAATAGAGCATGAGACAAAAGTAAGAAATACTTTTATCTCATGCTTTAAAAACGAATAAACGGTGGGAGCAGAAGCAATTCCTTCTTAAATAAGCCGAAATTCACAAAAATTTGAAAAGTAATTTTCGTTAATTTCTTCTTATTTCTCGGAGTTACACACTTCTGTCCCAACCTCCATGAAAGTCTGATTTTTAGATGACTATTCTTACTTGATACTTTTTACTAAACGTTATAAGAAATTATTTTTTAAAATAAGAGTTCTTGTTCTTCGGCTGTCAATTCTCCTCTTTGTGCTAGTACGGTGACGCATTCTACCATATTTTTGTAGGATTGATTTAAGCCGATTCCGCCTTTTTTCGGCATTTTGATAATTAGGACTGTTTCACGAAATTCTTCAACAGCTGGGTTTTCTGCTGACATTGCTGCCGCTGCGGGAACTCCATTCTTAGCTAATGCTTTTGCTAAGCTACCTGCCATCATACCAAAATTGGGATAATGCATCGCTGGGCCGCATAATACTGCATCAGCGCCGAATTTCTTGGCAAAACCGATGAATTTTTGGTTTACCTCTTCAGGATGACTTACATAGTACTGATCACCACAGTATAAAGTTGCAATAATCTCAGCATCTTTTTCTTTGAATAGTGGAACAAGCGTTTCTGCTGGTCCCATCGCTGCTTTTTTTCCTCCTGGAGGCAGTTGCGCTTGCTCATCACTTCCCATACCAGCCGTGACATGGTTCAAAATCACGAGTATCTTTTTCATGAGATACCTCCTTTTTACAATGTATCAAAATCGAAATCATCAAAATTGATTTCTTCTGTTTCTTTTTCTTCCGCTTCATGTTCTTCTTTTAGGTACTGATTATCTAATACCTTGATAAATGGATAGTAGATTCCCATTCCAAGTAAAATCAAAACGCCTTGTAGGATCGAAGCCTGCCAGCCACTTACTAAAAATCCAGAAATGATCGGTGGTGTCGTCCAAGGAAGTTGGATACCGTTGGTGTAGGCAACCAATCCGAAATCCATACAGAAATAGGCAATGATGATATTGATCGTTGGAACAAGAACAAATGGGATCAAAATGATTGGATTCAATACGATCGGCAAACCGAAAATGATCGGTTCATTGATGCCAAAAATTCCTGGTACAAGGGATAATTGAGATAATTTTTTGATACGTTGACTCTTACAAATGATGACCATCACTAAAATCAATGATAATGTTGATCCGCCACCACCAAAAGTTGCGAACATGTCTTGGAATTGACCGGTGATGATGTTAGGAACTTCCAGACCATTTTTATAAGCGTCTAAATTTTCAATGGATAACGCACGTAGAACCGGATTGAATACTGCTCCGACTACACTTGATCCGTTGATTCCAAAGAACCAGAAAAAGTGTAAAAATAAGTACGCAATGATCATGGCTCCTAGCGTATTTCCCAAACTTAACAACGGCATTTGCAAAAACTTGAATAAAATTTCTTGCAGGTTTCCATATGAAGTTAAATCTGCTAACCAATTAGCTACCATGAAAAATGTAAGGATAACAAAACTAGGGATAAGTGCCTCAAATGATTTCACAACAGTTGGAGGGACGCCTTCTGGCATTTTGATCGTCCAGCCTTTGCGAATCAACGCAACGAACATCCTCGTTGAGAGCAATGCAACGACCATTCCCAAGAATAGACCGCTTGAACCCATCCAGCGTAATGGAAGGCTTCCTACTTCATATACTTCGGTAGAGCCTTCTGGAGTGAAGGTCGTTGAAAAAGGTGTCACGATAAAAAACGAAACTAATGAAATGATTGCTGCCTGCATCGCATCGACTTTGAACTGTTTCGCTAAACTATAGCCGATCCCACAAACAGCGAGGATCGTCATGATATCAAAACTAGCTGTTGCCGGTTTATTCAGCATCGTTGCCCAGTCGTCACCTAAAATTCCGCTCATGATTTCATTCCAGTTAGGAATCGGGAAATTGGTCAATACTAAGAATAACGATCCTACGATCAATAATGGGGTAGAAAGTAGAAACCCATCCCGAATAGCGATTAGATATTTGTTTTCGCCAATGGTTTTCGCCATTGGTGTAAGGACTCTTTCCAGCCAATTTAAAAATTTCTGCATCTTTTTTCCTCCGATCTTATGTTTGATTTTGACTGTTACCGGTTACATTGCTATTTACTATTTACTTTTTACTATCTTTGATCAATTTTAGAACATCTTTCATTGCACGTTCGCCGTCAATCATGCCATATGCTTCCGCCGCAATCGTGCCGACTGGTATTCCTTGTGGTTCAAATGTTTGCTTCATCTTGTCACTCAAATGACGAACTTGCGGTCCAAGTAAGATTGCTACTGGTTTTTCTTGTTCGACTTTCTCTTCCGCATGAATTGCTGGAAAAGCACTGATTTCCAAAGGCATTTTGTGTTTTTTCACGACCTCCATCATTTTGTTGACCATGATACTTGTAGACATTCCTGCTTCGCAAAACAAATAGATTTTTTTGTAGCCATTCTTCTTCCTCCTTAATTTATAAATAATAGCTGAGAGCCAGCTGTATAAATAGATTTGTTAAACTGGTGCTTTGATTCTCTTCTCATAGGCATCCAACCATTCTTTAGTGATCGGCTCAATGATCGTGTTTTGTTCTGGTCCTGGATTTGCTAAGTAAATAGCTGGTTGCTCTTTCTCAGTTGCAAGACTGAATGTAAATTCGACATTTGTCGCAACACCCCACTCACCTTCATTATTCATTGCGATCAGTGAAAAAGCTCCCGCTTTTCCATAACGTTCTTTCAGCGTGTCGCTGAACCGGTATACTGCTTGGTCACACGCTGCTTGTGGGGAAAGTCCTTCGCCCATCAATCGGACGATTTCATATGACAAACAGCCTTTCATCAAATCTTCCCCAAGACCTGTAGCAGCTGCACCACCGATTTTACTATCGACATAAAAACCTGAACCTGACAACGGAGAATCGCCTACGCGTCCTTGTTTTTTCATGAATAGTCCTGAACTAGAGGTTCCTGCAGCCATGCTTTGGGATTTGTCTAAGGCAACAACGCCAACTGTGTCATGACCATCATATGGACTTAGGTTTGTTTTTGCCATTTCGTCTAATCGTTTTTGCCAGATTTTTTTTGCTCGCTCTGTCAGCATATTTTTACGTTCGAAGCCTGCCAACATAGCAAATTCGGTTGCTCCTTGCCCGACTCGGAAACTATTGAATTTTTCCTCACTTAACCGACGTGCGACTGCAATTGGATTGGCTATATCAACGATCCCTGCGACAGCCCCTATCTTGAATGTATCACCATCCATGAATGCTGCATCCATCTCTACGATCCCACGTTCATTTGGCAGTCCACCATACCCGACTGATTTATAAAATGGATAATCTTCCACACACTTGATGGCCGTTTCAACAGCATCACCACAAGTGCTTTTCTCTTCGAGTAATCTTTTTGCTGCGAGAATGCCGTCATGCGCCATGCGCCAAGTTGCTATAATTCCCCACATACCTACTCCTCCTGACTATAGTAACGCTTACAATTATTTTTATTTAGTATATACTAATATGTCTATACTAAAAAGAGGCTTATCCAAAAATCTAATCGATTTATAAGATAAGCCTTCTTTATTTCATTATAAAAATCTTCCACTATAGAAACTATTCCAACAGTGCCTGGATACTTTTTAGATAGATCTCTAAATTCATACGTAGATCTGCTATATCCATATATTCGTTTTTATTATGCGCAATCCCTTTTTGCCCTGGAAATGAAGGACCAAATGCTAACGTATTCGGTATCTTTCTAGCATACGTTGCCCCTGTGGTTGTTACTGGTGTTGGGTCATTACCGGTGACTTCACCATAGATCATTGATAGTTTTTGGATCTCGAGTGAGTCTTTTTCACGACAGAATCCCGGAATACTGCGTGTCACCTCATAAGAAGCACCTTTAGGCAACTGTTGCGCCAATCGACGAAGTACCTCGTCTTCACTAGCAGAAACTGGATAACGGAAGGCGACTTCCAGATCCAAACCCGTCTCGCTTTTTTGTAAAACTACTGGTGTAAGGATGAGCTTACCAGAATCCTTATCTGCCAAGGCAAGATCGATTCCTTCACCGTAGTGTTTGCCGTGAAAGCTTTCAGCGATCCACCTAAAATAACTTTGTAGTTGGTCAGGTATTTCAGTCTCTTTTAGTTTCTGTGTGAGTAAAGTAATCGCATTCTCACCCATTTCTGGCGCATTACTAGGTGAACGTTTGCCTGTCACCTGATGAGTGGTGCCATTGATTGTTACACCTAATTGATCTGGAACATGATCTCTGTATTGATCTCCTGAGAATTGACTGATCTGACCAAGCACTTCTGGATCAAGAGGGAGCTGGATCGTTACATTGACGACTCCACGTTCACCATAGACTACAGGGTATTTGCAGTCAGGGGTAAATCCAAAAATCGGCGGTTTTTCCGACTTTAAATAGTGCGGGATATCAGACATCCCGCTTTCTTCATCTGTACCAAATATAAGTCTGATCGTCTTTTTGGGAACGAAACCACTTTTTTTCAATAAAAACAGCGCATAAAGACAACTAATGATTGGACCTTTATTGTCTAAGATACCTCGACCATAAAAACGTCCCGCTTTTTCAGTCAAATCAAATGGTGGAAAATCCCAACCTGTTCCTGCAGGCACAACATCAAGGTGGCCAATGACTCCGATATATTCTTCACTGTTTTCACCCCATTGAACATAACCGATGGCATCGTCGATTACGTTCGTCTTGAAACCCTTCGCCGCAGCCTCGGCCAAAACAAGATCCAATACTCTTCTTGGTTCTGTCCCATACGGTGCGTGATGTGCTGGTTTACCTTTCACACTTGGGACTTGCATTACCTTTTGAAGCAAAACTAAAAACTCTTGCCAATGCGAATCAATACTTGCGGTTATTTCTTCCATTTTGTCACCCCTTATTGTGTCGTATCAATGTATTTTTGAATGTATATTTATCCGCACGATAAAACGAGCGGTCATATAAAATAGGGTGGGCGGCTGGTGAATACGTCATGGAGTGAACTAGCAGCATGGGTTCCCCAACCTGGACTTTAAGTAGTTTTGATACATCTTTAGTGACTTTTACTGCTTCGACCTCTTGATGTGCATAACCGATCTCGATATGTTTTTCGATTACTTGATACAATGAGCCACTTAACTCTTTTTTTGTTGCCTCCCCTATATAGCGTTTTAGTACGTAGAGGTTTTCGACTGTCATTGGTTCATCTTCAAAAGACCGTAGTCGAATCAAGTGAACGATTGGCTCAGAAGCATATTCGCCAAATGCCTGTTTTATTTTAAGGGATAGTTCCTTGGCAATCTCATATTCCAGCACTTCTGTTTTTGTTTGTTTTCCTTGGATACGAGCCGTTTCAGTAAAACTTTGCAGACCACCAGAGCCGCTTTGGATCTTTGGCTGCTTCATGACATATGTGCCTTTTCCTTTTTCTTTTACTAAGATATTCTGACTGATCAATAATTCAATCGCTTTTCGTATAGTGAGCCGACTACATTGAAATTCATCCGCTAGATCATATTCAGAGGGTAGTTTTTGACTAGATACATAAACACCATCTTCCACGCGTTCTTCAATTTTGCGTGCAATCTCCTGAAATATCGGCTGGTTTTTCACAGCGTTCCCTCCTAATTTCTGTTTCTAATACAATATGGTATCCCTCTCATTTCAAAAAAATTCAACTTTAGAATTACTTTTAAAAGAATACCAACAAAAATAAGTATATACCAATAAGTATATACTTTCACTTAAAATTTCAATTTTAAGAATAATTTATCCAATTGAATGAACGAAAAGAGTCGTTCATTGGCAGCTGCAGAAATAACTATCCCTACTCGGAAATAATTTTCCCGATCAAGAGCACTCCAACGAACCGACTCTTTTCGTTTTCTTCAATTACTGTAGTTTAGTCTTCATGATAAGGAACATAATCTTCATAACTTTCGCTACTATTTAATTCTTCATTTTCTAAAAGCATGTTTGCTCCGCCCATCAATTCAGAACTCATTGGACCATTGAGTAGGCGATCATTCTCTTCGATCAATCGTTGGTAATCTTCTGAACTGATGATAGCACCAGTTTTGATATTTTTGTATTGTTCAGGTAATGCTTCTTGTCCTAAATCAACATTTTTATTTTCAAACTCTTCTTCTTTGTAAGTGACGAAATAGCCATGGGACAATTTCTTTTTGACCGTGTAGTCACATTGTGGACAACGGATCGGCATTTCTTTTTTTCGATGATGGACAACATTTGTCACTTCATTATAATAAAATTTCGTTTGACATTGCGGACATTTCAATTTGTCATCAAGCATTTTGATCGTCTCCTTCATCATTTCTTTGTCTACCACTTTTGTCTATTACTATAGTAGCGCAAAAGGAGAATTTTGGACAAATGAAAACTATTTTGACGATACAAAGCTAACGGTCTAAGTAATCACTTGTTGCCAATAATTTGTTGGTTATCGCTTTTGGAATCACAAATTCTGGATTCCCCATATAGCCTGGAGCAATAGCAAACTGGTCGTAAACCAAAACAAGCTCGTGATTTTTATTGATGTAAAAAGGCGTATCCTTCGTTACTAACGGGATTTCTTCTACTCCTTCTTGAAAATCTTTGTTTGTCCAATAGTATTTCTCTGGATTTTCGTTTACTTGTTCGCTCATTTGTCGTTTGACCTCTTTAGTCAGTGTAGAAATATACTGGTCATCCTTGAACAACAATGGCAAAGATAAAACTACACTGTTTTGTTTATCGATCGTGTCATATCTTTTTTCTGTATAACTATCTGCAGCCGTTTTTGTTAGGTTTCTTTCAATAACTAAAAAGCGCGTATCATCTAGGACCTTCCGATAATCTCCCGTAACTTGAAAATGACCCTTTTCAATATCCTGATACTCCATTTTTGCTTTTTCAAATTCGACTTTTCCTTCGCGAAAGTATTTTTTGTTCAATCCACTGATGGTTTCATTTTCTTCACTTTCACTTGTCATTACTTGCGGAACATCGATAGTGATACCCTTATCAGACAGCTGCTCCCCTAAGAGCAATCTGACAGCTGGACCAATGATCGGGAGGTCTTCAGCAAAACTACGTGCCTGATCGCTAAAAAGCAGGCTGCTAGTTGTTACTGCCAATAATGCAATAGTGACTAAAAATCCTTTTATTTGTTTTTTTCTTCTTAACTTCCTAACGAGCAAATGCTCTTCCAAGGAATAACGGGTAAATATCTCATTCTTTATGTTCTCAGGTATTTCTTGTTCTCCATATACTTTCTTTAGTACATCCAGTTCTTTTTGGGCAGAATACATTCTTAACTCTCCTTTACTGTAAAATTTTTCTTAGCAGATTCAATGAACGATACATCTTGGTTTTGACTGTATTTTCGTTCAGCTCTAATATCTCAGCGATTTCTTTCAAGCGAAACCCTTCAAAAAAGTGAAGAATCAAAATTTCTTTTTCCGGACTGTCGATACCTTCTAATACTTCGTAGAGCTCTTTTGTAGAAATTTCAGAAGGATCTACCCCGACTGAGCGTGCTTCTTCAAAAGGTTCAAAGCTGTAGCGTTTTTGTTTTCGCCAAGCATCGATAGCTGTTCGGATAAGTATTCGATAGAACCATGCGGCAAAGTGTTCGATGTCTTCTCCTTTCTCAAAATAAGTTAATGCTTTGTGAAAGCTATCTTGCATGACATCTAATGCTTCTTCTTTATCATGAACATAAGTCATTGTGATCCGATACATCTTTTCATATTCCGTTTGAATCAATTCATTTAATAAACGTTTAGATTTTTCAATCTGTTTCTTTTTCCTATAACTAGTAAAAATCGAACTCAGCCCCTTTCCGTCTCACCTACTATGACGTTTTGAATCACCAAAAAGTTTCAAAATGATTTATTTTTTATGTACATACTGATTTAAAGATAGAAAAAAGGTGGGACAAAAGTAAGAAACACTTTTGTCTCGCCCTCTTCTAAATACGAAAAAAAGGCGGGAGCAGAAGTAATTTCTGCTGTCCCGCCCTCTTTGAAAGACATTTACTCTTCAGTAAATTCTTCGTCTTCGTAGTCTTCATCGTCATCTTCTATAATGCTTAGATCCTCTTCGATGTTTCCTGGCAATTCTTCTTCATCATCACTTGTATCGTCTGCACCTATTTCTTGTAGGTCAGAGTTATAAGCAGCGATTTCTTCATCATCGTCATCATCATCTTCAAAAAGATCATCATCGTCTTCGTCAGACAAATCAGTATCTTCTGGGTCGTCATCATTATAATCGATTGCATCTTCATCATCATTGATAAAGGCATTTACTTTTTTACGTTTGCGTCGACGAGGTGTATCTTCATCTTCTTCGTCGATTCCATGGTTGACTTCTTCATCGATTGAATCGATTGCATACCATGAACGCAAGCCCCAGCGATTGTCGCCTAATGAAATAAAGCTACCATCAATATTTAAGTCAGTATAAAATTGTGCGAGTGAATCACGAATTTCACTATCTGATTTTCCAAGATAGTTTTGGATTTGGTTTGCTAAATCAGAAAAATCCATCACATCGCCACGTTGTTCTAAGATCGCGTGTGCTACTTCGATCATCGATAATTCGTTTTTGTTTGCACCTTCAAATACACTAATTTCCAATCAGGACACGTCCTTTCACAGTCTATTCCTTATCATACAAAATCAAACGCAAAAAATCAAACGTTTCTTTACGATTTAAGCAGTAAAGTCCAAAGTTAAATAATATTCGCCTAATTTTTCAGGCCCCATAAATAAATCATAATCAATGAGGACTTTTCCCGCTGTTGGTCGATCCTTCAAACTTACATGTAATTCTTTTGTAAATGTTTCAACTTGGATCATTCCGTAAGGTGTTTTATAATTCGTTTCTAGGCGCTCACGGTAGCCGAATTTCAAGCGCATCCGCATCTCACCTGCGCGAATCAATTGGACATGACCATCTGGCATCAGCTTGATCGTCACTGGCACTTCCTTATCTGTTCCCTCTTGGACTTCTTGATAACGTATGTATAGAGTGTCACCGATTTTGACCATTTGTCCTTTTAAATCAAAGAAAAAATCTTGCTGTTCACCGTGTTGTTGAACTTTCGTACGTAATTTAATTGAAATAGGTGTACCATTTGATCGTTCCATTTTTTCATTCTCCTTTGCTTCTCATAGCTACATTGTTCCCAGTTTTCCCATATTTGTCAACCAACTTGTATGAAAACCTAAGAAGATTTTTTTCACAACATCTTTTATCATTTAGAGTATAATAATGAAGAAACAGGCTTTCAGCACTCTGTTTTTTCAATCAACCAATTACAAAAGGAGTGAATGGCATGTATCCAACAACCATTTTGGATCAAAAAACTTATCATACAAATGATTTTACCCCTTTTGCCCTGACGGATATATTAACCGAGTATTCCAAAAAAAACAATACGGTCTTTTTACATTTTTGGCAGTACGATCAAACGGTGATTCTAGGAATGAAAGACACACGGGCACCTTATTTGAAAGACGGAATAAAGGAATTAAGAGACTTAGGATTCGTCCCAGTGGTAAGAAATTCTGGTGGATTGGGGATTATTTCAGATAGTGGGATCTTGAATATCTCATTGATCTTCCCTCAAAACGAAGACGCCAAGATCTCGATCGATGATGCGTACAAAAAAATGCTGACACTGACTAAAGTAGCATTTCCTGAGGCTGACATCCAGGCCTTTGAAGTCACCCATTCCTATTGCCCTGGTACTTATGATCTGAGTATTCGTGGCAAAAAATTTGCTGGGATCGCTCAACGAAGAATAAAAAATGGCATCTCTGTTATGATGTATTTAAGTGTCAATGGCGATCAGCAAGCAAGAGGATCAGCCATGAAAAAATTCTATCAAGCATCTTTACAAGATGACTTTGGAAACAATGGCTATCCTGCAGTCATTCCTGAAAGCATGAAGACTTTAGAGACACTGCTTGCTGCTTCCTTTACTGTTGAGGAAGTCAAACAACGCTTCATTCATGCTTTCGATCAGTTATACTTACCTGGTCAGCAACTTGACTCCAATCAATGGAAAAAGGACCATGTCCTTACAGATGAATGGACAGCACAGATCGATCGTATGCAGGAACGAAATAAGATAAAGGAGCTTGCCCATGACTATACCATATAAATATCAGATGCTACCGATGGAAAAAGTTTTTCGTGATCCTGTTCATAACTACATCCATGTACAGCATCAAGTAATTTTAGATTTGATAAATTCCAAAGAAGTCCAGCGCCTTCGTCGGATCAAGCAGCTAGGAACAGCTTCCTTTACCTTTCATGGAGCAGAACATAGCCGCTTTACACATTCTTTAGGCGTATACGAAATATCGCGACGGATCTGCGATATTTTTTCCCGTAACTTTCCTCAAGAAAAAATGGGGCGTGATGGCTGGGATGATCAAGAACGTTTAGTCACGTTATGCGCAGCGCTACTTCATGATATCGGCCATGGACCTTATTCACATACATTCGAACATATCTTTCATACGGATCACGAAGCAATCACTGTCGAAATCATTACTTCACCTGAAACAGAAGTTTACCAAATTCTTAACCGAGTAGAGGCTGGTTTCCCAGAAAAAGTCGCGAGCGTAATCCAAAAAACGTATCCTAATCCTCAAGTCGTCCAAATGATTTCTAGCCAAATCGATGCAGATCGCATGGACTACTTGTTAAGAGATGCTTACTTCACTGGCACAGAATACGGAACATTCGATCTCACTCGAATCTTGCGTGTGATCCGTCCGTATGAGGGTGGTATCGCCTTTTCAATGAGTGGGATGCATGCAGTGGAAGATTATATCGTTAGTCGTTACCAGATGTATGTCCAAGTCTACTTCCATCCAGTTTCCCGTGGAATGGAAGTCATTTTGGAACATCTCTTGCACCGTGCCCATGAACTTTATCGTGAAGATCCTAGCAGTTTTGAGTTGCACTCACAACTTTTATTGCCTTTTCTTGATGAAAAATTTACATTGAATGACTATTTGAAATTAGATGACGGTGTCTTAGGAACTTACTTCACTCAATGGACAAAATCAGATGATCCCATTTTGAATGATCTAGCCAAGCGCTTTTTAAATCGAAAACCATTGAAATCAGCTGCCTTTTCTGGTGATCGCTCGTCACACTTGATCAAAGAACTGACTACACTTGTTGAAAGAGTCGGTTATAATCCTATTTACTATACTGCAGTGAATTCAAGTTACGATCTGCCTTACGACTTTTATCGTCCTGAGGAAAATCGACACCGCACGCAAATCGAGATTTTGAGAAATGACAGAACTTTGGTAGAATTATCAGAGGTGAGCCAACTGGTGGCTGCTCTTGCTGGACAAGAGCAAGGAGATGAGCGTTTCTTTTTCCCTAAAGAAATGGTCGATCCATCTTTACGAAACCACTACGATCTATTCGATGAAACGTATCAAGAATTCGCCCGTCATATACGTAATGGTTCATTGATCGAGGAAATAAATTAAATACTGGAGGAAATTATGTCTATCAAGTTAGTCGCCATCGACATCGATGGTACCCTATTAAATGAAAAAAGAGAAATCACGTCAGAAGTCAAAGAAGCATTTGCAAAAGCTGTAGCCCAAGGAGTGGCCATCGTATTATGTACAGGTCGTCCATTACCCGGTGTCAAAGAGCAATTGGATGAATTGGATCTATTCCAAGAAAATGATTATGTCATCACTTATAATGGTGCATTAGTTCAACAAACAAAATCTGGTAGGATCATCGCCCGTCATGGATTGACCCATGAAGATTTCCTAGAGATCGAAGTAATGGCACGTCGCGTCGGCAGCCATCTACACTCGATCGATGACAAAGCGATCTACACACCCAACCGTGACATCAGTGCTTACACGATCCATGAAGCAAGCTTAGTCAAGATGCCATTGAAATACCGCACACCCGAAGAAATGACACCGGATATGAATCTAGTGAAGATGATGATGATCGATGAACCAGAAGTCTTAGATGCTGCTATCGCTCGTTTGCCGCAAGCTTTCCGTGAAAAATATACGACAGTGAAGAGTGCTCCTTATTACTTTGAAGTGTTGAATAAAGAAGCAAGCAAAGGAGCAGCTGTAGCAAATCTTGCCCAACATTTGGGTATCGCACAAGATGAGATCATGGCGATCGGTGATAACGAAAACGACCTCTCAATGATCGAATATGCTGGATTAGGTGTCGCTATGGGAAATGCTATCCCACTAGTGAAAGAAGCAGCAAATGTCATCACGACCACAAACGATGAACATGGTGTAGCAGAAGCAATCAAAAAATATGTATTATAGTTTTAACTAATACTATCGTCAAAATTGCATGTGAAAAAAATTAAGAAACACAAACCTCTTCTTTACTCAGGTTTGTGTTTCTTGTTTATTTCTTTTTTGTTAGCCATTGCTCAACAGCCCATTTATGACTCCCACGTTTCAATTTTTGAATAGCATCAACGGGACTTACCCACCAGATCTGATTCGTTTTTTCAGTCGGTTCCCCCACTTGTTGCCAGTTGCTTGCAACATAAAAATAACCGGGATTATAGTAATGTGTTTTACGATAATTAGAATAAAAATATTCATCTGCTTCACCTAGATAGATGTCGATCTCCGCCGCGATCCCCATCTCTTCGATCAACTCACGACGAAGTGCTTCTTTCTTTGTTTCTTGCCCTTCAATCTCTCCACCAGGTAAAAAAAAGGCTCCATTTGGTGCTTCAATCAGTGCAATTTCGTTATTTTTTTCGACGATTATATAGGCAGCATATCGATTCAAATACTCTGCTGATTGTTCTTTCTCACCAAATACTGGTTTATCCATGTTTGTTTGTCCACCTTAAACTTATTTTCTTTTATTCTACATGAGAGTTTTCTCATAAACAAGCGCAAATCTATTATTTTTTATTCTTTTTTTGATATGATTGAAAAAAAGAAAGGATGGATTTTACTTATGAAAATGGCTCATACTTGCGTACGAGTAAAAGATCTTGACGCTTCCCTAGAATTTTATCAAAAGGCATTTGGCTTTGAAGAAAGCCGTCGTCGCGACTTTCCAGAAAGTAAATTTACACTTGTTTATTTAACTTTACCTGGAGACGACTACGAATTAGAGCTTACTTATAATTATGACCATGAAGCTTACGATTTAGGAAATGGCTATGGACACATTGCAATTGCCTCAGATGATTTAGAAGCACTTCATGAAAAACATCAAGCAGAAGGATTCAATGTGACTGACTTAAAAGGTCTGCCTGGAACAGCCCCTTCTTATTACTTCATTGTAGATCCAGACGGCTACAAGATCGAAATCATCCGTGGTTAGATCACTACCTAGATACTAAAAAAAGTGGTCGAGACAAATAAAAAAAACGAGAATGGGACAAAAGTAAAAAACACTTTTGTCCCATTCTTTAAATATGAAACAATGAAAAAGAAGCAGCCCCTTCGATAATCAATCCGATATTCACAAAAATTTGAAACGCAATTTCTGTGATTCTTTTACTTTTTTGAAGTGAAATCCTTCT
Source organism: Enterococcus durans NBRC 100479 = LMG 10746 (assembly GCF_001544215.1). Lineage (GTDB taxonomy): Bacteria > Bacillota > Bacilli > Lactobacillales > Enterococcaceae > Enterococcus_B > Enterococcus_B durans. Next base: position 60,978 of record NZ_BCQB01000001.1, read on the forward strand.
TTTCCAACCTCTAGCCAATCATGACACTTTCTTCAGGGAGCTTGTAGTTTGGTTCTGCTTTGTTTGCTTTGACTAATAAAGAAAAAATAACAGTCATGACCCCAACACGTCCGATGTACATCAATGAAATGATGACCAGTTTGCCCACAACTGATAAGTCTGGTGTCAGACCCATTGTCAACCCTACCGTACCAAAAGCGGAAAATACTTCAAAAGCAATGTACTCGATTCCCGAAGTACTTGGAAAGGTTTCTGTGACAGACAAGATCATGATAGCCACTACACATAACGTCAGAGTAACAAAGAAGAGTGTCAAAGCTCGTAGAACAGCCGCTTGGCGAATTGTTCGACCAAATGCTTCCGCACGAGTTTTCCCTTTGAACATCGCCCGCATCTGAATGAACAATATCCCTAACGTCGTTGTTTTCAAGCCGCCAGCTGTTGAACCAGAAGTTCCTCCGATATACATCAAAAACATTGTTACGATCAATCCTGCATGGCTCATCCTCAAATAATCAATGGAATAATACCCTGCAGTTCTTGGTGTCACACTCATGAAAAAGGTATTCGCTAACTTTTCCCAAAATGTTCCATCTACTAGTTTCAGTCCGTTTCTTTCCGTAAAGAAAAACAGAATAAATCCACCGATCAATAGGCTGGCTGTCACTGTCAACGCAATTTTGGAATGTAGCGTGATTCTTTTTACTTTGTGATAGCTTAACAAATCTCGCCAAACAATGAATCCTAACCCACCTGCAATGATCAATACTGAGATCACCATGATCAAATAAGCATTTGTCTGATAGTCATGCAAACTATCTCCCAGTAAATCAAACCCTGCATTACAAAAACTGGATACTGCATGAAAAATACTAAACCAGATACCTTTGCCCCAGCCAAATTTAGGCACAAATGCGAAACTCAATGCTAAGGCACCCAATAACTGGATAACTACTGCAAATTTCAGGATATAAAGCATAAGACTCATGACACCAGAAATCTCTTCAAGGTTCAATGCTTCCTTTAAAACGATCCGCATACTGAAGCTGACTTTTTTCTTTGCTAATGCGAAAAAGAGAATAGGGATCATCATGAAACCCAATCCACCTATTTCAATCAGCATCATGATCAAAAGCTGGCCGGCACTATTCCAATGCTCTGCTGTATTTAGTGTGGTCAATCCTGTGACGCAGATTGCCGAAGTAGCCGTAAACAACGCATCCAAAAAATTTGTTTGTTGCCCGTTTTGACTAAACATTGGCAAGGAGAGCAAGCCTCCTCCAATGAGTATCAAGACAAAAAATCCTGCCGCAATCAATTGTACGGGCGATATTTTTTTGTTCCTTTTCTTTTTCATGACAGACATTCCTTTTTTGTTTTCATTTACAAAAGTGAGCGCGTGGGACAAAAGTAAGAAACACTTTGGTCTCATTCTTTAAAAACGAATAAACGGTGGGAGCAGAAGCAACTCCTTCTTAAATAAGCTGAACTTCACAAAAATTTGAAAAGCAATTTTCGTGAAGTTCTTCTTATTTCTCGGAGTTAAACACTTCTGCCCCAGCCTCTTTTTCGACTCTCTCAAGCTTTTGCAGCAAATTTTTCGTTTCGTCTAAAGAATCATTCACTCAGACGGTCGCTTTTTGGCTACTGCTTATTACCCATATTTTTGACTTTGATCAAACGAGTCACTTCCGCACGTTCATTTTCTTCCAGTTTCATTTTAATATAATAAATCGTTTCTTCCAACTGTGGGATCGTCATATACTCTAAAGCATTGACCCGTCTTCTTGTCTTCTCGATTTCTTCTGCCATCAACTGACACGATTTTTCGATTTCTGATAACTCTAGAAGTTTCGGTAACAAATGGGTGAAACGATCGATCGAACGATCCAATTCAGCGTTGGAATTCAGAAAACCATATTCTAATGGCGCATCACTTAGTTGCTCATCATACTGAAAATTCATGATTGGTACTTTGACACTCATGATATTTTTCTCTACGACAGAAAGTTCCACATTTTCAGTAGGCAAAGCGAGCAACTCCTCGATGAACGAGTCATTGATCGTTGATTTCGCCAAAACGAAGTCACTCATCGCCTGTTCCATTGTTTTTTCCACTGTCTGTCGCAAGTCATTATTTTTACGAATCAATAGAATAAATTGTCGCATCAATTCATCCTGTTTGTCTTTTAAAAGTTTATGCCCTCTGGTTGCGGTCGTCAATTGTTTTTTTAATCGAGTTAATTCCATTCTAGTTGGATTGACGTTTAATCGCATCGAAAAACTCACTTCCCTTCCGGCAGATACTTATCCAGTAGATCGTCTTTGATCCGTTTTAATTCAGTTCGTGGAAGCATCGCTAAAAGTTCCCAACCTAAATCAAGTGTTTCTGTAATTGTTCGGTTTGTATAGAATCCTTGATTCACATATTCATTCTCGAATCGCTCCGCAAATTTCGCATAGATTTTATCGACATCTGATAATGCAGATTCGCCCAAAACGACAGCTAATTCTTTTGCCTGTTTTCCCTGTGCATAAGCTGCGAATAATTGATTCATCGTTGCTGCATGATCCTCTCGTGTTTTCCCAGCGCCTGTTCCTTTGTCTTTCAAACGAGAAAGAGACGGCAATACATCAATTGGTGGCTGGATGCCACTCTTATACAGCTCTCTAGTCAAAATGATCTGTCCTTCAGTGATGTAGCCGGTCAAATCGGGTATTGGGTGGGTTTTATCATCTTCTGGCATCGTCAAGATCGGTATTTGTGTCACTGATCCTTTCAACCCTCGAATACGCCCTGCACGTTCAAACAATGTCGCCAAATTCGTGTAGAGATAGCCCGGATAGCCACGGCGCCCTGGTACTTCTCGACGAGCAGCGGAGATTTCGCGCAACGCTTCGGCATAGTTGGTCATGTCTGTCATGATGACCAACACATGCATGCCTTTTTCATAAGCCAGATATTCTGCAGCTGTCAGCGCCATTCTTGGTGTCGCGATCCTTTCGATTGCTGGATCATTGGCCAAATTCATGAACATCACCGACCGATCGATTGCGCCCGTTTGACGGAAATCTTCCATGAAAAACTCTGCTTCTTCAAAAGTGATGCCTATTGCGGCAAAAACGACAGCAAAATCATCTGAAGAATCCAGTACAGTTGCTTGTCTCGCAATTTGTGCAGCTAATTCTTTATGGGGTAACCCTGAACCAGAAAAGACTGGTAGTTTTTGTCCGCGAACTAACGTGTTCAAATGATCGATTGCCGAAATACCTGTTTGGATGAACTCATCGGGATAGTCTCTCGCAACGGGATTGATTACTTCACCGTTGATATCCAAATATTTCTCTGGCAAGATTTCTGGTCCATTGTCTTTTGGTCTACCTAGTCCGTCAAAGACGCGACCGATCATATCTTCTGATACACCCAATTGCAGTGGATGACCTAAGAAACGAACAGAAGAATCTCTTAGATTGATTCCACTAGTTCCTTCAAAAATCTGGACCATTGCTTTATCTTCTTGCACTTCAAGTACTTGTCCCCGACGGATCTCACCATTTTGCATGCGGACTTCGATCAGTTCTTCATACTTTACTCCAGAAACTTTTTCTACCGCCATCAAAGGTCCGACCACTTCTTCGATCGTTCGATATTCTTTAATCATTGGTCATTCCCCCTTCAGAGATGATTGCTTTCATCGTTTCTTTGATTTCCTGATTGATCGCATCTAATTTTGATAGATCGTCTTCTGGAATGTATTTGCTTCGACCGATACGTTCTCTGATAGAAACAGTGCCATCCATGATCTCATTAAGATACGCACCTAAACTTAAAGCCTTGCGTGCTTCTTCGCCAAACATCAAAATCATTTTTAGCATTTTGAATTGTTTTTCCCTAGAAGTAAATGTATCGACATCATCAAACGCATTTTGTTGTAAGTAGTCTTCACGGATCGATTTTGCGACTTCCAATGTCAAACGGTCATTGTCGGATAAGGAGTCGATCCCTACTAAGCGTACGATTTCATTCAATTGTTCTTCTTCCTGTAAAATACGCATGCCAGTGGCAACCATCTCTGACCAGTTTTCTTGTAACACTTGATCCATATATTTTCCTACTTCAGTTGAATACAAGGAATAACTTTGAATCCAGTTGATCGATGGGAAATGTCGTTTTTGGGCTAATGTTGAGTCCAATCCCCAGAAAACTTTCACGACCCGTAACGTATTTTGTGTGACTGGTTCTGAAACATCCCCGCCAGATGGTGAAACTGCGCTGATTGCTGTAATACTTCCTTCACGATTATCTGAACCTAACGCAATCACTCTACCAGAGCGTTCATAATATTCTGCTAAACGAGAACCTAGGTACGCAGGATAACCTTCATCCCCAGGCATCTCTTCCAAACGTCCGCTCATTTCACGGAGTGCTTCTGCCCAGCGAGAAGTTGAATCTGCCATGATTGCCACATCATACCCCATATCACGGAAGTATTCCGCGATGGTGATACCTGTATAGATAGAAGCTTCTCGGGCCGCTACCGGCATATTGGAAGTGTTAGCGATCAATACTGTACGTTCCATCAATGACTCCCCAGTATTTGGATCGATCAATTCTGGAAACTCGTTCAGTACATCCGTCATTTCATTGCCACGTTCACCACAGCCCACATAGACCACTAAATCAACATCTGCCCATTTGGCGATCTGATGCTGTACAACTGTCTTTCCTGCACCGAATGGACCTGGAACAGCTGCTGCACCACCCTTTGTTACAGGGAAGAATGTATCGATGACCCGTTGTCCTGTGATCATTGGTGCATCAGGATTCAATTTTTCTTTGATAGGGCGGCTTCTTCGTACGGGCCATTTCTGTAACATCGTTAATTCTTTCTTGCCATCTTCTGTATTAATGACACAGACTGGTTCATCGATCGTAAATGAGCCTCTTTCGATCTTCTCGATTTTCCCTTTGATACCGTGAGGAACCATGATTTTATGCTTGATGATCTTAGTTTCGTCGACATAGCCGATTACATCACCAGCACTGACCTCATCCCCGATTTCACTTATAGGTTCGAACCACCATTTTTTCTCATGATCCAATGCGGGCAATTGGATACCCCGGCCTAGAAAATTACTTTGAGTTACTTCCATAAATGTATCTAAAGGCCGTTGGATACCATCAAACATTTGAGCGATGATCCCTGGTCCAAGTTCGACTGACAATGCTTCACCAGTCGATCGAACGGGTTCTCCAGGACCGATGCCTGAAGTTTCTTCGTAAACCTGAATCGATGCGACATCGCCACGCATCTCGATAATTTCACCGATGACTCCTAAATCTCCCACTAAACACATGTCTTGGATACTTGCATCCGACATATTTTCTGCCATAACGAGAGGACCGGAGACTTTTATGATTTTTCCAATTTGCAAATGATTATCTCCTTTTTCTATTATAAGATATTTTGTCCAACTGCTTTTTCTACACTTTTTTGTATCTCAGCAATCCCGATTCCCAAAGATCCTTGATGATTTGGGATCAAGATGATTGCTGGTGTCAACTGTCCTTTATAGCGTTCGATCGTTTCAGGGATTTCCTTTGCGCACTGCTCCGTTAAATAAATGACCCCGTATTCTTGTTTAGCCATCTCATCAACAGCGTGTCTGATCTCCTGCTTCGTAGCACTATTTCGAACATCGAATCCAAATAATTTGAATGGCAAGACAGAATCTTTATCGCCCACTACACCTATTTTATGCGTCATAGACTTGTCTCATCCTTTCTTTTAACTGTTCGATCGAAAAATGATTTCTTTTACCAATGATCAACAGTCGAAGATTCTTGCATTCTACTTCTTTCGCGTTCATAAAGGCCAATAGAGGTAAAGGTCCAAAAGCTTGGGTCTGAGCAATTTGATAATAAGAACTTAAATAGTCATCTTTCAGTTGCTCTAACCTCACCAAATCGATCATCCCATCCTGTATTACCGGTTTTAATAACTCGCTATAATTTGTAGATTGTAAAAATTGAATATACGATTCGAGATCACTGTGCACAAAGGACAAGAAATTTTCCTTCGCAATCTCTCCTGAGCTAGAGATGACTGTGGTCATGAATCCAAGAGATTGTTGCTGTAGGATTCCTCTTGCCATAGTTGTAATATTCGTCAAATCAATGAAAGCGATGATTTCTTCTAGTAACTCCTGATAGCCAAGTTTTTCCCCTAATCTACGCTGTTCTGTCAGAAAACATCGATCATAAATGACATCGATTCCCTGCAAAACAGAAGAGGCATCAAAATATTCTCGCACTTCTTTGATACAAGTCATCAGGTTACTTGGTAAGACAGACGATGCTTGTGTATGGATCGCATCTTTCACTTCCTCAAGTGTATAGAACCCATCATCAATGAACAGATGGTCTAAATCTTTTCCAGTCATCTCTGACTTCGTCAACACCTTCAAATTATGAAATGTATAACGCATCGTGTAGATCCAAACGATTTCTGGTTCTGGGGAAGACTCTTTCAACCATTTGAATAACTCGCTTCGTTCTTTTGCAAGATTATCTTCAAAATCATACTCAAATCCTTCGTGGATATAGGGACTGTAGATCGTGGTCTTTAAAATCTCTCCAAGGTCTTCGATTGAATCAACTTGAAGCATTCGGTCAAAGGTCTCTTTAGAGATCAATTCCAGTTCTCTGCCACGTATCAAGGGATTCAATTCATGGTACTCCATTCGTCATCCCTCCTTAATCAAATAATTGTTGAGCAATTTCGAAGCGCATCGTTTCTTCCACTTCTCTTATTAAATTACGGTACAAAAAGTTATACTGTACGCCTTGATCATCGATCAAAAAACCAGCTTGCTTTTCAATCACTTCTTCATCCAATACCAATTCAAAGGGAAGTTCATTATTCCACTTATCGATCAATTCTAAAGAAACATGATCCACTGTTTTTTCGCCTAAAATCAAACGAACTTGTCCCGTCAAAGTCAATGTATGAAGCATTTCTGTCATCAAATCTATTTGCGCTTCTTTAGGTTGGCTTTCCAGTTGAGTAGTAGCTTCTGTAAATAACCGTTGTAAAAAATTTTGCTTCTCATTCAACGTCTGTTGTCGACTTTCTACTTGCTGTCTATTTCTCAATTGGCGGTAATTTCGCTCAATGCCTTCTAATTGCCTTGCTTTTTGTTTTTGAAAGTCATTTTCTAATTTTAATCGCTTCGTTTCAAATTCTTGCTCGATTTCGTTTCGTTTCGTCGCTTCGAGAAGTGTTCGTTCTTCTTGCGCTGTTTTATTCATCTGCGTGATGATTTTATCAATAGCATCCACTGGGCTTCCTCCTTATGAATCTTAAGCATTTAGAACAAGTAAGAAAGAAATAACGAATCCTAGGATAGCATATGTCTCTACCATCGCCGCATAAATGATTCCTTTCGTTGCGTGTTCTGGTTTTTTCGCTAAGATTTGAATACCAGCAGCGGCAACTTTCCCTTGAGCGATACCAGAAAATAGGCCCGTAAATGCGATTGGTAAAGAGGCACCTAAAAAATTAAGTCCTTGAACAACTGTCATATCGCTTCCCAAATTGATGAAGATCAAAAAGGCAATAACAAATCCGTAAAGTCCCTGTGTCCCTGGAAGCAACTGTAAAATCAGTGCTTGACCAAATTTTTCCGGTTGGCTTGTCGTCAAAGCTGCTGCAGCTTCCCCTGTCATACCAACTCCTTTAGCAGATCCAATCCCTGAAAAAATCGTTGCTGTTGCCATCGCTAATACCGCAAATACCATTCCACCGTTTTGACTAATCAAATAATCCATCATTGTTTCAAATTCCTCCAATTATATCTATTTTTTCTTATGATTGATGTTGACGTATTTCTCCGCTGTTTTGAACGGTTTGAAGGCACGTCCGCCTCCACTATAAAATTTCCCAAAAAATTCAACGTATTGTAGTCTTGCACCATGGACATATGCACTTAAAAGTGTCAAAAACATATTAAGGGCATGAAGTGCAATGATCAGGATGATCCCCACACTAAAACGTGCAGCGGGTGGCATGAATGCCACTAACATATTGAACGCAGCACCGATGCTCCCTCCAGATATTCCTAAAGCCATCAAACGAGTGTAACTGACCAAATCTCCGATATATCCGGTCAAGCCATACAAGTTATAGGCACCCTTCGCCATCCCTTTGACTTTCGATGAAGATTGAAAAATAGGAATGATCAGGATGCACAATGCGGAAAGAACTGCTAATCCGATTCCTAGGTAAACAAATGCTTGGTTCTTTAAGATCATCATGCCTAGCAAAACAAAGATGATCCCCATCAAAATCCCTTGCCAAGCAAAACCTTCATTGACCGCATCGATATACGCTTTACGTTTTATATTTTCCTTTGCTGCAATAAATAATCCAACTAGTATCTGGATCAAGCCAAAGATGACAGACAAGATCAAGATCGTATTGACATCGTTGGTCGTTGATAATATCGGAAACGGTAAATGGATACCACCTATCTCTTTTGGCAGCTCGTTTCCGAAGAAGGAACTATAGATGAATCCCCAAATAATTGAAGGGACCGCTAAAATCTCAAAAAATTTAGCAAATCGCTGCATACTACGAGGCAGTACGATGAATCTTTGGACAAGAAAAGCGCCTAGAAACATCAGTAATCCATACCCGATATCAGCCACCATCATCCCGAAAAAGACTAGATAAAATGGGGTCATCCATGGCGTAGGATCTACCTCTTCATACTTTGGCAAACTGTACATCTCCGTCAACATTTCAAATGGTGCTACGATTGGATGGTTTTTCAGTTTAGTTGGTACTTCTTCTGCTATTTCGTTCTCCGTTGGTTCTTCAAAACTGACATATACTTCTTCTGCCAAATGTTCTTGTTGCAACAAATGGATAAAATCTTCTTTTTCTTCACTATCTATCCAACCTTGCACAATGATCAAGTATGGTGAGTGGACCAGTCGATTCGTGATTGCTACTCGCTCTGCTCTAGCCAAAAGGATTTCTTCTGTCCATTCAAATTCAACAATATAGCCACTGCAACTAGCAATTTCAGAAGCAAGCTTCTTTTGTTGCTTACTGATTTCAGTTAGTTGTTTCTTTACAACATTTAGCTGTTGGCGCGGACTATTTTCGTATTTATACTCTTCTTTGACGAACCCATAACGACTAGCGATATCATCTACAGCTTGCATCTTGTTTTGCAAAACGATATAAGCAAAATAGACCGTTGTTTGTGTCGCGTTGACTTCCTCAAGATAGATATCTTGTATCTTTGCCAGTTCTTCTTTGAAGGCTTCGGCATTGGCTGCACTGACTGTTCCGATGACGAATGACGTAACCTGACTAAGAAAAGCAGAAGGTGTCGCATCAAGATTTTGCCAGTTATTCAACCATTCTTCTTCACTTTCTAACTGATCACGTTCATCTATCAATTGTTCCCATCGTTCTTTCAGTGAGAGTACTTCATTTAATTTCCTTTGAAACGCCTCTTCAGAGTAATCTCTTTCCAATTCTTGTAAAGAGAGTTCCCGTCTTTTTAGATGTCTTTTTTTCTGTCCTTTTTCTCCGTGATGTTCAATAAATTGAATCGCTGTTCTTATTTCTGATAGTTCACTTGTCAAAACGGCTGCTTTAGATTCTTTGTCGATCGTAGCAGTTTCAGGGAAATATTTTTCTACCCATTCATTATTCTCAGATTCTTGAAAAAGGTCACGAATTTCAACAGCATGCATTCCTTGAACAACTTGCAGGATCTGCCCTTGATTTTTCTTATCTGAAATGAGAGTCACTTTTTCCATCTTAGTGACGGCCATATGTCTGTATCACCCTTTCGATAATCGCCGAGATTGCTTGTTCTTGATGTGTCTGATATTGCTCAAGCAAGCGTTCCTGAAGTTCTTTTTCAGTTGCCTTCAACTGCTCTTTTTGTTCTGCAGTTTGTTTTTCTTCCAAACTGATTTTCTCCTCGATCAACTGCGCTAACTGTTGCCGATGTTTTTCTTCTATTGCTGCTAATTCTTTTTCTTTTGACTCAGAATAATTATTTAATTCTTCGTTCAACTTGACCAACGATTGTTGATTTTTTTGTTCCGCTTCTTTTATCTTCTCTAGAGCCTCTAGCAAAATTCACACATCCTTTCTGTTAAAAAAAAGGGCACATGCTTTCTTTTTCATTGAAAGTATGTACCCTTTTAAGATAACTGTTTAAAATCAGGCACTTTCAAAAAACGTTCTTCTCACCCCTTGAAGAACTAGATCCTTGAAGCTTGCGCCCAACCTTTTTTATTCGTACTTTAATTAAAGTATAACAAAATATGAATAGAATTCAACAGCGTTCTCTCATTCTCTTTGTAAAAAATTATTTTTCCAAAGGGACGAACGATAAAATAAGTTTTTTCTTCATATATACAAAGTGTTTTAAAAATTTTTAAATTACTGATAGAATATGTCTAATTTATTATTGGGAGGAATTATTATGTCACCTATCATTGGAATTGCCGGTAATCAGTTGATCAGAGCAACTGATACCTTTCAGGGAAACCAAGTAACCTATACCCCTCAAGGATTTGTCAACGCAGTCCAGCAGGCTGGCGGACTGCCTATGATCTTGCCGATCTCTGAACCTAGCAGTGCGTCTTCTTACATCCAGAAGATCGACAAGCTGATCCTTGCAGGCGGTCAAGATGTTTCACCTCAACTTTATCATGAAGCTCCGCATCCTAAACTGATGGAAACGAATCTACAAAGAGATCATTTTGAAGAAGCATTGATCAAAGAAGCACTAAAACAAAAGAAACCGATCCTCGCAGTTTGTCGTGGCATGCAACTTTTGAATGTTGCCCTTGGAGGAAGCTTATACCAAGACCTATCTCTATATTCCGACTGATCTATTAAACACGATCAATTTCCGACTGAGCCACAATTTGCCACTCATGAAGTCACTATTCTTACGGATACGACATTAAATAAATTTCTTCCTACATCGTATTTTGTAAATTCGTACCATCATCAAGCAGTAAAAGAATTGGCCCCTGATCTAAAAGCTACTGCTCTTTCACCGGATGGCCTGATTGAAGGCGTGGAAAGTACGGAACTAAAACTATTAGGTGTCCAATGGCATCCAGAGCTTACTCACCGCACAAATCCACTTGATCAGCAGCTATTCACCTATTTTGTGCAAGAATATTAATGCAATATGATACGCAGATCACTTGAATCTATCAGTCTTCCGCGTATTTTTTTATTGTTTGCGTTGATAAGCCAATAAACGTTTCAATTGGTTGACTTGTTGTTGCAACTCTATTCCTTTGGATGTGTCTCGGTTAAATTTTCTAGGTAGTTGTTGATCGATCACTTTCTTGACATCTGCTTGATTACTCGTCTTTTTTAATTGCTGTTCAATACCAAGGGAGGGGTAATGGGTAACAATTTGAAAACCATAAGAGTTACACAATAGCGAATAACCAGCGATCCCAGTCGTTTTTTGATACGCCTTCGATAGTCCACCATCAATCACAAAGACGGTACCATTGGCTCTGATCGGTGATTCTCCTTTTTTGACTTTGACCGGAGTATGACCGTTGATGATGACTGATCCATTTTCTTCTACACCAAATTCTTTAAGAACTTTCTTGCTGAACCATTCCTCGTTTCTTAAAGTATAATAAGGATTTCTTTTCTCTATATGAGTTTCCTTTTCGGTTAGAAAATAACGTTCAAATGTTGCCATCTTACTTTTCCCAAAGAGCGGCGAAAATGGTCCGATCTGAGCATACCAAATCAAATCTGTTGCCAGATCATCTTTTACAGTAATCTTTTTCGCACTAGTTCGGATTTGCTTTTCAAAGAAATCCAATAATTTTTTACCAGAATAACTTTTATTTTCTAAAGAAAATGACAGGAAGCCACCTTCTTGGTCGATCGGTATACATCCATGAAACAAAAGATGCTGATTATATGTCAGATACATTGCTCCTTTGGTCAACAAAAATTCCATATGCTTCTTCATTCTCAAAGAATGTTGAAATGAGTACATCAAGCTATCGATCACTTGTCTTTCTTCTGGCAACAATTGATTCGGATTCTTTGGATCAATCGTTTGAAAGCAAGCGCCATTGATCGTATGAACCGTTCCATCTAACTTGATCGTGTTGTGAGAATAATCGATTTGAGTCAATAAATCTCGTTGGGCCATCTCAAACTCTGGTCGTCGTTCCAATATTTGTGACTCCACTTTAAATTGCATGATTGCAAGTGCTTGATGGATCTTCTCCATTTCTTTTCGTTCTCTTGTTGTTAACTCCTCATGATTTTTTGGTGTAAACAGAGGATTTTCATCATAATTATCATTTGAAAAAGAAGCTAGAATACGAAAGTTCAAGCCATATTCTTTCTCCAAATCAAATAAATAGTTGTACCGAGCGGCAATCCTTAACAGTGTCAATAAGCAGGCTTCCGAACCGCAATAAGCGCCAAGCCATAAAAGATCGTGGTTTCCCCATTGGATATCGATAGATGAGAATTTCATCAGTCGATCCATTACTTTTGCAGCTTGGGTACCTCGATCAAAGATATCCCCAACAATATGGACATGATCAATGACCATTGTTTGGATCGTCTGCGCCAATTTTTTCAAAAAACGCTGTTCTTCACCCATCAACGTCAATTGATCAATGATTTTTTTGACATACTCTTTTTTGCCGGCAACTCGGTCGTCGATATACAATAATTCCTCAATGATGTAACTATACTCTTTAGGCAGTCCTTTTCGAACTTTTGAACGTGTATACTTTACAGAAGTAAAACGTAACAATTCGATCAATTGATGGATCAGCTGTGATTTGTCTTGCTTTTCGTACCATTCAGTTGTGACAGCATATTCTGGATAAGCAACAAAGATCGTCAGTTGTTTGATGTCTTCTTCATCCAAAGAGTCATGAAACAACTCTTTGATTTTTTCTTTTAAATTTCCTGAACCAATACGCAAAATATGATCGAACGCTGGAAATTCTCCATGGATATCACTTAAAAACAGCTCTGTCCCTTTCGGAAGCTGCAAGATTGCCTCCAGATTAATGATCTCTGTGATCACATCTTCCATTGTAGGGAATTTTTCTGACAATAACTCTAAATATTGATCCATTCTAAGACCTCCAGATTGGTATACTTAAAATTATAGTGAATATAAGCGCTTTTTTCAACATTAAAATCTTAATTCACTTCGGATCAAAAAAATATTGGTCTATCTATAAAAAGAAACACGTTCACTAAGAAAACTCCTCTTAATGAACGTGTTTCTTCATCTTCGTTTTGTGTTAGGCTTTTTTGCGTTCATTTCTCATGATCGATATCGATTGTTTCAATGAACTCCATAGTCCACCCTCGCTATAAACAAGCACATTGGATTTGTACATATTTGCAGAAAGAAACATTAAAACAAAAGTGACTACGATCAATATGACAAGTGAGACCATCGCTCCACTCGCATCGACCGTTTCATTCGCTAAACGAACAGGCATGATGTAAGAAGAAAGGAATGGAATATAAGAGGTGATACGAATGACGATATTATTAGGATCAGACGCACCTAAGATCAGACCTAACATATATCCACCTAGCGATAAATAGGTGACAGGTAAAATCGCCTTTGCTGTATCTTCTGCTTTATTCACTAATGATCCGCATAGTGCTGCTAGAACAGCGAATATCAAGATACCAAAAAACATGAATAGCAATGAATACCATAGGAATGGTCCAAAAATGCTATCTAAAGAAATCCCATCTAAAGCATTTTTCACGATATCCATATTTTTGAATTGATTAAATCCGACGCCAAAAATCACGCCATATAATGCCATTTGTGTCACAGCAACAAGCAAAACGCCTGTCAATTTGCCATAGAAATGTTTTTGAGCCGTTGTACTAGATAAGATCACTTCCATGATACGCGTACCCTTTTCAGAAGCAATCTCCTGTGCAATGATTTGTGCATACGTCAAGATAATGATGAACAAGATGATCGTTGCGACATAGCTAACTACATATTGTACATCAGAATTGTCTTCTCCCACAGTCATCTTTCCTTGATCGTTGAAACTGACTTTTTGGCGGGAAAAACTTGCTGGCTGACTAAGACTTGCTACTTCTTCTGGCGAAACGCCCAGCGTACTTGCTCTAAGCATCGATTGCACACCCGTCAGTTGTTGTTGGATAAGTAACTGCGTACTTTGACCTAATGAATTTTCGCTATAGAGTTTCCCTTTGACTTCCTCGTTAGCTACCGAAACGGTCATATAGGCATCGATTTTTTCATCTGCCAATTCTTTTTGTGCCTTTTTTGTCGAATCGATTGCTTTAAACTCAAAATCATCTGTTTTCACTTGACCTAGTTGTTGTGTCACCTGCGGATCATCTGATAGGACCCCAATTTTATTGACCTCACTATTTTGTTGCGCAAAATTCCCTGCAACGTAAATGACCCCCATCATAATAAATGGCACTAAGATCATGATCAGAAAAGAAATAGATTTGATATTTTTTAAATAGACATCTTTTGTAATGATCCAAAATTTACGCATCCATCTCACCTGCTTTCATTTTGAAGATCTCTTCCAAAGTAGGCGGTTGCTGATTGAACATCGGAATGTAGCCAAACTGAGTTGCTCGCGTGAAAATCTCTTTCCCTGCCTCTGGATCTTCTAATGTGACTTCCAATGTTTGGTCTTCATGAAGGGTCACATTTTTAACACCTTCGATTTCAGCTACGTCTTGTTGTGTCAGATCAGATTCTAAAAATACTTTTGTTCGGCCAAAAGATTCTCTGATTTCATGTACTTTTCCATCTAAAACCATTTTCCCATTTCGCAACATGATCAAATGATCACAGATTTTTTCAACATTATCCATATTATGACTTGAGAAGATCACACAAGAACCCTTCTCTTTTAATTCAATGATCCCATCTTTCAATAGTTCTGCGTTGACTGGATCCAACCCGCTAAATGGTTCATCTAGGATGATCAGCTTGGGTTCATGGATCAACGTAGCAATCAACTGTACCTTTTGCTGATTTCCTTTTGATAGCGATTTGACTTTATCTGTTTTCTTGCCTTTTACTTGGAATTTTCCCATCCAAAAATCGATTTTCGGTTCAATTTCTTTTTTTGATTTTCCTCGTAATTCCGCAAAGTACACCAGTTGATCTTGGATCGTCACTTTTGGATATAATCCTCGTTCTTCAGGCAGATACCCAATGATATCGTAATCTTTTTCTCCTAAATGATGACCATTCCATAATACTTCCCCTTGATCTTGTGTCAAAAAATCTAAAATCAGTCGAAACGTCGTGGTTTTTCCCGCCCCGTTTTGTCCGATCAATCCCATGATCTTTCCATCTGGAATCTGAAATGATACATGGTCAACAGCTGTGTAGTTCCCAAAAGTCTTTACCAGATCTTTAACTTCTAACATCGTTTCACTCCTTCGCCACTAGTATATTTCTTCAAAAAATAAATCGCATACATTCGTAAGAATAAAACCAAGAGGGGAACCTGACATTTAAGAAGAAATACCCCCTATTGTACCGAAACGATTGTTGGCTATCATTTTTCTTATAAAAAATGATAGGACACTTTACAGTGTTTGTAAAGCGTCCTTTGTTAGTTTTCATGTAATTTGTCAAAAACATTTTGTGCGACATTTTTAGGTAAGCCGATTTGTTGAAGTTCTTCGACTGTTGCTGCTGTAATATTTTTTAGAGATTTGAATTCTTTCAAAAGAGTTTTTTTCCGTTTTGGTCCTAATCCTTCGATTTCATCTAAGCGCGAAGCAAAACTATTTTTACTTCGAAGTTGTCGGTGAAAGGTGATTGCAAATCGATGGACTTCATCTTGTACTCGTTGCAATAAAAAGAACTCAGGTGAATTTCTTTCCAATGGAACGACAGCTAGATCTGAACCAAAAAGTAATTCATTCGTTTTATGCTTTTCATTTTTTGCCATTCCTGCTACGGGAATATCGATACCTAACTGGTTCTCCAGCACATCTTTTGCAACATCGACTTGACCTTTTCCCCCATCGATCAAGATCAAATCAGGCAAAGGCAAGCCTTCACGGATCACACGTGCATATCGACGATAGATAACTTCCCTCATGGAGGCGTAGTCGTCAGGACCCTTCACTGTTTTGATCTTATATTTGCGGTATTCCTTTTTTGCTGGTTTCCCGTCAATAAATACGACCATCGCAGCGACTGGATTTGTTCCCATGATATTAGAATTATCGAAAGATTCGATACGTGTTGGTGTAGGGATATTCATTGCATTTCCTAACCGTTCCACGGCGCCAATCGTTCGTTCCTGTTTTCGCGCAATCAGATCAAACCGTTCATTTAAGGCAACCGCTGCATTTTTATTGGCAAGTTCCACTAGTTTTTTCTTTTCGCCTCTTTTTGGCTGTAACACTTTGGTGTCTAATAGAGCTTCCACGCTTAACTGGTCGATCGTATCAGGGATCAAGACTTCCTTGGGGATGAAATGTTCATTTTCTTGATAGAATTGGCCGATATATGTTAAAAAGTCTTCTTCCGCTTCATTATAAAAAGGAAAGATAGAAACGTCACGTTCGATCAATTTTCCTTGTCTCACAAAAAATACTTGGACACACATCCACCCTTTATCGATGGCATAACCAAATACATCTCGATCCACTAAATCGGTATTCGTCATTTTCTGTCTTGTCATGATCGTTTCGATTGCTCGGATCTGATCGCGGTATTCTGCGGCCTTTTCAAATTCCATATTTTCAGCAGCCTGCACCATTTTTTGGTGGATCTCTGACTCAACTTTTTCATGACCGCCGTTTAGAAACCCTTTTACTTCATCGACGATTTTCGTGTATACCTTAGGATCGACATCAAAGTAATACGGACATAAACATTGGCCTAAATGATAATACAAACAAGGTTCTTTGGTTTGACTTGGCTTACATTTACGTAAAGGAAACAGTCGATCAAGTATTTTCTTTGTTTCATTCGCAGCCCCTACATCGGGATAAGGTCCAAAGTAAAAAGCTTTATCCTTCAATACTTTACGTGTGATCACTAAACGTGGGTATTTTTCATTGGTGATTTTTAAAAAAGGATACGTCTTGTCATCCTTTAGCATGATATTATATTTAGGATCGTTCTTCTTGATCAAGTTGATCTCTAAAAGCAAGGCTTCGATATTTGATTCAGTCACGATATATTCAAAGTCTACGATCTCACTAACTAATCGTTCTGTTTTGGTATTGTGGCTACCTGTAAAATAAGAACGAACACGATTCTTTAGGATTTTTGCCTTTCCCACATAAATGATCGTTCCATTTTTATCTTTCATCAAATAGCAGCCTGGTTGATCAGGAAGTAAAGCTAATTTGTTTTTGATGCGTTCATTCATTGTATACTTCCTTTCAAATTTCATTGTATTCATTATAACATGATTGATAAATTCGTTGTTTCACTGTCATTTATTTTGACAATAAATTAAATTTTACAAGTATCGTCTGCATTATGACACTGCGCAAAAAGAAGAGGGCGAGACAAAAGTAAACATCACTTTTT
Source organism: Enterococcus durans NBRC 100479 = LMG 10746 (assembly GCF_001544215.1). GTDB lineage: Bacteria > Bacillota > Bacilli > Lactobacillales > Enterococcaceae > Enterococcus_B > Enterococcus_B durans. The sequence continues at coordinate 78,618 of NZ_BCQB01000001.1, forward strand.
GTCTCACCCTCTAAATCCGAATTAAGGACCTCTTTTTAAACCTTGTAACTAGTTTTCACGACCTTATAAATAAGGTTGTTCATTCTATAAATGTTGACTGATCATTTGACGTAGTTGTTCTTTCGTATGAACACCAATCGCTTTTTCAACTACTTGTCCATCTTTTTTCAACAATAATGTTGGAATACTCATGATCCCAAATTCTTGTGGTGTTTGTGGATTTTCATCTACATCCATTTTTACGATCCTGAATTCATCTTCATCGTATTCTTCTGCTAATTGATCCAAAATTGGTGCTTGCATGCGACAAGGTCCACACCAAGTTGCCCAAAAGTCAACCAATACTAAGCCTTTGTCTGTTTCTTCGTTAAATGTCGTATCTGTAACTACTTGTGACATATAAAAGACCTCCATTTTTTAGTCTGATGGTATTATAGCATTTTTCTTTTCCAGAAACGAGCATTCTGCTTACATTAAGTAAGTTTTATTTAAACTTAACGATCGTTGCGCCATTCCCACCTTGATTAGCGGGAGCAAATTCATAGCTTTTTACACTTCGATGATTTTTTAGATAGTCCGTGATCCCTTTGCGTAGTGCTCCTGTTCCTTTACCATGGACAATAGTGACTTGAGGATACCCAGCCAAGATTGCTGCATCAAGGTATTGATCCACTTCAGTCAGTGCTTCTTCATAACGTTTTCCACGAAGATCTAGTTGATTTGCCACATGACTGGCAGACTCTGATCTTACTGTATGCACCACTCTTTGTGTTGGTTCTTTTTGCGGAGCTACTGGCATCAATTCACTTTCAGAAACATTCATCTTCAAGATACCGATCTCCACTTGCCATTGATCCCCGTTTTTACGTAACAAGGTTCCTCGCTGGCCATAAGTCGTTACAAGAACTTCATCTCCAGGTTTGAGCGTCTTTTGTTCCTTCGCTTTTTTCAATACTTTATTTTTCTTCAATTGTTCTTCTTGGTGTAAGTTTGCTAATTGTGTTTTCGCATCAATCAATTGATGCTCTTTCACATTTCCTTGTCCGATCTGTTGTTGCATTTTTCGGATATCTGCGATGATGTGATCGGCTTTTTCTTCTGCTTCCGCCACCAGATCATTTGCTTTCTTTTTCGCTTTTTCTAGTTCTTTTTCCCGTTCTTCAAAGAAATAACTATACGCATCTTTTAGATTTTCATACAAACTCTGTGCCTCATCAACATAATGACGCATTTCCAAGTATTCTGTTTCAGCCATTTTACGACGACTTTCTAAATCAGAAATCATTTCATTCAAATCTTGGCTTTCATCATTCATCAATTGTTTTGCTTCATTGATCACATCTTGATCTAGTCCTAACCGACTCGAGATCTCAAATGCGTTGCTTCGACCTGGAACACCGATCAGTAAGCGATATGTTGGGCTCAATGTATCCACATCAAACTCCATACTTGCATTGATCGTATTGGCACGATTATAACCATACACTTTCAACTCTGGATAATGAGTCGTTGCCATGACATACGCTGATTTTTTCCCTAGATCATCTAGGATAGCGATAGCTAATGCTGCTCCTTCTTGCGGGTCTGTCCCGGCACCTAACTCATCAAATAAAACTAAACTTTTTTCGTTTACTTTCGCTAAGATATCCACTGTATTGGTCATATGAGAAGAAAAAGTCGATAAACTTTGTTCGATCGACTGCTCATCTCCGATATCGGCAAATACTTCTTCAAAAATTCCAATCTGGCTATCTTCACCTACAGGGATCGGCAGTCCAGCCTGCCCCATCAATTGAAGTAAGCCAAGCGTTTTTAACGTGATGGTTTTCCCACCTGTATTTGGACCAGTGATGACGATTGCTTGATAATTCTCACCGATCGTAATGTCATTAGCCACAACTTTCTCTTGGTCGATCAATGGATGCCGTGCTTGTTTGAGCACAACATGATTCTCTTCGCTGATTGTCGGAACAATTGCTTTTAATTCTTTCCCAAAACGAGCTTTGGCATTCATTATATCCATTTTTCCAATAACATATGCGTTATGGATGATCTCATTACGATGAGGAACAAGCTCTGCTGACAATTCACTTAATATTCGTTGGACCTCATTACGTTCGGCAATCTGGTACTGTCTTAACCGGTTGTTCAAGTCAACGATTTGTTTTGGCTCAACAAATAAAGTTTGACCAGAAGCACTTTGGTCATGGACTACGCCACCAAACACACCACGATATTCTTGTTTTACTGGAATAACATAGCGATCATTTCGCATCGTGATGATTGCATCACTCAAATATTTCGCGTTTTTCCCTCGAACGATGCCATCTAATTGCTCTCTAACCGTTTGTTCGCTGCGACGAATGTTTTGACGGATACTTTTTAGTTCTGGTGAAGCATCATCTGTCACTCTGCCATCTTCATCGATTGCTTCTTTTAGTCGACGGCTTAAAACCGGGATCGTAACTAGCTGGTCAGCCCAAAAATACAAACGATAGAAGTCGATTTCGCTGTCAGCTAGATCATCAATGAATCGTTTCAATTCACTAGTTGTTGATAACACACGAGAAACTTCCGCTAATTCAACCCCATTCAAATCTGCACCGATTTCGATCCGTTTCATATGTGGTCGGATGTTTTCCAATTTTGGTATCGGGATGCCTCCACGTAAACGTTGGACTTTCAATCCATCCTCTGTTTCAGCCAACCAATCCGTGATGTGTTCTTTCTGATTAACAGGAACTAATTTCACTAGTTCTTCTTGTCCTTGAGCTGTCACTAAATATTGACGGACAAGCTGTTTTACTTTTTCAAATTCTAATGTTTCAAGGATTCGGTTATTCACTTTATCACCTTATCTTTCACTAAAAAAAGTTGTAACTCTTCGCATCAGCTCTTTCGCTTCTGCCATCCTGTCACAACCTCTTTTCAATCGTTTTGTTTCATCAATCCTATTGATTGATGATATTCGTTACCCATAGATCATGGATTTTGTCACTCAATAGCGGTGTCTTCTCAACAATAAAGCGTGCAAGACTATTTCCACTAAATTGATTTTGGATAAAATCTACTGGAACAAGAGTCAATAAGCTCAAAAGTAAGAAAATCGTCACATAAGCAACCACAACAGACAGCACACCGCCTGCTAGCCAGTCTACTTGCCTCAACACAGGGACATAGGTCAAACTGTGAGCAAAAATCCCGATGAAGCGAGTGATCAATGCACCCGCCAATAGAATCAGCAAGAAGGCCACACCTGCATAAAAGGCCTCATCTAATCTAAAAGAGATCGCTTGATCAAAAAAGACCATTTTAGATGTAGAAGTCGCTGCTGGATAAGGAATATATAACTCTAAATGATCCGCTAACTGTTTGTAAAAATGCTGGGCCGCAAAAAACGATAGTACATAGCCTATCGTATAAACCACTTGCATAGCAAAACCTCGCCTGGCCCCTGAAAAAAACGCAATCAGCAAAATAAATAAAATCAATAAACTTAACATGCCACGTTCCTTTCTCCTCGTTAATTTGAAGATTTTTGTTTGATTTGGCCTTTTCTTTTTTCATTCAAGATTTGTTGTGCTTCCATATGATTTTTGATTTCACGGTCAGGTTGCCCGTTTTCTTTCAAAACTTCTCGAGCTTCATTTTCAATTGCTTCGATCCGTTTGATACGGTTCTCCATTTCGGTAAATTTAATCATTTTTTTCTTTAAGTTTGCCACTTCTTTTTCAAGTTCTAAATTTTTTTCTTGTTTTTTCAATTGATCCGAGAGCGCATTGACAGCCATCAAAATAGCTGCTTGTTCGTTATCGATTTGAGGTGACAATTCCTTCAACTCTGCTAATTGTTCATTGATCAAATTTGTCACGATATCCATGTGATGTTTCGTTTCACGTCCAATGATCGTGTAAGTTTGGTCGGCAATCACTGCTTTATAGCGTGTTTTTTCGTGCGCCATCCGAATCATTTCCCCCTATTGATAAAATTATTATCTAGTGTACCATGAAGTTAATGATTTAACAGCTGTACACACATTTCTTTAATTTACTTTATCATTATATGATAAACTAAAAAAAAATGCTATGTCTCCTACTATTCTTATGTTTAGAATGTATGGAGAGCAAACTATTTTGGACAATGTCAATAAATTGGAGGCACCATGAGTAACGTAATCATAAAAACAACTACTAAACAGATCGAAAAAATGAAACAAACTTATTCAACTTTTTTATTACCAAAAAAAGTTCCTTATACATCTTTTGTAGCAAAAAAAAATGGCACTACGATCACTGCTTATACTTCTGGAAAAGTCATGTTTCAAGGCACAAATGCAGAAAAAGAAGCTGGTCGTTGGGGTGAAGCCCAATCAGCAGCCAAAAAAAATAGCAAAAGTACGGATTTGCCACCTGATCTTCCTCATTTATCCGTGCTAGGAAGTGATGAAGTCGGCAATGGGAGTTACTTTGGCCCGCTGACCGTCTGTGCCGCATATGTCGACAAAACAAAACTTGATTTATTGAAACAATTAGGTGTGCGCGATTCAAAAGAAATGAAAGATCCACAGATCGTTCAATTAGCGAAGATACTAAAAGAAACGATACCCTATCAGCTACTTGTTTTATCTCCGAAGAAATACAATGAGATCCAGCCAAAGTATAATGCAGTTCGGATGAAGGTCGCTTTGCATAATCAAGCAATCCATTTGTTGTTGCAAAAAATAGCACCCACTAAACCTGATGCTATTTTGATCGATCAGTTCACGCCAGAAGCAAACTTTAAAAAATATGTACAGTCAGAAAAAAATCAAATCCAAGAAAAACTTTATTTCGTTACTAAAGGGGAACAATACCATCTAGCTGTAGCAGCTGCCTCTATCATCAGTCGCGCAAGTTTTTTAGAAGAACTCGATAAAGCATCTGCAGAACTAGGTTTTACACTGCCTTCTGGTGCTGGCACAAAATCTGATCACGTAGCCGCTAAGATTTTACAAAAAGGTGGGTTACCTTTACTGGAAAATTACGCCAAACTTCACTTTGCCAATACAGAAAAAGCCAAAAGATTGATGGGCTGATCTTCACAAATCAAAGAGGTCGAGACAAAAATCGCGTAGGTTTGAGAAATTATAAAAAAAGGCTGGAACAGAAGTGTTCAACTCCGAGAAATAAGAAGGAATCAACGAAAATTGCTTGTCAAATTTTTGTGGATTTCGGCTTATTTCCGAGGGAGTTGCTTCTGCTTCCACCGTTTATTCGTTTTTAAAGAATGGGACAAAAGTATTTCTTACTTTTGTCCCACGTTTTTTTCTTTTTTTAAATATAGCATACGAAGCTGCTCAACCTTGAAGTTCAAAATAATCGCGTAACGCTTCAGTTAAGCTTTCTGCTAGTTGTTGTTGATAGGAAGAAGTCGTCATTTCTGCTAGATCAGCATCATTATTCATGTACCCCATCTCTACTAAGAGCGCAGTTTGAAGATTTTCCCGTAAGACCTGATAATTGCCTGTTGCAATGCCTCTTGAGGCAAGCGGCAAATCGTCAAATGAATCCGAAACTGTCTGGGCTAATTTTTCGTTCTCTTGATAATAGTAGTACGTCGTGATTCCTGTTGCCTCATTGGCATACTCTGTAGAATCGGCATGCAGACTAATAAAAATATCCGCTTTTTTTGCTTCACTATACATACAGATATCTCCTAGCTGTACAAATGTATCACTAGTTCGGGTAAGATAAACCGTAGCACCTGCTGCTTCAAGTTCTTTCTTTACTTTCTTAGCTGTACTCAAAGTAATCGTTTTTTCTTCTATTTCTTCGTTGGTACTCAATGCCCCCGTATCACTTCCTCCGTGACCTGGATCGATTACGATCACCGCATCAGATAAGTCTGTTGGGTTCTCCTGCACTGTTTTTTCCACTATGCTCCCATTTGTCAAAGCTAGATATCCCGTCGTTCCGTCATTGGTAGTTACTTGATAAGCATCATCTTTTTGGGTGAGATAAGTAGTAAGCTCCCCACCATTGACTACTGTTAATGGGGTTGTCAACGCAGCGTCTGCATATAGCGTGCTATCTTCTTTTCCAATTTTTACCATTGTTTTTGTTTCTGTCGAACTCGTTGTTGCAGCTTGCGTGGCCTTTTCTTGACTAGTACTTGCTTCTTCTGCAGCTGTTTGTTTATCAAAAAAGTTGGATTCATTGCTCGCTATCACACCGAGTAACCCAATAAAAAGAATCAGAATCACTTTCTTCATGTTCTTTCACCTCGTGAAGCAAACAATACGATGTTAAGCTTAAAGACAACTTAAATTGAATTTTTAGTCAAAAAAGACACACGTATGAAGGAATTGTCTCATCCCTTCATCGTGTGCCTCACGATGATCCGCTGGTTGCTGTTAAATTTTTTGTTCAACACAACTATTCACTGATCACGCCGTGTAAATATAAGTCGATCAACTGTTCCACAGTCATGGACTTTTCAACAGAGTTGCCTGCTTGTGTGATATATGGCGAGAGGATCAAAAAGAAATGTCTGGCTGCAATTTCTTGTGTGACATTTTCTCGAAGTGCTTCTCGGTTCTTTGAAAAAATGACTTCAAAAGGTTCACGATAATTTTTCTTCCATAACGCAAAAAGATGGTTCCTCGTTTCGCTTGAGATATTTTGTTTCAAATCATGGAGCATCATGAATAGATCGACCAAATGACTGTCAATCAAATACCTCGCCATCGCTGTCAATGTTTGCTGAAAGGTCACATCGCTTGTTTCTGAGATTTTTCTTAAATCTTGACCGACTGTCGTCAGATGTTCTTCAAGAACTGCTTTGTACAATTTTTCTTTATCACTAAAATAATGGTACAAGTTCGGTTGAGTGATTCCAGCTCTCTGGGCTATCTCCCTAGTTGAAGTACCCAGATATCCCTTTGACATAAACAAGCGATTGGCTTCCTTCAAAATCTTTTCTTGCGTATCTTTATTGTAGCGATGAACCATATGCACACCCTCTTTTCAGGCTTAGTCTGTTTTTTCTTTAAAAACACCATCTTCCATCATAAAGACTTTATCACATTTGTCAATAAGTCTTGTATCATGTGTGACCATAATGATCGCTTTATTCTTTTCTTTTGACTCTTTCGCGAGTATATCGACTACTTCTCTCGCTTTTTCAGAATCTAAGCTAGCTGTAGGTTCATCCGCCAAAATGATTGAAGGATCGTTATACAAAGCCCTTGCAATCGCTACTCTTTGTCGTTCACCGCCCGACAGTTCTTCTGGGTATTTATTGACCAAACTGTCGACCCCTAGCTGTTCAAACAATTCGTTAGCTTTCTCTTGTCGTTTCTCATGTTTCACTTTATCCACCAAAATCAGCTGTTTTTTCACCGTTAGAAACGGAACCAAGTTTGAAGCTTGTAAAATGAAGCCAATCTCTTTAAAACGAAGTTTCACCCGTTTACTTTCAGGCTGATTACTGAACTCTTCCCCATTGATCAGTACAGAGCCTTTACTAGGCGTCTGCAATCCACCAGCCATTGTTAAAAATGTACTCTTTCCTGATCCAGAAGGTCCAATGATTGCGACGAATTCGCCTTTTTCAATACGCACATTCGTTTTTTTCAGTGCGTGGACGATCTGATCGCCATCTTGAAAACTCTTTTCCACTTCTTTAAATTCAATTGCTGCCATTTTTATTTTCCTCCTATCCAATCGCCTTTAGTGGATCGATTTTTACGATCGTCCGAACTGAGAATAGCGCGCCTAAAACAGCGACTACTAACATCAAGACACTGATCACTCCAAAGAAAAGCCAATTACTTTGGAAAGGTACGGTATCTGGTAACACCAAGGAAGTTCCTACTGTTCCCAACAATCCCAGAGCAACACCAAAAACTGAAAGTAAAAATGTTTGCGCTACTACCGAACGTGCAATAAAACCACCGGTAATCCCTTGCGCTTTTAGTACACCAAAAATATTGATTTTTTGCATCGTTAACACATAAATAAAAATACCAATCACGATTGCTGCAATTACGATCAAAAAGCCGATCATAAAGCCAAAAGTCAATACTTGTGCATTGTATCCAGGCAATTCATTGATGAATTTTGCAATACTGATTTTTTCGAGATCATCAGGCATTTTATCGACACTGCCCCTAACCACTACAGCGTTGATTCGCGCATTTTCACTAGTATCTGTTTTTTCAAAACGAATCTCTTGATACGCATCAAGAGTCGTATATAAGACTGGTGAAACATTGAATTTGGCATTTTCTGTAAAACCTGTCAGCTTAAATGTCTTATCACTTCCAGAAAGTTTGACCGTATCGCCAATCTTCAGTCCATATTCTTCCTTCAAACTGATATCCCCAACTGCTTCATCGTTTCCAGAAAATTCTTTTCCTTCCACAAGCTTCGGCATTAAGAATTGACTTGGATCGATACCAAAAAAACTCACATTGATCTTACCCGCATCTTTATTGTCCTTGCTAGTTACTACTCCAGGTGTTTGCGCTAAGTACGCAACTTCTCCACCTTTCACTTCTTCGGCTGTCTTTTTCGTGATCATCGACATCCCAAGATTTGTGTTAGAATCTTTGGATAAAACGATATAATCGGCTTCCCATTTATCCACTGCCGTACGATTATCTTGTGCCAACCCATAAGCTAATCCTGTTAAAAAAAAGACAAGGTAAGCAATCAAAAACATGACTCCAGCTACTAAAGCATAGCGTAATTTTGAATGAACAATTTCATTTAATGCTAAAAACATCTAATTCCCCCCTTAAAAAATGATCGATCGATAAATTTATTTTATCACTTGATAAATTTTTAATGGAATATTATGCTCATGAAAAAAGAAGCATGTGGGACAAATCTAAAATTCAGGTTTGCTACAGACTCTCGAATAAACGGTGGGAGCAGAAGCAACTCCTTCGGAAATAAGCCGAAATTCACAAAAATTTGAAAAGCAATTTTCGTTCATTTCTTCTTATTTCTCGGAGTTAAACACTTCTGTCCCAGCCTCTCTCAAATTAACGGCATCCAAAAGTCATTTTTTTCGAAATTCAAAAAAAAAACGACCAATACAAAAAGCGTATTGCTCGTTTTTCTCTCCAATTTCTCAAATCGAAACGACTTTTGTCTCGACCTCTCTTTTCATGTACGACTATTGGCCATAATATGCTGTTTTTCCATGTTTTCGATAATAGTGTTTATCTAATAAATATTGAGGTGTTCGAACAGTATTGCCATTCAGTTCTTCTGTTGCTTTTGCTAGCTGACAAATTTCATCCAATACAATCATATTTTCGACTGCTTTTTCTGGCGTAGCTCCAAATGTAAACGGTCCATGACTAAAAACGAGGATACCTGGGATAGCTTGAGGACAGATTTCTTTCTCTTTGAAACATTCAATAATTACTTTCCCAGTATTTTCTTCATATTCTGTTTGCACTTCTGCTTCTAGCAATTGACGAGTACAAGGAATATCGCCGTAAAAAGTATCTGCATGGGTCGTTCCATATACTGGCACTTCTCGTCCTGATTGAGCCCAAGCCACTGCGTGAGATGGATGTGTATGAACGATTGCTGAAATATCCTTGAACTGTTGGTATAACATGAGATGTGTGAGTAGATCAGAGGATGGCTTCAATGAAGGTTTCTCAAACGTTTTTCCTTGCAAATCGCACACGACCATATCTTCCGGTTTTAATTCGTCATAAGGCACCCCGCTTGGTTTAATTACAACGATTTTTAATTTACGATCAATCTCACTGACATTCCCCCACGTCAGTTTTACCAAGCCTTCTTCAGGAAGTCGCCGATTTGCTTGGTAAACTCTGTCTTTTATCTCTGCGATCTTTGTTTCATTACACATGATATCCCGCCTCATTCAATTTTGGATAAAGATAATCTTTCGCTTCTTGTATTTCATTTTCATATCCAGCGTTTTCCCCACTCCACATTTCTATGAGAAATGCACCTTCATATCCCGAACGTTTAAGAACTTTTAATAAACCTAAAAAATCAACGCATCCTTTTCCGAATGGGACGTTTCGAAATTTACCTGTTGATTCTGTTGTGACGGGATAAGTATCTTTTAAGTGAATAGCCACAAGATGTTCCTTCCCTTTTTCCAATTCCATTGCCGGATCATTTTCTGACCAAGCAGACAAATTGCCTAAATCGGGATAGAGCTGTAAGAAAGGAGACGGGATTTGATTTTTTATTGCCATAAATTTCGTGACAGAATTTATAAAAGGATCATCCATGATTTCAATAGCTAAGATGATCCCATAACGAGATGCTTCTTGCACACTTTCAGTTAAGCATTCGATAAATCGTTCTCTAGATAATACAGATTTTTGTTCATAGTATACATCATAGCCCGCAAGCTGGATTATCTTTATGTTCAATCTATGGGCTAATCGAATAGCCTTTTTCATGATATTTTTAGCTTTATTTCGCTTTTTTTCGTCGTCCGAACCAAATGGAAATCTGCGATGTGCACTAAGACAAAGTGAATGGAGCCAAATTTCCGAAGCGAACAGCTTACTTTGTATCATTTTAATTTCTTTCTCAGACCAATCAAGTCGTGCCAACCGTTCGTCACTCTCATCAATTGATAATTCCATAAAATCAAAGCCAAGTTTATTTACTAAAGCGAAACGCTCCGCCCAAGAAATATCTTGCGGTAACGCCTTCTCATAGATTCCTATAACAGCCATCACTTCACCCCCAAATACGAGCAATTTCAGTCTTAAATCGCTCTGCGGCTAAAAGTGGTTCTTTGGACGCAGTGATTCCTCGACCAACGATAAAACTGTAAATAGACAGGTCTTTGAATAATGGTAATATCTCTGGAGATAGTCCACCTGTCACAGAAACTTTGAAACCTAATTCAACTAGTTGTTCCACTTTTTCTAAGTCTTTTTCGCCCCATGATTCACCTGCAAGCAATGAATCTCTGCTTTGATGATAAATAGCCTGTTCAATTCCAAGTTTGAGCCATTTTTCTGCTTGTTCAAATGTCCAATCTCCGTAAAGTTCTATTTGTATTTGCTTCACCTGTGTTTGAGCTGCTTCCATGGTTGCTAAAGAAGCACAACAAATCACGGTCATCACATCTGCTCCAGCGTCCGCTACATTTCTTGCTACAGTTCTACCCGCATCTGCACATTTCGTATCCGCAACAATTTGCTTATCAGGAAATAACTCTCGAATACAACGAATTGCTTTTTTTCCTTCTTGAAGACACAAAATCGTTCCAACTTCAATGGTATCCACTATTTTACCAACTTGTTCAATGTCTTCTAGTGCTTCCGCTAATGAATTATGATACAAAGCAATTTGCAAGTTTGGTTGTATCATTCTCCCTCCTCTTTCTTGTATTTTTTGTATAAATTTGATGTTGAAAATTTTTCCTTGATCTCTTTTGCTGACATTACATTTTTGATTCCTATAACAAGGACTCCTCTTTTTTCTGCTTGTTTAAACATCGCTAAAAAATTTTGAGGTGTAAAAACTACATCATATTGACTAGCTGAACTTTTTCCTTCTGAAAGCGCACAACGATGGATTTTGATGATAGGAATTTTCAATTCTGCCATTGCTTTTTCTACACTACGCATCATCATTAGACTTGTTCCTGATCCATTTGCACAAGATACTAAAATTCTCATGTTTAGGTCCTCCAAAATCACTTATTTTTTTGTCGATTTTCTTTGTACTGCTCATAATCAGCAACGATCATAAAATATCCTTCTGGATCTTTTCGGTATTGTAGTTGAGGAATGATCAATAAACCAACGGCAACTAGTACTACACCAACATAACCAGCGAATTTCATGATTACTGTAATGAACGGCCACGCGGTTGCCCAATCAAACATACCTATATACCCTCCGAATTTTGATAGCCCAATCCATGTAGCAAATAACGCTGACCCTCCAACCTGGATCATTCCAGACAAAAAAGGAAAAATACAAGCAGCTTTAAACCCACCTCTATTGTTGGCAAAAACAGCAATGACCGCATTATCAAAAAATAAGGGAATAAAACCCGCAATCACAATCGTTGGCGAGCGCAGTAAAATCAGTAAGCCAATCATCAAAAATTGACCTAATGCACCAAATAAAAATCCAACTGTCACTGCATTTGGAGAACCAAATCCAAAAGTTGCTGCGACATCGATTCCAGGAACTGCGCCTGGAAGAATAGTGTTGGAGATTCCTTGAAAAGATTGTGTCAGTTCATCAACAAATGTTCGGACACCTAACTGCAAAATCGCAAGATATACAGCAAAATTTAAAGAAGTAGTGAGAATATAGAAAAGAAAACTTTGACCTTCAATCATGAACTCGGATTGAATTAAATAATCTTTTCCTAAAACCAGTAAAATGATACCGAAAAAGAAAAGCATAAGTAGAGAAGTTGCTACCATATTCTCATTGAAAATAGACAAAAATCCAGGCAGCTCGATATCTTCTAATTTTCTATCTACTTTATTTAATCCTTTCTTTTTCTGATCCTTTTTCATCCATTCCGATAGTTTTGCAAAAAGGTAGATACCGAACATTTGTTGATGGGCTACCGCAAAACCAGCACCTTCTGTTAATTCTTGTGTGATACCGACTGTCAAATTTGATGCAACAGCCCAGTAACAACCTAAGATGATTCCCATAAAGACTAACACTTCTATTCTTCCTAGATTAGGAAAGCAAAATAACAAAATCCAAAAGGCTGTTGCTGCTTGTTGAATCTGAACATTTCCTGTAGTGAATACCGCACGTAGTTTTGTATATTTTTGAAATCTTACTAGTGTGATATTCAAGATAAAAGCAATCAAAAGTAAAATCATCACATCTCCAAAGGTACGTCCAAATGTCTCCTCTAACCCGACATCCACTGCATTCTGTCCAAAGTAAGGGTCCGTTACCATTGCATCTAGATTGAATCGATCCTTCAAACCTACTAAGATAGGGCGAAAATTATTTACTAAGCCAGCTGAACCAACAGTAAGAATAAAGTAGCCCACAGTTGCTTTCAAAAAACCTGCCAGACATTCATAGAATGGGCGCCGCAATAATAAATAACCTAATAAAACAATGAATCCGATCAAATAAGCCGGTTGCGTTAAAATATTTGTGGCGAAATATGTCCAAATATGTAATAAAAATTTTCCCATCTTTCTCCTCCTAACTTTCGTAGCGACGCATCACTTTTAAGTAATCTTCTATTGATTCGGTTGCCATTAAGCTATCGATTACTCTTTCTTTCATCAATAATTCAGATAATCTTTGGATGTTTTTCAGATGTGCTGTAGGATCTTTTGCTGCTAATGTAAAAAAGAGTTGTGCTTTTTTCTCTGGATCGCCAAAATTGACAGGAGACTTTAATTTTGTAAATGAGACAGCTGTTCCTAACACCTCATCGCTTTGCGAAGAGGCATGGGGCATCGCAACATTTGGTGCAACAATGATGTATGGTCCAAACATCTTTATACATTTGATGATCTCTTCTACATACGTTGCTTTGATGATCTTTTTCTCTAATAGCAGCTGACAACTCTCACGTATACCTTCTTGCCAATCCGTGACTTCTTTTTCTGAATAATACACCAACCCTTCTGACCAAAAATATCGCAGCATCTCCTTCTCCTCCTGTTCTATAAAAATGATGGAAATGGTGTATCATTTTCAGTTGTAAAAACATCATGAAACCCTCGATTAAAATTAAATTCTAGCTTTTCAAAATCGTGTGGATACGTAAACTTTCCACCAACTTGCCAAATAAAGGGGTGAAATTGATAGGCCAGACGCTCTTTTTTAGATTGCCATAAAAGGGTGATCTCTTTCGGATCAGCCATGAAATTTGACCAAATATCATAATGAACTGGAATCACTACTTTTGTCTTCAAAGCTTCTGCCATCCGTAATATATCGGCTGAAGTCATTTTATCTGTGATTCCTCGTGGGTTTTCCCCATATGCACCTAAGCAAACATCAACAGTATATTCATTTCCGTGTTTTGCAAAATAATTAGAGTAATGAGAATCCCCTGCATGATAGATATTTCCTCCAGTAGTTTCAAATAGATAATTCACCGCTATATCGTCCATCGCCTGTGGCACCTTTCCTTTGAAGGAATAATCAGTCTTATCACAAGTAATCAGGGCCGTCCGATCGAAAGCTTCCAAAGCGATCACTTTCGTTTTACCAAGTGTTATTTCGTCACCTGGCTTGACGATCGTCGTATTTTCTTTCGGTATCCCCCAGTCAAGCCACGTTTCAACTACCTTTTTAGGTCCAATAAAGCGTGCTTGCGGACAATTTTGATGGACAGCTGCAGCAGTATTTATGTCTAAATGGTCAGAATGGATATGGGTCACAACTAATGCAGCGATGTTTTCCATTTCAAAAGGGTCAATCACAAAAGGTTGCGTACGTAAATTAGGCTGCATCTCTTGGACCCCACTCATTCGCATCATTTGATGTCCTTTTTTCATCAATCCTTTCCCATGTGTTTTTTTCCCAGTGCCACACCATAAGTCACATAATATATTTGTTTTTTCAGCTGTTTTTATCCAAAGTCCTGTACAACCTAACCACCATATAGATACACTTCCTTCCTCCACTTCTTCTCTCGCAATCTCCTCATTTAAATACGTACCCCATTCCGGAAAAGTCGATAAAATCCAATTTTCCTTTGTGATATCTGCTATATTCATATTTTTCTATTCCTCCTTGAAATGTGAGTATCAACACCTAAATAATAAAGCGCTAACAAACTCATTTAAATAGTTTTAAATGAGTGTTTGTACTTTATATGATTGTTTTATTTTTTTATATGATTTTTCTTATATACTCAGTCATATAAGAAGTTAAGCCATTCTTTGAGGAGGTAGTTTTTTGAAAAATTCACTGAAAAGTATTGAGAAAAGACGAAAAGCGATTTTAGATATTTTAGAAGCACGAAAACAGCTGACAACACTTGAGCTTTCGTCTGAATTAAATGTTTCGTTGAGCACAATCCGGAGAGACCTAAATGTCTTAGAGAAAAAAAATGATATCATCAGAAAATACGGTTACTGTCTTTTTAATTACAAGAATAAAACAAACTTTGATGAGTCAGGACCTCTCAGGCTCAAACAACAAATTGCTAGATATGCAAGTAGATATGTCAATGATTATGATACGTTGTTCATCAATTCCAGTTCTACTGCTCTAGCTATTTTGAACTATCTCACTGTTAAGCATGTGACTATCGTTACCAATAACTTGAAAGTTGTCGCCACTACTCATCAACCAAACTACAGTTATATCTTGACTGGAGGGGAATTGCGTATACCAAAAGAAGTATTAGTTGGAGATATTGCTACACGAACTTTAATGGATATGAATGCAGATATCTGTGTGATTGGATGTAGTGGTGTCAGCGTAGAAAATGGCGTTACAACTAAAATTTTAAATGAATCAAAAATCAATGAACTGATGATCAATAAAACAAGAAGGAGTAAAATATTAGTTGCTGATCATCGCAAGATCGGCTTGACTTCAAAATTTAAAATTGCTGACGTTTCTTCATTCGACTATTTGATCACCGATCAATTCTGTCCGACAAAAATCGCAAAGGAGATCAGTGAAACAGGTATAAAAGTGATTCGGATAAAAGACTTTCCTGCTATTGAACTTTTCTGATACATGGCAATGAAGAGTACTCCTATTAAGCACATGAAGAATATACTTGATTAAACAACAAAAGCAGTGAGAGAAATCTGAACTACTGACGTTCAGTCTCTTCACTGCTTTTGTTGATTATCCGCTAAATAAACCGATTCTCCCTCAATTTCGCCTTTTTGATGTCTTCTACCGTTTGCGTACCTGCTAATTGCATGACCATTTCAAGTTCTCTTTTGAAGAAATCAAATACTTGTTTGATCCCTGTACTTCCTCCAATGGCTAATCCGTATATAGCAGGTCTTCCAATGGCAACTAGATCCGCACCTGAGGCAATTGCTTTAAAAACGTGCTGCCCGCGACGAACACCACTATCAAAGACGATTGGTACACGTCTATCCACTGCTTCAGCCACATATTGTAAAGAGTCAAAGGAAGCAGGACCACCATCTAATTGTCTTCCTCCATGGTTCGATACCCAGATACCTTGCGCACCCGAATCAAGTGAACGATAGACATCTTCTTCTGATTGGACACCTTTGACATACACTGGTAGATCTGAATGGGTAGTGATAAACTCGATATCTTTAGGACTCAGTTTTTGTTTAGACGATTTATAAACGGCATCCATCGTTTGCCCTACCCCTGATTGATATGCTTGAACGATCGGCATTGGCAAAGGGAAGGTAAATCCGTTTCGTCGATCTGTTTCACGATTACCGCCAACTGTTGCATCCGCTGTCAAGACGATAGCTTTAGCGCCATTGCGTTTGGCCATTTCTAAGATATCTGTATTGATACCATCATCTTTACTCATATAAAATTGGAACCACTGTGGTGCGGTATTTCCGCCCGCTTTCCTGATTTCTTCTAATGTACAGGAAGCATATGAACTTGCTGTATAGATAGTCCCAAACTCTGCCACTCCTTTTGCAGAAGCTCTTTCCGCCTGTTCGTGAGCCAATCCATGGGCTGCTACTGGCGCCATGATGATCGGTGCCGTTAATGTTTCACCCGAAAAACCGGTCGTTGTATCAGGCAATTCTACATCTTTTAAGATATGAGGAATGATCAATCGGTGATTAAAAGCCTTTTCATTTTCTCGATACGTAAAAAGATCTCCTGCTCCACTGCTGATATACCCATATCCACCGTTAGGAATGACTTGTGTTGCAGCAAGTTCTAAATCTTCTATATTAATAAAATCGATAAGTCCTTCATTCGTTCCAGCTTGATAAACTTTTTCCATACTAAAGCCTTCTTTCTAGATAATCAAAAACATGATTTTATGATAGCGTTTGCATAATTATGGTACCTCGCAAAATTGATACAGGCAAATAATCTGTTTGAAAATAAATGTTCCAACTGAAAAATTGAACAAAATGGATCATATATAAGAAAGAGTAAAAAGTTTTAAATCGCAAAATTACGTTTCTTTCAATTTCTTCATATAAATAATATTTATCATTACCCTTGCTTTTGACTATAGTATTTAACGGCGCCTATACTTCGCTTGTAATCAAATCTTAGGAGGAAAACATACATGCTTACAGGATTAAACTTATTAAACAATCCATTTTTAAATAAAGGAACTGCTTTTACAAAAGAAGAACGTGCAAAATATGGGATCACAGGAATGTTACCAAGTACTGTCCAAACACTTGAACAACAATCAGTACAAGCTTATGGTCAATATTTGAGCAAACAAACAGATTTAGAAAAACGTATTTTCTTAATGAATCTATTCAACACAAACCGTACATTGTTCTATAAATTGATGGGACAACACCTTGTTGAATTTATGCCAGTTGTTTATGATCCAGTCGTTGCGGACTCAATCGAACAATACAATGAAATTTTCTTAAAACCACAAGATGCAGCTTTCCTTTCAATTGACGAACCTGAATCAATCAAAACAAGCTTGAAAAATGCTGCTGACGGTCGCGATATCCGCTTGATCGTTGTAACAGACGCTGAAGGAATCTTAGGTATGGGTGACTGGGGCGTAAATGGTGTCGACATCGCTATCGGGAAATTAATGGTCTACACTGCTGCTGCTGGTATCAATCCTACACAAGTACTACCTGTTTCAATCGATGCAGGAACCAACAATGAAGAATTATTGAACAATCCTTTGTATCTAGGGAACCGTCATAGCCGTGTCGAAGGCGAAACTTACTACACATTCATCGATCAATTCGTTGAATCTGCAACTGAGCTTTTCCCTGAACTACTTCTACACTGGGAAGACTTTGGTCGTGGAAATGCTGCAACGATTTTGGAAAAATATGAAGATAAAATCACTACCTTCAATGATGATATCCAAGGAACTGGTATCGTTGTTCTTGCCGGCGTTTTAGGTGGTTTGAATATTTCTGGTGAAGCATTGAAAGATCAAACAATCTTAACATTTGGTGCTGGAACAGCCGGTGTTGGTATTGCCAATATCTTACTAGATGAAATGATCCGCCAAGGTGTTCCAGAAGAAGATGCACGTAAACACTTCTATCAAGTAGACAAACAAGGTCTTTTATTCGAAGACACAGATGGCTTGACACCAGGACAAATTCCATTTGCTCGCAAACGTTCTGAATTTGCAAATCATGCTGAATTAACAAACTTAGAAGCAGTCGTGAAAGAAATCCATCCAACAATCATGATCGGAACTTCTACACAACCTGGCGCCTTCACTGAAGAAATCGTAAAAGAAATGGCTGCTCACACAGCTCGTCCAATTATTATGCCATTGTCAAATCCAACAAAATTAGCAGAAGCAAAAGCAAAAGATCTAATTGAATGGACAGACGGTAAAGCATTAGTTGGGACAGGTATCCCTGCTGCTGATGTAGAATATAATGGTGTTACTTACCAAATCGGTCAAGCAAATAATGCTTTGATGTACCCTGGTCTAGGACTTGGTTTGATTGCTTCTACTGCTACACATGTAAATGCTGAAATCATTTCTCAAGCTAGCCGTGCATTAGGTGGAATCGTTGATGTAACAAAACCAGGTGCAGCTATTTTACCTCCAGTTGCGAAAATCACTGAATTCTCTCAAATAATTGCAGAAACAGTGGCAAAATCAGTTGTTTCACAACACTTGAATCGTGAAGAAATCACAGATATCAAAGCAGCAGTTGAAGCAGCAAAATGGGTACCAGAATACCAAGATTTAGAACAATAATCTTTCCTATTCTAACGCGTTAATCAGCGACTACTCTGTGGCAAAGTCACCTTTAGAGTAAGTCTAACGAGTCAGCAAACGAACTCACTAAGATGTCTTCTTTTGCTGACTCGTGTAAATAATGTTGACTCGAATTACGGGAGCGGGTATTTTCGCTCCTCTAATTTTTGATGTCTTCATTTGACTGAATTTTTTCAAATAAGAAAGGATCTGTATGAATGACACAAAAAGAAACAGCAACTGTAACAGTTGAAGAAACCAAAAAAGAAAGCTTTTGGGCAACTAAAATCAGTGGTGTAAGCTTGCCTATCTACTTGATCATGGTCATTGTTCTGATCGTTGCGATGGCTTTAGGAAAACTACCTAGTAATATGATAGGACCTATCGCTGTGCTTGTGATATTCGGAAATCTCTTCCATTTTATTGGAACAAAGATCCCAATCGTTAAAAGTTACCTAGGTGGTGGCTCTGTCTTTGCAATCTTTGCTTCGGCTGCCATTGCAACGTTTGGTATTTTACCTGATTATGTAGTCAAATCAACAGAAAACTTTGTCAATAATATGGGTTTTCTAGATTTTTATATTGCAGCCTTGATTACAGGGAGCATTTTAGGAATGAATCGCAGTTTATTGATGAAAGCTTCTGTACGTTTTATTCCTGTAGCACTTATTTCAATGATCGCCTCATTTTTTGCCGTTGGATTAGTTGGTATGTTGATCGGAAATGGATTTGCTAATTCCGTTTTGTATATCTCACTTCCTGCAATGGCTGGAGGAGTTGGCGCTGGTGCCGTCCCATTATCAACGATTTATGCAAATGTTTTAGGTACAAATGCTTCGTCTATTATTTCTCGTTTGATCCCAGCTACAGCAATGACAAATGTCTTAGCGATTATTGGAGCAGCTTTAGTGGCACGTGCTGGACAATCAATGCCTAAGCTAAACGGAAATGGAAAATTAATGGCAAAAGGTGACCTTGGTGATGGAAAACCACGGGATGTAAAACCAACGATCCAACAATTAGGGGTTGGCTTGATGGTCTCTCTCACTTTCTTTATTTTGGGCCAAATCTGTAATTTCTTTATACCAAAAGTCCATGCTTATGCCTTCATGATCATCATTGTAGTTATCTGTAAAATCACTAATGTATTACCAGAATACTATGAAGATGCCGCAATCATGTTCAATAATCTGATCGTTAAAAACTTAACTGCAGCTGTTCTTGCTGGTATTGGTATCGCATTGTTGAACTTAAATGTCTTAGCCTCTGCTTTGACATGGCAATTTGTTGTATTGTGCTTAACAAGCGTAATCGTCATCTCACTTGTTTCAGGTTTTGTTGGTCGTCTATTCGGTCTATATCCTGTAGAATCAGCAATCACTGCCGGACTATGTAATAACTCAATGGGTGGTACTGGGAATGTTGCAGTACTCTCTGCTGCCAACCGCATGGGATTGATCGCATTTGCTCAAATGGGGAATCGATTAGGCGGAGCAATCGTTTTGATCATTTCCGGTTTCTTGATGCAATTACTCTCTTAGAAATGAAAAAAGAGGCCGAGACAAAAGTCGTTTAGGTCTGAGAAATTGGAGAAAAAAAACGAACAATACGCTTTTTGTATTGCTCGTTTTTTTTTGAAATTTCCGAAAAGACTGACTTTTGGACGCCGCTTATTTGAGAGAGGCTGGGACAGAAGTGTTTAACTCCGAGAAATAAGAAGAAATGAACGAAAAGTGTTTTTCAAATTTTTGTGAATTTCGCCTTATTTAAGAAGGAGTTGCTTCTGCTCCCGCCGTTTATTCGAGAGTCTGTAGCAAACCTGAATTTTAGATTTGTCCCACTTACTTTCTATCAAGTAACCTTGATCAGGCGAACCTCATGATACAAGAATACTTATCAATACGATTAAACTATCATACAGAAAATGAGTTAAAAATGCCGGAAGGATATTCTTTGTTTTCATATACGCCAGTGTAAAAGGTACTCTCACGATCCCAACAGCTAAGACTGCTTGTAAGAAATTCCATTGATATGTTGGCAAGTGCAATGCCCCAAATAAAAGTGAGCTGATCAATACGAGTAAAGCCACTGACCATTTTGTTTTCTTCTGTTTCTCTTCTAAGCGTCTCAAAATGACTGAAACTGGGACTAATACAAGTAATTCCTCTCCGAGTAAAGCTGGTATGAAAAGAACAAAAGTCCAAAAATTTGGCGACTCCATCACTGGATTAGATTCCATGCTGAGTCCTAATAATTGCGAAATGATTCCATAAATAATCACCCAGATAATCGCCAGACCTAAACAACCAATCACCAATAGACCATCTTTTACTTTCATTTTTTGAACAAATAAAACATCTTGCCGTAAATGATACGACTAGCAAGCAATCCTGCAATCAACAACCAAAATTCTCCAATGATCCTTCCACCTATCCCAAATGACAAGGCAAGAAAGCCAATAAATACAATGATGATCGAAAGAATGATATTTCTAATCGATCCTATTTCTTTTTTCATGTTCTCCTCCTATTGCTCCAAATAGATTTCTAAACTATAACGTCATTTTCATGCCGCAAACCATTGTCATTATAACAGCTTTCTGATTATTCAGATACCAAGATTTCTATAAGTAAATGGCTTTTTTCAATTGAAAAATCCACTTTGATAAGCTACGATAGTAAAAAATAGTGTACCAAAGGAGCCTTAATGAAAAAAATATTCAATACTCAATTATCTTCTTTTGAAATGACCGAGGTAAAACAATTAAAGGAGACCGTCGAACGTCAACGCACATGTTGGTTCAAATTAGAACCTGATTTTCTTCATCAAGCAAATCGCCGTAGTCAGCATTTTCTTTACTATCAAGAGAATACACTTCTAGCCTATGCTTTTTTGAATTTTTTTGACTCACAAGTCCTTGAAGCCACATTGATCGTTCAAGAAAACGAGTTGATTGCGGATAGTTTAGTAGCCCTTAACGACTTTGCACGCCAACAAGCCATTCCAACTGTTTTGATCATCACAGACATTAACGACCAACTTTTATCGACCTTCCTAAAAAATGAACAAAGTTATGTACATCAATTTTCTGAGTATCGTCTGTTTCTTGACAGCTCAAACTTCAACGCACAACAAGAAGTACTTCCTTTACGTCATGCCAAAGTAGAGGAATCCCTACAGATTGCTCGCTTACTGGCTGAAATGCCTGAAGACGAGATAGAGCCCCTTTTACCAGAAGATTTAGCAAATACCCTCGTTCTTACCAAAGAAGATCGAGTAATCGCCTGCATCCGTATCGATGAAAGTCCTAAAACTTATGGTATCTATGGCTTTGTCGTCGATCCTGATCATCGTGGCCGAGGATTAGGTCAATCGATCTTGACTACCGTCATCCAACAATTACTAGCAAAAAAGCAAAAAGAAATCTATTTAGAAGTTGAAGCAACCAACCAACGTGCGTTGCATCTCTACACAAAGCTAGGTTTCAGAAAAGAGATACTCTTTGATTATTATTGTCATGAGGTTTGATGAGCCTGTGGAAAAAATAGTCAAACATTTACTTAAATGTAATGCCCGAAACCACTTTTCAATCAAACGATTTTCAGTTTGTTGTAAACTGATCTATAGAAAGGAGAAACTCTGACAGCATAAGGTCAAGGTTTTTTCTTTTTTTCAATTCTATCCATCTTCAGCCATTAAGATTGGCAAGATTGAACCAAGCATCCATTACACATATCTAAATATTTAAAAATAAAGTTTTTCACTACGAAAAGTCTTTTGAATAGGACAATTCGTTGTTTAAGTGTATCTCCATAATTTTCGATAGATATGGTCCATTGCTACACATATTTACCAAAACTATTCATTTATCAAAATTGAATAAAACGGATAATATTTCCCCCATTTCTTGCGGGGTCTCTTTCATTCCTGATTGTATCCACCGTAATTCGACAGAAATAACAGCACCTGCCATAAAAATACTCGTATATTTATTATTTTTTCTCTGTAATTTTACATAGCCTTGCTCGATGAGACAAGAATAGACAGTTTCAAAAGTGGTGATCAATGTTTCAGTTAGTCCCGCATTCGCTAACAGGATCACTGATTCTGCTTCTTCTTTTTGTAATTTAAAATATACAGTCATCAATGTGATGAAATTAACTTCCTTAGCAAGTTGTGTTCTCCTCATATAGGCACTCATTTCCCAACTCTTATATCTTAGGATGATATCTTGTAAGGAATGGAAATTCCGATAGTAGTAAGTTCGTGAAACTCTAGCTACTTTGCATAGTTCTGAAATCGAGATATCTATCAGTTCTTTTTTCTGTAATAGGTGTAGTAAGGCTTGATAGATCTGTCGTAATTTTTGAAGCTTGACTTCCTGAGGTCCCATAGTTTACAAATTCCCCTCTTTCTGTAACCTAAATATGTATATTCAGTATAACATGTTCTATGCTACCTACATAAATGAGGGGGCATTACTATGACGAAACAACAAAAATTTATTTTAGGGACTATGGCTATCGGCATATTTTTATGTGCATTAGATACCACTGTAATGAACATTGCATTACCCGCAATTCAATCTGGGTTCCATACGGATCTTAATTCTCTGCAATGGGCTTTGAATATCTATACCATTCTTTTTGCTGCATTCACCATTCCTTTAGGCAGAGTTGCTAATATTTTAGGTCGGAATAAAGTCTATATGATCGGGTTGCTCCTTTTTCTAATAGGATCTTTCGCCTCTGGAAGTGCTATGTCTGTCGTACAACTTGTTCTCAGTCGCGGAATACAGGCAATAGGTGCAGCGATCGTCTTTCCAACAAGCATGACTATTGGTATGAATACTGTAGAGCTAAAAAATAGAAATACCGCAATCCTCATTCTAGGAATTACTCAGGGATTAGCATCAACTTTTGGTCCAACAATTGGCGGTTTCATGACGCAATTTTTTAGTTGGCGAGGGATTTTTTTGATCAATCTTCCGTTAAGTATCATTGCTTTAGGTGTCAATTTCTTTTTATTACCGATAAAAAATGAACATAGGATCAAAAAATCTCTTGATTTGCCAGGGATGTTGCTTATAGTGATCGCTTTGTTTTCACTAGTTTTGTCACTTGTTCAGGGGCGTGTCTGGGGATGGACTAGTTTAATAACAGACTTATTATTTGGCGTTTTTGGGCTATCCCTCATCCTATTTATTTGGCATGAAAAAACTGTGAAAGAGCCAATGATCCCTCTAGCTTTATTCAAAGATCGTCAATTTTCAGGGACCGTACTGATGACTTTGATTTCCGGAATCTTTTTTGTAGGTTTGTTCGTTCTTCTTCCCAGCTTTTTCACCAAGGTTTACAATGATTCAGAACTTATTGCAGCTTTGTTGATTACACCAGCTTCTGCTATGGTTTTCTTCTATTCTCCTATCAGTGGTTTATTGCTTAAAAAAATGGGTTCCCGCATACTATTATTATTTGGGATTACCTTAATGGCATTAGGATATACAGCATTAACTTTATTAGATCCGGATATCTACTGGCAATTTGCTATTGCTTTAGTATTGATAGGCGCAGGCTATGGGATAATCATTGGTCCGTTGACTGTTTTAAGTGCAAGTAATTTTTCTGGTGAATTATTGACTGCTTCACAAAGTGTTATGGGCGTTTTCCGCCAAATCGGCACAGTATTAGCTGTGGCACTATTCATTAGTGCATTTTCGTCAAATCTATCAATAGCGAAAAAAGAGATCTGGCAAACTGCTCAAAATCAAGTTGCAGAACTGCAAGTATCTAATATGCAGAAAGAACAGTTATTAAACGGTATAAAGAAAGGCATTGATGGAGAAAATATCCCCACACAAAAAAATGAATCATCAACTCTTATTGTGAAGAAAATCCAACAAAAAATAAGTGCAGTAAGTACTCAGAAATTATCAAGAGCATTTATTCAACCATTTCAAAAAGCATTGCCCTTCACTTGGCTTTTTCTTCTGGTTATCTTTATTTTCCCCAAAAAAAGTCACAAGAGAAGAATGTGAAAATTTTTTACAATATGATGATTTCCTCTTAGTCTAACGGTAATATAGATGATAAGAGTACTACTATCCAAACAATGGAACGACTATTTTACGAATTCAAATCATTTGGGAACATGAAATTCAGGATCTTTTGATCAATCAATTGATTCAAGTGAAATAACAAAAAAATCTGAGACAGAAGTTTAGTCCTTCTGTCCCAGATTTTTTGTTATGCAATTCATTGTTTTTATTATCAAAGAGTTCAGATTTCTTTATCAAAAAATTTTCAAAGCAGTTCTCCAATCTTCTTTAAACCCATTCTCTTCACAATTAAATAAATCATCGCTATGGTCAACTAATTCAGATAAATCATCTATAAACAAATTCCATTCATCTTGAATAGCTCGATCTGGAAGGAAAGAAAAAAGTTTCTTCTCTGTAAACAACATTACAAATAAATTATCTTTTTGTGAATTTTTTATACTATATTTCTTTAAATCTTCTTTAGGTAAAGATGGAAAAACTACAAACCTTTTGCTATAAAATCTTGCGTGATGCGCAGTCATATTTCTGATATATCTAGCAACCCCCACCCAACTAACAACAAATTTTCTGTATTGTTTTCCAAAAACTTTATCGATCCACATATTTTTATACTCAGGCTTCAACTGAGAGATAAACGTATCAATTTGCCCAAAAGTCAACTCCTCAATCAGAACCCACACAGGAATACAACCATTTTTTTCCCTATGATGATACTTAATATACACCTCTTTACTTCGAGTAACTGTTTCAGCAAAACTCGCTAAAATCTCTTTTCCTTGTTCTTCTTTACCATAAATATTTAAATCAAGATAAAATTCAGCCTGTTGGTATTCATCAGAATTATAGTTATTACTAATTACATTAGCAAGAGAGGTTTTTATCCACTCCTCTAGAATTCCTGAAAAATGGCTTAATTGCTTCCTTATGTATTTATCCACATTATACAAATATAAAACATTGGAAAAAGTTCTCTTATTATCCTCAACTACTAGCCTAGGGAAAACTGAGAATCTATAATAATTTGTATATTTAAAAAAGTTAAGTGCTTGCTGTTTTTCTGCAGAAGAAAATAAAACCATATGACCATAATCTTCTTTTTGAAGGATATCAATAAATTCTTGTCCTTCCTTGGGTTCTTTCATTGCCTCATCAACGTCAAAACTTTTTTTAAAATAAGTATAGTCCAACTCATTATTTTTTTTAGCCATTTTTATTAAATTTTCGATATAAGCTAACTGATCATATATAAGAATACGCTTTCACCTCAATACAAAAAAAGACTCGCCGTGGTCCGCTGGTTTCCCAAGCGTGGCAAGTTCTGGTAACTAAAATTTATCAGTAAAGGCAGCAATTGTCAATATTAAGCTTAAAAAGTATTATTTTTTATTAAATATCATCCAACTTTTTCCACTAAAAAGACAGCCGAATTTTCGGCCGCTCCTTTTTTGTTCTGCTATTTCTTTTTAGTTAAATACCTAAGCTCTTCCAATCATCAACAAAATATTTTAACACTTTTTTATGTCCTTGGTGATTAGTGGTAAAGAATGACTACATCACGCATCTATAAGCATGACTATGGACATCTTAGCAAAAAATAAAAAGCTATATAACAGCTTGTAACCTAGATTTCAAGAAATTATAACAAGGATAAACTCTTAAAGAAAAATGCTATATTGTCATTTTCGGACATTCTCGTTATAAAATCTGAGAATCCAATTCTTATTGTTGCGTTTGAAGATAAGAAAGTACGAATTTCGCCTCGTATTCAAATTCAATGCAACGTGAATCTTTTTTCTTTGCGAACTTTCGATGATTGAAGTCTTCTAGCTTTCTCAGATTTTAACCATTGACATCCTTCAAGTAAGATTTTCCCAGTAAACTGGCATCAATAGCGATCTGTGAATCGACTATGCTATAATTCTGATTCAATACAAATTGTAAGAACCTTTGGGAAGACACTCTTTTAACCCTATCATCTTCTTTGACTCAACTGCCTAGTCGTTTAGTTTCGCATAGGCTGATACGGCTACCTCTTGGATTCGATTATCCAATCGATCTTAATCGCATAAATCATGATTTCTGCTTAACAATCATCATGGCAAAGATAATACCAACTAATGACATTAAACCAGCTCCAATCATAGCTGCGCTGAATCCATTGAAAAAGTCGCTAACTGTCGCCACACTGCCAACCGCATAAAAAATAATTACTGTGACTGTTACACCTACCGCACCACCAAACAGCCGAAACATATTGTAGATGCCAGATGCTTTACCAACTTCGTTTCCTTTTACCGATCCAATAGCTGATTTTTGTAAGGCGGGGCCGGCCATTGAAAGCCCCGTACCTGCTAAAACTAGAGGGAGTACAATCAGTAGGTAAGATGTTCCCGGATGAAAAGCTAATGCAATCCAAAGATATCCGATGCCTTGCAACACCAACCCAATTGTAGCGATAAATCTTTCACCAAATTTGTCAACTGCGCTACCTGCAAAAGGTGCGATGATAACCAAGGTTCCAGTCCAAGGCAATAGCTTCAATCCTAAAATAAGTGCATTTGAGTGGTTCACGACTTGAAAATATTGAGGGAGAAAGAAGACTGCCCCATACATCGATGCATAAAGTAAGAATGTTGCAATATTACCACCATTAAATGATTTTGATTTAAAAAATCTCAACGGTACCATTGGTTCACTTTCGGATTTTTGCCGGAAGACAAATAAAACACCAATAATAATGCTGATCACACCAATAATGATCGTTGAAGTGGCAATCGGAACACTCTTACTTTCAGATAATGCCCAGATAATTCCAGCAGAAGCCAGTATGATTAGAATCGAATCTAGGATATTGATGCTAGAAGCATTTCGTTTTGATTCTGGTAACTTTTTCTGTGACAAATACATACCAACTATTCCAATTGGAACATTGATCCAAAATATCCACTGCCACATTAGCTTAGCAACAATAAAACCACCTAACGCTGGACCAACAGTAAGTGCTAGTCCACCAATCCCACTCCAGATTCCTAAAGCACGACCTCGTTCTTCCGATGGCAAAGCAGATGTTAAAATAGCCATCGACATTGGTGTAATGACAGAGGCACCGATTCCCTCAATTATCCGTGCAACTATCAGAAAATTAATGCTATTTGATAGTGCACACAAAATTGAACCAATCACAAATACAAGAATCCCTAGATTATAAACTTTACGATGACCAAAGCGATCACCAAGTGATACCCCCAACAGTAGCACTGCAGCAATCGTGATGTTATACGCATTTATAGCCCATTGTAATTGGCTAACCGTAATATTAAAATCATTCCTAATGGCTGTTGAAGCCGTTGTAACAATCATCGAATCCATCATCGATAAAAAAATTCCGAGGGATGTTAGTATCAATACCCACGTTGCGTTTACTTTTTTCATTTCTCTTCTCTCCTCGCCTATGACAAGTACTTTTGCACGGCATTTTTGACTTTATTTGAATTCGTAATTGGAACAACGTGTCGATCTTCTAAAATGACAACAAGTCTGACATCAACATCAAGATTATTGTTCTTCACTGTTTCAATCGTATCTTTCACCATCTCTTCACGATCAGTCTGATTTAACTCTGCCAGATTCTTAAAATGGTCTTTTTTTACCACGTTTTCTCATCTTCCGAAATCATATCTATGTCCTCCTTTTCACCTAAAAGTTAAATAGTACAAAAGTTATTGAACTATTGTACTTAAAGCTAATACTATTTTTATATACTGTCAACATATTTTAGTACTTTGAGAGAAAAAAATATGCCACAAATCTAAAAATCAGGTTTGCTACAGACTCTCGAATAAACGGCGTCCAAAAGCCAGTTTTTTCGGAAATTTCAAAAAAAAAAACGAGCAATACAAAAAACGTATTGTTCGTTTTTATCCACAATTTCTCAAACCAAAACGACTTTTGTCTCGATTTCCTCAATTATAGAGAATCTAAAAAATGGTTTACATATCTTTCGAAGGTATCGTAGTTCAGTGAGACATATTTCTCTCTTGCTTCTTTACGAGAGGAAATTAACCCAGCTTCTCTTAATAGTTTAAAGTGATAAGAGCCTGCTGACTTGCTCATTTTAACAACCTTTCCAATCTCACCACACGTAATTTCACGATCAACCTTTTTTAGATATCTGATAATTTCAATTCTTGTCGGATCAGACAAGGCTTTAAAAAGCTTCACTCGCATTTCATCTGCTTGTTGTTGATTTAGTTCAATAATCATAAAACAATTGTACTAATCATTTCCTTTTTTTTCAAGTCTTACTCATTAGTTATACTCAAATTAGTTTTATCAGCTACCGAAAAGTATCCTCTTTCTACACTCTTTTCTGAATGCTCTGCGATAACAGCAGCATAAAGACAATGCCATTGAAAAGCTTGTAGCACATCAAAATTTCTAATTATCTTAGTCAATTTCTCAGTCAAAAGAAAAATAAAAAAGAAGAAACCCTGTCTAACAAGGTTTCTCCCATTTTTTGAAACTATTCTTCTTCTTCAGCCATGAATGTGTTGAACACTTCTTCGATCATGTCCCATTCAGCATCTGTTTCGATTTGTTCTAGTTCGCCTTCTGTACCATCTTCATTTTCGATGTAGGCATAAGCTTGTAATTCGACATCTTCATCTTCAGATGCTCCTGCTGGATAAAGTAATACGTAGTTGCGTCCAAATTCTTCTTGGCCATCTACTGTTAATAAGATTTCGTATAATGTTTCATTTCCTTGATCATCAACTAATGTGATATGCTCATGTCCTTCGTGATCATGGTCATGTGTATGATTATTTTCTGTCATAAGATTCCCTCTTTTCATTTTATGTTAAAACCATTTTTTCCCTGAACCATCTAAATAATTTTGTAAAATCATTACAGCGGCTAACTTATCAATGACTTTTTTTCTTTTTGCTCGTGACGTGTTCGCTTGCTCAACTAACATTCGTTCAGCTTGAACAGTGGTCAAACGTTCATCTTGATAATCAACTGGCAAGGAAAACAATTCTTTGATTTTTTCTCCATAAGCGATCGAACTTTCCGCTCTTGGTCCAATTGTATTATTCATATTTTTAGGCAAGCCTACGACGAAACGATCGACTTCATATTCTTCCACTAATTCTTTCAGACGGTCAAAGCCAAACTCTTCAGCTGACTCATTGATCCGAATGATTTCTACGCCTTGAGCAGTCCACCCAAAAGGATCACTAACAGCAACTCCGACTGTTTTTGAGCCTACATCTAAGCCCATGACCCTCATAGATTTACTCCATGGTTCGTGAGATAATCTTTAACGATTACTTCCATGATCTCATCGCGCTCGTGACGGCGAATCAAATTACGTGCATCACGATAACGAGGAATGTAGGCCGGGTCTCCAGAAAGTAAGTAGCCCACAATCTGGTTGATTGGATTGTAGCCTTTTTCTTCTAAAGCCCGATAAACGATCGCTAATGTTTCGCTGACTTCTTTTTTACGACTATCATCAAAACCAAAACGTACGGTTTCATCTGTAAAACCCATGATTCTACACCTCTTTCCCAAAGGTAATCCATTTACCTTATACACCTTTATTTTACTCGAAGTAGCTCAAAACTACAAACAAATCTTCAGAAACTTATAGATAATTTGAGAATATATGCTACATTAGCATACCATAACCTTCGTTCAAATCATTTCATTTAAAGTTATTCTAAACTAAGTATACGCTAAATTTAAATAAACATAAGCTTTTTCGATTTTTCTTCAAGATTTTCACACTTTTTTCGAATATATCCGTTCAATACTGCTCTATTTTTTTGTTGCTTGACCAGTTTCATAGTTGATCGTATAACCATCTTGAACATTATAAATAAAGACATTGAATTCGATTTTTTTGTCTTCGATACTTTCTGCTTCCAGTTGTACCCCTCTTGCTACCAATTCATCCCCTTGAAAATGCGGGGTTACCCGATAACGTACATGATGATTAGTTTCTTTGATATAAGCTGCGATATCATTTTCATGTGCCAACATATAAGGTGCATTAAACGAACGTGTCCCAGTCATCAAGTTTTTGATATTATTGTTTTGGCCAGTTAACTGATAGC
This sequence comes from Enterococcus durans NBRC 100479 = LMG 10746, assembly GCF_001544215.1. Taxonomy (GTDB): domain Bacteria; phylum Bacillota; class Bacilli; order Lactobacillales; family Enterococcaceae; genus Enterococcus_B; species Enterococcus_B durans. Next base: position 109,655 of record NZ_BCQB01000001.1, read on the forward strand.
CAATCAAATGGCTACGATTATATAACCACTGCCCATCGCTTAGTTTTTTTTGTTTCCACCCTGTTGGATCGACATACAAAGCTTCCCGTTTTTCTTTAGGAAACAAATCTTTACCTAACATAGCGTTTGCAGCACCTACACGATTCAGACGGTCGATATTTGAATAGCTTTGCCATGTTCCTTTTGACAAGCTTAGATCTTCTTTGGAAAAATTCGGTTGGTTATTATTGATCTCGATTTCTTGATGTTTTCCATCATATTCTGGAACATCGGCTACCTTAGAGGCTTGAGGCGTTGACTCGAATATTCCAGTGATTTGTTGGACGATATCGGAATCTTTTTGTGTTGATAGACCAAGTGCACCAGCTAAAATTGCCACAACGATCCCCATAATTGCTTTTGATGATTTTTTTCCCATTTCTTTACTCCTTTACTAAAACAACTATTCTAAACTTTAACATATGTTCCCCTTTTTTAAAATAAAGAAATTTATTTAATTGACGGAATTCACCTGTTTTTATCGTTCTTTTCTATTGGTCTTCTTCACAAATAAAATACGCCACTGATCGGCTTTTTGCTTGTTGCTTATTTCTGACGACAAAAAAACGATAATCAATGTCTGATTACCGTTTTATTCATTCAAAAATTCCTATAAGCGGGTGACGGGAATCGAACCCGCGACATCAGCTTGGGAAGCTGGGATTTTACCACTAAACTACACCCGCATCTCACAAATGATAGTATACGCCTAATTTTTTTCAGACTCAAGTTTTTATTTGTTTTTATCTTTTTTCACCTGTTTGTAGTAAAATAAAGGCAATAAATGAACTAATGGAGAAGATGCTATGTCGGAAAAAGAATTGAACTTGTTACTTGATACCTGCTTATTGGCTGGAAAAATCATGATGGAAAGCAATGCTGAAATGTATAGGGTAGAAGATACGATGAGTCGGATTGCTCTTGCATCCGGCAGTTATCGCTTAGTTAGCTATGTGACACAAACCGGACTCTTCATTGGATTTGATCGAACGTCGACGATTCGTATGGAGCAGATCACGAACCGATCGATCAATTTAGAAAAGGTTGTTAAAGTGAACAATTTATCCAGAAAATATGTTGCCGGTCAGCTGACACTAGACGAATTGTACCAAGAATTACAAGAAATCGACAAAGATCGCTCTTTCTTCCCCGTCTGGCTTCAGATTGTCAGCGCAGCGATCATTAGTGGAACGATCATGGTGCTGTTTGGTGGGGAAATGCGTGATTTACCAATTACTGTGATCATTGGCGGAATTGGCTATGCAATTTATTTATACAGTTTGAAATTTTTCCGTATTAAATTCTTATCTGAGTTCCTTTCTTCCTTATTGATTGGTGTAGCCGCTATCCTTAGTACTCGAATTGGTCTTGGAATTAATCAGGATTTAATCATCATTGGTTGTGTCATGCCCCTTGTCCCTGGGGTACAAATCACGAATGCCATACGTGATCTACTTGCTGGACACTATATTTCTGGTGTTTCCAGAGGAACAGAAGCCATGATGACAGCTACGATGATTGGCTTTGCAATCGCCTTTATCTTTCAACTTTTTTATTAGGAAAGGAACATGATGATGTGGAATCTATTTATTCAATTCTTATTTAGCTTTTTAGCTACTGCAGCTTTTGCGATCATCACCAATGTTCCTAGACGAGCATTGATCTACTGTGGTCTATCCGGTGCATTCGGTTGGATGATCTATTGGACTTGTGTTGATTTTGGCGGTAGCCCCGCTTTTGGTTCATTACTGGGTTCCCTTGGCGTGGCTTTCATCAGTAACATTTTCTCTAAACGCTTAAAAATGCCTGTAACTATCTTTAATATCCCCGGCATGGTTCCATTAGTTCCGGGTGGATTAGCCTATCAGGCAGTCAGAAATCTCGTGACAAGTTCCTACCAAGAGGCAGCGAACTATACTGTCCAAGCCATTATGATTGCTGGTGCGATCGCATTAGGACTAGTTCTGTCAGAAGTCTTCAACCATAACATCCGCAATTTCAAAGTCAAGAGAGAATCAATACTGTTAAAAAGAAAAAAACGAACCAAATAATCAACAGTATGGGAAATGAAGTACGCTCTTTCTTCAATATAAAAAGAGGTCGAGACAAATCTAAAATCAGTTTTGCTACAGACTCTCGAATAAACGACTTTTGTCTCGACCTCATTTCCACTCTATCGCCTATTCTATAGTTTTTCCCAAAAATTCTTTTGGTAGTATCGAATAAGCCAAAGCACACTAGGGATGAGGAGAGCAAAAGCAATCCCATTAACGATCCAGAAAGGAAACATGAGTGTAGTAATTCCATAGATAACTAGGATGATCACACTACCAATTATCGTCCCCATCAACATCGCTACCAATCCTAGGTTTCCTGCTCCACGGGTAAAGAGTTGATTGATGTTCGTACAATTTAATAGAAGCAGTCGATAGTCTCGGGCAAAGTAACGCAGTGATAAGATGTAAGTGCCAATTAAGGTACCTAGTAAGAAACTAAGTAAAAAAAGAAGCGGTAAGCGGAAAATCAAGCCAGCTATTATCGCAATTCCTCCTGATAGGCAACTCTGTAATAACCAACCAAAACGAAATTTTTCTTTTAAATAGCGCTTCATGGAGAGTGGCAATGAACGGATGAACAAATAATTTTCTTGGTCTAAAGAAATCAGATTACTGACAAAGGATGTTTGATTGACCGTCAAGGAAGCTAAGACGATTCCAGTGAAAAAAACTACCCCGATCAAACGAATATCAAGTGTACTTAAATTTATCCCATCCCCCACAGCAAAGGCAATAATAAAAATAATCGGCGTTATTAACGAGGATGAAATAACTTGTAAGATCAGGCTTGGCTCTTCAACTAACTGCATATTGTAGTTAAACAATAATTGTCGTAAGGTCTGATCTTTTTTGTGTTTACGCTTCGCTTTTACCTCAGTTGTTGACGCAGTTAGCTGATCAGTTAGTTTTGGTACGATCAATGAGCGAATGGCAAATAACAACACGAGAACTGTTACCAAAATGATACCAAGATTGAGTAGCCCATTTGTAGAAAACGGCTGATTCATCACATGATAAAAAGGTAAAAGAAATACGAGCGGTTGCCGATCAGCCAAGCCTACGCTAATATCAACCGTCTGATGATTCATCCACATGATTCCGACTACTGCAATGACCATCGATCCACCAAGTAGAAGACTAGTCACTGCTTTTTTATGTTTTTTGAACAATGATGTTTGCGCAAGTCCAAAGACGAGTAAACTAGCGATACAAAAAAGCAAGATAAGAAATAGCGCAAATAATAAGAATGCGAAGAAAATCGTCACTAGGAAAAAGTGTTGCGCCCGCCAACTAGTTAATAGGAATAACACAAGTAACGGGAAAACAAAGGGAGCGATAGTCATCGCTACTACTAAGATCTTCGATAGGAATAGTTGACTCTGTCTAAATGGCAAAGGTAGAAATGCTTGAAGATCGGTTCCTTCAAAAAAGATGTTATAGATAACAGAAATACTTTGTGACAATCCCAATAAGCTAAACAGTGCCACATAGTAAGTAAAAAAACCTGGCATGCGATTAAAATCAACGGCAAACATGGTAACACTATAAATCAATAAAAATGCTAAGCCAGAAAGCACAAACTGTAACATCAAATAACGTGAAAGACTTTTTCCTTTCTTTCCTTTTTCTCGAGCCTTATTAGTCATTTGCGGATTTACGTATAAAAGATTGACACGGATCAATTCGATCAGTTGTTGTTTATTCATACGTCTCACCTGCGGATTGTCTCCCCGCCATTTTCAAATAGATCGTCTCTAATGTATCCGCTGGCGATTCATTCAATAAATCTTGCACTTTTCCATGATAGATCAGCTCTCCTTTTTTCAAGATAGCAATCTTATCACACAATTGTTGCGCAGTATCTAGTACATGAGTTGAAAAAATCACGGTCTTTCCTTTTGCCGCATGCGCTTTCATCATTTCTTTCAGATCATAAGCCGCCTGGGGATCAAGTCCTTGCAGTGGTTCATCCAACACCCAGATATCTGGATCAGGCAATAAGGTTCCGATCAGGATCGTTTTTTGCCTCATTCCATGAGAAAAACTTGCGATCGTCTCTTCCTGATTTCTCCCCAGATCAAAAAGTGTAGTCAACTCAGCTAAACGTTTTTCTTTTTGTGCCGGTTCTATTTCATAAGCTGCAGCAATCAGATCCCAATACTCTCCAGCCGTCAATTGCAAAAATATGTCTGGCGAATCCGGTACATAGCCGATCTTCTTTTTTATTTCTAAACGATTTGTCGACAAATCTTTGCCATCGACCACTATTGAACCAGAAGAAGGTTCGATAATACTTACTAGACTTTTGATCGTAGTTGATTTTCCTGCACCATTATGACCTAAAAATCCAAATATTTCCCCTTGCTCAATCGTTAACGTTAACTCTTTCAAAGCTACTTTTTTCCCATAGTTCTTCGTCAAATTCCAAAATTCAATCATCTTACACCTCTTTTTTCATTTGTGATTTTTTTCTATTGTACGCTTTCATTTTGAATACGTAAATATGTAAAATACAGAGAAGGATGAAATACAACAAAAAAACATGCTGATTTTATCCCACTTATCGAAAGTGAAATCATGATCAACATGTCGCGCGTATAACAATCAGATAGTTCTAGTGAACAGGCACTCATCATCTGTATTCGGTCGATTACTGATATTGCCTCCAGTGACTGCTTTGATCAGTTCCCCCAATATGGGTTATGAAATCCGAACATATAATAAAGGAAAAGATACATATAAAAACAACTGCCTATGACTAGTAAAATACGGGCAAATAGCTTGTTTAGTTTAGGAAGGCAAGTACCTAACCCAAAGAAATACAATCCTAAAATATAAGTATAACTAATATTTTCTAGTGTCTCTTCGGTCGATCGATTGACATAGTAACTTAGAAAGATCAAGAAAAGCGTAAAGAGCAAGATAAATGAAAAAGTTTTCGAAAATTTGATTTTCTTCATGGATAATTTCCTCTTTCATTATTTTTCAGACATACGTTGATGCTCTATCGGAAATACGGAAAAATTCAAATCACAAACAGTCAAATCACAAACAGTTGTTCAAAGTGACCTTTTCTAGCGCTTCTTTCCCCCAATGATAGAAAAATTTTTTATTGATTTTGTCTATACGGTACGATACTAACATATATGTAATCGATATCAATCAGTAAAAAGTGCAACTCTCACTTTTACTTAGATCAGCGAAAAAATGATCCATACAAAAAAACTTGTGACGAAAAGAACTTGGGACAAATCTAAAAATCAGGGTTGCTACAGACACTCGAATAAACGGCATCCAAAAGTCAGTTTTTTGGAAATGTCAAAAAAAAAAGAACATGGGACAAAAGTAAGAAACACTTTTATCACATTCTTTAAAAACAGATAAACGGTGGGAGCAGAAGCAACTCCTTCTTAAATAAGCCGAAATTCACAAAAATTTGAAAAGCAATTTTCGTTAGTCTCTTCTTATTTCTCGGAGTTAAACACTTCTGCCCCAGCCTCGTTTTTCTCTCCAATTTCTCAAACCAAAACGACTTTTGTCTCGACCTCTTTTCGTCACAAAGTCTTCTTTACACTTTCATTAAAATGATCGGTAGACATATTGATTTTTTGGTGCAGCGACCTTGGTTGCTTTGCTTACTTCAACCGAAGGGATTTCTCGCTTGAAAGGTTCATAATAATCGGATTGGATCGTTCCTTCGACTTTGTACCACTCATCGTTTTTGATTGATGTCCCATCGGGCATGTGTGTGAGTAGTCCAAAAACTCCTGAATCGGCGACACAGTGAATGATGCCGAAACGAAATAAAAAGCTGTCTTCCTGTTCCCCGTTTGGCGTTTGATACACAAAGCCTTCATAGGATATTTTTTTACCAATGAATTCGCTTGGATAATTATAAATCAATTCCATGATTTCTAAGTAATTCTCATCAGTGATGGTGATTTTTTCTTTGTCACCATATTTTGCTTTCAACTGATTCATCTGATCCAAGTAATCTGATTTATTGAAATAAATGCTGGTATCTGGCTTCAAATATTGTGTCTGCATTTCTGGATCGCCAACTGATTCTTTGCTTACTGGAAAATTGAACCCTTTTGCTTCAACAATCGTCGTATCCAAACTAACTGTTGGAAAAAGCGTGCCGACAATGATAGGCAAAGCCAGTAAAACATAAGCAATCCCACGTTGCCAAGAAGTCGATAGACCATGGTCATGTTCTTCATGATGATGCTCGTCATGGTGATGCTCGTCATGGTGATGCTCGTCATGATCCCTTTTGGCTGAATCACTTTTGACCCAAACGTATAATTGGACAAGCGCAAGTAATGCAGACAAAATCATCGAAAGGATCGCTAAGTAACGATAATGTACATTGATGTACTGATCTAACTTACCTGATACTTGCAGGTACATCATCAATTCAAAATAACCGGATAGTATCAAAAATCGTAACATGTTTTCCCTCCTAGATGAATAATGTAAAGCCAATCACACTGATGGCGATCAAAGCAATCAGCGAGACAATGAAACGACCATTGAAGTAACGTTTCATCATCAACAGGTTTTTGATGTCAACCATTGGACCAAATACTAAAAATGCCACAACTGGTGCGGTCCCAAATAGGCTTAGTAAGGATGAACCAATGAAGGCATCTGCTTCTGAACAGAGGGACATTGTAAAAGCAAGTATCAGCATAATGACGATCGCCAAGATTTTTGTCGATCCAAGGGTCAACATCACTCGCGTTGGTAAATAGGTTTGCATTCCAGCAGCGATCAGCCCACCGATAATCAAATACCGGCCTGTGTCAAAAAACTCATCGATGCTATGAGTCAAAACGTGTCCTGTTTGCTGTCCGAATCGTTTCACTTTATTTGTCTTTATTCCAGCGATTTCATGATGATGGTGCGTGGATGTTTCAATTTTTTGGCTTATCTTCTCTTTTAATACAGATTCCTTTTGAAAATAGGCTAACCAAATACCTATGATGAGTGCTACAACAAAACTACCAAGCATCCGCCAACCTGCCATTACCCATGAGTTACCGAAAGCGATAAAAGTAGAAAAAATCACGATCGGATTGATGATCGGCGCAGTAAGCATAAATGCGAAAGCAGTATGTACAGGAACGCCTTTTTTTACAAATTGATGAACGATGGGAACGATACCACACTCACAGGAAGGAAAGAAAAATCCTAAGATCGAGCCAGTTAAAATCGATAAAAACCGATTTTTAGGTAGCCAGCGCTTCACTCTTTCTGGTGTTAAAAAAACTTGGAGGGCCCCAGAGATGAGACAACCCAATAATACAAATGGTAGTGCTTCGATCACGATCGATAAAAAGATCGTGCTCATCTGCAAAACCGAATTTGGTAAAAAAGAAAACATGATTTCTCCCCTTACTTTAAGCTACATTTGCCAAAATAATATACGCTTTCCACTAAAAAAAAACAAGAGAAGTTGTTATAATTTACACAACTCTTATTTTTTTGTTTTTATCTAAAAAGCAATTCAATTGACATATTCCGTAATTCTGTTTAAATAAGAACAGTATTTTCTTCGTAGCTTTCTTATTACTGGTTAATTTAATAACTTGCTGATTGCTACCAGAAAGGAATGATCCTATGAAAAAAACAACTGATCTATCTGAAGTCCAAGCCGCACTCACTCAAGCAGAAACTGTCGCTGTTTACTTATCGATGCCAAATTGCAGTGTTTGTCAGGCTGTAAAGCCTCGCTTTGAAGAATTATTGTCCCACTACGCATTTCCAAGTTTTCACTTGGATGCTGTAGAAACACCAGAAGTGGCTAGTACGTTCCAAGTATTGACTGCTCCAGTTATTTTGATTTTTCATGAGCAAAAGGAGATCGAACGTCAAGCGCGCTTCATAGATTTTCATCGTTTGACACGCCTGTTTGAACAATTGGATACGGCGAGTCAACTGAGTTATGAGGACTTATTTAAGTAAATGTCATAAAAAGAGCGTTCCAGAGTTAGCTGCAACTCTTGGAACGCTCTTTTTAGGCTCTATACTTTTTGAGGCTGGGACAGAAGTGTTTAACTCCGAGAAATAAGAAGAAATTAAGGAAAATTGCTTTTCAAATTTTTGTTAATTTCGGCTTATTTCCGAAGGAGTTGCTTCTGCTCCCACCGTTTATTTGTTTTTAAAGTATGAGACAAAAGTGTTTCTTACTTTTGTCCCACGCTCATCTGGCAATGAGCCATCATTTATTGAAGAGATCATTACGATTTCCAGTTTATTCCTCGTCTAATTCATGAAATTGGCGATAGACTTCTTGCTTTTTTAATCCGTTTTGTACGGCTACGGCTTTGATTGCTTCATTGGTTTTTTTGCCTTCTGCAATCAATTGTTCCACTTGCTCTTTTAATGAACCGACAATCTTGATTGTTTCTTCCTGAATCCCTGTACTTCCTTCTACGAGAAGACAACATTCCCCTTTGATTGGTTGGTCCTCAATATACGAAAGTAATTCTTCGATGGTTCCCCGCAAGTACTCTTCATGGATTTTCGTCAGTTCTCGACATAATACGACCTGACGATTTCCTAAAACAGTTAACATATTTTTTAAAGTCCCACTGATTCGATAAGGGGATTCATAAAAAATCAGTGTTGCCGTATGATTCTTTAATTTTTCTAATGTATTTTCTTGCTCTTTCTTCTTTCTTCCTAAAAATCCATAAAATAGGAATGGTTGTGGCAGTAGGCCAGAAGCAATCAGCGCTGTCATGCCGGCCGTTGCGCCTGGTAAGGAAACAACAGGAATACCTTCTTCGATACAAGCAACTACCAATTCGTGCCCTGGATCGCTGATCGAAGGCATGCCAGCATCACTGACTTGAGCAATCGACTGACCGTTTTTCAATACTTCCAGAAATTGAGGAATACGCTCTTTATAGTTGTGTTCATGCAAACTTTTTTGAGGCGTATGGATTTCAAAATGATTCAATAATTTTTGCGTATTTCGTGTATCTTCACTTGCAATCAATGCAACTTCTTGCAACATCCGAACACTTCGATAAGTCATATCTTCCAAATTTCCTATTGGCGTAGGTACTAAGTAAAGTGTTCCTGTTGTGTGATTTCCTTTAAAACTTTTTTGGTTGAACATTTTTTTATCTCCTATAAAAAAACTGGAGCAGGATTTTCTACTCCAGTCTATTATTTACTTTGATCAGCGTCCGCTCTCACGGTAGATGACTTCTAAACAAAAGGCACAAGGTTCATCATTTTCTCTTCTTGAACCATAAAGATCATAACAGACATGGAAGCCTTCTTCATAAATCTTTTCTAAATTCATACGTGATTTTGAAAGTTCTTGTTTCACATTTTCTGCTGGTGCTTGTGCTGCTTGGTTCAATTCGCGCAAATGTTCTCTTAAACGCTGATTTTCCATCTCTAGCGTTGTATTTTTTTCAACGATTTCATGTAAGGCTTGTTTCATCTCGACCAATTCAGTCAAAGTATTTCTAAGCTCTGATTCTAATTGATTCAAGCCGTCATATAATGATCGTTTATCCATTCATCTCACCTACTTTGATGAAACTTTTTAATTCGTCCCATTCATATTCAACAGGATTTTCCCTTCCAACTAATCGTATGCTTACAAGACGATTAAGAAGGTTCAATCCAACGACTTTCCCTTTACCATCAGGCGTATCTACTACGTTTCCAAAGTCAGGGAGTTCTTTTTTTGTTCGTTCATATTCTTCGCTCTCATACTGCAGACAACACATCAAACGTCCGCATAATCCAGAGATTTTTGTTGGGTTCAATGACAACCCCTGATCTTTTGCCATCTTGATCGAAACAGGAACAAAATCTCCTAAAAATGAGGCACAGCACAACGGACGACCACAGGGACCAATCCCACCGATCAATTTCGATTCATCTCGCACACCGATTTGCTGAAGTTCGATTCGCGTGCGAAATACTCCAGCTAGATCTTTGACTAACTCACGAAAATCAATACGTCCGTCTGCTGTAAATGAAAAAATCAGTTTGCTGCGATCCAATGTATATTCTACACGTACGATCTTCATCGCAAGTTGATGTTTTTCTATTTTATCTTTGGCGATTTTGAACGCACGTTTCGCATCTTCTCTATTTTTGTTATCTTTCTTCAGCTCGTTTTCTGTTGCTTTATGCAAAATGGGACTAACTTTATCTGGCAAGTCCTCTGGATCCATTTCTATTTTGGGAACGGCAACAGTTGCGATATGTAAGGTTTTCTGAGATTCAACCAAAACCTTTTCTTGATAATAATACGTTGAATCACCAGGTGAAAAATAATAGATATGACCTGCATCTCTATAACGGACACCTACTACTTCGACCATTTCCTTCCCCCTTGATCCTTCTTTTGCTACTTTTTAGTTGATCGTTCGTAGCACCAATTGTTCTGCTACTGCTTGAAAGCTGACATTGCTTCTCAGTTTTTGTTCTGCAAATAATATACGCTCGATCGTCTGATTGATTTTTTTTACTTGCATGATTTTGTCTTTCTCTAAGGCTTGCTTTAATGCCTCTTGATAATAAAATAGTAAGATCGATAAAGCCGTAAACTGCTGTGATTTTTCTTTAAATAACTTTATCAGCTTTTTTTGCACATAGATGAATGCTTGTGTATCATTGCTTTGCATGTACACAAACCACTGCTGAATCGAATCCTTAGCATCATTAAACCATTCATTCTGCGATATTTCAACTGCTTTTGTGAAACTGTTGGTTAAGAATGCCAAAAGTTTTGCTTTTTCCACAGGTATCCCTGCTTCTTGCAGTTTGTAGATCAATACCTCTTTAGACAATTCTTGAAAATGGAGGATTTGGCACCTTGATTGGATAGTTGGTAAGATTCTCCCGACTGAATCTGTTTCGAGGATCGCCAAAAATTCTCCTGGTGGTTCTTCTAGAAATTTCAATAAACTATTGGCTGCACTGCTATTCATCTTTTCAGCTTCTTTGACAAGAAAAACTTTCTTGCGTGACTCATAACCACTTCGACTAAATTCTGTTTGCAACCGTCTGATTTGATCCACTTTGATGGTTTGACCTTCTGGTTCGATCGTTAACACATCAGGATGTTCCTGATTTTGGATTCGCTGGCAGTTATTACATGTGCCACAAGGAAGTCCGTTTTTCATCTCTGTACAAAAAAGATGTTGTGCTAACCAAATCCCCATCTCGTGTTTTCCCGTACCTTTTTCTCCTTCAAAAAGATAAGCATGAGCGAGTCGCCCATGCCCAAAGCTACGTTGAAGCTGTTGATACACGATAGGTTGCATTTGATCTAGAGTAAATTCTTGATCCATAGCTCCTCCTAAAATTGGTGAAATCCTTCAACTGGTAATACAAAGACAGTTGCTCCGCCTACTTCAACTTCTACTGGATAAGGAACGCCACCATCCATAGAGATGTCTAAAGTGACTGGGGTCGACACAAACTGTTTTCTGGATTCGCAAGTTTTTTTGATGATCTCTAACGCATCTTCCACACGGTCATCTTCGATCCCTACGATGAATGTACTATTTCCTGCTTTCAAAAAACCACCTGTTGAAGATAGTTTTGTCGCACGAATATTGGCATCGATCAGTTCATTTGATAAACGGTTGCTATCTTTGTCTTGAATAATAGCTAAAATGATTTTCATATACAGTCACCTTCCTAATTTTCAAAAAATTGTGGATATTGTTCAATAATCGCTCTATAACTAGTTTGCAAAACATCTTCAAAACTCTTTCTTGCATCGATCTTATGGATGCGTTCAGGATTTTCCTCTGCCAACTTCAAATATGCATGACGCACACGTTGATGAAATTCAAGCCCTTCAGAATCTAAGCGATCGATCTGATTGTGACGATGTTCTTCAATGCGACGCAACCCAGTGTCTGAATCAACATCAAGATAAAGGGTAAAATCTGGTGTCGTACCTTCTGTAGCAAACTCATTCAGTCGAGCAATCTCAGAAATACCGATCCGTCTACCAGCCCCTTGATAGGCTAGTGAGCTGTCCACAAAGCGATCGCATAAGACGATATATCCTTTCGATAGCGCTGGTAGGACTTTTTCGACTAGATGTTGTCTTCTAGCTGCTGCGTAAAGCAATGCTTCTGTCCGCTCATCCATTCGATCGTTTTTTGGATCGAGAATCACTGAGCGGATCTCTTCCGCAATCGGGATACCTCCTGGCTCTCTTGTTTGAATGATCGTTGTTTTTGCTACTTTTTTCAAAAGAGGGAATAGTTCGTTTAAAACACTTGTTTTACCTGCACCATCTGGCCCCTCGATCGTGATAAATAGTCCGTTCACATTTTTGCCCCCATCTCGTGTTCCTTCTCTATTGTAGCTGAAAAATTTAGTTTATAACAATTTATAACTCGCGTCTGCCTTCGACAGCTTTCAAAAGCGTTACTTCATCGGCATATTCAATATCTGAACCAACGGACAAGCCATGTGCTAGACGTGTCACTTTGATGCCAGCTGGTTTGATCAATCGGGAAAGATACATCGCCGTTGCCTCACCTTCTGTCGTAGCATTTGTCGCAATGATCACTTCTTGGACCTGTGCATCATGTAGTCGTTCAAGAAGCGAAGAAATATTGATGTCTTCTGGTCCAGTTCCTTCCATTGGGGAAAGCACGCCATGTAGCACGTGGTAAAGACCATGATATTCACGCATTTTTTCTAGAGCCATGACATCCTTAGGCTCTTCTACCACCAAAATGACTCCTCGATCTCGTGAAGGGTCTTTACAGATCTCACATGGATCTTCTTCGGTGATATTTCCACAAATACTACAAAAATGAAGATCACGTTTTACACTTAGCAAAGATTTGGCAAATTCGTTGACCACTTCATCCTTCATATCGATCGTATAAAAAGCTAATCTCGTTGCTGTTTTTTGACCGATACCTGGAAGTCTCATATAACTGTCGATCAACTTTGCGATTGGTTCTGGATATTGCATCGTTCATTACCCCTTTAGGAAAAATTAGAAGGGTAGGCCCTTTGTGTATTTTCCCATTGTTTTTTCAGTTTCTACGTCGATTTTTGCAAGTGCATCATTCACTGCCATGATCACTAAATCTTGTAACATTTCTGTATCTTCCGGATCAACGACACCTTCGTTGATTTGTAGATCTTTCATGCGGCGGTTACCAGTAAAAACGACTTTGACTAAATCATTCGTAGCTGCTCCAGTAAATTCTGTTTCATTCAATTTATCCTGTGCCTGTACCATTTCTTTTTGCATTTTTTGTACTTGTTTCATCATACCTTGCATGTTGCCCATTCCGCGCATCATAATATCATTCTCCTTTAGTTCATTTACTTGCTATTCATTCTATAATCACTTGTTAATCATCGACGATAGTCACAATGTCAGATCCAAATATCTCTTCTGCTTTTGTAACGATCGTTTCTTCTTGCGGTTCATTTTGAGGAATCAATTCGATTTCTTGTGCTTCATCTTCTGGCGCAAATGAATCTTCTGTGCCACTGTCTTTCGCTTGGATCAAATAATCTTTACGGATCAGAGGCCAGCTTTCTCGGGTGATATAAACTGGCTCTGGTACATAATCTTGAATCATCCGACTAAGGTTGTTATGGATCGAAAGCTTTAGTTCTTCATCATTCGCTGCTCGTTGACAGACGATCTCATAGTCAAAAGCAATCACTAAGCCATTGGGACTAGCCGCAACAGGTTCACTTGCTTTTAGCATCGCTCGTTGAGTCACAGATAGGCTCATTAGCAGATCGTCCCAGACTTCTTTGACATTATTCAAATGTTTTCTTGTTGCTTCTTTTAATACTTTATAAACACGTTCAGTTGGTACGCGATACGTACTTGCTTGCTTTTTCTGAACAGGTGCGTGCGTTTGCTTGGCAGGTGCTTGATTGGCACCTCCATTGGTCTTGATAGCACTGATTTCTTTTTTTAGTTCACTGATTTCTTTTTGCAACTGCTTCACAAGCTGATCATCTACTCCTCTTTCTTGGCTTGTACCATTGCTAGGAGCCTGTGCTAATTTGACTGTCGCTACTTCTAAATAGATCGTTGCACTGTTCGTAAAACGAATCTCATTTTGTGTGTCACTCAATATGCGGATCATTTGGAATAAGCGATCAGCTGTGACTTCTTTAGATAGTGCCACAAAAGGCTCTCTGATAGATGTCGTTTGTTCTGCTAAAAGGTTCGGTGCTTGTTGGAACATCAATAGATCCCGACAGTATTGTAAAAGATCCTCTAAGAAACGGCGAGATTCCTTCCCGGCTGCCAAAATATTGGTCAGCGCCTCTAATGCCTTAGGAACATCTTTATTCACACACGCGCTTAGATACTCATCCATCATCTCATTTGTCAGACTTCCGGTCACCTGCATCGCATCATCCAAAGTAACGGTCCCATCACTGAATGAGATTGCTTGATCCATGATACTCAAAGCATCACGCATCCCGCCTTCTGCAGCTCTTGCAATCACGCCCAGTGCTGGTTCTTCATACATGATATTTGATTGGTCTAAAATAAATTTCAGATGTTCAATGATATCTGCTGCGGTGATCCGCTTGAAATCAAATCGTTGTGTTCTTGAAATGATTGTTGCAGGAATCTTGTGCGGTTCAGTGGTTGCTAAAATAAAAATAACATTTTCTTTTGGTTCTTCTAATGTTTTAAGTAAGGCATTGAATGCTCCGGTAGAAAGCATATGGACTTCGTCTATGATATAGATTTTGTACGCTGCTTTAGTAGGTGCATAATTGGCTCGATCTCGGATAAAGCGGATTTCTTCTACCCCATTGTTGCTTGCTGCATCGATTTCAATGACATCTTCTTGCGTTCCTGCAGTGATTGATTGACACATTTCACATTGGTTGCAGGGTTCACCATCTTTACTATTTGGGCAGTTGATTGCTTTTGCAAAAATTTTAGCTGCACTCGTTTTACCAGTTCCCCGTGGTCCTGTAAACAGATAAGCATGAGAAGTTTTGTGGGAAACGATAGCATTCTTCAAGGTCTGGGTAACTGCTTTTTGTCCAACGATATCGTCAAAACGTTGGGAACGCCAGACGCGATAAAGTGCTTGATATGCCATGAGGATCCCCCTTTTTTTAAAAATTCACTATCTTTTATTATACGTGATTTTAGAAAAAAAAACTACTATAGTTCTCGTATAGTTTCTGCTTTTTTTATCGTTGCTCGTTCATTAACTACTTCCACATAAGAGTGCTTTTTCCCTATAAATTCTTCCGTTCGAAGTCTCATTCTACATCTTTCGACCGAGCGCTTTTCATTTCCCCTATGGTATAATGAAATCATCAATCTATTACAAAAACACTTTCATTAGGGAGGAATTTTTTATGGGTCTTATCAAAGCAGCAACAAGCATGATCGGCGGCGGATTAGCAGATCAGTGGGTCGAGGTCATTGAACCTGATGATATGAGCGACACCACCGTCATGACAAAGGGCGTAAAAGTACGAAAAGATGACAAACGTGGGTCAAACCGAAAAGGCACAGAAGATGTTCTGACAGATGGTTCAGTGGTCCATGTCTATCCAAATATGATGATGCTTCTCGTAGATGGTGGAAAAATCATCGATTATACTGCTGAAGAAGGCTACTATACGATCAAAAATGATTCTGCTCCCTCAATGTTCAATGGTTCATTGAAAAGCGCGATTGCAGAAACTTTCGACCGTTTCAAATTTGGCGGTGTCACACCTCAGAAACAACAGGTTTTCTATATCAATCTGCAAGAAATAAAAGGAATCAAGTTTGGGACAAGTTCACCACTCAATTACTTTGATAATTTTTATAACGCTGAATTGTTTTTACGTGCGCATGGTACGTATTCGATCCATATCACTGATCCGATCTTATTCTATACCAATGCTATCCCTAAAAACAAAACACAAGTGGATATCTCGGATATCAACGAACAGTATTTAGCAGAATTTTTAACCGCTTTACAATCTGCAATCAACCAAATGTCTGCAGATGGTCAACGTATCTCTTACGTTCCTTCTAAAAGTCTAGAATTAAGTAAATATATGGGAAATGTCTTAGATGACTCATGGAACGAACTACGTGGAATGGAAATCGTTTCTGTTGCGGTCGCAAGCATTTCTTATACAGATGACTCTGTCAAATTGATCAATATGAGAAACGAAGGCGCTATGTTAGGCGATCCTAGCGTCCGAGAAGGTTACGTCCAAGGATCAATCGCTCGTGGAATGGAAGCTGCTGGTAAAAATGATGCTGGTGCTATGACTGGTTTTATGGGCATGGGTATGGGCATGAATGCAAATGGCACGTACCTTTCACAAGCTGCACAAAATAATCAAGAACAGATCAACCAACAACAAGCAGAAAAACAAAATCAACAAGCAGCTCAAGGCAACGAAAACACTTGGACTTGTCCTGTCTGCAGCACAGAAAATACAGGTAAATTCTGCTCGAACTGTGGTACAGCAAAACCTGTCGCAAACGTCCAACCGAAATTACAAATGAAATGTAGTGAATGTCATGAAATCGTGGATCTTTCAAATGGTATCCCTAAGTTTTGTCCAAATTGCGGAAAACCATTCAAAGGTATCCCACTTGATTAAGTATTAGAAAGGTGTGGCGCGGATGGATGTTCTTACGCATAAATGTCCCAACTGTGGTGGTCCCTTAACATTTGACCCCAATGATCAAAAATTCCATTGTGATTACTGTCTAAATATCTATACGGAAGAAGAAGTTAGTCAATACGAACAAGAACAAAAAGAAGCTCGCGGTGCCCAAACGCAGCAAACTTCTGCTGAGGAAAACGGAGCCGATCAATTTACCTTTACTGCCGAAGAACAACTAGATCAGATGGACGATGCAGAGAAAAAAGCATTCGCAGAAGCTGGTGGACTATCTGATTCTGCAGATGATGCAACACCAAATGGAACGATGGAAAATGAGGATAATGAGGCAACAATGGAATTGTTTCTTTGTCCAAGCTGTGGTGCAGAAATCGTGACAGATGCAACGACTGCAGCAACTTATTGCTATTATTGTCATAATCCGGTCGTTTTGTCCGGACGACTGAGTGGTAAATTTTTACCGAATAAAGTTCTACCCTTTGCTGTAGAAAAAGAAGAAGCCATCACTAAATTCTTAGCATGGACAAAGAAAAAATGGTTTGTTCCCAAAGCGTTTTTTAACAAAGACCAAATAGATAAATTAACAGGAGTCTACTTTCCTTATTGGGCAACTGATGCTACCGTAGATGGTTCTCTGCAAGCAAATGGAACTGTTATCCGTATCTGGCGTGTCGGTGATATCGAATATACGGAAACCAAACAGTTTGCTGTACACAGAGAAGGTTCTCTCTCTTTTAAAGAGTTGGTAAAAAATGCCTTATCAAAAAATACCCAACAAAAAATGGTAGAAACTGTTCAACCATTTCCTTTAGAGAAAGCCATCGACTTTAAAAGTCAGTATTTGGCTGGCTTCCAAGCTGAAAAACGTGATATTGACTATCAAGCAATCAAATCGCAAGTCCAATCTGAGCTTCAAGACTATTCAGAAAAACTGCTACGAGATACTGCAAGTGGCTATACGACACTAACGAACGTCCATGCCTCTGCGGATATCACAAGCGAGAAAAATGAGTATGTTCTTCTCCCCGTATGGCTAGTTACCTACCGTAGCAGCGATAGCAATAAAAAAGTTTACTACTATGCGATGAATGGACAAACAGGTAAAGTCAGTGGTGTTTTACCCATCAGTCACAAAAAACTCGGTCTGACAGCCTTTGGAATCTTTGCCGTCTTAGCAATCCTCTTTATGATTGGAGGGTACCTAATATGAGCAAAAAAATCCTCCTATTTTTCTTGACGGCTATCGGCTTGTTCTGGACCTCTTCTGTTCAAGCTGCCACACCGCCGATCAACGATGAAGCTGGCCTGTTCACTCAAGAACAGATCCAATCCTTGGAAAAACAGGTTCAGCCTCTAAATGAAAAAATCAAGGGGCAAGTCTTAATTGTGACGACAACTTCGAATTCCGAAGAACCACGTGATTTTGCTGATGATTATCTAAGAAATGCAGTTGGCAACGACAATAACGGCTCCGTCTTATTACTAGATATGGGTCAACGTGAAATCTATATCTCTACTTCAGGGAATATGATCGACTATCTAGATGATAATCGAATTGATGCGATTCTTGACGACGTCTACGATCAAATGTCAAATGACGCATATTACGAAGCGGCGCAAGCTTATCTGACAAAGGCAAGTGAATATGTCGCAGATGGCGTACCAGGCGGTCATTATCGCGTGGATGAAGAAACAGGTAAAATCACTCGCTATAAAGTCCTAACACCTGTTGAAATAGTAATTTCGATTGTCCTTGCTTTGGTTTTAAGCTTAGTCTTCTACTTTGTGACAGTTTCAAGGTATCAGTTGAAATCTGGTACGTATAAATACCCGTTCCGTGAAAAATCAACAATAAAATTAACGGACAAAACGGATCGCTTAACGAACTCATTCGTCACTACCCGCCGTATCCCAAAAAGTCCCCCACCTGGCAGTGGCGGAGGCGGAAGCACCACCCATTCAAGTGGTGGCGGCACCTTTGGCGGAGGCGGTCGAAGCTTCTAACAGTGATCATCTTTTCAACGAAACTATTCTATCGTAGAATCATAACCACCCATTCGCACGGGTGGTTTTTTCTACGACTGAATACCTCTTTTACCGGTCTAATCCTGAAAGGTTGACTGAATCGGTCCTCTTTGGTGCTGTATTTACTCACTGTTTCTCAAAGAATCTCTAAGCGCTTTTGCCGTTTTTTTCTCTTGTAAATGGATCAAACTCTTCAAATTCTGTAAGCTGATCTACTACCTATCTTTTCTTAATTGATTACGAATCATACAAAAAAACTGAGTCAGAATTTTGTTCATTCTGTCCCAGATTTCATTTTATACAAGTCTTCAATCCTTATTGACAAAGAGCCAATCAAATCCGTTTCATCAATGCTTTATTTGCTTTAAGTCGGGACTGGTGATACTGTTCTGGTGCTAAATGGACAAGTTCTTTAATCAAAGCATCGATCACATACAGTTGATTGATTGCTGCGGTAAAAGAACCGGCATCAGATGAATATTCCTTTGCCGAAGCAATCAGAGCCACTTGACTGATTTGAGCGACTGTTGAGCCCATGTAATTGGTGATTGCAATCGCCTGACAGCCCTGGGATTGTGCTAACTCGATATTCGCAATTACTTCAGGGGTGTTTCCAGAGGTACTGATTGCAAAACATACTTCACCAGGTATCATATATGCTGCATTGATACTTTGGAGCTGCCCATCTTGAATGAATTCTACATGTTTCCCCAAACGTTTCAACCGATTTGCTAATTCCGCACCAACCAAGCCAGAACTCCCCACTGCAAAAATCACAATCCGATTCGTGTTATGAATCAGGCGAGCAGCCCCAGTTAAGTCAGCTTTTTGGATAAATTCTCGGGTTTCTTGCAAACTTTGTTGATACTGATCATAAATTAAATCGGCATCTGTTTTCTCCTCAGCATCACTTGCTCGGACAATTGCAGCTTGACTCTTAGCTAACTCTAATTTCAGATCTTGATAACCGGAGAAACCAATCTTTCTAGAAAAGCGAATAATCGTACTCTCCCCAACCCCAGCCATCAACGAAAGTTCATTGATGGATAATTTAGGAATTTCATCTGGACTACTTAAAATAAGTTGTGCCACTTTTTTTTCAGATTTACTCAAAGACGGAAAATAACTGCTGATTGTAGGCAGTAAATCCATACCATCCCCTCCTATCGTTTCTTCCATTATAGATTTGATAGCGCTAAAAGAAAAGGACCGAGTGTAGTGCCATGCTGAAATTTGATTTGAAAACAAACCGAATACAGCAACTAAAATAAACGAGGATTCCAAAGAAATACCCGAATAATCTAGATATTACTCTGTAGTCCAAGTGATCAGAAATCACAACTCTACTACTTTTGAGCGTTTTAGTCTAAATTTATTCGGGTCCTATTAGATTATTTTTTAGTTCTATTCTTTTTCTTAAAGAAGGATTGATTAACTTTTTTCTCGATTGGTTAGATAAACAAAGGGTAGGTAGATAACAACTCCTAAAGCTAACAAAATAACTTGTAAAACTGAAGCCTTCCAATCGCCATTAGTAGCTAAGTACCCAGAAAGGATTGGTGGTGTCGTCCATGGTATCAAAGCTGACGTTTTCGCGATTAAGCCGACACTCGTTGCTACATAAGCAATAGTCGTTGTTATCATTGGCACCACAATCAAAGGAACTGCTAGCAACGGATTGAAGACAACGGGCAGACCAAACATCAAAGGTTCACTGACATTAAATGCTGATGGAATCAAACCAACTTTTGTGATAGAACGGTAATCTTCTCGTTTTGAAGCAATTAAGATCGCAATCACCAAACAGAAAAGCATTCCGCCGCCACCCATCCAACCAAAACAGTCTAGGAATGGTTTGGTGACGATGTTCGGTAATTCGGTTCCTTTTTTCAACGCATCCATATTTTGTTGGATTGCTGTCAGCATAACGGGTTCCCCGATCGAACCTAAAATGAATGTCCCATGTAAACCAAATGCCCACAAAAGGTTACTCAAAAATACATAGATCAATACGCCGCCTAAAGATTGGAAAGAAGCCAGTAACGGTGCTTGGAAGAAGCGTTCAATCAAAGCGGGAATATCCGTATGCAACAACCAAACCACCAACACTTCAACCAATCCAATAATCGTCGTTACCAAAAATGCTGGAATCAGAACATTGAAGGAACGAGCGATAGAAGGAGGAACACTTTCATGCATTTTGATCTTCAACTTATCATTTTTAGAGAATTTATTCAGTAAGGTCACTGAAATCAAAGTGGCAATAATTGCTAAAAACATTCCGGTCGCACTAGTTTGAGTTTGGGTCAAGACTGCTCCAGCCGTTACGCTGTTGCCTTTGATATCCACTAGTGTCGTTTGAGCCGGTAAGACTAGTACAAAAGACACAATCCCCATAACCCCACCAAACAAACCATCTTCACCGTAGCTCTGAGATAATTTATAACCAATCGTACATGCGATCAAGATTCCCATGATTCCTAACGTTGCATTATAGACTTGACTACCTAAATCCATCCAACGAGCAGCCCCAGCAACATTTTTCAAAAGACCATTCTGAGGACTTAAGATCAGATTGTTGATCAGTACCCAAAATGAAGCGATAATCGTCAATGAAATCAAAGCAACAAAACCATCCCGAATTGCTGTAATATGTCGCTGACTTGAAAATTTGTTGGCAAATATTAACAATTTATTTAAAAGTGCATTGTCTTGCATTTATTCTTCCTCCTCTAAAGTAATTTGGCAATTAATCTCAAACATCCGTTTCCACGGAAATTCCAATTTTTTAAAGTGGAAAGTCCCTCCTTTGAAGCTATTTGATAAATAAGATTGGGCTAACACTGAAAGTGAATTTTTACAAGCCTTCATAACTTCCTGTTCTTTGCCTACGATGTCAAAATAGTTTTTCCCTAATCGAGGGAGCAAATCATCCGTCAAATTGCGACAAACGCTAGCTTGATAAAAGGCATCTTCAAATAGATTGCTGACCAAATTATCCAACCGCTGTGCTTCATTAGGATTTTGTAAGGCAAAAGTCATTGCTGCTAACGCACTACCTAAAGAATTACAATTGGTATTCCATGCTTTGTAACACAGCAACTGATCCAAAATTCCTTGTTTGTCCAGCATTGCGATCAATTCCAAGTCTCCACCATTAGCAAAGGCACTGTCACAGATGGCAACTTTGCGTCCTGCTGCCAAATCGAGTTTGATTTCTCTAACAAAGGTCAACAGATGGCGATATGAATCATAAGTCACATCCTTTTTCGTTAATTGATCCCACGACTCTTGCATGATTTTTCCTGGTGTATTATAGGCTAAAATCAAATCAGCTGTTTCCCGATCTGACCATAGCTGCATCCCAGCTGCCATAACATGGGCCTTCAAGCTTTCGTTAATGATTCGATCCTCATAAAGCGGTACTAATTGGGGCCCAAAAGTCGAAGCAAAATGAACATAGACTTTCGGTGTCAATTGATGGTAAACATTGTATGCACGAGCCAATAATGTAAAGCCTACTTCATCAGCTCCTGGATAAACCATGATCTGATCTTTAAGATTTTTTTCCGCAATTGCTCCGTAAATTTTTTGTTGGTCAATCGCTGTATAACCATAAGGAGCAGAATCATCTTGGGGAATCGCCAGAAAATCGATTACTCCCGCTTCCACTAACCGAATATTAGTCAAATCCACCTCGGCATTGAAAATCCGTCGCTTTTCATAATCAACAAGATATTCAGCTGGAATCTTTTGTTTTAGAAGTGTCATTTCATCGGTTTCTTCTTCAGTTAAACCTTCCCGCACTGCTTTATCTTGCAACCAACCATGGCGAAAAATCGCCGCGCCATATGTTTCGTAATAGTCTGGCTCTTCATCGCTGCTGTCATACTTAGGAGTGCGCATGATCAAATTGGATAGATACAGTTTTAGCTGAGGATTTTCATTTTTCAACTGCCGAATCTTTTGTTCGTAGGCGCTGATTTGAGGTGCCTCGAAATGATGCAACCGTGATGGTAATAAGCCACCGTATAAAAGCATTTCAGTGGAGATTACAGCATAGTCTACTTCTTTAGCTGCTTTAGCAATAAAGTCGGCGATTGCTTTCGTATTCCCTGGTGTTTTTTTATAACCCATCAATTCTTTTGGTAAAACCATCAGTTCAATATCTCGTGCAACCATCGCAGTGTTGACAGGGTAATCAATATTACAAGGTCGTTCATCTAATGGTACATATAAAATTTTGACCATCTCAGTTAGCTCCTTTAGTTTGTTGAAAAATATCTTTGACAATCTCCCCGACATTTGAACGATAGAACATCGCTTTTGCTCGAATCTCTGCTGTAGCTTCCTGTACGGCATAAGAATTTGGTGTCAGAGGGAACATAGACGTATCACTTTCCGCATCTCCAGCGACATAAACCTGATCTTTTCCTAGACCTAACCATTCAATAACACGTTGCACAGCGGCTCCCTTTGAAACTTTGTTTGAAAAAACTTCCAAAGAAGACGGACTCGTCATAACGATATTGACTTTATCTTTTCCTAATGTTTCCTCAATTTTTTGGTGGATCACTTCAAATTCCTTTTTTGTGCCAAAAGTCAGATAAATCGTCGGTTGTTTTTCCTTTTCTGCTACAAAAGTTGGTAGGTCTTCAATTACGATAGAAGAATCCACAAATTCAGCTACATTTTCGGGATCCCGTGGACTAGGAAAGAGACGGTTTGTTAGATTAGAAACCTCCGTCCGCAATCCTTGACTAAAAATCACTTCATTCAACGCTTTGATATAATCTAAAGGAATCGTTGCGCTGGCGACTAATTGATTTTTTTTATCGTAGATCACAGCACCATTTTGACTGATCCGATACTCACTTTTAACACCAAGTTTCTCTTCAATAAATTGAATATCTGTATCCATACGTCCTGTACAAACAACAAAATGTCCACCAGCTGAGCAGAATTCTTTGATCAAAGTTAAACTTTTTTCATCAATCTGACCTTGTGCATCCAGTAATGTACCATCTAGATCACACACTAATAATTTGTTTTTCAAACTCGTATTCATGCTTGTGTTCCTTTCTGCGCCGCTGCTACATAACGTTGAGTGATCAATTGCGGCCGAGTGATAATTGATCCCACCACAACGGCAAAAGCACCTAATCTAAAAGCTTCGGTCACTTGCGCCGGTTCATTAGTGTGACCTTCCATGATCACTGGCACAGTCACATTAGCAACGATTTTTTTTAATAGAGCAAAATCAGGGCTCTCAGTTTTATGGGAATAAGGCGTATAACCTGCTAAAGTAGTTGAAACGATATCAAAACCATTTTTCTCAGCGACAATTGCTTCTTCCAATGTTGAACAATCTGCCATTGCCAAACGACCAGCTTCATGAATCTGTTTTACTAAGTCTGTTACATTTTCTTGCTGTGGTCGTACTTGTTTCGTGCCGTCCAAAGCAATAATTTCAGCGTCAGTCGCTAATAGTTCGCTGACTTCTTTTTTCGTTGCAGTAATATAAACTGCTGAATCAGGGTAATCCCGCTTGATAATACCGATTACCGGCAATTGAACGGTCTGCTTAATTTCGTCAATATCCACAACTGAATTAGCCCGGATACCGACCGCTCCACCTATTTGCGCTGCTAACGCCATACGTCCCATGATAAAAGGACTATGAAGTGGTTCATCTTCCAATGCTTGACAAGAAACTACTACGCCGCCTTTGATTTTTGCTAAAACTTCGTTCATTTTTCTGCCTCCAGGAATTAAATTCCATTTATAATTTATTTTATGGTGTAATACTACACCATAAAATAAAAAATGTAAACAGTTCCATTGCAAAAAATATTTATTCACTGATGATTCTCTCATCGGTGCCTATCATCAAGTAAGTTTAGTTGAGAATAAACTGTCGAACTTGCAATTCGAACGCCATTCGGTTCATTTCGGAATCAACATCCAACATAAGAATTTACAATCTGCATCAGAAGGCTCAAAATCTGTTGAGTGGCAACACTGATTCTCCTTAAAAAAAAAGAGGTATTCGAGACCGAACAGCAACTTGACTTTACCTGAAATTCGAGAGAGTATTCGCACTAGAATATGGAACTTCTGCTTCAAACCCCTGATTCTCACGTAATTCAATGATCATGCCTTCTGGTACCACTATTTATCAGAGATCGTGTTTCCCTCTGATAAATGATTTTACCGGTTTTTTGATGGAAATTTCTTCTGACAGTTCCCTTTCAGCAATAAATCTCGCCAAATTTTCTACCTATAAACCAAAGTGAACAATGTCAGTAAAATTGACACGTGATTGGACAAAGGATACTTTTTTCGTATGTAATTTCAGATAAAAATTTCAAATTACAGCTGTGGATGAAGAAATAGGTAAAATCACTCACTATAAAGTCCTAACACCTGTAGAAATAGTGATTTCGATTGCCCTTACTTTGATTTTAAGTTTGGTCTTCTACTTTGTGACAGGTTCAAGGTATCAGTTTAAACCTGGTACGGATAAATACCTATTCCGTGAAAAATCGACAATAAATTAACGGACAAAACAGATCGCTTAACTCATTTGTCACTACCCGCCGTATCCCAAAAAGTCCCCTACCTGGCAGCGGCGGGAGTGGACGAAGCTTCTAATAGATCCAAAAATAGAAACAAACAGCCAATATTATTATTAAAAAAAGGATAAAAACAAAATAAAAGTTTTTATAACATAAGTAAATAACACAAAAATCAACCATTGATATCCTAAAATTATAAAATAAAATAATAATGTGAGTACATTACTATGATATAAAGTTTATAATTAAAAACATAAAAAGAAAGAGGTGGAAAAATGAAAAATATTGTTTCAAGATTTTTATTCCTAATGGTTTTATTAATTAGTGTATTTTTTTCGCTAACTAATAAAACCATTGTATTTGCAACGACACAATCAAATGGATCGACTGGAAACTATTCATTTGTCGTGACTTCTGATCCACAATTTCCATGGACTGACAAGACTGATAACGGAATTTCAGAATCTGAAAGTGAGAAAAAAAGTCGTTCTTTGCAGTTGATAAGGAATCAGTATAATAGTATTAACAATTATACGAATTCTACTAGAAATACAAGGATGACTATCATAAACGGAGATATTACCGCCTATGGTCACAGTGACGAATGGACTACTATGAAACAAGAGATGCAACGTCTAAATACTCGGGTTACTTTTGGATTAGGCAACCACGATATTGAGAATAATTTTGGTGGGACTTGGATGAATCAAGCTTGGGAGCGCTCCTATAAAAATATGTACGATACTCTTGGGTCGGTACCTAATATCCTAGGGTCCCATGCATGGCGAGAAGACTATTTTTTAACAACTAAGTTTGCTGGAAGTTTAAGCTACTCTTTTCGCTTAGGAAATTTTCGAGTGATTCAAGCGCAAAATTATCCGACCATGAATCTACATACATCCGGCTTACTTAAATATTCATTAACTGGTGGTGTAAACTGGATTCAAAATCAATTAGAACAAGCGCATAGGAATAATGAGCCTGTCCTTCTTAACGTACATAAACCCGATTCTTGGTCCAATAACATTCCGGGTTATTTTAGACAAATGATGGAAAAGTATTATGATAATGGTACACTTAAAGCCGTTTTTGTAGGGCATCATCACAAAAATTTAGGCAAACACGCAAGTACAACTAATTTTGGAAAAGTTCCTATTTATTTTTCAGGAAGCGCTTCACAACAAACTTACTTAATTAATGAAGTTCGAAATAATGCATTATTTATTTATTCTGTTCAACAAAATAACTGGTCAAACAAAAAATTAGTAGACATTATTTCTATTGATAAAAAATCGACTCCAGAATACAATGGAGCAGTTGTCACACTCCAAAGCATAATTGATCCTGCTGTTGTAGTCGATTGGAGCCAAGATGTTAATGCTCCTTCTGCGATTATCACTTACCGAGCAAAATGGGTAAACAACCAACGTTGGATAATGGAAAAAGTGGATAACACCCAAAATACTTATATATTTAAAAGCGTTCAAAATCCGCTTATTCGTTTAGCAGAGTCTACACAAACAGCCAACAGTAATGCTCTTACAGAGGCAAGCACAGTAACCAATACTCGGTCGCATTGGGAGCTAATACTTGTAGATTCTCATCCAAATGGGTTGGTTGTTACTTTAAGAAATAGACTTAGTCAAAAATTCTTGGATATCCCCAATGCAGAACTTACAGCTGGAACTAGATTGATTACGTACCGGCATAAAAATGTAACCAATCAGAAATTTATTCTAAATATTCAATAACAATAGGGCAAAAAAACGAGTTGCCGAGAAAGACGTGTTTAACTCCGATAAATAAGGAAATAAGCCGGGATTCACAAAAATCACTTTTCAAATTTTTGTGAATCCCGGCTTATTTTTCAGAGGAGTTGCTTCTTCTTACTTCACGAAGCGTAAGACGTCCGTCAAAAACTTATTCTTTTCTTTCTAAAAAATAATATTGTCTTCTAATAAGTCCATGTTTGTAATGATGATTCGGTGGTCTTTTACTTTGATAATCCCGCTTTTTTTCAGCTGCTTTAAAATACGGCTAACGCTACTTGCTGTTGAGATTCCGCAGAACTTTGCGATTTCCTCATTTGTAATGATAAAATCAATCACCAAGCCTTCCTCAGTTCGAACGCCAAATAGGTCATACAATTCATATAATTGTGTACAAACCGCCCCTAACTTTCCATTCAATAACATTTGTTGCATTTTTTTCATTGAATAGAGTAAGCGATAACGATAGTATTCTTTGACGTAATGTTGCATCTTAGGATCATCGTTGATTTGCTCCCAAAACTTTACACGATTGATTCGATAAAATTCTGCATATTCTGATTCTACTCGAATATTATAAGGAGAATCAATAAACTGAGAATATTCATCTTTGATCAGTGAGACGATCTCAAGATCTTTTATGTATCTCAGATTGAATTCTCTTCCGTCATTTGAAATGACACTCGCCTTCACCGTTCCTTCTTTCAGTATATAAGTGTAGCAATCTTCCACACCTTCAAACGTCAGATACTTATGATATCTTTTTCGTACAATTGGAAAATTATTTCTTTCCAAATATTCCTTCAGCACTCTACTGTCCAATGATGCTCCCCCATCCAAACTTTCCTATAAAAAAGATAATACAAGATTTCTGTACTTTTTAAAGTTCAAAAGTATTTTACTAATGATATTAACATTTGTTAAGTACTATTTTATACTACGAACGCGATTTTTTTCTTTTTTTTGTTTCGGTATACTGCGAATGTAAAACTTTTTAAGAATAGAGGGAAAAAAATGAACTATTGGATGAAAACAATCATTAATCGACTTGAGACAGCTTATCAGACAAGGTTTGATATGAAAGCATCATTAGTCTTCTTAAATGATGCGTATCAAAACTCTATTGAGTTGGTCAAAGCCGTGGATGAACAACCATCAAACGAGTTAGAAGAATTTCTTGATTTATTTATGACAACTCGTGATTTATTTATTCGTCAATTGGTAGATCGTTATCCATCAAACTATCATGACGTCGAAGTACAAATTGAAAAATTAAAAGCATATTCAGATTAAGGGGACCTTACAGAGCACATGGAAAAGAAATTATTCAATAAATATTTTATCGGAATCACACTTATCAACTTCATTGTCTATTTGATCTACTATTTACTTATGGTCATCATCGCAGTCATTGCGCAAGATGATCTACATGCTACCATGAGCCAGGCAGGTTTTGCATCTGGGATTTATATTATTGGTACACTGTTGGCCCGTTTATTTATGGGAAAACAATTGGAACTTTTCGGTCGTAAGTTCACATTACGTGGTGGTGCGATCTTTTATTTCCTTTCAACTTTAGCTTATCTTTACACACCTTCAATCGGTGTCTTGTATCTTGTTCGTTTTTTAAATGGTTTTGGTTATGGAACAGTTTCAACTGCAACAAATGCGATCGTAACTGCCTATATTCCTGAAGCTAAAAAAGGTGAAGGAATCAACTATTACGGTTTAAGTACAAGTTTAGCCGCTGCGATTGGACCATTTTTAGGAATGATCTTACTTAACCTAACAGATTTCCACTTTATCATTTGGTTCTCTATTGTACTTGTTTTCCTTGTAACGATTGCATGTATGTTTTTCCCAGTGAAAAATATCGTATTATCTGATGAACAAAGAACTTCACTACGTTCTTGGAACATCAACGGCTTTATCGAAAAGAAAGCTTTATTCATTACGGGTATCGCATTCTTGATGGGTCTTTCTTATTCAAGTGTTTTATCTTTCTTGTCTTCTTATACTAAAGTCATTCATTTGGTTTCCGCTGGTTCATTTTTCTTCGTAGTATATGCTTTAGTCATTACCTTTACTCGTCCATTAACTGGACGCATCTTTGATGCAAAAGGCGAACAATACGTTATGTATCCTAGCTACCTATTTTTAACAGCTGGCTTGTTCTTATTAAGTGTAACAACGAATAGCGTTACTTTACTACTTTCTGGTGCACTAGTTGGTCTAGGCTATGGAACATTCATGTCAAATGGTCAAGCAGTTTGCTTAAAGATCGTGAAGGAACACCGAATCAGTATTGCTCTTTCAACCTACTTTATCGGATTAGATCTAGGTCTTGGTGTTGGCCCTTATTTGATGGGTATATTGAAATCACTCACTTCATTTAGAGGATTATATGTTGTTTCAGGTATTATCCCATTGATTTGTACTGTTCTTTATTTAGGATATAATCATAAAAAGAATCATCAAGTAAAAATTGAAATGAATTAAATTCAGTATTTTATAAAAAATGATCGTTGCATCGCGCAACGATTTCACAAATAAGCCAGATGTCCCACAAAAATATCTTTCATATTTTTGCGATCATCTGGCTATTTTTCTTATAAACTGGAGGTTATCATTCTTCTTATCCTCAATTTACCGCTCGAAAATTAAATACTTCCAATCATCCATGCCAGAAATCAAGTTCCACCCTTGTTTACCATATTCGTTCAGTTTAACAATATATCTATCTAACTTGACATGAACATCAAATGATGGATCTACACTTAAATTTACAGTCATATATTCCTATCCTTACATTCCCAATCTCCTTTCAATTTCAAATTTACCAACGCTTCATATTCTTTTCAAACTTATTAACATATGCAGACTTTAATTCATCAGATGAGATATCATAACATAATAAAATATCATTGTAATACATCAATATATCTGCTAATTCTTCAATCAAATCTTTTCTCAAATCCTCATCTTGACTAGCTTTTAATCCGCTATGTTTTTTTACAATATCAATTACTTCGCCAATTTCTCCAACCATCCAAAGCAATTTATTTTGCCCTACTTCAGCAGAAATACCTTCCCATTTGTCTTTGTATTTTTCTTGTAGTATTTTTTGCATCTCTTTCATTTCATTAATCGTAAATTCACTCATATAAATATCTCCCTACAAATTCCGAGTTGTCCTTACCTGTACTATATCATGCTGTTATAAGCATTGTCTTTTCTTTTCTGCTTTTGAAACGCT
The DNA here is from genome assembly GCF_001544215.1 of Enterococcus durans NBRC 100479 = LMG 10746. GTDB lineage: Bacteria > Bacillota > Bacilli > Lactobacillales > Enterococcaceae > Enterococcus_B > Enterococcus_B durans. The sequence continues at coordinate 140,031 of NZ_BCQB01000001.1, forward strand.
ACTTCTCAGCCTATATATTTTGTAAATGGTGCTATTCAGCATTGCTTACGCAACAAGCCCTTGATAAACCATAGACTAATAGGTTGTAACATAATCAAGCAGAAAAAACAGTCTACTATTTCATAGCATTGAAAGAGATACTCTTTTTCAAGTGTCATTCTTTTATAACTTTGTATAACTTCCTGATAACTATTATACAAAAAATCATGCGATTCTTTTGACTCTATACAGATTGTTACCTTTTCTTTATTTCGTTAAACCATATGCTTCAAACTCATAGAGGCGAACTGCCGAGTCGGCTCCTTGCGTTGGTTGATTAACTGTTAATCGAATGAATCGCGCAGAAGCTGCTGCAAACGTATTGATTGTATTGCCATCGCTGTTACTTGCCGTACGAGAAACTTCATGGAAATTTGTTCCGTCTTTACTCAGCTCAAGGGTATACGCTCTCGTGTTCATACTTGGACTTTCTCCACCAGCTGCGGCATGTGCCATCCGTATTTCACTTACTGTTTTTAATGATCCTAGATCAACTGTCAGCACATAAGGCGCACTACCTGTTGCACACCATTTTGTTCCTAGATCTCCATCTACAGCGAACTTTGGTGCTTCCGCTTCATTTACATAAGAAGAAGCTTCTGCTTTAGCATCTTTAGAGAGTAAGGCCAAACCATTTTGTGCTTCATTGGTAACAGTTACGATTCCTTTCATTCTATTAGTGGTTTCACCTGCCTCATTGATGGCAGTCAACTGTACATCATAAACTCCTTCTTTAGAATAAGTCACCACAGGATTTTGGTCTTGACTTGATTCGATCGATGCCCCTTCAAATGACCATTGGACACTTTGAGTATTTGCCGAAGAAGTATTTGTAAACTCGATCTCTTCACCTGGTGCTATTATCGTTTTAGATACAGAAAAAGAAGCCTTAGGTGGTTGCATCTGTGGCCATTCAAATGTGACGATCTGTGATGGCTGTCCTTGTTTGCCATAAAGGTCGACAGGTACGATTTCGATTCCCGTTATTGATTT
>NZ_BCQB01000002.1 GCF_001544215.1 Enterococcus durans NBRC 100479 = LMG 10746
CTTTTTCTTTGGAAATTCTCAAATTTTTCTTAACTTTGAGAAACAATTTGGTTTTAGAAACAAAGAACGGTATACTAAATGATGTATTTTTATTTGGGAAGGAAGGAAACTATGTTTTTTGCAAATATCATTAAAGCAGCGATTCTTGGTATTATCGAAGGGATTACTGAATGGCTGCCGATCAGTAGTACTGGTCATTTGATTCTGGCCGATCAGTTTATCAAACTGGATGCTAGCACACAGTTCATGTCGATGTTCAATGTCGTGATCCAATTAGGAGCGATCTTGGCAGTCGTCGTGTTATATTTCCACAAGTTAAATCCCTTTTCACCAAGCAAGACAACAATTGAAAAAAAGGATACATGGACTCTTTGGTTTAAAGTCGTTGTCGCTTGTATCCCTGCTATTATTATTGGTCTTCCATTAGATGATTGGTTAGAAGAACATTTCCATAAATTCTTGCCAGTAGCAATCGTTTTGATTGTTTACGGGATTGCCTTTATCATTGTGGAAAAAAGAAATAAAACGAAAAAACCGCGTTGGACCACCCTTAACGACTTTACTTACCAAGCAGCATTGTTAGTTGGATTATTCCAAGTACTAGCACTAGTGCCTGGCACTTCACGTTCTGGGGCAACGATCCTAGGAGCTATTTTGATTGGCGCTTCAAGATTTGTCGCAACTGAGTTCTCATTCTTCTTAGGTATACCGGTAATGTTCGGTGCAAGTGGTTTGAAGATCGTCAAATATCTTGCTGAAGGAAATTCTTTCAAAACAGAAGAAACGATCGTCCTACTTGTAGGTACTTTAGTTTCATTTATTGTTTCAGTATTAGCTATCAAATTCTTATTGAATTACTTGAAGAAAAATGACTTTACTGCTTTCGGTTGGTACCGAATCATTTTAGGCGTTATTTTGATTGGATACTGGTTCATTGCCATGTAGTAGCCTCTCATGAATAAGCAGATATTTCTCTGCTTTTAGAATCAGGTATTACCTATTCAACTATATCTTTTAAATCGGCTTATCAGAAAATAGTTTTCACTATTTCCGAGATAAGCCGGTTTATTTTTACTCTCATATTTATAATAATTATAATTTAAATTTGATAAATTAACGGATCATAGCTAATTGATAACCATTATCGTTCTCAATTAGCTAATTTTATTATCAATTAGATCCATTATATGTTATATTGATTTTGCAAAGGAGGGAGAACAATGAACAAGATAAAATACAATCCATTTATGTTAGCAATCGCTTGTCTTTTACTAATGGTTACAGGTTGGCTTTCCTATCACTTTATTGCTAGTCTGGCACCATATCTTTACCTAAGTGCCATTATTGTCGGTGGGTTCAAGCAAACACGAGAAGGTCTCTTAGAGCTATGGAATGACCGAACATTGAATGTGGATCTATTGATGGCTCTTGCTGCCATTGGTGCTTGCTTGATCGGTAACTTTTTTGAAGGAGCCATGCTGACATTCATCTTCTGTCTCAGTGGTGCATTAGAAGAATATACTACAAGTAAGAGTCAAAAAGAGATCACTGCTTTGATGAATATCCAACCGCGGATCGCACAACGTTTGACCGATTCGGGTGAGATCCAAGAAACAGGAATCGAAAACTTGTCTATTGGTGATCGCGTATTTGTCGCAAAAGGCGCTACGATCCCTATCGACGGCCTATTAGAAAGCCCACGAGCAATAATCGATGAAGCAACGATCAGCGGTGAATCGATTCCAGTAGAAAAAGTTTTTCAAGATGAAGTTTTAGCGGGTACATTAAATCAAGGCAATCCTCTAACTATCTCTGTCACAAAGAAAAGTGACGATACCGTTTTTGCTAAAATCATCAAACTAGTCGAAGCAGCACAAAATACACCAACTAAAACTGCCTCCTTCATTTCACGTATCGAAAATACGTATGTCAAACTAGTCTTGTTGATTGTCCCTTTGATGATCGCCATTTCTTATTTTATTTTCGGTTGGAGTTTTCAAGAAAGCTTTTATCGTGGGATGGTGTTAATAGTCGTTGCCTCCCCTTGCGCCCTTGTAGCATCAGCCACACCAGCTACCTTAGCCGCTCTGTCTAACTCGGCTAAAAAAGGCGTATTGATAAAAGGCGGCATCTATTTAGAACAGTTAGCTGAGTTAAAAGCAATCGCTTTTGATAAAACTGGTACGTTGACCAAAGGCAAACCAGTTGTCACAGATAGTTACTTTTTTGCAGAAAAAGAGCTTTCTCAACAACTCCTTGTTTCAATGGAGAAAAAGACCACTCACCCATTGGCCCAAGCAATCGTCACTCATTTCGATTTGGAACTGCCACAAGATATACAGCAACTGTCCATTGAAGAAATCACAGGTTTGGGTCTCCAAACCATCTATCAAAATGAACATTGGGCTGTTGGCAAATTAAATAAATCAGCTCTTTCTTCCGAAGATGTAGACAAAATTAAAACGATCCAGCAGTTAGAGGAACAAGGAAAAACAGTGATTGCTCTGACTAAAAACGATCAATTGATGGCGGTGCTCGGTTTACTAGACGTACCAAAAGAAAATGCGAGTGAAGCAATCGCCTACTTCCGTTCACAAAAGATCCATACTAGCATGATAACTGGTGACAATGAAGGTACTGCAAAGGCAATTGCCTCTCAAGTCGGAATCGACTCTTTCTATGCGAATTCTACACCCGCTGAAAAAACAGCCTATATCCAAACTGAAAAAGAAAAATACCAGACAAATGCGATGGTTGGAGATGGAGTGAATGATGCGCCTGCACTTGCTACTGCGTCTTTAGGGATCGCCATGGGCCAAGGAACAGATGCAGCGATGGAGATTGCGGATATCGTATTGGTCCATAACGCCTTAGATAAGTTAGTCTATGCACACCAGTTGTCCTTAAAAATGAAAAAGATCATCAAACAAAATATCATTTTCTCCATTGCGGTGATCTGCTTGTTGATTTTATCTAATTTTTTCCAATTCCTGACGCTACCCTTTGGCGTGATTGGGCATGAAGGTAGTACGATCTTGGTCATACTGAATGGACTACGCTTATTAAAACCGTTAAAGGAGTCGAAAGAAGCTACCACTCGTTGTGCAAATTGTCCTTTATATAAGGTTCACCTAACTTGATCAGCCTATTATTACCTCCTTCCCTTTTGTCCGATATAAAAAAATGATATGATGGATTGAAGGAAAGTGAGGTTCTTTATTTATGGAAAGTTGGCTTTTTTTAGGACTGATCATGCTCGTCGCATTATTAGCTAAAAATCAAAGTTTGATCATCGCCACAGGCTTTGTTCTGTTACTCAAGTTACTTCCCTCATCAAAGTTAATCTTGACTTGGCTCCAAGGGAAAGGGATCAATATTGGCGTTACGATCATTACGGCTGCAATTTTAGTTCCTATCGCTACTGGGGAGATCAGTTTAAAAGATTTGTTAGATGCATTTAAATCACCGATGGGCTGGGTTGCCATCTTTTGTGGCGGTTTGGTAGCAGTCCTTTCATCAAAAGGAGTTGGACTGATTGCTTCTGATCCGCAGATTACTGTAGCCTTAGTCTTCGGTACGATCTTAGGTGTTGTTTTTTTAAAAGGGATTGCCGCAGGTCCAGTAATTGCTTCTGGGATTGCCTACTGTATCCTGCAATTGTTTGCATTTGGGAAATAGCTATTTTTAAAGTGTTTTGGCTGAGTGATTCCAGCTGTTCGTGCTATAATTATTCTGAGGTGATTACATGTTAGAAAAATTAAGATATTTTTTCGGTACGATTGGCTGGTTTTTGTTAGCTATTTTATTGATTTTAGGATTAGCTTATCTCCTATTCCCCGATTTGATCCAAAATGTATTTAATACCTATTTTTAGCTTGTCAGCTGTTGGGCAGTTATGACGTGTATGCTATTTTTATTCTTTCTATCAAACAGACAAATTGCAAAAAACTACTAGACATGATAAAAATTCTGTCTGGTAGTTTTTTTTATACTTTTTGCTAAATGCGAGAGGCGTTAGAGAACAAATTGTTGTTTCTTTTTGCCTCCTTCTTCTTTTTTTTGTTATACTAGACTGCAGAACAACTTTATTTCTTATTATGTAAAGGTTTGTTCCTATGTTTCAGCTATAGAAAGGAAGACGCTCATGGAAACTTTTGAAGGTCTTTTAATTGATACGTATGTTTTACAAGAGCAACCAATGATGTTGACTGGGTTGAATCTTCAGCTTGAAGATCGAGTGATCAATGGTCTTTTGAAGGATCGTTATCTTGCGAAATATATTTTACGCTTGCCATTAAACAAATATGTTTTAGAAGTTAGCGGAAAATGGAATCGCCGTAATCAATTAGTCATCAAAAAAATGATGATCAAAAATATCGATGAATATATTAAAATTATCGGCACTCCAGAATAATACCAGTAATGCCAACGGTTACAGGTTATAAAATAACTTTAGTATGGTATCGTTCTAATTCCTTTATCAACAAGGTTCGTATCCCTTTTCAAAAAAAGCTTTGCAAACGATTATCCTTGTTATATAATGTTTTGGTACCAAACAGTCCCATTCAAATTTTGTTTAAAAAGATAATCTTATCTCGTTTGGTTGAACGCTATTGTCTCCCACAATAGCGTTTTTTGGTTGTGCAACTCTTTCGTAACAGGCACCAATTTATTAAATCTTTCTTTCTTTTAGTGTTAAGGAAAAAAACTTGTCATGTTGATATTGCAAAGATAGCATGATTTAGGTATAATAATGAATGTTGAATTATGCGGTAACACGCGTAAGAACTTATTTTATCGGAGGTGAAACTAATGCCAAACATTGAATCTGCAATCAAACGTGTTCGTACAAGCGAAAACGCGAATGTAAAAAATTCATCTCAAACAAGCGCTATGCGTACTGCAATCAAAAAATTTGAAGATGCTGTAGCTTCAGGTGCTGACAACGTAGATGCGTTATATAAAGAAGCTGTTAAAGCTGTTGATATGGCTGAATCAAAAGGTCTAATCCATAAAAACAAAGCTAACCGCGACAAATCTCGTTTAAGCAAAAAAATCGCTAAATAAGGAAATCGGCTGCGGCCGGTTTTTTTATTTTATCAAAATAAGCAAGAGGCTGGGACAGAAGTGTTCAACTCCGAGAAATAAGAAGAAATTAATGAAAATTGCTTTTCAAATTTTTGTGAATTTCGGCTTATTTAAGAAGGAGTTGCTTCTGCTCCCACCGTTTATTCATTTTTAGAGGCTGGGACAAAATTGTTTCTTACTTCTGTCCCACGCTCTTTTCTCTCCAATTCCTCAAACCTAAACGACTTTTGTCTCGACCTCTTCGATTGACTCGATTTCCTTCATAAAAACCAAAGCCCGCCTATTTTCTTTTATCGTTTCAATAATTCCCCTGTCCGTAATACAAAAAGTTGAAAGCTTAATTCTTTTTCGATCTTTCCACTTTTGATTTCATAATCCATTTCCACCAATTCATCAAATAACCTTCTCAGGGTTTGTTCATCAAATTTCCGTACCTCTTGCATCGCCAATTTTACTCGATAAGGATGGATCTTCAATGTTTCAGCGATGTTCGCTTGCTGATAACCTATCTTTACTAAGAATTTTGTTTGTAAGAACAAACGTATCTGGGAAAGAAGAATCGCATTGATTTTGATTGTTTCCTCCCCCTGAGTCACTAAGTCTTGAAAAAGTCGCAATGCCTGTTCCGTACGGCCAGATAAGATATATTGCGTCATGTCGAACAAATTGTGTTCTAATGTTTTTGGCACTAATTGTTCAATTTCTTTAACAGTGATTACTTCTTGTTCTTGCCCATAAAGTAAGATTTTTTGTAATTCTCGCATCATCTTCGACAAATCAAGGTCCGTTAGCCGCAAAAATAAATCGATGGCTTGTCGATCCATCTTGATTTCCGAATTCTCTAATGTATTCAATAAATACTGTCGCACTGCTTTTTCATCTAATTGTTTTACATCAATTGTGATTGCTGTTTTCTTTAACTGTTTCGTCACTTTTTTACGTTCATCTAACTTTTCATAAGGGGCAAAGATGACTAATACAGTTGTTTCTAATGGCTCTTTCAGATAATTCACTAATAGGTCCGTATTTTGATCGATGCCATTCGTTCCTTTTTCTCCAGTTAAAAAATAGGGATTTTCAACAAAAACCAACCGTTGATCCCCAAAAAAAGGCAAGGTTTCAGCTTCAGCGATGACCTCATCAATACTTGAATTTTCCATATCGAAACTCAAAAAATTCAGATCATCTTCTCCATCAATTTTTATTTTTTTCAGGATTTCAGTTCTCACTTGATCTTGTAAAAATTTTTCTGTACCTAAGACAAGATAACAAGGAGCAAGCTTTTCTTTTCGGATTTTTTGTAAATCTGCTTGGATACTCATCTCACTCACCACTTTCCAATTTATCCTACCATGTGCGCGAATGAAATGCTAGTCCAGCATTGTTCCTATCCTGCCTTTAGGTGCCCAAAATGGATGCCAGGTAAAGGAAATGCTCCTTGTGTATCTGTTCTTAAAATCGTTATCTGTAAACTATCCATCTCCTGCAACACTTCAGCATGTGGGTGCCCGTATCGATTGTTTTGACCACAAGAAATGATCCCATAGGTTGGATTCAACTGTTCGATAAAGTTACTACTGCTAGACGTCTGGCTCCCATGATGGCCTAACTTCACCACATCCGCTCTTAATTCAGGATACCTGTCCCCTATACGCTCTTCTGACTGTTTATCTAAATCTCCCAGAAAAAGAAAAGAGTGCGTTTTATGTAGCATAGATAATGCAATGGAATCTTCATTCATCCCATCCCCCTTCTTATCAGGCGATACTACGAACAAGTTGAAGTACCCTTCGATATAGTCACCTTGTTTGACTTCAGCGATCATCGTTCCAGCCTTTTCTAAATCTGAGAGATGTGTTTTAAGAGGCTCAGTCCTTCCTGCTCCCCAACCGATGTACACCTTACTGATCTTAAAATGCTTAACAAGTGTTCCTAGTTCACCTATATGATCGATATCATCATGGGTTAAAACCAATTTATCAATCCGACTGATGCCTTTTCCTTTTAAGAATGGAACCAAATTGTATTCTGCAGATGGTCTTACAGTCCGCTTCTGCCAGTCCTCTTTCTCAAATGTAAACATGCCTCCAGTGTCAATCACTATTGTTTCTTGATGATGTGGTGCAGTCAGTACCATCCCATCTCCTTGTCCAACATCAATAAAGGAGATACTAGACTCTAATCGAAAATAACGCATTCCTAATAGGAGAGTTGGTACAATCAATGCCTTTGCAAACAAAGGGAATAGCTTCTCTGACTTCTTTTCATTCAGCCATAAAATATAGACAATAGCGAAAAAAACGAATAGCAACGGTGGACGTCCAGTGATCACATTGGAAAAATCCAATGATCCAAGCAAATGTTCGAATAACTGGATGCCAGTTTCAAGCCAATCAAGACACTCATTCGGAAAAGAATGACCAAAGAGAAAAAGCAGGACAAAAGAAGGAAGAAAAAAAGAAATAAATAAAGGAGAAAAAAGAACCGTGAAGACACTCCCTAGAATGGGCCATTCATAGAAATGCCAAGCAGTTAGCGGAAAGACTGCTAAAGTAAATAGCAACAGCCTCCTGACTCCTTGATATTTTTGTGTATTGCTGGATAATTGAACAAAGAAAAAACTGATCAGCACACTGAGTTGCCCACCTACTTGAAAAAGTGCAAGTGGTTCAATCAATAAGATGATCCAAAGTGTAAGTGAAAAACAATCTAATGAAGACAGTTGGATATTCAAAAGCTTCAAGACTAGTTTGATTAGAAAAAGACTGCTTGCTCTTAAAACAGAAATCGAGCCTCCTGCTAAAATAGCATATCCCATAGTTAACACCGCTAGCGGAAGAAAGCTGACCGATAGTCTAACCCCAACTCTACGAAAAAGATAATACATACACCCCAAAAAATATTGGATATGCATTCCTGATAGGCTAAAAAGATGTAACAGGCCTGTTTCTCTAAAAAGAGGCTCCGATTCTATAAATCGGTGATCTTTATAACCAAATAAAAGTGCGTTCATATAAACACTTGTTTTTGGCTGGAATCTTTCCTCGATACCACGAGTAAATTCTCTCCTTTTTCGTGTTAGAAAGTCTTTCCAGGTTGTCTTTTGTTTGACATTTTGGATCGCTGCCACTTTAAAACGCCCACTTATTCGATGATTTTTAAAATATACTGTCTGATCAAAAGCAAATTCATTGCTCTTCCTTTCAAGGGCTTGATATTCACCAGTTACTTTTAGTTGAACGGTTTGTTTTGTCATTTGGATAAATGAATCCCGTTCTTGCTGCGTGTCTAGCTGATAGTCTAATTGGATCTTTTGTTGCTTTGCTGTCTTTCCAAAAAAGGTCACTTTATCGCCATTTATTTTGATGGAATCTGAAATAACTCCAACAATTTCTATTTTCTTTCGAAGATCAATCGCTTCTGTTTCTCTGATCCAACAAGAAACCAATACCAATATACTGCATAACATACAGATGGATGCGACCCACTTTCCTTCTTTCATCAGAAAAAAACAAAAAAAGCCAGCGAAAATCATTCGACAATACCCTTGGTCTACGTAATAAAGTAAACAGATAAAAATCGAAGAAATCGCTGGAAAAATCAACCGATTTTGCAATCGATCGCAATATTCGTTAAACATGTTCCCCTGATAATTCTTTTTGTAATTTTGAAAAATGAGTTGAATCTAAAGACACTTGGTGAACGGATACACCTAGTTGCTTGATCAGATCTTGTGCGTAAGGATCATTTCGATAGTCATGAAGATAATTGATTTTTTTGATCCCCGCTTGTAACAAGGCTTTCGTACAAGCCAAGCAAGGAAAATGTGTCACATAGATTTCCGATCCTTCTGTCGGGATACCTAGCTTAGCACATTGCAACAATGCGTTCATCTCTGCGTGGATGGTACGCAAACAATGACCATCTACTACATAACATCCTTCGTCGATGCAATGGACATCGCCACTGACAGCTCCGTTGTAGCCACCTGCGATGATCCGCTTTTCTCTAACCAATGTCGCACCTACTTCTAATCTAGTACACGTACTTCTCAAAGATAACAGCACTGCTTGAGCCATAAAATACTGATCCCATGGGATACGCTCATTTGTTTGTTTTCCTGATTCATTGTTTGTATGGTCTAGTCTCTCATTATTTTCCATCATCCATTAGCACCTCGCATTTTCAAAGTGAAAGTTATTTACATTTTTAATAAATAGTGATTCTTTGATTCGTATAGCTTACTGATTGCGTTCCCACCTGTTAAAACTATTCAGCCGTACTTACTCACTGAATGAGACCTAGTCTTCACTTAAAACATACGTTAGTTGCGAAACTATTTTTAGTTTGTTGAACATTTTTTTTAGTCATGGGAATCTATTAATCACTATAGGTAAATCATCTACTGAAACTTTACCACATTCCCTCGATTTTTGGTATATGTGCTGCTAAATATATACTTAGACAACTGCAAATCATATGATCCATTCTAATGAAATAAAAGTATGTAAAACTGTGGACCGTACGTGTTTGAATAGTTCATTCACCAGTGACTGTGACCCAATTTCTAAGCTGTTCGACTGTCTTTGCACCTATTCCTGTTATTTCTTGCAATTCTTCTATTTTTTGAAATGAACCTTTTTCTTCCCTATAGCGAATGATCTCTTGCGCTTTTACGTTGCCGATCCCAGGTATCTGCTGTAATTGTGCCAAGTCTGCTGTATTGAGATTTATCTTTTCTTCCTGACCGTTTTTTTCAGTCTCTTCGACTGGATGAGACTGTTGGCCCTTAGCTGCTTCAGGTATCTCTTCTCCAATTACGGGTACATAAATCAATTGTTGGTCTATCAACTTTGCTGCTAGATTGATTTGATTCCCATCAGCTGTATCCGTCAATCCCCCGGCTTTTTCTATTACGTCATGGACTCTTTCTTCCAAAGAAAAGGAATAGATGCCTAGCCTGTTCACCGCCCCTTTTACATCTACATAATTGATCACCGGAATAGTTTCTTTACTTGTTTCTTTGTAAGTTTTCTTCTCCTCCCGCATATTTTCTTCTGTAACTATAGAACTATTAGAACTATTTAAGGAAAGGTTCAATGGCACATGTCCATCATCCTTTTGACTAATGATCCTCCCCACTAATAGCCCTGTTCCAAGAAATAAAAGAGCTATGCTCAATAAAACACTGATAATAAGCTTAGGCGAATCAATGATATGTTGGTAGATTTTTTTCATTCATTCAATTCCTTTCACTGAATATAGCGAATGCCTCTGTCTTCTTAGTGATAAGTGCTACTTTGCTCTTCACAATCAAATACGTAAAAAGGTTAGATTTATCATTCAAACGATCATTCTTCCATAAAAAAATAATGTGGGACAACTCTACAGTTTTGCTACAGACTCTCGAATATACGGCATCCAAAAGTCAGGTTTTTCGGAAATTTTAAAAAAAAAGAATGAGACAAAAGTGTTTCTTACTTTTGTCTCACTCACACTCTATGAATAAAGGCAGACTATTTCATGTTTTCTAAATAGTCCAACGCATCTTGTACTGTTTTTACAGGAACGATTTTCATTGATGAATTGAGTTCTTTCGCTGCTTTTTTTGCTTCCTCATAATTTGATTGTAACTCTGGATATTCTTTTTTCATTTCCTTAGAAATCTCATCATCTGGTGCAAAGAATACTTCGACACCTGCTTGATCTGCACTAGCAACTTTTTTGTCGATCCCACCGATTCGGCTAACTTCCCCTGCACTATTGATCGTGCCGGTACCAGCAATTTCTTTGCCTTGACGAAGATTTTTTCCTGTCAATTGTTCATAGATCTCAAGTGTAAACATCAAACCGGCAGATGGTCCGCCAATCGATCCTGAATCAATCGTTACTTGTGTATCAGATTTGATGGCTGTATGATCTGTCAAAGTGATTCCGATACCTGCTTTTTTATCAGTTGGAAGTTTGATCAGTTTCCCTGAAGTTTCCTTTTCTGTTCCATTATGCAGATAGGTGATGCTGACAGTGTCCCCTACTTTTTGACTCTTCACATACTCCATAAATGCTTCTGCACTCTTAAAGCTTTGTCCATCAACTTTTGTCACTGTATCTCCTACAGATAATTTACCGTAGAAATTAGAGTTTTTCTCTACACTCATGACGTAGACACCTTTAAACTCCATCTCATAAGGGAGCTTTGCTAACTTCAATGCTTGCTCGATTGCTGCATTTTGAGAGGATTCCATGTAATAACGCTGCATCTGATTGTATTCTTCATTCGTCGCACCACCAGTCAACTCTTCTTCACTGATCAAGTCTTCAAATTTAGATAATTTTGCTTTTACTGCAAGAAAACCTGTTGCTTTGCGAATGCCGACAGAAGTCAAAGAGAATGAACCAGATGCTTTATCCTGTTGATCATTCACTGTGATTAGTTCCTTTAAATTGATCGTTGCTCCTGGTGACTCTACATAGTAAGGCAGGGGAACGACTACGAAGCCAACGATAAAGATTCCCAGAAAAATAACGAGAATCGTTTTTAACCACTTTTTAAAGTTCATTAGATTCACGCTTTCTAGCTAATGCTTCGTTGATTGCATCTGGTAAATATTCTGTTACATCTCCGCCAAAATAAAGAACCTCTTTCAATAAACTAGAACTGATATGACTATATTTTGGTTCAGCTAATAAAAGGACTGTTTCAAGTTCGTTAGACAAATGATGATTCATCTGGGCGATATCTCTTTCATATTCAAAATCTTTGATATTGCGAACTCCTCGGATCAACACAGTTGCACCCAATTCTTTAGCTGTCTCTACCGTCAATTGACTTTCCTGATGAACGACTTTGACATTCGGAATATGTAGGACTGACTGTTTGATCAATGCCACTCTTTCCTCAGCAGGAAATAGGCTTTTCTTTGAGGTATTCACAAACACACCAATCACTACTTCATCAAATAGTTTCGCTGCTCGTTCAATCGTATTCAAATGTCCATTTGTCAATGGATCAAAGCTTCCTGGAAATAGCGCTCTTTTCATCTATCGTCCTCTTTTCGGTATATTGTCACAGAAGTGATTCCGTAAGTTTGTTTTCTGATTTGCTCGAAACAAGTGATTTTTTCTGGCAATTCCACTGCTTTGTCTGTTTCACAGACAATGACAGCTTCCTCTTTGAAAAGATCAAGTGCCGACATTTTTTCGATTTGTTCGATGATCTGTTGTTTAGCATAAGGTGGGTCAAGAAAAAGATAGTCAAACTTTTTCCCAAGTTGCGCTAATTTTTCGATTGCTTTGTCTGCATCAAGTTTCAGCGTAGTAAATTTTTCTGGCTCTTTTGTTATTGCAATATTTTCTTTGATGATTTTCAACGCTTGGTAGTTTTTATCTACACAAACAGCATGCGAGCAACCTCGAGATACTGCTTCGATGGCTAAACCACCACTTCCGGAAAATAAGTCTAATACTTCTTCTCCATCGAAATAAGGGCCAATCATATTGAATATTGATTCTTTTACTTTATCTGTTGTCGGACGTGTGTTAGGCCCAGACAGGCTCTTCAAGCGCCGTCCTCCATACTCTCCTGAAATGACTCGCATTTACTCACTCCTCTTAAAATCGTACTGCTATTAGTATACCAAAAAAAGCGAAAAAAAAACTTGGATTCCCATTAAATTAGTGGAAACAACCAACATGGTACCCAATCTCCCCTCTAGCACTGATACAAATGTAGATCCTCATAGAACAAGAGTTCCATCCTCTTTTTCTTTCATCCAATAGTACCGTAAAATGTACAAGCAACTGTGCCAAATTACACGATGCTTAGTGGGTGATTCATTTCCTTTGTGTTTTTGAAACGCTCATCCATCTTCTGGAACGGGTTTAGATCTAATAATCAAGAACAACATTTTAAAGTGAATAGTTCTAAAGCAATAAACCATTGTCTAGAATCGCTTCTTCTGTCTATGAAACTGCGATACATTTTTTACAATATACAGACAATTTCAGTTTCTTGTCATTATATTGTCTTGACTTTTCCATTAAAATAACTAAACTATATTTAAGTCTTAGAACTAGTTACCATTCTATCAAGGGTGGTGAGCTGATTTACTTCCAGCAAATAAAGAATTATATCATAACTATTGGCTAATTGGTTTTCTGGTATGAAGTAGATGCGTCGATAATTCCAATGAGACAAAAGCTATGGATAGAGTCTAAACTGGTACTAAATTTAAAATGAAAGGAGCGAAAGTCTCTGACAATATTACATCAATCAAAAAAAGAACTTCTACAATCATCTTTGGCGCTCAAATCTACATCTCATAATTCTGAACATACCGCTATGATTGATACAATACCGACATAAGAAATTTAAAACATAAGTCTTAAGCTTTACAAAACAAGATTATTTTAAAGAAAAATCTAAACATCAAGCGAGGTATCTCTATGGAAATTGACAGTTATCTAAACCCGAACATCCACTTAATTATTTTTTGTGTACTTTTATTTCTAAACTTTTTTCTTGCGATTCTTCGAGGAAGAAGAAACAAAACCAGAATAGATGAACAAAATGCTTTATTAAAAGAGAGATATCCCGATTTATCTGATAAGGATTTGAAATACAGACAAGAGTGTATTAGAGCCTACTTTAAAATTTATTTTACCGGTTATTCTAATTTTAAACTCGTAATTTTTTTAACACTCTTGCTATTTATTACAGTTGGAGTAGGGAAGGATTAATCATTTCCGATAATTTTATTGGCGAGTATATCAGTTTAGGATTACTCTTCATCTACATCTCAGTGATCGCTTTGTCTACACCAAAGCCTGATAAAGAACATGCTTTCTGGATGGATTATTTGGAAACCCATCCTGATAACCCATTGATGGTTATTTTACGTCCTCTTGAAACAATGAATAAAGTGGTTCGATCAGTCAGACTATTAGGTATTTTAAATCTTATTTGTGGCCTCTACGCGTTTTTTATAGCCTATTTGATTTCTTATCTATATTTTTAGAGTTGCAGATTCTCAATCCTTTTCTCAAAAAATGATAGAGATAAGATAGACACTCCTTTTGATCAATGAATGGTTACAGCTATTCATTTAGTCAAAAGGAGTTTTCTAGTTCCGCAAAACTTACAATAACGCTTTTTTGGCTTTGTTATGGCACAGTCTTCGTGTTCTTTCCCTAAAAAAAGATCCATACGTGTGTTCATGTTCCTTTTAGTGATTCCTCGAAAGACAAAAAGACCGTGAGACAAAAACAAGAAATGCTTTTGCCTCACAGTCTAAACATGCACAAATGATGGAAACAGGGCAACGGCTTTGAAAATAAGTCAAACTTATTTCTCAGAGTTGAATCCTGCTACTCCACCCTTCTAAATTTATTTTTCGTGTTGCTTTCTTCGTAGATAAGTGGCTCCAACGATAACTAGAACAAGGATCACCCCTCCAATGATCATGATCATGCTTTTAGTCTCACCAGTTTTCGGATAATATCCTTTTCCAGATTGCTGGTGCTTGGTAGACTGATCCGGTTTGATTGATTGATCCGGTTTGGTCGATTGAGTCGTTCTACTTGGAGTATTCGCACTATTTTTTACTACTACCTCCATTTGTTTGGGTTTACCGTTGTGTTTCGTTGGGATCGTAAATCCAACTAGCTTATCTGACAATTGGTAGCCCTCTGGCGCTTTAGTTTCTTTAAAGAAATACTTTCCAGGTGCCAAATCGTTTAGTGCTAGTTTTCCTTCCCCGTTCGTCTTAAGTTCTTTACGCAAGACTGTTTCCTTGCTATCAAGTAATTGAAATTCCGCGTTCGCCAAATATTTGTTGCTATCCTCAGCGTCGATTTTTATTAGTTCAACTCCACCTTGGTAGTTTACAAAATTAGCAGTCACTGCCGCTGGCTTTCCTGCCGATGTTGTATCAATGGTAAATGGTAGCGGTTGGGTGTTGAGCATGTACCCATTTGGCGCTTTGGTTTCGACAAATTGATACGCACCAGGAGCAAGATTTTTAGCTGTAACTTTCCCATTCTCATCAGTCACTAAATTTGTTTGGACTGTTTTTCCACTACTTGTTTGGACTTCAAAGATAGCATCTCGTAATAATTCCCCAGATTCAGATTTCTTTGTTACTATCGCAGTTCCTTGATAATTGATCAATGCTTTGCCATCATTCAACTGGATTGGTGCCTCATTGCCAGTTGCTATTTGAGGAATTTCAAAAGCAATTTCTTCCGTATTCAAGTAGTAGCCTTCTGGTGCTTTGCTTTCTTTCAATTTATACTTCCCTGGGGCTAGGCCAGTTAGATTCAACTGTCCATTATTATCTGTAATATAAGATTTTTGATTCCCATAATCACTAAAATCACCTGTATTTAGTTTTGCATGTTGCAAATTGAACTGGGCACCAGCAAGAGTTTTACCTGCCTCATCGGTTTTCTTCAATACGGCTGAACCTTGGTAGTTTTTTAGCGTCAATACGCCATCTGAGACCACTTGATCGTTTACGAAAACATTTCGTGTATTGTCGGCATTTTTCTTTACTTCAAAATCGATCGGTGTTTGATTGATTTGGTACCCCTCCGGTGCCATTGATTCGCTGATTTGATATTGGCCGTCGCTAAGACCTGATAAATCTACGCCTCTTTCTCGCGCTGCAAAAGTCTGTACGGAAACATAATTTGGTGCTTCTTTAGTTCCTTTATTTTTTAACAAACTAAATAATCCGCCAGATAGTTGCTTCCCTTCTCCATCTGTTTTATTAAAAATTAATTTGATTGGTTCATTTTTAATCAAAGTAGTCAATGGAGTGCTGTCCGTATTGATCAATACTTTTTTTCCTACTAGTAGCTCAGGAGAAATTGTATAACCTTCTGGTGCTTCGATCTCCTTGACAGAGTATTCATATATTGGGCTAGTAGCAATCAAATTACCAAATATGGCCATTCCTTGCTTGTCTGTTGTTACTTGGTAAATGATATCGGATTGGTTGGTCTTAGTATTTTTTCGTAGCAATTGTAAAACAGCATTAGGAACGACTCCCCCCTGCCCATTTTCCTTTTGAACAATGATTTTTCCTTTTGTTCCATACGCTAAACCATCGGACTCTTGAATAGTCACTTGAACATCTTTCTTTGTGTCTTTCCAAGGTAATTCAGCACCCTCACTTGAAATGATGGCATCATTAGTGACCGTTTCAGTTTTAGATGTAAAATTCGGTTCAGTTTCATAAACCAACACATACGGTTTTTCGATTACTCCGTTTAAAAACTCGTTCTCATGATTTGGATCCTTTTTTTCTTTGATACCGGACATATCTACAGTAAATGTTTGTTGTCCTACAGTCGAGTCAGTATCGATCTGAACTTTGTATTGATTGGTCGGTACGGGCTGATCTGGCTCCACAGTGATCGAACTGCCCGTTCCTGAGTATTTTCCTGTATAAAGTTTGAAGCTACTTGCTTTTATGAATTGATTCGCACTTGGTTTGTCTTCAACTTTAACGTTTGATAGCCATGATTGATTTGGATTGATCACCAATTGCCAATCAACTTTACCAGTTTGTGCATTGTATTTTCCATCTTTTAAAATAGATTGTCCGCCGAACGCCACGGAGACTGAAGCGGGTAAATCTTGTTTAATCCCCTTGACATCAATATTTGCCACATTGCTATACGTAGATTGATCGTACACAATCTGATTTTTCAAAGATGTTTTGAACTGGATCTGAAAGACCATTGGAGCCCCTGTCACATTCCAGCCTTGAATGTACTCTTCATCTGTACCCAGATCTATAGTTAATGTTCCTTGGTTCTCGCTGGTTGGTGCTGGGTCAGTTACTTTAAGATAGTTTTTCCCCACCTGATTGCCTTTATAGGGATCACTGGTAGTTGCTTGAAACTGCCCGTTATGATTGATTGTTCCTCGTGTTACCTCTAATGAATTCGGTTCATAGACTTGATTTCCAGTGATTGGGTCATGAAAATAAATTCTTGATACCCCTAAGTTATTATAGTTGGTCACGATCGTCCATGTGAATTCTTTCGTTGCTGGATCATAGCTGCCAAACTTCATTCCTTGTTGTGTTTCTTGAGTGTTTGTTTTAAACTCTGCACTGCTGGAAGCTTCATAGGATTCACCGTTATTGTCAAAATTAACTTTGATTGTATTCGCATAATTGATACTCGTATTTGGGTCTTCGAACTCTTCATTAAACTGATTATAGGAGACATAATATTCCATTTGGAACTGATGTCTCGTCTTTGCGTAGCTGTTTTGGAATTTTATCTTAAAATCCGTATATCCTTTTTGAGAATCAGTTAAATGCACAGAAAGAACATAGTCAGCTGTAGTATCATCCCCTATCATGTTCATTACATTTCCATGCACATCCAAAAATTGGACTGCTCCTGTTAAAATGTGATCATTTTCTGAGACATCACGGATGATCACCCCATAGTCTGATTGCTTGTCTGGTACTTTTACTTTAGTTGGAAAAATTACATACCCCTCATCTGTGTAGCTCATTGTATCAGTAAAAAGGGCATTTTCCAGTTCATACTTATTTTTATTTATATCAACCACATAATGAGCTGATTTCCTTCCTACATCAAGTGTTGGTTTATTTTTGATGATTACTTGTTGTGTAGGGTTCGCTTGGACTTCTGCCGATGAAGAGAGATTTTCAGTCCGTGCCTGATTCGTTATCTTTATACCAGAGTTGTCTGAGACGATTTTATTGACCTTTGTTTTGTAGGTGATATTGATTGCTTTTTCAGCCTGTACATTATTTTTAAATGTTACTTTAAATGGATTATTGGTCGTGTCAATTGTATAAACACTCGGATCGATTGGTGCGCCATTGACTGGAGTACCATCACTGTCAAAATTGACCTGGTAAATAGCAAAGCTATCCGGATCGACATCCATATTTGCCGAATACGTGTCTGAGATCACATTGTCAGCTGTTAATTCTTTTTGACCATAGTTGTAACGAATCAGCCAACTATAGACTTGTTTGACAGGATCATAATCAGTTTTAACTTTTTCTAATGCTTTTTCATAAGTAAGGTCGACAGAAGCCGAAGCTTGTAGATTCGTTGTATCTGTAATTAATTCCACGTTGTTTCCTATTGTTAGCTTTCCACCGTCACTGGGTTTTACTGAATCTTTGATCGTTGTAGTATAAACGATGCGGTAAGGTTGTTGGATAGCCATATTGAATTGAATCGAGCCATCATTCTCTACTGTATATTGTTTTGGATCAAGAGGTATCGTGTCTACTCCCACCACGTTTCCATCAAAATCCAGATTCAACGGATAAACAGAAACTGTGCCTTTCTCCTGTTTATCAAATACCAGTTGATCAGGAAAATGTTCACGTATCAATGGCTTAGATAAGTCGCTATAATCTTTGTTGAAGTCTATATCCCAAATCACTTTATCTGGACTATTTACTCTATCTGGATGACCTGCTTTACTAAGAGAGGCTCCACTAGATGGTTTTATTATGAAAGTAGCAGGTGGGATATTCGTTTTACTCGGATAAGTGATCGTTGTCTCGCCTGGTTGAGTGATTTTCTTTTTATCAAAATGTACATCAGCTGAAACTGAACCACTACTGGCTGGCAAAAACTCCATATTGTCTTGTTTCGTAAAAACAATACGCATTTTTTGCGTATTTGCATCAAACTCGTAAGTACCATAGCTATTTTTATTCTTATCCAGTAAATCTCCTTTTGGTGAAGGGTCCCTGATTTCTAATCCTTGTGGAAAATCCATCTCGTAATAATCACCAGGCATCATTTCAGTTCGGACAGTATCAGGAATCTCAAAGTCCAATTGAAACACAACGACTGAATCGATCGTTGCTGGGTTAGTCTCAGTTGTCAATTTAATTTTTTTCACGAAGTTATCACCAGGAGCATACTTCTCAAATAATTCATCCATTTGTTTAGAATCCTGTGTTGCTCCAGCATCTTCACTCTTTGTTTCGGGTGAAAGGACTGCTTTATTCACATTCTTACTTTGATTACTACTTGCGTTTTTAGTCCGTTCAGTGGTTGCCGTTGTTTGAGTGTCAGATTGACTATTCTCGGTTGACGTTTCTTTGGTTTCGATTGTCTGTGTAGTAGACTCTGTTTCTTTTGGCAAGTTTAATTGAAATATTTTTTTATCTTTTTGATAAAAATCAACCGTTCGATTTGGTCCGCGTGTATTCATCCCTAGTAAAACAAGCCGGAAACGGTTATCGCCTTTACTTAGTTTATTAAAATCTAATGTAAATTGGGTACCACTTTTCGTTGTATCAACCGTATACTTTCCGATTATTTCTTTTTGGTCATTCAGGATATTCTTCTCTTCATCTTTGGCATCTTTCAATACAAATAACTTAGCCATTTCAAAAGTGATCGCTTGATTGTTTTCAGTAGAACTAGTGATATTTCCGACTAAATTCAATGCTAATTCATTCTTCTCAGCTGAATCAACAAACTCACTTGCTTGATCAAACTGAAGGTGATTCTCGACGGTAATACTTTCTTCAGTACTTGATGACTCTTTAGTAGGAGGAACAGATTCTGTCTGCAGTGTTTTTGGGGTATCACCTGATGTAGAATTTATGGTTTTTTCACTTGCAGTAGTAGATACTCCTTCTCCGTTTTCCATTGCTATTGCAACGATGGGTGTGAAAAAATTACCTAACAAACTGAATAACATCATAGAATAGACAAACTTTTTCATTGTAATTACACCTTTACCTTTCTAATTACTGAGTTGTTCAATTGTTTGTGGAAAAAAGTAACAATACATCCACTATTATTATCCTTAAATTTTATTAACTACACAAATAATAACACTTGTTTCATCTGCCTGATCTATTTTTCTGAAGATGATCCACCACTTATTTTGACTGATTAAAAGACAGTGTTGCATTGTATCCATGAATCAAATTTACGTATGGACACTCAAAAAAGGGGTTCTATAATTTATGGGGCTGATGAATCAAAATTGATTCTTCAGCCCCATTGTTCATTTTAGATATAAAAAAAACATATCGTTCTCTAGTATGATTAAATCATGACAAAATAAAGGTTCTATAATATTTGGAGTTGTTACTCTTAGGAGTAGGAACGCCAATTATTTTTTTATAACAAAAACACATCTGGTTGTCCTATAATTAAATCGCTGAACCCAATCATAGGAGGAAAACCAAATGTCCACTAATAAGAATATCAAAATGATCAAATAAATACTAAATATTAAAGATTCGAATATTTCTTTTTCTAACGGCAAACTGGAAGGTAAAAACAACTTGATCAAAGTCATCAAAAGAATCGCATTTGGCTTTAGAACGTTTTGTCATCTTAGAAAGAGAATTCTGATCCAACAAAATCTTTACGAGATCATTTAATTACACAAAAAAGGAAACGCCGAAACGTTTCCTTTTCATGATTTAATTCAAAACAACACTATTTGACTTAGAACCTTTTATTCATATAGACAATTAGAATACATGGTCTGCCAAGCGAATTTTGGTATTGGCTTCTTCTACTTCGAACCCATCATCTTTCACTTGTGCTTTTGATCCGATTTTTTCTGCAAAATTCATTTCAATATCTGGGCGGTATGAGCGCTCTACATTGCGTACAAAATGTAATTTTTTGATTCGTTCTTCTGTTTGATCGAATGTTTCTTCGTTCAAATAGATGACCACGTATTTCATTTTTCTTGAAACATAATGAAGCAAGCCAAACTTCTTGAGATTCTTTAGTTGTTTCAGGCTATAGACCCAGACGATCAGTCCACGTCGCTTCGTTATTTCAAATTGATTGTTTTCTGTTTCCATGACAGTTTCCTCCACATCCAGCATGTCTTCCTTTTTCAAAGAAAGGATTGCCTGCATCGATCTTGATCTCCGAAGAAACAGCTTGTGCAAGCTCTCGACTGATTTCATCGAGTATATTTTGAAGCTGGGTTTCTTGTATCCGAAAGGCAGCGACTGAGTCATTCAAATCAAGTTGTCTTTTGGCTTTTCTAACAGCCAAATACGTTTCTTTGTACCCTGGCGCATACTCTTTGTAGGGCGCAATCTTTTCATAGTCTTCTTTTTTTTTGAAGAAATCCGCTTTTAACTGCGCAACTTCTTCCGATTGCTCCATCTGTTTTTTTGTTTTCATGTATTCGCTCATTGTATGACTTTCAATGATACATTTCGCCAAACGTTTACATTGATCTTCTAAAACAAATAATTCTTCATTGATTATCACTGCTATCGCTACTCTCCTCAACTTCTTCTTGCATCAAGACTATCATATTTTCTTTAGAAAAAGCAATTCCTAACTGATCAGGGGAATCAAGCAAGAAACGATCATGATAGTATGGATCGCTATACAAAAATAAAAAAGTGAACGTTGGATCGATGACAGGGTGAGTAAACACGCCATTGACATGCTGTAATTTGCCTTTTCCTGTTAACTTATCCAGTTCGTCTTTGGCTAGGGTAAATTTTGTAGCCGTTTTTGCACTACCCAATGTTTGCTTCCATTCTGCTAACCGATCTTCTGAAAGAAATTCTTCTGGCTTTTTCAAATAATCGTGTAGTAATAAATTCGTTTTATCTGAAAAATTGATGTTTCTTCGATAAAGTGGTAAATCATCTTGTTTTCTCAAAGAATTCAACAAAATAAAACTTTTATTTTCCTTTGCTTGATTGATTTCTTCCCAATCTGCATCATCCTCTAATTGATAATGAGGTAACCCTTCACCAAACACTTGATAAGGCAACAATTTCAGTAAACTATCTTTACTCAAATATACTACTGAGAACAAATCACCTGTACTTTGATCAAAAAACAAAATACCAAAAGTCTGATTGTCAAAGGCGAGCAGTGGTCGATAATTCATATCCTCTTCCATCAGCTCAATACCGACTTCTGTATCTTGATACTCAAATGTGAAATTTGTATAAATGGTCGTGATATCCGTTAAATCTTGCATCGTCATACCAAGCGTAAAAGGTGCGATCGTTTCATGATCTGCTTTTAATACTTTGACGGCTTCTACTTTATCATCTTGGATATTTGCTTCGAAAGACCATTGTCCTTGGATATCCTGATAGTATCTAGTTTCAAAGCCAAATCCAGAAGTTAAGCGATCATATGGTTTTCCAAAATGCTGTTCTAACTCTTCGATTGGCTTTCCGATATAGGTGGAAAAACCAGTTGCTTTAAGCTCCTGGTATTTCCACGTCGTCATCTGGTTTTGTGTCTGTTGTTCTTGGCTTTTTTTTGCCTCTAGCACGGGTGGGAACAATACCGGCTGCATGTAGAATGCGACGATCACTGATAGCAATATCAAGATAAATAATCCTAGCCGTTTCATGCTGACCCACCACCTTTATTTTTCAGTCACTTCGATCAAGAGGTCACCTGACGCAATCGAATCACCGTTTGCCACATAGATATGGGCAATTTCTCCGTCAAAACGGGCTTCGATCGCCGTTTCCATCTTCATCGCTTCTGTGATCATCAAAGTGTCACCTTTTTTCACTTTATCGCCTTTTTTCACTAACACTTCTAGCACAGAACCTGACATCGTTGCCCCGATTTGTTCGCGATTCGTTGGTTCAGCTTTCAAACGTGTTTGAACTGAACTGATGATCGAAGTATCCTTGATCAGTATTTCGCGGCGTTGACCATTCAGATTGAAGAACAACACGCGATTTCCTTCAATATCTGGTTCACCGATCTCATCCAACCGAATGATCAAGATTTTTCCTCTTTCGATTTGGACATTCACTGTTTCACCCAAGCGAATCCCTTGGAAGAACGTTGGTGTATCTAATAAAGTCACATCGCCAAATTGATTGTATGCTTTTTGATAATCTAAAAAGACTTGAGGATACATCAAATAGCTCAAAACTTCTTCATTTTTAGGCTCATAACCGATTTTTTCAGCTAACTCATTTTTGACTTGTTCAAAGTCGACTGGTTCAGCTAAAGCACCTGGACGGACATCGATTGCAGGTCTTCCTTTCAAAATGATCTTTTGTAATTTTTCAGGGAATCCGCCAACTGGTTGTCCCAATTCACCTTGGAAGAAAGTGACAACTGATTCTGGGAAACTCAAGGTGTCTCCTTTTTCATAGATATCGTCTTCCGTCAAATCATTTTGGACCATGAATAACGCCATATCCCCCACCACTTTTGATGACGGTGTTACTTTAACGATATCACCAAACATTAAATTGACTGTGTGATACATCTGTTTGATTTCATCCCATTTGTGTCCTAGACCGACTGCTTTTGCCTGCTGTTGGAGATTTGAATATTGTCCCCCTGGCATTTCGTGCATATAGACTTCTGTTTCAGGGGCGTTCAACCCATTTTCAAATGGTTTATAGTACATGCGTACATCTTCCCAGTAATGGTTCAATTGTTGTGCATTTTGGATATTGATCTCAGGTAAGCGAGGACCATTGACTAACGCATAATATAAACTGCTCATGCTCGGTTGACTCGTATTTCCACTCATCGCACTCATGGCTACGTCGACAATGTCCACCCCAGCTTTGGTTGCTGCTGAATAGGTGATGATTCCATTTCCGCTAGTATCATGTGTATGCAAATGGATCGGTAAATCAGTTGTTTCTTTCAATTCACTAATCAAACGATAGGCTGCCTGAGGTTTTAATAATCCAGCCATATCTTTGATTGCTATGATATGCGCCCCTAGTTGTTCAAGCTCTTTTGCCATATCTTTATAATATTGCACATTGTATTTTGCGCGACTTGGATCGTTGATATCGCCAGTATAGCAGATTGCGGCTTCTGCGATTTTCCCTGTATCTCGGACTGCTTGAATACTTTTTTCCATTTGAGGTGTCCAGTTCAAGCTATCAAAAATCCGAAAGACATCGATTCCTTGTGCCGCCGCTTCTTTCACAAATTCCACTAACACATTATCTGGATAATTCGAGTATCCTACTGCATTCGATCCTCTGAACAGCATCTGCAATAAAGTGTTAGGCATCAAGGAACGGATTTTTCTTAGTCTTTGCCATGGGTCTTCATTCAAGAAACGATAGGCCACATCAAAAGTGGCGCCTCCCCACATCTCACTTGAGAAAAGTTCTGGAAGTCCCTCGCCTGTTAAACGGGCAACTTCTTTGAAATCTTTTGTCCGTACTCTAGTTGCCAATAAACTTTGATGCGCATCTCTAAAGGTCGTATCAGTCAATAGCAGATTTTCTTGGTTCTTGATCCACTGGACTAATCCATCAGCTCCCTCATTATCTAAAACATTTTTCGCTGTGAGATACTCATCCCGAGTGATCAGTTTTTTAGGTAGACGTGGTTTGTCATAAAATGGTTTTTCCCCTTTTTTGATTCCTGGGAAGCCATTGACAGTGATTTCACCGATGTATTTCATCGTTTTATTGCCACGGTCTCTCAAACGAGGAAATTCAAATAGTTCTTTTATATTATCAATAAACGTTGTTTTTGCATTACCGGATTGGAACACAGGATGAGAAATAACGTTTAACATAAATGGAATGTTGGTTTTTACTCCACGGATCCGAAATTCTTTCAGACAACGTGTCATTTTTTGGATCGCAGTGTCAAAATCAGCTGCATGCGTACAAACTTTAACTAATAAAGAGTCAAAATAAGGAGTAACGACATAACCAGAATAAGCATTCCCGACATCTAAACGGACGCCGAATCCACCCGGAGAACGGTAAGTATCGATTTTCCCTGTGTCAGGAAGAAAATGATTCAACGGGTCTTCTGTCGTGATTCGGCACTGGATCGCCGAACCATTGAGCTTGATCCCTGATTGTTCTGGCAAACCGATTTCTTTGTGCAGATCTTTTCCTTGTGCAATCAATAATTGTGTCGTTACAATATCGACATCTGTGATCATTTCAGTGATCGTATGCTCTACTTGCACTCGAGGATTGACTTCGATAAAGTAAAAATCGTCTCCTTCAACCAAAAACTCGACTGTTCCAGCATTGACATAGCCCACATGTTTCATCAATTGGACAGCAGCTTCACAGATTCGCTGACGCTGTTCTTCGTTCATGGACACACAAGGTGCGACTTCTACAACTTTTTGGTGGCGTCTTTGAACAGAACAATCTCTTTCAAATAAATGGATCACATTGCCATGCTTATCTCCAAGGATTTGGACTTCGATATGCTTAGGGTTCGCTATATATTTTTCTACATAGACTTCATCGCTACCAAACGCTGCTTTTGCTTCGCTTTTTGCACGTTCATATCCTTCTCGAGCGCTTTTTTCATCATGAGCGACACGCATCCCACGTCCGCCACCACCTAGAGCTGCTTTGATCATGATTGGATAACCATAGCGTTCGCCAAAATCTAGTGCTTCTTCTACACTCGCAATCGGGCCATCTGTTCCAGGAATTGATGCGATCCCAGCTTCGATTGCTGCTGCTTTTGCTTTGATTTTATCTCCAAAAATATCAAGATGATGTAAATCGGGACCGACAAAAGTGATCCCCTCTTCTTTACAACGTTGTGCAAAACCTAAATTTTCAGATAGTAATCCATATCCTGGATGAATAGCATCTGCTCCGCATTGTTTTGCAATCGAGATGATCCCTTCAATATCTAAATACGCATCGATCGGTTTTTTCCCTTGTCCAATCAAATATGCTTCATCTGCTTTGAACCGGTGCACTGAATACTCATCTTCTTCAGCGTAGATACCAACAGTTTTAATTCCTAATTCTGTGCAAGCACGGAACACACGTACCGCAATCTCTCCTCTGTTAGCAACTAAAACTTTTTCCATCGAACCACTCCTACATCTTTTTTAGTATAAACCTAAGCTTTTTCTTTTCTCATCTGCACTGATATTCAATACAAAACCAATACAGATCGAGAGCATCAAGAGACTAGAACCGCCCTGACTCAAAAATGGGAAAGTAATACCTGTCAATGGGATAACACCAGTGATCCCTCCAAGGTTTACGAACACTTGAACTAAGAACATTGCTCCGATCCCGATACACAATAATGAATTGAATGGATCTTTTGAACGCGTCCCTACTAAAATGATCCGAGTGATCATAAAGAATAGTAGAGCAAGGATCAGGATCCCCATGATAACACCTAGTTCTTCTACTACGATCGCGTAGATGAAATCGGTTTGTGCTTCTTGTAAGAAGCCTTTTTTCTGGATACTATTCCCTAATCCTCGGCCAAATAGACCACCGTTGAACATCGCATAATAGCCGTTGACCATTTGGTGCCCTCTATTGAGTTCATCGGAAAAAGGATTCTGAAAAATAGCAAAACGATTATAGATATATTGCAATCGTTCAGGAAGAAATTTCCCGTGAGTGATATTGACTAGCCAGATAGTAAACACACTTAAACCAACTCCGCCAAATCCAACGATTAATGTATATACATAGTTGATACCACTTGCTAAAAGCAAAACCAACGTAATCAAAAAGATGACAGTTGCGTTCCCAAAATCGGGCAAGATTGCAACGATAGCCGTCAATACCAATACCAAAGCAAGAGGTCGTTTGACCGTGCCGATAAAATCTTTTTGGATGCTGTATTGTCGTTTGGAAAGAGTCCAAGACAAATACCAGATTGCGATGATCTTTAAATACTCTGCAGGTTGGATCGTAAATCCAGCGATCTGAATCCATCCTTTTGCACCATTGATCTCTTTACCAAAAAATAAAACGATCAAAAGTAAAATCGTCAGCACAGCGATTGCTGCCATGATCAACCGCTGATTCTTCAAAACATCGGTTTTCATTTTGTAAAGCAGCCCGATTACAATTAGACTCAGGACCCAAAAATTACTTTGATTAAAAAATGATGCGGAAGGGCTTGTCCCGTTTTCCATTAATAAATATGATGACGAACTATAGACCATGATCAATCCCAATACACATAGAATCAAATATGGGATCAATATGCTATAGTCTAATAAATGCCTTTTTTTAACTTTCTTAGGCAAGTTTACTCCTCCTTGCCAATTTCTTTTTTATCATAATTTTCTTGGTAAACTTCACTATATAAATGGTTCAGTTCACGCTCTAATTCACTCAGCAATAGCTGACCTTCTGTTTTTTCGACTATCCCCACACGTATCGCAAAATTGACTTGTTGTGAGAATCCATACATTTGCGTATCCACTACTTCTTCAAAAGCTTTACATTGCGAGATACATAAGCTGTTTTTTTGATTTTTGATCAAGCGTTTGATCCGTTCAGCTTCATCTTTCAATACTTGGACTGCAAATTCATTTGACAGAGAATCCATCTACGCCTACCCCCATTCTAAGTTTATTTATTATAACATACTTAAAAATCCAACGGGGAAAAATCACGGTTTTCGTAAGGTGATTTTCCCTTTTTTTATCCTTTTGTTTTGCACGATGGACTCACTTTTCATTTTTCGCTTTGTGCTTCTTTGATAACGGCTAGGAATGCTTCTCCGTATTTATCTAATTTACTTTGACCGACACCTTTTATTTGCAGAAATGCCAGTCGGTTTTGTGGTCTTTGTTGGCTCATTTCCTTTAACGTCGAATCAGAAAAAACGACATATGGTGGAACACCAGCTTCAGAAGCTAAGTCTGTTCGCAGTTCTCGTAATGCTTCAAACAGACTGTCTGCAGCTTCATCTGAAAGTTGAACTACTTTCTTTGGTTCTTTCTTAAATACTTGTTTTTTTCCAGTAAGAACAGCGATACCTGACTCTGTGACCTTCAAAACGGGGTACTCTCCACTCACAGAGAGCAAGTAACCACCAGAGATAAGGAATTCGATCAGCTGCAAGATATCTTTTTGCGCGTATTTCTTTAATAAACCGTACGTAGAAAGTCGATCAAATCCGAAGTTTTTCACTTTTTGCTCCTTCGATCCAGCTAACACTTTCATCAACATCTGCTTCCCATAGTTTTCGCCCATTCGTTTGATACAGGATAAAACCATCTGTGTTTCCTTCGTAACATCGATCAACTCTCGATCATCTAAACAGTTACCGCAACGCTCGCAAGGTACACCATCTTCTCCAAAATAAGCTAAGATATATTGCTGCAAACAATCCTCAATGTAGACATACTCGGTCATAGCTTTTAATTTTTCATATTCTTTTTGCTTTTGAGAATCTTCCCGTTGTGATTGCTGGATAAAAAATTTCTGGATCTGGATATCTTGCGGTGCAAATAACAAGATAGCATCACTTAGAAGACCATCTCTTCCCGCTCTACCTGCTTCTTGATAATACGCCTCCAAAGAACCTGGTATTTGATAATGGACGACAAAGCGGATATTGCTTTTATTGATCCCCATTCCAAAAGCATTGGTAGCCACCAATAACTCTACGCGGTCGTACAGAAAAGCTTCTTGCATTTCCGTTCGTTCCCGTTCACTCATGCCACCATGATACCTACCAGCATTGAAACCAAACTTTTTTAATAAATGATAGATACGGTCAACTTCTTTGCGTGTTGCTGCATAGATGATGCCGGATTGTTTCTGATTCATACGCAGATATTCGACCAAATATTGTTCTTTTTTTTGATCCTTGATTACTTGCAACCGTAGATTTTCGCGAGCAAACCCGGTTTGGATATGATTTTTGATTGGAATCTTTAAAAGTCTTTTGATATCTTCGGCTACAGCTATCGTTGCAGTTGCTGTTAATGCAACAATGATTGGCCGTTGGATCAACTCATTCAACTTTTCTGCCATTTGAAGGTAACTTGGACGGAAATCATGCCCCCATTGGGAAATACAATGTGCTTCATCAATGGCAAGCAGTTGGACATTCCAATGTTGCATCGAACGAATGAAATCTGGCATGATAAAGCGTTCAGGTGCAACATAGAGCAACTGGATCTCCCTCTGTTCAAGTTCTTGGAAACGTCTTGCTGTTTCATAGCCATTCAACGAACTATTGATAAATGTTGCAGCTATCCCTAACTGGTTAGCCGCATCTACTTGATCTTTCATGAGGGATATCAAGGGTGAAACGACGATCGTCAAACCATCTAGCATCAACGCTGGCAACTGATAGCACACCGATTTCCCACTTCCTGTCGGCATGATACCCAGCACATCTTCATGTTCCATCACTTTTTGAATGATTTCCCTTTGCCCTGGGCGAAATTCGTCATAGCCAAAATATTTTTTTAGTAATTCGTTCATCTTATCCCTACTTTATACATATTTTAAGAAAATGATGGCAATATTTCATTCATTTAAATAGATTACGCAAGAACTATTTTACTTCTCGTTGTCACTCAGAACAACCCTTTTATCCGTGAAACAAAATGCATTTATGAAACATCAGAGAGCTTATTTTGAGTTTTTAAAAAGTCTTTTAATAGACTTTTTCCGTTATTTCGTGTGTTTTTCTCTATTTCTAAATCTACTTCTCCACAGAAATAGCTGAGCATAATCACCACAATCGAATTTTTAGAATAAACTATTTTCTTTCCATGCTAGGGGACACATTAGCTGAAACGCGCACTTCATCACGCCCTTTGATTTTTGCAGCCTCTTTGTAAAATAGCATAGCTAAAGGCTTTTTATCCTACTTAGTCGGCAGTGATAGCAGCAATTACACACTTGTTATCTTAAGCATACCAAAAATATTTTTTATAGATAAATAACACTTAACCTGATGTACTAGATCACTCCATGCTACGAACTTTTTATATTTGAACAACATTACTAGAGAATCAGCTATTTTCAGCTATGTACAAAACCAACTAGATTTATTGGTCTCGATTGTAGTTGTACTTTTATAGTATCGCCTAAAGAATCATTTTCTTTCAGTACTGTGACTGACAAACTAAAAAAGGAGGGGATTTTATCCCCTCCTTCTATGATGCTTGATCACGCATTATTTTTTCTTTTTAGACGCTTTTTCACGAACATTTTTGTTCAAGATTTGTTTTCTTAAACGAATGCTTTCTGGTGTTACTTCACAATATTCATCATCATTCAAGAATTCTAATGATTCTTCTAATGTTAATTGTTTTGGTTTTTTGATGACAGATGTTTGGTCTTTCGTAGCAGAACGTACGTTAGTCATTTGTTTTGCTTTTGTAATGTTGACAGTCAAGTCATTTTCACGGCTGTTTTCGCCAATGATCATTCCTTCGTATACTTCTGTACCTGGTTCAATAAAGACTGTTCCACGTTCTTCAATACTCATGATGGAATAAGTTGTTGCTTTCCCTGCATCGATCGAAACAAGAGCACCTTGGTGGCGTCCACCGATTTGTCCTGGTAACATTGGTAAATATTGATCGAAGGTATGGTTCATGATTCCATATCCGCGTGTCATAGAAAGGAATTCAGTAGAATAACCGATCAAGCCACGTGCTGGTGTTAGGAATGTCAAACGGATCTGACCATTTCCAGTATGGATCATGTCTTGCATTTCGCCTTTACGTAGGCTCAATGATTCGATTACACTACCCATGTATTCTTCTGGAGTATCGATTTGAACACGTTCAAATGGTTCGCATTTTACACCATCGATGATTTTTTCGATAACTTCTGGACGTGATACTTGTAATTCATAGCCTTCACGACGCATATTTTCGATCAAGATCGATAAATGTAGTTCCCCACGACCTGAAACAGTCCAAGCATCTGGAGAGTTTGTTGGTTCAACACGTAGTGAAACGTCTGTTTGAAGTTCAGCCATCAAGCGTTCTTCAATTTTACGTGCAGTGACGAATTTACCTTCGCGCCCAGCAAATGGTGAATTATTTACTAAGAATGTCATTTGTAAAGTTGGTTCATCGATGTGTAAGATCGGTAATGCTTCTTGGTGATCAACAGGTGTAACTGTTTCGCCGACGAAGATATCTTCCATACCCGATACAGCAATCAAATCTCCAGCTTTTGCTTCTTGGATTTCTAAACGTTTTAGACCGAAGAAACCGAACAATTTCGTTACACGGAATTTTTTAACTGAACCGTCAAGTTTGATCAAGGCTACTTGGTCCCCTACTTTGATGGTTCCTCTGAAAACACGGCCGATCCCGATACGTCCAACATAGTCATTGTAATCTAACAATGATACTTGGAATTGTAAAGGTTCGTCGCTGTTATCTACTGGAGCAGGGATCTTTTCAACGATCGTATCGAAAACTGGTGCCATCGTTGATTCTTGGTCAGCAGGATCATCAGACAAGCTTGAAGTTCCATTCAATGCTGAAGCGTAAATAACTGGGAAATCTAATTGATCATCATCAGCACCCAATTCGATGAATAATTCTAGTACTTCATCAACAACAAACTCTGGGCGTGCAGATGGTTTGTCGATTTTATTTACAACGACGATCGGTGTAATATGTTGTTCTAATGCTTTTTTCAATACGAAACGTGTTTGTGGCATCGTTCCTTCATAAGCATCAACAACTAGAACAACGCCGTCTACCATTTTCATAATACGTTCAACTTCGCCACCGAAGTCCGCGTGTCCAGGGGTATCCATGATATTGATACGGTAGTTTTTATAATCAACCGCTGTATTTTTCGCTAAAATAGTGATTCCACGTTCTTTTTCCAAAGCATTTGAATCCATCGCACGTTCTTGTAATTGTGTGTGTGCGTCTAATGTATCGGATTGTTTCAATAATTCATCAACCAATGTTGTTTTTCCGTGATCGACGTGAGCGATGATCGCTACGTTACGGATATCGTTTCTATAGTTCAATGTAACTAACTCCTTCTCGGTTCTTTATGACAGTGCAATTTTACTCGACTGTTTATTATAGCAAATTTTTTTCATGAAATATAGTAAAATGTTTTCATTTTTTCGAGAAAATTAATATTCTCGCCATTTTTCTCTTAAACTTACGGTTTTTTTATGATTTTGAGGATTGTGAATCGTTTATCAATCGTCGCATTTCTTCATAAGCCTTCTCTGTCCCAGCGAGATAATATTCACGTCCTGCGAATTTTAATTTATCACCTAGTATGCCACTGTACTTCATTCCGAACTCTTCTAGTAAGATATTCCCCGCTGCATAGTCCCAAGGGCTTAGATTAGAGATATAGCCAATATGATGCCCTTTTAGCATCGCAATCAATTCTAGACCAGCACATCCATAAAGGCGGGCTCCCATACTTTTTTCTGCAATCGTTCGGACATTGAATCTGTTATGACTAAACAAATAACCATTTACTCCTAATAATCCTTGAGATAATCCACTGTTGGGCGGCTTTGGCAATGCTTCTTCGTTTTTATACACTCCTATTCCATTACCACCCCAGTAAAGTTCTTCTTTGACGACATCGTAAATAAACCCTAACTGACCTTTACCATCTTCGTAGACTCCTAACATAATACAAAAGTTCTCACGTTCTACGACAAAATTAAGTGTGCCATCGATTGGATCAATCACGAAAAGCTGTCCTGTAAAATCGTTTACCTTACTGTATCCATCTTCTTCTGCAAGGATTTTGGCTTCTGGATTGAATCTGTGGATTTTGTCGATCAAGAAAGCTTGGATTTCACGATCCATGTTAGTGACGAGATCATTTCGACTAGTCTTTTGATCAATCGTCAACTTTTTATTTTCAGCATTTTTTATTTTTTCTCCTGCTTCATAAAGCCACTCTTTGATCACACTGATTCGTTTTTCCATGTCTTCACCTGTTTATCTTCAAGATTTTTTTCGTATTCTTTTTTGCTTCCTGAACCGTTCGATATAAGGAATAGCCAGAAGCTTTCTCAAATTCTCTGCCTAGTCGTTTTTCTTCACCAATCGATTTGATCACTGTTTTAAAGTTTTGATAGGTTTTTAGAAACTGATCGTTCGCGATTCCTTTTTCATTTGCAGTTTCTAGGTCCTCCCACATTTTCATGACGATCACCATTTCTTCGGTCGTCCAATCAAGGTCTAATGGATATTGATACTCTTGCATCGCTCATTCTCCTATTCATCATAATCAAAATCAGTGTATCATAGAAAAGAACAAGCAACCAACTATTTTTACTTTTTTAGTCTACATAATATAATTATGTAGCACGAAATTAAACCTCCATATTCACTATCCCCGTCATCCTTTGAGCGTGGGAGAAAAAGTAAGAAGCATTTTTGTCACATTTTTTAAAAACAAATAAACGGTGAGAGCAGAAGCAACTCCTTCTTAAATAAGCCGAAATTCACAAAAATTTGAAAAGCAATTTTCGTAATTTCTTCTTATTTCTTGGAGTTAAACACTTCTGTCCCCGCCTCATTCCAATCACGGCAAAAAATCAGGCAATTTAAGTCATTGCCTGATTTCACTCATTTTTTGTTCGCCTCTTGGTGGATTTTTCTTCGTTCATCAATATGTTTTTATTAGGGAGAAGTTGTTGCTCACTTGTAACTAAAGAACAACCACGACTCATCTATCATTGCCCTGTCTCGCCGGTTTTGTATAAAAATTGATCAGATTGATAGGCTTATCTCTACGTAGATTTTTAAGACAAGCTTCAAGCGCACGTGCGGCAAAACGCACATTGTCTCTTCTTCTTTCAAAGTTCTTCGTTTCTTCAATAAGGCGGTTGAAACTTGGCGAAACAATTTCAGCGATGCAATATCCATTTCGATGATAGGCATTGAAGATTGCAGTTTCCGCTTCATCTCGACAGGCAAGATATTTTTTTTTTACTGCTTCTTTTCGCTGTTCTTCATATTCTGGCAAGAGTACTGGGGCACGTAGAATGTTTTCTCCTTTTCGTTCAACCATTTCTAATAACGAAGGAACAGAAAACTGGAACTTATCAAAAATGATTTGTTCAACTTTAGCGTAAACTTCGGGTTCTTTTACAAAGAGATCCGATAAATGACGAAAGAAATTTTCCTCACTTCGAACAAATATCTGCCGTATCTTATCACTTTGAGGATGATTTCTAAGATCTCTAGTTGTTGGCTCTACATAAACCTCTTCAGGATTTTTTTCTGGGTTATTCACTTTCTCCACTCCTTTTTTATTCAAGCAATCTATGATTGAAAGCAAAAAACCACGGTTCTCCACTCTTTCTTAAGTTCTAAAGATTTACTCGCTAAGAGAATCTTAACAAATAACCAGATAGACAGATGTCCCATTTTTTCATATTTGAGAATTAACGTACATACAAAAAGCCAAGTACCTAACTCAATGGAATTAGGTACTTGGCTCGTATTGATAATCAATTATCACTCAATGATAGAGAGAGTTCTCTTTAATCTTT
Organism: Enterococcus durans NBRC 100479 = LMG 10746; assembly: GCF_001544215.1. Taxonomy (GTDB): domain Bacteria; phylum Bacillota; class Bacilli; order Lactobacillales; family Enterococcaceae; genus Enterococcus_B; species Enterococcus_B durans. The sequence goes on from NZ_BCQB01000002.1 coordinate 34,345, forward strand.
AAATATGGATCGGTAATCCTAATGCTAATTCTGATGCATCCATTGTGATTTCTCCAAGGGATGGATGTGGATGGATAGTTAAAGCGATATCTTCCGCATTCATTCCTGATTCAATGGCTAAAGCTAATTCTGACACCATATCGCTGGCACCAACACCACCGATTTGTGCGCCAATGACCACATTATCATCATTTGTTGTGACTAACCGAATGAAGCCTTCAGTTTTCGCAAGTGACAAGGCACGACCATTTCCAGAAAATGGGAATTTATAAGCAGTCGCTTCTAGTCCAGCTTCTTTTGCTTCTTTGATCGTCATTCCGACAGAAGCCAATTCAGGATCCGTAAATGCAACTGCCGGCATTGCTTTATAGTCGACAGCTACCTTTTTGCCTGAGATAGCTTCAGCTGCAATTTTCGCTTCATAGCTTGCTTTATGGGCTAATGCTGCACCGGGTACGATATCGCCGATCGCATATATATTTGGAACATTCGTGCGCCCTTGTTTATCCACTTTGATCAATCCGCGTTCGCCAACTTCAACACCGGCTTGTTCTAAGCCCATGTCATCAGTATTTGGACGGCGACCAACTGTTACCATGACATAATCAGCCGTCACAGTTTCTTCTTTCCCGTCAACAGCATATTTGACTGTTACGCTATCGCCATTATCTACTGCTTCTTTTGCCATGGCATTGGTTACGACGGTTACTCCTTTTTTCTTAAAGTCGTCTTCCACTAGTTTGACCAAATCTTTTTCATAAGTTGGTAAGATTTGTGGCGAACCTTCAAGAATCGTTACTTCGGCTCCAAGATTTGCATACGTACCACCGAGTTCCGCACCAATGACACCGCCACCGATGATCACAAACTTCTTAGGTACTTCTTTCAATGCTAGACCGCCAGTTGAATCAAGTACACGTCCACCAAATTTGAATCCTGGAATTTCGATAGGGCGTGAACCAGTAGCAATGATTGCATTGTTAAATGAATACGTTTGTGCTGAATCTGGATGGATCACACGCAATGTATGATCATCCACGAAGAAAGCTTCTCCTTCAATCGTTTCTACTTTGTGTTTTTTTAGTAAGAATCCAACACCGGAAGTAAGTGTTTTAACTACCTTGTTTTCTTTCCAATCTTGTGTTTTCTCAAAATCAAGAGTAACATTTTCGCTTGTTACACCAAAAATAGTGGAATCAAGTGATTCTTGATAATGATGTCCTGCAGCAATCAATGCTTTTGAAGGAATACAGCCGACATTCAAACAAACGCCACCGATATATTCTCTTTCGATGATTGCAACTTTTTGACCCATTTCAGCAGCGCGGATGGCTGCTACATAGCCGCCAGGTCCCGCACCGATTACAACTGTATCTAATTCTACAGCAAAATCTCCAACTACCATTTGTTTATCATCCTTCCATCATTAATAGCTCTGGATCAGCTAAAAGACGTTTGATATTGTTCATTGCTTGTTGTGCTGTCGCACCATCAACGATCCGGTGATCGAAACTTAGAGAAAGTTTCATTACTCGACCTACGACGATTTCACCTTCACCATTCACGATCGGTTGTTGTGCAATTGTACCGACACCTAAGATCGCTACTTCTGGGTAGTTGATTACTGGAGTAAACCAGCCGCCACCAACTGAACCGATATTGCTGATGGTGATCGTTCCATTACGCATATCATCAGCAGATAGTTTTCCATCATGAGCTAGTTTTGCTTTTTCGTTGATTTCGTCAGCGATAGCAAACATTCCTTTGCGGTCTGCATCTTTCACGTTTGGCACATATAACCCATGATCTGTATCTGTAGCGATACCAATATTATAGTAATTTTTATATACGATTTCTTGTTTTGCATCATCAATCGAAGCATTCAAGATAGGGAATTTTTTCACTGTAGCTGTCAATGCTTTCACCACGTATGGCAAGAAAGTAAGTTTTGTTCCATTGGCTGCTGCAACTTCCTTGAATCGTTTGCGGTTATCCCACAATTTAGAAACTTCAACTTCATCATGTAACGTCACATGAGGCGCTGTTTGTTTGCTGTTGACCATGGCTTTCGCAATAGCTTTACGTGTAGGAGTCAATGCTACGCGTTCTTCTAGATCACCTAGATTTGACCTGAATGCTTGAGCTGGTTTCGCTGGTTTTGTTTCAGCTTTTTCAGCAGAAGCAGTTTCTTTTACAGGTGCTGCTTCTTCTGCTTTTGCAGGAACCCCACCACCAGAAATGAAGTTTTCAATATCTTCTTTTGTCACACGTCCGCCTTTTCCTGTAGCCGTCACTTGAGAGATGTCAACATCTTTTTCACGAGCGAATTGACGAACAGATGGCATCGCCAACACACGTTTATCTGGATCTGAAGCTTCGACAACAGCGGCTGATCCCGATGTTTCGACTTTTTCAGAAGCAGGTGCAGCTGGTTTTGCACTTGATGGAGCAGTGTTATGACCAGGGGCATCGATTTCAACTAATACATCCCCTACATTTGCCACTGTGCCTTCTGGTACAAGAACATTTTTGACTGTCCCTGTTACTGGAGAAGGAATTTCTTCAACTGATTTATCATTTTGTACTTCTAATAAAGTATCGTCTTCATTGATCGTATCTCCTGCTTTAACAAACCATTTGACGATTTCACCTTCTGCAATACCTTCACCGATATCAGGCAACTTGAATTCAAACACGCCACCATCTGTCCCTTGTGTTTCAGTGTCAGCAGTCGGTTCAGCTGCAGGCTGTTCTGGTGTTTGTTCTTTGGCTGCTACACCAGCATCGCCACCGCTTTCCTCGTTATCTTCGTGTCCAGGAGCATCGATTTCTACCAATACATCCCCTACATTTGCTACTGTGCCTTCTGGTACAAGAACATTTTTGACTGTCCCTGTTACTGGAGAAGGAATTTCTTCAACTGATTTATCATTTTGTACTTCTAATAAAGTATCGTCTTCATTGATCGTATCTCCTGCTTTAACAAACCATTTGACGATTTCACCTTCTGCGATACCTTCACCGATATCAGGTAATTTAAATTGATATGCCATGATTTAATTACGTCCCCTCTTCTTAGAATTCTGCGATTTCTTTCACTTTTGCTTCAATATCAGCAGCATTAGGTAACCAGATATTTTCTGCTTGTCCAAAAGGAAAGACAGTGTCTGGTGCTGCAACACGGCCGATTGGTGCCTCTAAAGAAAGGATCGCGCGTTCTGAGATTTCAGAAATCACTTGTGCACTTACGCCAGCTTGTCTTTGTGCTTCTTGCACAACTACAACACGACCAGTTTTTTCAACAGATTGAATGATCGTGTCCACATCCAATGGTGCTACCGTACGTAGGTCGATGATTTCTACTGAAATATCTTCTTTTGCAAGATTGTCTGCTGCTTTGATTGCTTCACGAACCATTGCACCATATGTGATGATTGAAACATCGGAACCTTCACGTGTGACAGCAGCTTTATCCAAAGGTACTTCATATGCTTCATCTGGCACTTCCTCGCGGAACGAACGGTATAGTTTCATATGTTCCAAGTAGACGACTGGGTCATTACTACGGATAGCTGAAATCAATAGTCCTTTTGCATCGTACGGATTTGATGGGATGACTACGCGAATCCCTGGTGACTGAGCGATCAATCCTTCCAAATTATCTGAGTGAAGTTCTGGTGTATGGACACCTCCGCCGAATGGTGAACGGATCGTGATCGGTAAGTTTCTTGTTCCGCCCATGCGGTATCTTGTACGTGCCATTTGTGCAACGACTTCATCCATTGCTTCAAAAATAAATCCGAAAAACTGGATTTCTGGTACCGGACGGAATCCTTCAAGAGCTAATCCAAAGCCAAGTCCAGCGATTCCTGATTCCGCTAAAGGAGTGTCAAAAACGCGTTCTTCGCCAAATTTTTCTTGCAATCCTTCTGTTGCACGGAATACCCCACCGTTTTTACCGACATCTTCACCAAAAACGAGAACATTTTCGTCATTTTCTAGTTCCAACGCTAAGGCATCTGTGATTGCTTGAATCATTGTTTTTTGTGCCATGATTATTTCGACTCCTTCGCTTCATAGATTGCAATTTGTTCTTTGATTGTTTGAGGTGAAACTTCAAACATATTTTTCAAGAAATCTGATACTTTTTGTTTTGGCATTTTATCAGCTTCTGCAATTGCTGCTTTGATTTCTTCTTTTGTTTGTTCAATAACTTGTTCTTCTTTTTCTTCTGACCATAATCCTTTTTCAGTCAAATAATTACGGAAACGGATCAATGGATCTTTTTTCTGCCACTCGTCATCCGTATCTTTCGTACGGTAACGTGTTGGATCATCTCCAGATAATGTATGTGGTCCGTAACGGTAAGTTAACGTTTCAATCAACACAGGGCCATTACCACTTACTGCCCAATCGCGTGCCATCTTAGATACAGTGTAAACTGCTAATGGGTCCATACCATCAACTTGGATACCTGGAATACCAGCAGCGACAGCTTTTTGTGCTAATGTTTTAGCAGCTGTTTGCTTTTCACGAGGAGTCGAGATAGCGAAACCATTATTTTGAATGTAGAATACTGCATTGGCATGGTAAGCACCAGCGAAGTTGATTGCTTCATAGAAATCTCCTTGTGAAGAACCGCCATCACCTGTGTAAGTGAATACTACATTTTTCTTATTACGTTTCTTTAAGCCAAGTGCTACACCAGCCGCTTGAACATATTGTGCGCCAATGATGATTTGTGGTGGTAGAGCTTTCAATTCTTCTGGATAAAAGTTTCCTGCCGCATGTCCACGTGACCACAAGAATGCTTGTGATAAAGGTAAACCATGTTTAACCAATTGAGGGACATCACGATAACCTGGGAGCAATACATCCTCTTTATCAAATGCAAATGAACTTGCAAGCTGACTTGCTTCTTGTCCTGCTGTTGGAGCGAAAAATCCTAAACGTCCTTGACGATTCAAAGCGGTTGACCGTTGATCTAAAACACGAGACCAAACCATATTCGTCATCAATTCAACTAATTGTTCATCTGATAAATCAGGAACAAGGTTTTCATTTACTACTTTGCCATCTTGGTCTAGTGCTTGGTATACTGGAAAATCTGAATTGACTTCTTCTAATAATGCAGTGAAGTCGATAGGTGCTTTCTTGTTTGCCATTATCACACATTCCTCTCTCATCTATAAGAAAATCTCATCTTTCTGCGATTGAAACAGCGATATAATCTGTATCACTATTTAACCGTCTTCATTTATAAATTATCACGTATCATTAAGAAACACAAGCTTAAAGCCCAAATTTTCACGATTTAAAAAAATTACAGATATCCGCTTTATTACAACGTTAGTGAAGTCAATCACAATAAAGAAAGCGGTTTACATTTTTTCGCCATTATCCCTTGTTTTTTTGCCTTCAATATACTATCTGTTACTATAAACAAAGCTTATTGTTATACCTTTTTCACGAATCAAGCAAAAGCCTCTAAAGATATTAGTGATAAAATAAACAAACACTTATATTCTAATTTACTCCTATATGTGCATTTTTTTCAACTAAAAAGCAACAGTCAGGTTTTTTCCAAACTGTTGCACTATTTTTTCCTTCATTTTGTTTATGCTTGCAACCAACCTGCCAATTCTTCCATTCGTTCGGCAAAAACAATCATTCGATCTTGGTCAAGTCTGCTGAAATTGATCCTTATCCCATTCGTCTCCCGACCAAATAACCAACTAGGGGCTACGCCCAACCCTTTTGCCACCGCTTCACTTGCAATTTCTGCCGTCATTTTCTTTCCTTCCCATGTTACCCAGGCATAATATCCACCTTTGATTGGCCAGACATTGAAAAAGTTCTGCTTCTGTGCCCATTTCTGCAACAACAAACTTTTTTCCTGCAACTGGTTACGTACAAGCGCTAGTTTCGCATCATAACTTTCTTCGAAAACTGCAGTGGCAGCAATTTGTGTAAAGATACTCATGGAGAATTCCATCATTTGTTGCGCTTTGGCTAATTTGAAGATCAACGTTTGGGGGCCGATTATCCAACCGATTTTCGTCGTCTTCCCAAGTAGTCTAGATAAAGAACCAACATATAGAACATTTTCAGGATCGAGTGAATGGATAGAAACAGGGCTGTTTTCAACTTCCTGAAACGAAAGATCACTAAAAACATCATCTTCAACAATCGGGACCTGATACTTCCTACACAGTACGACTAGATCATTTCGCCGTTTTTGCGACATGACTTTCCCGGTAGGATTTTGGAAATTAGGATTAACTAGTACAGCTTTGATTTTATTTTTTTGGATGGACTTTTCTAAAATAGCCAAATCTATCCCTTCATCATCCATCGGAATACCAAATAGCCGAGTCCCTGTTGCTCTAAACAAAGCCAAACGATAGAAAAAGGAAGGTGATTCGACTGCTACTGCATCTCCATTGGAGAGAAGTGTTTGTAAAATCAAAAAAATAGCTTGTTGCCCTCCCACCGTCACTAATAACTGTGTGCGGGAAAAATCAAATTGAAACTCGTCACTTAAATATCCTTCAATTTTTTCTACTAACGGAAGATAACCTAGATCCGTCATTTTTTGCTCTTCAGTGATCATTTCTGCCATCGTATGTGCCGGAAATTGTACATCAGGCAATAGTTTATTCGGCATTTCACTGGAGAAAAGATCCAGAAAATCTGGTTGTTTTTTTGCTTCCTTGATCCGTTCTTCATACCAGTCATCTACTTGCTCATAGCGCTGAGAAAAAAGTTCACGCCAATTGATTCGTGGAACAGAAAACTTTCCCCATTCCGTTTGATTGACATAGCGTCCGCTTCCCTGTCGACTAGTAAGAACTCCCAGAGCACGTAATTCATCCAACGCACGTACCACTGTCGTCCGATTCGTCTTAAATTCAGCCGCCAATTTTCGTTCAGAAGGCAATCTTTCCCCAGGAGCTAGATTGCCATTTTCGATATTTTTCATTATCTGATCCATCATTTGCCGATAGATTGGTCCCTTCATTTTATCTATTTCTTTCCACATGTTTTTTCTCCAGTTTTTTTCTTTATTTTAACGGATTTTTCGTAGAAAGAAACAGAAAATAAAAAATAAGAGCACGACAAAAGGAAAAGTCACCTTTGTCGCACCCTCTAAACCGGAGCTAACCACTGCGTTGTGTCAATAACATAAGATTCTTAGAAATTTGAAAAACAACTCCTCTGAATTTTTCCTTATTTATTGAAGACAACTTTCTGCTATCTCCGTTTTTATTTCATCGATCTTCTTTAGATCGTATCTCCGTTGAAAATCGAATTTTTCACGATTACATAATCTACTTTTCGAATAGCTTCAAGGTCTCTTCCACCTGCGTAGGAGATCGAAGACTGTAGATCTTGCTGCATTTCAATCAGCGTATCTTTTAATGATCCTTTATGTTGGATCCAAATTTTCTTACCTTCGACATTTTTCTTTTCACCTTTTTGGAACTCTGATGCAGAACCGAAATATTCTTTATATACGACACCATTTTCCACTTTAGTTTCTCCAGGTGATTCTTCATGTCCTGCAAAAAGCGAGCCAATCATTACCATCGTTGCACCAAAGCGGACTGATTTCGCAATATCACCGTGCGTACGAATACCACCATCTGCAATAATCGGTTTTCTTGCTGCTTTTGCGCACCATCTAAGAGCCGCCAGTTGCCAACCACCAGTACCAAACCCTGTTTTGATTTTAGTGATACATACTTTCCCAGGTCCAATGCCGACTTTCGTGGCATCAGCACCGGCATTCTCTAATTCACGGACTGCTTCTGGCGTACCAACATTTCCAGCAATCACAAAAGTTTCTGGCAAATGCGCTTTGATATGTTGGATCATTTCAATGACAGAATTTGAATGACCATGTGCAATATCGATCGTGATATAGTCAGGCGCTAATCCTTGTTTGGCTAACTCTTCTACAAAAGAATACTCTTCCTTTTTCACCCCGACACTGATCGAGCTAATCAATTGGCGTTCCTTCATTTTTTTGACAAATGGGATTCTTGCCGCTTCATCAAAACGGTGCATGATATAGAAATAGCCATTTTCTGCTAGAAATTCTGCAATCGAGTCATCGATGATCGTCTGCATGTTCGCCGGTACTACAGGCATCTTGAATGTGTGTTTTCCTAGAGTAACGGTCGTATCACACTCTGAACGGCTATTCACGATACATTTATTAGGAATTAGTTGGATATCTTCGTAATCAAATACTTTCATTGACATGATCCTCCTGATGTTCGAATACGGTAAAACACGAACATTATTTACTTTCAAAGCACTTATTTTTAGCGCCCTATGTAATTTAACCTAATTGAAATAAAAAATCAAGAGAAAAAGCAAACAAAAAAACAGAATCAGCATTTTTTCACAGATTTTGTTTTTTGCCCATTGTTCGTTTTTAAGGGTATTTATGTAGTTGATTATAAAAATGAGCGACCCGTGCTCTTAAAGCGTCGATCTCCTATCAGGTTGGTCAACTTTTTTAGCCGTTTCCCGATTTCTTTTTATATAGGACTCATTCATGCTGTTAGCGACTGCTTGATTGATGACGACACCAAGTCGCCGAGAGTTGATCGACTGATTACTTTGAGCACGTTCTATCACCGGATGATTAAGAGTTCCTCGCTCTATTTTTGGCGCTTGCGTATTCTCGACAACTTCTTTTTCTTTATCGACTTTCGCTAAAAGCTTGCCCATTTTTTTTAATGCTTTAGCTATTCTCTCTCGACTGCTTCGATTCGTATAAACATCATAAAATTCAAGGATTTGGGGAGATTGATACTTTTTAAGCGCCAATTGAAGATTTCCAGCAAACGAATCCTGTGTGTAGTTGACTTTTTTGAGTGTTTGACTAGCATTGATATACTTTATTTTATTCTCTGTATTCAAAGATGTATGATGTACCAACGCTATTCTTGTTTGATGAAGCTTAGTTCTTACTTGATCCAGAGCCACAAATTGATCAATGTATGTAACAAAACACTCGCTATGCTTGACACACAAATTCTGATACTCCAATGCTTCAAGCTCACTGATTGTTTTGCCAATGTCTTCACAGCTGTTGAGAATTTTTGCGTTAATTTCATCTAACTCCTTTTTACTTATTTCAATCACTTTTATTTGTTCTTTCACTTCTTTATTCAATCGAGCTTTTTGCGTATGTAGGACTCTTCGGCTAAGGGAATTATTTTTGGTATATGTACCTGGATATAGTTTATTTTTCATTGGATGTACAGGTATAACTGTATTTAGGTGAACGTCATCATAAGAGGTATTCAAACGCTCGATATACTTTTTCAACGGAGGAGGATAGTATATTCCTTCAGCATTCTCTAATTTCCATGTAGCCCACCCTTCTTCATAGTTCAGTCTTTTGAATGTATGGCTACCCTGATAATAGGAATATTTTTTGGCGTAATCGATATCTTTTTCAATTTGTTTCACCCTGCGTAATCTCGGCAAATGATCATCTATCTTTTTCCTATATTGATTCAACAAATCAACGACCTGACTATCTACGTATTTTTGCTCTAAAGTTGTTCTATCTTTGCTATTCCCATAATTAACGTGGACCACGATCGCTTTTTGTAGTTGATCAAGTTCAAGAGTTTCTTTCCTAACATTGGAAAGTTCCCTCACAAAAAGCTTGTTCAATGCTTTTTTCTCTGCTTTCAACAGTTCTTTATGTGTCGCCATGTTCTTCTTCCTTTCTTTATTTGTTTATGTGTTTTTTTCTATGTAAAAAAGCCGTTAGATCAACCTCAACTGACTAACGGCTCCATATTGTTTAAGGAAGGATATTTCCTGCTGCACGATAAAGTTCATACCAATCTTCGCGCGTTAATTGGATTTCTGACGCTTTCGCAATTTCTTCGATCCTTCCAGGATTCATCGTCCCAGCAATTACTTGCACATTTGCAGGATGGCGCAAGATCCACGCCGCTGCTAAACCGGTCGGAGTCGTTCCGTATTTTTCAGCTAAGTTATCCAATGCTTGATTCAACTCAGGGAATTTTTCATTTCCAATAAATACTCCTTCAAAAAATCCGTATTGGTAAGGAGACCACGCCTGGATAGTCATATCATTCAAGCGTGAGTAATCTAATACACTACCGTCATGGTCAACGCTTCCATCATCAGTCATATTGACATGGATTCCTTGATCGATCATTCCAGAATGCTTTAAGCCAAATTGTAATTGATTGGCTAGTAATGGCTGTTTCACATACTTCTTAAGCAAGTCGATTTGCATCGGTTTTTGATTGCTGACACCAAAATGACGAACTTTCCCTGATTTTTCTAATTCATCAAACGCTTCAGCCACTTCGCTAGGATCGACTAAAGTATCTGGACGATGGAGTAAAAGCGCATCTACATAGTCCATTTTCAAACGTTGAAGGCTTCCTTCTACCGATTCAATGATATGTTTTTTTGAAAAATCGAACATAACACCAGGAACTATCCCGCACTTCGTCTGGATAAATAAGTCTTCTCGTTTAAGCGACGTTTTTGCCAACGCATCAGCAAAAATCGATTCACATTCTCCGCCTCCGTAAATATCGGCGTGATCAAAAAAATTGATTCCATTATCGTAAGCTGTTTCAATCACTTTTACTGGATCCTTTGCTCCGTTGATTCGCATACAACCAAGAATAACAGAGGAAACCATCTGACTTGATGCACCCAATTGAATCTGTTTCATCTCAAAACTTCCTTTCTTTTCGGGATAATTTTACCACAACTTTAATGAAAAGGCTTTAAAAATAGACACCGTATTTTTCTATTCTCCAGAAAAATACGGTGTCTTGCCCTATTCTCAACTTTTCGTTTTTACGCGTAGCCCTTTTGCCCCAATATCTGTTCGATAGAATGTCTGATTCGTATCTTTTGCCGCAAGCGCTGTGTAGATGTTTGTTCTTGCCTCAGTCAAGCTTTTACCAAAACTCTCCACCAAATAGATTCGCCCACCTGATCCAACTAAATTACCCTCTTCTTTCCTTACGCCTGCATAATAGACGGTCACATCCTCAGTTGAAAAATCAGGGAGTGGCATCCCTTTTAAGTAGTCGCCCGGGTACCCTTCAGCTGCAACAACTACACCCACGTTATACCCCTCATTCTCCCATAAAAGTTCACTTGGTGCCTGCCCTTTAAGCAATTCATCAATTACTTGGACAAAGTCACTTTTCAAACGTGATAAGACGACTTGCGTTTCAGGGTCTCCAAATCTTGCATTGAATTCAATCACTTTGGGCCCAGTTGGTGTTGCAATCAACCCAGCATACAAAATACCAACGAACGGACGTCCCAGTTCTACCATTCCATCAGCAGCTGGCTGAAGGATTTTCTGAATCGCTTCTTCCACTAACTCGTCGGCGATTTGTGGTACTGGCGTATACGCACCCATTCCTCCTGTATTTGGTCCTTGATCCTTGTCGTATGCTCGTTTGTGGTCTTGTGAGATCGGCATCGGATATATTTCATTCCCATTGACGAATGCCAGTAAAGAAAATTCCTCTCCCGATAAAAACTCTTCAACAACAATCAATTTTCCGCTGTCTCCAAAGCGATGATCTTCTAACATTTCTTTCGCAGCTTGAACTGCTTCTTCCACTGTCAAAGCAACTACGACACCTTTACCAGCAGCTAGTCCATCCGCTTTGATAACGATAGGTGCCCCTTGTTCTTCGATATATTGTTTTGCAGCTGCAAAAGTCGTAAAGTTCTCTGATTCAGCTGTAGGGATGCCAAATTTTCCCATCAACTCTTTTGCAAAACTTTTCGACCCTTCGATTATCGCCGCAGATTGAGTTGGACCAAAAATTTTTAGCCCAGCGGCTTGGAAGTCATCGACGATCCCATTCAACAATGGTTGTTCTGGGCCAACGAACGTCCAAGTAATTTGATTTTTTTTGGCAAATTCAATCAACTTTTGATGATCCAGTTCATGGATATCTACTTGTTCGATGCCATCGAGGGTCATCCCTGGATTACCAGGAGCACAATAGACCTTGTTAACTTTCGGACTCTGTTTTATTTTCTTTCCTATCGCATGCTCTCTGCCACCAGCACCTATGATCAATATATTCATCTGCTACTCCTTTGTATTAGTGTCTGAAATGACGTACACCAGTAAATACCATTGCAACACCATATTTATTTGCCATATCGATGGATGCTTTGTCTTTGATACTTCCCCCTGGCTGGATGATCGCTTTGATTCCATGTTTTGCGGCATATTCGACAGAGTCATCCATTGGAAAATAAGCATCACTTGCTAACACCGCATCCTTGGTCTTAGCTCCTGCTTGTTCAATAGCGATCTTAACAGAACCCACACGATTCATTTGTCCCGCACCGATTCCTACTGTTTGATGTTCATTTGCCAAAACAATCGCATTTGACTTTACATGTTTCACCGCTCGCCATGCAAAAGCCATAGCAGCTAGTTCCTTTTCAGTCGGTTTTCGATCAGTCACTACTTGCCAATCTTGTTTCTCTTCCATCGCAACATCTTCGTCTTGGACTAATAATCCACCTAAAACAGAAACCGTTTCTTCCGTATACGTGGAATCTTTCACAGTAAAATCAACAGTCAGCAATCGAATATTTTTCTTCGTTTTCAATACTTCTAAACTCTCTGGTGTAAACGATGGTGCAATGATGATTTCTAGAAAAAGCTTATGCATCGCTTCAGCTGTAGGCAGATCTACTTCTCGGTTGAGAACGATGATTCCGCCAAAAATCGATACAGGATCTGCTTCATAAGCAGCATTCCAAGCAGCAAAAATCGTTGAAGCAGAACCAATCCCACAAGGGTTCATATGTTTCAACGCAACAACAGTCGGTTCTTGATACTCTCGCATGATCCGTAGCGCCGCATCCGCATCACGAATATTATTGAAGGACAATTCTTTTCCATGAAGTTGTTGTGCTTGGGCAATCGAATAACTTTCCGGCAATGCCGTTTCATAAAACGCTGCCTTTTGATGACTGTTTTCTCCATAGCGAAGATCCTGTTTTCGATCAAAGGTAAGCGTCAATTTTTCTGGTTCGCGTTCAGCTACTTGACCGGTTAGATACTGTGCGATCAAAGCATCATATGCAGCAGTATGGCGAAATACCTTTGCAGCTAATTTTTTTCTCGTTGCAAGGGACGTTCCCCCCAGTTCCTTCAATTCCGAAAGAACCACAGGATAGTCTGCAGGATCAACGACTGCTGTCACAAACTGATGGTTTTTAGCTGCGCTACGCAACATACTTGGTCCACCAATATCGATATTTTCAATTGCTTCTTCTTCCGTTACACCGGATTTCATGATCGTTTCTTTAAATGGATATAAATTGACACAGACAAAATCAATTGGCGTGATCTGCGAAGCTGCCATGGCCTCCATATGACTAGCTAGATCTCGACGACCCAACAATCCCCCATGGATCTTTGGATGAAGGGTTTTGACACGACCATCCATCATCTCAGGAAAATCCGTTACTTCTTCAATTGAAATCGTGGGAATACCTGCTTCATCAAGCACTTTCTTCGTCCCACCAGTAGAGATGATCTCAATGCCATTTTCTATTAGCCCTTCAGCAAACGCAATAACGCCTTTTTTATCTGACACACTTATTAATGCTCTTGTCATTTTATATGAGCCTCCATCGTCTTCATTTCTTTTACAACTTGTTCTATCACTTTTGGGTAGATTCGATGTTCTACTTGATGGATCCGTCTTTCTAACTCTTCCAGTGTATCCCCTTTTTTGATTTCTACACTTTCTTGACAAATGATCGGACCAGTATCAACACCTTTATCAATGTAATGGATCGTCACTCCTGTTTTCTTTACTCCTGCTTCAAACGCATCACGAATACCATGTAATCCTGGAAAATCAGGTAATAAAGAAGGATGGATATTGATGATCCGTGATTCATATTGATCTAGTAAAGTAGAACCGATGATCCGCATATATCCTGCTAAAACAATCAGATCTACTTCTTTGTCCAACAAACATTCCAATATTTTTTCTTCGTATGCTTTTTTCGTCTGAAATTCTTTTGGAGAAAACACACTTGTCGAAATATCCAGTTTACTCGCACGTTCTAAAACGTACGCATTCGGTTGATCACAAAAAAGCCACACAAATTGATCTGTTAACCCTCTTTCACGGAAATATTCGACCAACGCTTGAAAATTACTGCCATTTCCCGAAGCAAATACTGCGATCCTCATCTTGTTGCCTCAGCAAATTCCACTTTTTCTGTTTCTAACGGCACGACTTCTCCAATACGATAAACAGCTTCCCCTTGTTTTTGTATTTTCTCCATGATCTCATCAGCTTCGGTGGCTTCTACTGCTAATACCATCCCGATCCCCATATTAAAGATTTCATACATTTCATTCGTCGGAATTTCGCCGTATTTTTCTAAACAATCGAAGATCGGCAATGTTGGCCAAGAACCTAGTTGGATGCGAGCCGCTGTTTCTTCAGGCAGCATGCGGGGGATGTTTTCAACAAAACCGCCACCAGTGATATGAGCTGCGCCCTTGATTTTTTGCTCTTTCATAATAGGTAATAGTGAAGAAACATAGATTTTTGTAGGTTTTAGCAACTCTGTACTAAGCGGTTCTGATAATCCGCTGATCGTATCAGATAATGCAAAAGCGTGTTTCTCAAAGAAGATTTTGCGCACCAATGAATAGCCATTAGAATGAATACCACTAGAGGGCAAGCCAAGAAGGACATCCCCAGCTTTGATTGCTTTTCCTGTGATCAATTGCGCTTTTTCAGCGATACCTACCGCAAAACCAGCAAGATCATACTCGTCTTCCGTATACATCCCCGGCATTTCCGCTGTTTCGCCGCCGATCAGAGCCATATTGGCCTCAACACAGCCAGTAGCTACTCCCGCTACAACTTTTTCTAACTTTTCTGGAGAATTCTTTCCTGTTGCCAAATAATCCAGAAAATAGAGTGGTTCAGCACCTTGCGCAAGAATATCATTCACACACATCGCTACACAATCAATTCCGATCGTATCGTGTATCCCAGATTCGATCGCTAAGAGTAATTTCGTTCCCACACCGTCTGTACCAGAAACTAGGACCGGTTCCTTCAAATAGCTGAATGAGCCAAGCTCGAAACACCCGCCAAAACCGCCAAGAGCCCCCATTACACCAAGTCGTTCTGTCCTTTTGACATGCTTTTTGATCCTTTCGACTACTTCATAACCTGCTTCGACATTCACACCCGCATTCGCGTAAGCATTTCCCATCTCGTTCGTGTCCTCCTTAATAATCAAAAAAACGATACTTTTTCTTTTAATGATTCCTGGTACTTTTCTTCGTAATCGTAGAGTGGAGTAGGATAATCTCCATTGAAATAAGCCATACACAAACCAGAATATGGAGCATCCTCCGCTAGACCGATTGCTTGGATCAATCCTTCTTCACTTAAAAATTCAAGTGAGTCAGCTTCAATACATTGTCTGATTTCTTCTACACTATGATTCGCTGCAATCAGCTCTTTTCTTGTTTGGATATCGATGCCATAAAAACATGGATATTTCAATGGTGGTGAAGCAATCCGGACATGGACTTCTTTCGCCCCTGCTTCTTTCAGTAAACGAACGATCCGCCGACTAGTCGTTCCTCGAACGATCGAATCATCGACCATCACGATCCTCTTTCCTTCGACCACACCGCGAACTGCTGAGAGTTTCATTCGGACACCTTGTTCTCTCAGTTCAGGGGTTGGTTGGATGAATGTGCGTGCAATATATTGGTTTTTGACTAAACCAATTTCATAAGGGATACCACTTGCTTCAGCATAGCCGCTAGCAGCAGACAAAGATGAATTAGGAACACCAACTACCATGTCAGCATCGACTAACGCTTCTTTTGCTAAATTCCGTCCCATATTCTTACGCGCTGTATGGACATTGATCCCTGCAATATTGGAATCGGGGCGCGCAAAATAGATATATTCCATTGAGCAGATAGCTAGTTGCGTATCTTTTGTATACGTTTCGATACGATAACCTGAATCATCGATGATCACGATTTCTCCTGGACGAACGTCACGCACAAACTTGGCACCCACTACCTCCAGAGCACAAGTTTCCGAAGCAATCACATATGCACCATTTTTCATTTGTCCAATCGCAAGCGGACGAAACCCGTTAGGATCAAGAGCCGCAATCATGGCGTCTTCTGTCAGTAAAAGATAAGCAAAACCACCCTTCACCTCATTCAACGCATGTTTTAGTTTGCCAAGAAACGTCTGCTCACCACTTCGGCGTATCAAATGCATCAGGATTTCTGTATCAGAATTAGAATGAAAGATCGCTCCATCTTTTTCTAATTCTGTTCGTAGTGATCGTGCATTCGTTAAGTTACCATTGTGCGCTAGACCAACTGACTGATCATAAAATTTAAATAGGAAAGGCTGGATATTATCGACACTTCCATTTCCCGCCGTTGCGTAACGGACATGGCCGATCGCAGCCTCACCCGATAACGCCTTTAATTTTCTTTGATCTTTGAACACTTCCGAAAGCAATCCGAGATCTCGATGACCTAACAGTTTCCCTTGATCATTCGATACGATCCCGGCTCCTTCTTGCCCACGATGTTGCAAACTATGAAGACCAAAGTAAGTGATACTCGCAGCGTCTGAATGCCCCCATACGCCAAATACCCCGCACTCTTCATTTAAACTCTTTACTTCATAAGGCATTCGATCGCTTCCTTCCAGTTTCTGTAGGCAACTTGAGTAGCCACATCGATTTTTCCATCAGAAGCTTGGATGGTGATTCTTTTTTCCGTGGTTACCTGCCCGATCAATGTCGCTTTTTCGCCTACGATTGTTTCAAAAGCTGCTTTATTCTCTGACGAAGTCGTCAAAACGAATCTTGACTGTGTTTCAGAGAACAGTTGTGCTGTTGTCATTGTCGTCCGTACGTCTAAGCCGAATCCTTTAGGAAAAGCTGCTTCTGCCAAGGCAACAGCCACCCCGCCTTCTGCGCAATCATGCGCACTTGCGACTACTCCAGCCTTAATCGCTGCTAACACTATTTGTTGGCTCTCTTTTTCAATCGTCAAATCAAAGTGTTCGATATCTCCTTGGATTTTTCCTAATTGTAATTTTTGGAGTTCACTGCCATTGAAGTCCTCGTAAGTTTCACCAAGCAGATAGATAAGATCCCCCGCTTCTTTGAATTCTTGTGTCGTGATATTCTGTTGTTTTTCAATCAAGCCGACCATTCCGATCATCGGCGTTGGATAGATTGCTTGACCATCTGTTTCGTTATAGAGAGAAACATTTCCAGAAATAACGGGCGTTCCTAATACTTTGCACGCTTCAGAGATACCTTCAGCAGATGTTTTTAATTCCCAGAATACTTCTGGTTTATCTGGAGAGCCATAATTCAAACAATCTGTGATTGCTAGTGGTTGCCCACCGCTTGCAACGATATTCCTTGCTGCTTCTGCTACAGCGATCTGCCCACCGATTTCAGGATTCAGATAGATATAGCGAGCATTACAGTCAGTAGTCATCGCCAATGCCTTTTCTGTCCCACGAATCCGTAAAACTGCCGCATCACTTCCCGGTCTGACCACTGTATTCGTTTGTACTTGTGAATCATACGTTTCATAAATCGAATGTTTCGAAGCAATCGTTGGCTGACGTAATAGATCAAGTAATACTTCGTTAGGATCAGTAATTACTGGCTGATATTGCCCTAATTCTTTGAATTCTTTGATCCGAGCAGGTTCTTTTGCTTCTTTTTCATAGACTGGTGCGTCTTCTGCCAACGCATCCACTGGCAAATTCGCTACTTCTTCCCCATGATGGTATAGACGATAAAGTCCATCATCTGTCACTTTACCGATCGTCACAGCATCCAGATCATATTTTTTAAATAACTCTTTCACTTGTGCTTCTGCACCTTTTTTAACACAAATCAACATCCGTTCCTGTGATTCAGAAAGCATCATCTCATAAGGTGTCATATGGCTTTCCCGTTGTGGGACATCATCTAAACTCAGCACCAAACCTGAACCTGCTTTAGACGCCATCTCAGAGCTTGAAGAAACCAAGCCAGCAGCCCCCATGTCCTGGATTCCCACTAAGATATCGGCATGATCTAAAACAAGTTCTAAACAAGCCTCTAATAAAAGTTTTTCCATAAATGGATCGCCTACCTGAACAGCTGAGCGTTGTTGTTCTTCTTCTTGACTGAACTCTTCAGAAGCAAATGTCGCACCGTGGATACCATCGCGACCGGTTTTTGCACCAACATACATGATTGAATTCCCGACTCCTGAAGCTTGTCCCTTTTGAATATTTTGGTGATCGATCAAGCCTACACACATTGCGTTAACTAATGGATTCCCTTCATAACATGGGTCAAAAGCGATCTCACCACCAACAGTTGGGATACCGATACAATTTCCATAACCGCTGATACCAGCTACAACTTCATCTAATAAATATTTCGTACGAGAATTATCTAGCTCACCAAAACGCAATGAATCTAGAATGGCGATTGGTCGTGCGCCCATACTGAAAATATCTCTGATAATTCCTCCAACTCCTGTAGCTGCACCTTCATAAGGTTCAACTGCTGAAGGATGGTTATGGCTTTCCGCTTTGAAAACAACTGCTTGACCATCACCGATATCAACGATCCCAGCCCCTTCACCAGGACCTTGTAAAACTTGCGGACCGCTTGTTGGGAATTTACGTAAGATGGGCTTCGAGTTTTTATAAGAACAATGTTCGCTCCACATCACAGAGAACAAACCTGTTTCTGTATAGTTAGGCATTCTTCCTAGAATATCTTCTTCGATCATGCGATATTCTTCATCAGTCAATCCCCACTGTGAATAGATTTTTTTCTCTTTGATTTCTAAAGCACTTGGTTCACTTAATGTTTTCATTTCAAACAGTCACCTTTCCAAAGTTCTTGATCATTGAAGCAAAAAATCGTTTTCCATCTTCTGAACCCAACAATTCTTCCATCGCTCTTTCTGGATGAGGCATCATACCTAGTACATTCCCCTTTTTATTCGTGATACCTGCGATATTTGCTACGCTACCATTAATATTTTCAGTAGCGTAAGTAAAGGTAATCTGATTGTTTTCTTTCAATTCCTGTAAGGTCTCTTCATCACAAAAATAATTTCCTTCCCCATGTGCTACAGGTAACTGAATGACTTCATCGGCCTCATATTCCGAAGTAAAAGGTGTCTGGTTATTCACTTTTAACGGTACTGACTTACAGATAAAGCGTAAAGAATCATTTCTTCTCAAGACACCTGGAAGCAGGCCTGCTTCCGTCAATATTTGGAAACCGTTACAGGTACCAAAAACTGGTTTTCCTTCATCGGCAAAACGAATCACTTCTTCCATGATCGATGAAAAACGGGCAATCGCTCCACAACGCAAGTAATCGCCATAGGAGAATCCACCAGGAAGCAAAACACCATCAAAACCTGCTAATGAAGTTTCATCATAACGAACGTAATCGGCTTCGACACCCATGATTTCACGTATTGCCCATAACATATCTGCATCACAATTTGATCCAGGAAAGACGACCACAGCAAATCTCATATTAGATTTCCTCCAATTGTTCGATTTCATAACGATACGTTTCCATATTGACATTCGCCAACAATTTGTCACAGATTGCTTCGATCGTTTCTTCAACTGCCTGTTTCTCTGCAGAGACTTGGATCTCGAAGTATTTGCCGATTCGAATCTCTTCTACAGTGTCATACCCTAAACGATGAACGGCATTCTTGACCGCTTCTCCTTGAGGATCTAAAACAGAATCTTTATAGGTGACATAGACTTTTACAAAATACATGTGCTTTTCTCCTTTTACCCATTGTTTTTTTATTGATTGATTTTTTCTAAGCGATTCAATACTTCTTGATATACAGGAACGATCTCACCGATTTTTCGGCGGTAAACATCTTTGTCCATGTGGGCTTCCGTTTCTAGATCCCAAAGGCGACACGTGTCAGGAGAAATCTCATCTCCTAAAAGAATAGTTCCATCACTGGTTTTGCCAAATTCCAATTTAAAGTCGATCAGTTGTAAGCCGATCTGTTTGAACAATGGTACTAAAGCATCATTCACTCGTTTTGCTTGTTCCTTTAATTCAGCAATTTCCGCCATCGTTGCTACCTTCAAAAACAAAACATGTTCATCATTGATAAATGGATCATCTAGTTGATCATTTTTGTAATAAAATTCAACGATAGGCTGAGGTAACTTTTGTCCTTCTGGTATCGCCAAACGTTTAGAAAAGCTCCCCGCAGCGACATTACGCACGACTACTTCTAAAGGAATGATATTTAATTTTTTTACTAATTGTTCGTGTTTTGATAGTTGTTTAATAAAATGATTCTCAATACCTTGGTCGTTTAGATAATTGAATATCTTACTTGTGATCTGATTGCTCAGTTCTGCTTTACCAACGATCTCATCTTTCATTGCACCGTTAAGCGCAGTAGCTTGATCGAGATACTCGATCCAAATCACTTCTTCATCACTAGTACGATACATTTTCTTGGCTTTTCCTTCATAGAGCAAATCTCTCTTATCCACAGTTCCATCTCCTTAGTTACTTTACGTTCATCAGCAAACCGCTTTTTTTGTTCGTGTTTTCACTTTTGATTTTAACAAGGCTTGTCAGATCAATCAATAAAAATATGTACATTTTCACCATTAAAATTATCTAATGTTCGTGTTTTTATCTTTTAAAGCTGATGGAAAATCTTGACAAGCGTTTACACAGATAAAAAATGGTGCTATAGTAGAATTAAATAAACTTGGATACTTTGTTCAAGGAGGTAATTGAATGGAAGAGTCAACCTATGCCAAACGTTTTTTATCGGAATTATCACCAGAAGAGAAAGCCCGTCTGTATAATGACTTGCTCTCAATCAAAGATGTCTATTTATGTAACAAAGATACGAGCTTTTATACCTTCCGTAAAATCCGCCGTGCGGCTAAACGACGAACGGAATGCCGTAAAAGAACGTTTCAGTTCCAAACAAACACGAAGCATCATTTGGTCATCTGCCAAATTCATGAACAAAGACTTTTTAAAAACCATTATCGAATTCAAGTAACCTACGATCAACAAGAATTCACTTATACTTTTATTGAAGAATTATTACAGCTACTTCATACACAACATTTTGCTTATGGAGATCACGCTGTTTACGCGTAGTTTTTGAACCTTACAGTTATAAATACAAAAGAAGGGTACGACAATCCGTTTGTCGTACCCTTTTTGGTTATTCTGATAGTTCACAATCGATCTAGTGATCGTAGCACTGCAGTAACTTTTTTATATTCAACTATTCGTTGTTTATTCTAATCCTACCCGTTTAAAAATCACATCCACATTTTTTAAATGATGACGGTAATCAAATGCATCATCGATATCTTCTTTCGATAAAACCGAAGTAATGGCTGGATCTTCTTCTAATAGCGGACGGAATTGTACTTGGTTGTCCCAAGCATATGCCGTTTTTGGTTGCACCAAGTCATAAGCTTCTTCCCTTGTCATACCCTTGTCGATCAATTTGAGCATGACACGTTGGCTATAGATCAAGCCAAATGTAGCAGACATATTTCGTTTCATATTTTCAGGGAAAACCGTTAGATTTTTAACAATATTCCCAAAACGATTCAACATATAATCCAATAAGATCGTCGTATCAGGTAAAATGATGCGTTCTGCTGAAGAATGTGAGATATCTCTTTCATGCCACAATGATACATTTTCATACGCCGTGACCATATGACCGCGGATCACTCTCGCCAACCCAGCCATATTCTCTGATCCAATCGGGTTTCGCTTATGAGGCATTGCAGAGGACCCCTTTTGACCTTTAGCGAAAAACTCTTCTACTTCTCGTGTCTCAGATTTTTGCAATCCTCGTATCTCCGTCGCAAAACGCTCGATACTCGTTGCAACCAAGGACATTGTTGCAAAATATTCTGCATGTAGATCCCGTGGTAAAACCTGTGTAGACACTTCTTGTGGGCGAATACCCAACTTGTCACAAACATATTCTTCGATAAAAGGCGGGATGTTGGCAAATGTACCCACTGCGCCAGAGATTTTGCCAGCTTCCACTCCTTTGGCAGCATGTTCAAAACGTTCGATATTTCTCTTCATTTCAGAATACCAAGTAGCCAATTTCAAACCAAAAGTCGTTGGTTCAGCATGTACCCCATGCGTTCTCCCCATCATGACTGTCAACTTATGTTCTTTTGCCTTTTCGCCAATAATTGCTGTAAAACGTTTCAAATCTTCTCTTAAAATATCATTTGCTTGTTTGATCTGATAGCCATAAGCTGTATCGACAACATCTGTACTTGTCAATCCGTAATGGACCCATTTGCTCTCTTCACCTAACGTTTCCGAAACTGCACGTGTGAAGGCCACAACATCATGACGTGTCGATTTTTCGATTTCTAAAATCCGGTCAATATCGAATGAAGCATGTTCTCTGATTTTTTGTACATCTTCTTTAGGGATTTCTCCTAATTCGGCCCAAGCTTCATCAGCTAAGATCTCCACTTCAAGCCATGCTTGATATTTATTTTGTTCTGTCCAGATATTGCCCATTTCAGGTCGTGTATAACGTTCTAGCATCAATTATTCTCCTTTAATCCCAAATATTGGTTTTCTTTATTTCATCCAATGTTTGTTGGATATCTTCAGTCAAAATGGTGATATGTCCCATTTTACGTCCTTTTTTCGCTTGTGATTTCCCATAAAAATGAAATTGCCAGTCAGGCTTCTTGTCGATGAGATGATAACTTTCAAGCAGTTGTTCTCCTAATACGTTTACCATGACTGCATCGCTGAGCAAACGAACTTTGTCACTCAATGGCCAACCACAAATTCCACGGATATGGGCATCAAACTGACTCATCGAACAAGCTTCGATGGAGTAATGTCCTGAATTGTGCGGACGTGGTGCTAGTTCATTCACGTATAATCCACCTGATTTCGTCAAAAACAACTCGACACCTAGAACGCCCGACAAGCTCACTGCTTCGGCAATTACTCGAGCGATCCGCTCTGCTTCTTCGATTACTTCACTAGAAACATGAGCTGGTGCAATCGTTTCGTGTAAAATATTGTTACGATGGATATTTTCAACTACTGGAAATGTACTATATTCGCCTTGACCATTCCCTGCTACCATGATCGAGATTTCTTTTTCAAAAGGGATCCATGCTTCCAATACGCAAGTCCCTTCTCTTAACAGATCCATCGCTGGAGCAAGATCTGTACGACTTCTCAATACATATTGCCCTTTTCCATCGTATCCTCCTCGCGTTGTTTTCAATACACAAGGATACCCGATCCCGTCAATTGCATCTTGGATATCCGTTGGGCTAACGATTGTCGCATAAGGAGCGATGACGATGTTGTTTGTTTCCAAAAAGGACTTTTCTAACAGCCGGTCCTGTGTGATAGCCAATAGATCCGTTCCTTGGGGGATAAATGACATTGGTAAAATCGCATTAAGTGCTTCGACACTGACATTCTCGAATTCATAAGTGATAACATCTGTTCTTCTAGCAAGTTCTTCTAGTGCAAACGTGTCATCGTAGGTTCCTTGAATCGTCCAATTTGCCACTTGTGCAGCTGGACAATCAATTACAGGATCAAGAACACCTACTTTAAAGCCCATTTCTTTCGCGCTGATCGCCATCATGCGGCCAAGCTGACCGCCACCGACGATCCCGATCGTTGATCCAGGCAACAAAGGTTTAACCAAGTTGATCACTACTTTCTATAACAGTTTCTGCTAACATTGAGCGTCGTTGCGCCAATTTAGCCTCCAACTTTAAATCATACATTGAAAGCATCTCTATCGCAAGTAGTCCAGCGTTAATTGCCCCTGCTTTTCCGATTGCCGTCGTTGCAACTGGTACTCCTCCAGGCATCTGAACAATCGATAGTAGCGAATCCAATCCATTCAATGTTCGTGTTTGTACCGGCACACCAATAACTGGTAGTGTCGTTTGAGAAGCCACCATCCCCGGTAGATGAGCAGCACCACCTGCCCCCGCAATAATCACTTTGATCCCTCTCTCACGTGCTTCTTTCGCATATTGAAACATCAAATCAGGTGTCCGATGTGCAGACACCACCTTTTTTTCGTAAGGAATCTCGAATTCATCCAAAATGTCACAAGCATTTTTCATCGTCTCCCAATCGGAGGTACTTCCCATAATCACAGAAACCGTTGCACTCATGTCTTTCTCCTCTCTCTCTTTTACATCCATATTTTAGCAATGAGTTTTTTTGTTGTCAAAGAATTTTCGAATATTATCTAAATGATTTGCAAAATCGTTCGTGTTTTATCTAGAGCAAAAATATAGAGCGTGGGACAAAACTAAAAATCAGTTTTGCCACAGACTCTAACTCCGAATAAACGGTGGGAGCAGAAGCAACTCCTTCGGAAATAAGCGAAATTCACAAAAATTTGAAAAGCAATTTTCGTGAATTTCTTCTTATTTCTCGGAGTTAAACACTTCTGTCCCAACCTCTATATTTGATCTTTTCTATTTATTTTTTCTTGTTATCGCTTCTTCCAGTATTTCTTCATCTTTTTTGAACCCATTAAAGATCAAGTTTAGAATAATGGCAGTTACACTACTCATGACGATACCGTTTCCTGTAAACATTTGTACTGTTTCAGGCAACTGACTGAATAAGTTCGGCATGATATTGAAACCTAGGCCAAACCCAATCGAAACTGCGGCAATCAAAAGATTTTTATCATTTGTAAAATCAACTTCTAATAACATACGGATTCCTTGGACAGCAACCATACCGAACATAACAAGCATGCCGCCACCCAATACTGGTTCAGGGATGATCTGTGCCAATGCACCGATTTTAGGAAACAGACCCAATACGATCAAGAAAAAGGCAGAAAAATAAATTGGTTTTCTAGTTTTTATACCTGAAAGTTGAACTAAACCAACATTTTGAGAAAAACCAGTATAAGGAAATGTATTAAAGATCCCACCCAAAATCACAGCTAGACCTTCTGCACGATATCCTTTTTTCAATTCTTCTTCTCCGACTTTTTTGCCTGTAATATCCCCTAATGCAAAGTAAACACCTGTTGATTCAACCATACTGACCATTGAAATGATGATCATCAATAGGATCGACCAAACATCGAAGGTTGGTTTACCAAAGTAAAAAGGTTGCGGAACATGGAATAATGGTGCTTGACCGATCGCACTCAAATCGATCAATCCCATGAACGCTGCTAAAAGACTACCACCAACTAACCCGATCAGGACAGCAATCGAACGAACGAAGCCTTTTCCTAACATTTGAACCCCCACGATCAATAAGATGGTCACAAACGCTAATAACAAATTCGTTTTATCGCCAAAGTTTGAGGCAGCTGAATCCCCGCCACCCATTTTTTCAATAGCAACAGGGATCAATGTTAGCCCAATAACAGTGATAACTGTTCCAGTAACGATCGGCGGAAATAATTTTTTGATTTTAGAAAAGAAACCGGCAATCAAAACAACGAAGATCCCCGAAGCAATGATCGAACCATAGATGGCACCAACACCTTTACTACTACCAATCAAAATCAAGGGTGCCACTGCTTGGATCGCACATCCTAGCACGACTGGCAAGCCAATACCGAAAAAGCGGTTGACAGTCAATTGTAGCAGCGTGGCTAATCCACACATAAAGATATCGATGGAAATAAGATAAGTCATTTGTTCTTGATTAAACCCTAAGCCTGTACCGATCAACAATGGAACAGCTACAGCACCTGCATACATCGCCAGTAAATGTTGTAAGCCTAGGACAGCGGCTTTGCCATTTTGTGTTTCTTTTTCCACGATTATGCGTCCTCCTCAAGAAATTCGACTTGCCCATTGGATAAAGAAGCAATCCGCGCAAGTGAAACAACTCTTAATCCCATCTCTTCCAATAATTGACGACCATCTTGGAAAGATTTTTCGATGACGATGCCAATACCTTCGACTTCAGCTCCAGCCTGACGACATAGTTCGATCAGCCCTTTTGCCGCTTGTCCATTCGCCAAAAAGTCATCAATAATCAATACTTTATCCTCTGCAGATAAAAACTTACGAGAAATAGAGATCGTACTGGTTACTTGTTTCGTAAATGAATAAACAGATGCTGTTAGTAATTCTTCATCCATTGTTAAGCTTTTCGCTTTTCTGGCGAAGATCATCGGTACATTCAACTCTTTTGCCGCAAATAAAGCTGGGGCGATACCAGAAGCTTCGATCGTTACTACTTTTGTGATCCCTTGTTCTTTGAATACTTCTGCAAAACGTTGTCCCATTTGTTCCATCAATACTGGATCGACTTGGTGTGTGACAAAGCTATCAACTTTTAACACTCCTTCACCCAAAACATGTCCATCTTTTTGAATACGTTCAACTAATTCTTTCACTTTATTTGCTCCTTTTTCATTTATTAATACAAAAATAACCACTTTTCACAGAAAATTCCAATTATTCCTATTTTCCGCTCGGTTCAGCGTGAATAAAAAACACCCTTTTACTTAACGATAAGTAAAAAAGGGTGTACAAAACACTCTTTTACTTATAGTCCAGTATTTACGGTACTGGCTAGATACTGTCAACCTTATCATGACGATATATAAGTAGAGGATGATCAGAAAAACAATTATAACCAACTACTAGAACGAAACACACGCTAGCTCTTACACGATCAAACAATCGTTTTTCTGACTTTTATTAGGAAAAATGCCAAAAATAGGCGGATAAATCAAGATAGTTTTTTTCGTAGTCATCCAAGTACTTGAACGACTGTTATGTTTCAAATATTGAAAATAGTCTAACATTTGTTTCTGAAACTGACAACCAAGTTTCATCGTTTTTTTCTAAAATCTAATATTTCTAATTTTGAACGTCGATTTTGTTCGGGTTTTCTTAAAGATCAAACTAAAAAAATAAAGTCAGAAGCAATAAAGACTGTTTATCCCACTCTTTTTTGTTTCCAACTTTATTTAGGAATGTCAAGATTGATCATTTTTTTCGATTTTTCGATATTTTTCCATTTTCCGACTGAATAGCTCACCATTACTTGGCGGAGTGTACGTAATTGCGTTGGCACCTGCTTCTATCGTTTCTCTGATACTTTCTTCAGTCGGCCCTCCTGTAGCTATAATAGGCAACTTTGGGTATCTTTCTCGAAAATATTTGACTGTTTCAGCAGTTTCTTTTCCTGCACTAATGTTAATGATCGTGATTCCTGCTTCAAGCTTCTCATCGATTTCTGTATATTTCGATGTAACCGTACTGATTACAGGAATATCCACCACTTGGCATACTTCTTGGACTGTTTCTAATGGCGTTGGACCATTAAGTACTACCCCGAGGGAACCTTGCGCTTCAGCAAACAGACTCATATAAGAAGACCGCGCACCTTGAGTAAGACCACCGCCCACTCCAGAGAATACTGGGATATCTGCTGCTTCAATAATACTTTTAGTAATTGCTGGATGTGGGGTGAATGGATAGACGGCAATGACCGCATTTGCATTTGTATTTCTGACAATTGCTATATCTGTGGTAAAGATGATGGAGCGGATCAATTTCCCAAAAATCTTGATTCCACTTGCTTCCATGATTACTTCGGGTACTTTTACGATATCTTTACGTAATTCTGTCATGATCTCCGGAATAAATTGTTCCGCCATAGTGCCACTTCCTTTTGACTGTTATTGATCGTACTGATCCAGATGATATGTCTCAATGACTTGAATGATCTTTTGTGCATAGGTCGGGTCCGTCGCATACCCTGCATCTTGCAGTGCTTGTGCGGCTTCACGATAATTCGTTGCTGTAATTACTTTCTCGTATAATGCAGGGTTCCAGTCCACGCCATTCACAAAAAGTTGTGTGTGATCATCCATCGATTGCTCCCAAGAATCATATACGCGAAAATCGCCTTGGATCGTGATCCATTCTTCATTCACATATTCTTTGGTTTCTAGATTTACTTTTTTTTGATCCCCGTATGCTTTGATCCCAAAAAGGTTGTGGTATTCGCTAGCTAAGGTGCTTTTTCCCCAATTCGATTCAAGGATCGCTTGTCCTAAAATAATGCTAGGCAAGATTCCATAACCGTTTTGTAATTCTTTCGCATGAGGAGCAAGCTGATCAATAAACTGTTGATGGCTTTTTGCTTCAGTTTCTTGTGGTTGATCTGAAAAAGGTGTGGACAAACTTCGTAAAGAAAGAACAAAAGCCATCATGATCAATATGCCACCCAAAACAACAGCAATAATACGGACATTTTTACGCTTTTGCTTTTTCCATTTTTTTTTGGTCATCGGATACTCCTATTTTTCTTTCAATTGATCCAAGTACTCTTCCAACGTCAGATCATGCTTCGTGATATATTCCGCACTTTCTTTTCCTACATAACGCAAATGCCATGGTTCATAAGTGATTTTCGTTATATCCTGACGATCTTTTGGATATCGAACGATGAACCCAAACTTCGGCGCATTCTCAGCGATCCATTTCGCACCTGGCTGGTCGCCATAACTTGCGTCTAGCAGTTGAGAAGTATAATTGTTGTACCAATTGTGATCTACTACATCGACAGCCAGCCCCGTATGATGTTCACTATACCCAGGAACTGTGATCGTCTGCTTTGTGATCTTTGTTGCTTCATCTTCAGAAACACCTTTACTACTCATCACTTGTTGTACATTTTGGGAAAAGACAGCTTGTTGAGAGGAAACTGAACGATAAGCCGAGACCATCACTAACGGAAACCCTGCTGCTTCAGCTGCTTTCTCAAGTTCCTCGTAATTTGCTTTGATGCGTTTATCGATCATATACCCATTGTCTAAAGCAGTCAATTGTGTTGCTTCATCAATTTCTTGATCGAGCTTATGATCGGGTCCAACAAGAATCAACTCCCAGTCCTCTGCCTTAACATCTGGTAGGTTATTTTTTGTTTTCTTAGTTGAAGTACTTGTCTTCTTTTCATTACTGGATGAAGTTGTTGTCTGAACTTTCTCCGTTGTTTGTTTTTCAGCTTCTACGGCAGTTGATGTATGTTGCTCACTGACTATGACATACCCCATAGCCCCGATCATGATCACGACCGCTGCAAATCCTAATACTTTATTCAATTAAAAAATCCTTTCATTCTTCTTTTGGTTCTTCCTTTTCATGAACGTAAGTTTCTTCTAAATTTTCGTTTACCCAATCCAGGAGTTCCACCTTTTCTCCTTCGATCTGCTTTTGGATATCAGCAGGCAGACGGAAATTCAAGATGTCATCATAACCCCATTCATCATAGTTAATACTTACTTTCAAGTCAAGAAACCGACTGAGATATTGATCATTTTTCAACGGGATCAATTCTACTTTAGCGATCCCTGCTCCTAACCATTTTTGAGCGATCCTCGTTTTGATTTGTTTATATTCTGCTACAGCAGTCGTCCTTTTTTCAGGGAAAATGATCGTCTGACGTAAAATCTTTTGTGTCAGCATCCATTCATAATCTGTAAAGAGATTTTTGATCTTTTGCATGGCTTCAGAAGGAAGATTCTTTTCTCCAGTTTTCCAACCTTGCCACTGCTCCTCGCTAATCAGTAAATAATCATCTAAAAAATTCTTTTCTGTCTCGAATTGTTCGAGTAATACACTAATAATAAGATCAACGTATACTTGATGCACGATAATCTCCTCCTCTAATTTATTTTACTTAAAATTCCTAAAAAAATCACTACTTCTTTATTCTTTCTTACTAAAGTGTTTTGACTGAAAAAACAAAGAGATATTTGCTATAATCAAGTCAGGAAACACAGAGTGCTAAATGATAAGACTCTCTATTAAATATAACACGAGAAGGAGTTTTGAAGTATGAAAAAGTATCAATGGGGCATCGTCGGTCTAGGTTCGATCGCCCATGAATTTGCCAACAGCTTTGAACAAGAAACGAGCGAATTGGCAGCGGTTGCCTCAAGAACATTAGAAAAAGCAGAAACTTTCGCCAAACGCTACGCTATTCCTAAAGCATATGGCAGTTATGCAGAACTTTTGAATGATGAAGCAATCGATATCATTTATATCGCTGTTCCTAATCGGCAGCATATCGACAATATTTTGCAAGCACTGCATGCAAATAAACACGTCTTGTGCGAAAAAGCAATCACAATGAATAAAGATGAATTAGCAGAAGCCATGAAATTGGCAGAAGAAAAGCAGTTAGTTTTAGCGGAAGCTATGACCATTTTCAATATGCCACTTTATCAGCAATTACGCTCCTTGATCGACTCCCAAAAACTAGGAGCGTTAAAAATGATCCAAGCACCCTTTGGCAGTTACAAAGAACCCGACCCAACCAATCGCTTTTTTAATCCAGAACTTGCTGGTGGAGCTTTGTTAGATATCGGTACCTATGCTGTGTCCTTCGCTCGTTTCTTTTTAAGTTCTCAACCAGAAGTCATCGCATCCAGCATGGTTCCCTTTAAGACTGGCGTCGATGAACAGTCTGTCACTCTTTTAAGGAACAAAGAAAATGAAATGGCGACGATCAGTCTTACATTCCAAGCAAAAATGCCGAAAGTTGGGATCGTTGCCTTTGAGAATGGTTACTTAACGATCACCGATTACCCTCGTGCTGATCGTGCAGAAATAACCTATAACGATGGCACCAAAGAATGGATTGAAAGTGGTTATACTGCACAGGCAATGAACTATGAAATTGAAAATATGACTAAAATAATCGCCGGTGAGCGCCCTAACAAATCACTTTTCTTAACGAAAGATGTCATCGCTATCCTCGATGACATGCAAAAACTTTGGGAAAAAGAAAAGTAGGCTCTACCACACATTAAAAATATGGACCTCCAGTATCAATAAACCCAACTGTCGCGTATATCGCTTCTGTTCCACATTGGGTACAACAAAAACTGGAGGTTTTCTTTTTTGCGCGTCTCCATAAAGCTTAGAAAAATCAAGCCACATTAGTGATCCACCTAAAAATGTACTGTTTCTCCGTCTGTTATCCAGTGATTTCTCTTCTAAAAACTAACTTGTTGCGAAAATTCTGCTTTTATTTCAATAAAACTCTTAAAAGATTGTAGAAATTGGAATAACTCTGCACGTTCCTCAAATTCTAATCGATCTTTTGGTAATGGCATGCCACGATATAGGTCATACACTGCTTCAATTCGTTCTAGCAACTCTTTCCCATCATTTCTTTCAGAAAAAGTCTCTGCAGTATAGATCAATAAACCATAGATATGTTTGCCATATAAATCTGGGCGTTTGATTCTTTGAAGCGTATCCTGCATATCTCTAATCACATTCACTTGCGCACGTCTCATCGAAAAATAAGTCTCATAATATTGTGTCTGTTTCAACCAAAAGTTTTCTTGGTGTGTTCTAGCATCTGTTTGACTGGTACGAATAAAAACAAGCAACTCTTCACAGTCTTTTTCATTCTCTATCTGCTCACCTGAAAGAAGAAACTGAGCCATATTCTTTAAGATCATGCGAAATCTTTCTTCGATCACCAATTGTTTTTCTTGAAGTCTTCGTTTGGTATTCGGCATATAGATATTTGCAATCAGGGCAAATAAAACGCCAATTGCCATCAACCCTGCTTCGTTGCCAATCAAGGACCAACTCATATTTTGTTCACTTAAATAGTGTGTAACTAATACTGAATTGACAACGATTCCCTCGGTCAATTTAAAATAAACTGTCACAGGTATGAACAACAATAAAAATAACCCAAAACCTAGAATCGTATATCCTAAAACAGAAAAACTAATAAAAGCAACCAATGTAGCAAGAATAAAGGCCGTGATTCGATAGATGCCTGTGTACAAAGTCGACCGTTTCGTATTCCCAACACTCAATAATGCAATAATCCCTGCTGAGGGCCAAAACAACAAGGAACAGGCATGGGCAACCGCCATCGACAACATACTGCTCAAAACCGTTTTCACTGTTCGTAATCCAATACGCATAAGTCACCTCTTCCTTTTCTTAGGATTATACTAAAAGCAACAACGAAACACTAGCAATCTTCCCGAAAATTAGTTATCCTATTAAAAAGGAGAATAAGGAGATCACCCTATGCAATTTGGTCGTTTTCGCCTCGGTATGCGAACCACAAAAACTGCTTTAGCTGTTTTCTTATGTATTTTGTTTTTTCATGTATCTAATCGCGGCCTTCCTATGATCGCCGCTTTGTCTGCTGTTTTCTCATTAAGACAAGATTTGACTACTACAGTTTCCTTTGGCCGTTCACGAATCATCGGCAATACATTAGGGGGACTCTTAGGGATTTTCTATTTTTTTGTCAAAAACTATTTTCACAATGATTTTCTCGTAGAACTTTTTTTGCTTCCTCTTTTAGTTATCGTTGTCATCGTTGTATCTGACGGAATCGATAATAATTCAGGTATCATTTCCGCCATCTCTACGCTACTTTTGATTTCTTTAAGTATTCCGCAAGGTGAATCTTCCTTGTATGCCATTCAGAGAGTCCTAGATACTTTTATCGGAACATTTATTGCAATCGGAATCAATTTCTTCTTGCGCCCGCCAGAAATCGAGAAGAAAGAAGAATTAGCAGAAGACCTTGTTGAACTAAAAAAAAGAGAAGAACGACTGCGTGAGGATCTAGCAAAAGTCGAGGAACAGATCAAGAAACAAAACAATCATCTTGACCAGTAATACATATAAAAAACTAGTGTCTCCCCATCAGATATCCCTAAAGATTTCTTTAAAGATAAAGGGAATCTCTGTCAGATAGAGCACTAGTTTTTTCATTATCCATTTATTCGATGTTATTCTTCTGAGTCTGCTTTTGTATCGTATAGATTGACTTGTTTCATCGTTCCGCGATTGGATAAGTTCTCAATGATGTCTTTGATATCTAACCCAGTCGTTTCTTTTAATGTTTCTTGAGTGGATGATAAAAGATTCGTTGCGTAACTTGTTACTCGATTCGCCCCGCTATTTTCTCCAGTACCGCTACTTGTATCCACTACAGAAATCTTTTCGATATTCCCTAAAGGCTGCGCAGCTTCTCGCATCAATTGTGGCAACATTTCGATCACCATACTCAACACAGCAGCTTCTCCATATTCTTTGAAAGCATCTGCAATTTTTTGTTTTGCTTCGGCTTCTGCCTTTCCTTTGGCTAACGTTGCTTCCGCTTCGGCTTGCCCTGCCAATCGTGTTTGATTCGCTTCGGCTTGTGCTAACGCTTCTACTCGGAACTGTTCAGCTTCCGCTTCTGCTACTTCTCTGGCTTTTTGAGCTTGAGCTTCTTGTTCTTTGGCATAACGGTCTGCATCTGCTCTTTTCTTCACTTCTGAGTCATATTGCTTTTCACGGCGGATGATTTCTTTTTCTTCTAATTCGATTTGTTTTTGTCTTTCAACGACTTTCACTTGCATTTCTTGTTCAATAACTTGTTGTTGCGCGCGTGCACTTTCCAAATTATAGGCTTGGTCTGCTTTGGCCTTTGCTATATCTTGTTCTTGTTTGTAAGTAGCAAGTTTCAGTTCTTTTTCTTTCAACGCTTCAGCGATTTCAGTTTGTCGTTGTAATTCAGCAGCCTGTGATTCTTTTTCTGCTTCAGCTTTTTTGATACGCGTTTCTTTAAACGCTTCGGCTTCGGCAATATCTGCATCACGCTTCACTTGAGCGATTCTTGGTTTCCCTAAAGAATCTAAGTATCCATTTTTGTCTCGTACTTCTTTGATTGTGAAGGAAACGATGATCAGCCCCATTTTTGCTAGATCCACTGAGGCGACTTCTTGAACACTTTGGCTAAATTTATCACGATTTTGATAGATCTCTTCCACAGTCATTGAACCTAAGATCGAACGCAGATGTCCTTCTAATACTTCTCGTGCTTCATTTTCTAGTTCTTCTTTTGTTTTGCCTAAAAACTGTTCAGCAGCAGTAGCGATTTCTTCTACGGATGAACCTATTTTGATGATCGAAGTCCCATCACACATCACAGGGACCCCTTGTTCCGTGTAGACTTCTGGCGTGGATACATCCAGTTTACTAGAAAGCAAACTGATGCGGTTCGAACGCTGAAACACAGGTAAAACAAACGCTCCTCCGCCTCGTACGATCTTGATTTTATTGTTGCTGTCATCGGTATGGACATTTTTACTTCCTAAGTAACTACCGCTGATGATCAGCGCTTCATCTGGTTTAGCTGTTTGGTATTTTGCGACAAAAACAATTAACAACATCAATAACACTAACACTGCAACACCTATTACTACAAAAATCTCTGGTACAATCATCCAATACACTTCCTTTACATTTTTAACATCTCTTCATAAGGTGTGACGTAACAGACCCTATCTTTCACTTCAATAATAAGTACTCGTTCGCCACTTTCAGCAGGTGAATCTTGTGGTGCATAAAAACAGGCAGGTCGGCTGATCGAACCAGTGACACTTTTTAGTCTGATCTCACCCATTCCTTTTACCGGTATCGGTGTGACCACCTCAGCCATTTGCCCTTCTAATGTCTTTTCGGACGCAGATAAGGTCGATTCAGCGTTCTTCATCGGCATCAGCACGTAAAAATTAAGCAAAAAAACTAAAGCGGTTGCAATAACGCCACTAATAATAAGTATCAGTACGGAATGCAACGGTGTTAAACGTTCTCCTAAAAAACCAAACAAACTAGTAAACGTCAACCAAGGAACGATAAGCATCGGGTCAATCGGCCCATCAAAATCAAATACATCTCCAAAAACGACTAGAATGATTGCTATTCCAGCGCACACCAATAAGGTATACCAATAGATAACTTCTA
Source organism: Enterococcus durans NBRC 100479 = LMG 10746 (assembly GCF_001544215.1). Lineage (GTDB taxonomy): Bacteria > Bacillota > Bacilli > Lactobacillales > Enterococcaceae > Enterococcus_B > Enterococcus_B durans. The sequence goes on from NZ_BCQB01000002.1 coordinate 69,306, forward strand.
TTGACACTCCCCCTATCATTTTCTCGCCTCCTTCATCTTCTACGTCTATCATACCAATAGAAGAATTTACTGTATAGCTTCTTTCGCAAATAACATCGATTTATTTGTTCTTCGTGTTCTTCTTTGCCTGTATTTGATTATCGTTTATACTAATAATCGAGGTGAAAAAATGAAAAACTTAACTAAACTGTGGGGAACATTGGTCACCCTACTGATCGTTGGTGCAGCCAGCTGGTATGGACTTGATCCATCCGCTCACGATACTTCGCAAAATCAAGTATCTGAGAATACGAAAATCACGGATAGTTCAATTGGACACCGAAGTTCTGTATTACCCACTAAAGCAGACTTAAAACCCGTGGGAACCAACAGTGGGCCTCAAGAATCAGGTCCTGCCACTTTTACCAACAGCGAGCTAAAGGATACGTCAGAAGGCTGGATCAGCTACGATCCGTTTGATCATTTGAAACGACCAACTGGCGCAGAAGCTTTATTGAAAAAAGCAATGATCAATACTGGAACCAGTGCTAATCGAAAAATACGCCCACCTGGTTTCATCTCTGGTCCAAAATACGATCATTCCCGTGGTCATTTGATCGCAAAACAGTTTGGTGGTAGCGGTGATGACCCTAAAAATTTGGTCACTTTATATCAGTATCCTGTAAATGATCCATATATGAACTATTATGAATTAAAAATTCGTCATGCTTTGAATAAAGGGGAAACGATCCGCTACCGTGTGATTCCTCAATATTCAGGACAAGAATTGATCCCGGAAATCATCATTTTAGAGGCAAAAGGACTGGCACCTAACACAACGATCGATTTCAAAGTAGTTATCCCAAATAAAAAGTAGGTGTTTATTCTGTTTGAGCAGTTATCCAAAAAAAAATATTCCCTTGACGAGACACTCGAATGGTTAAGAAAAAAACAAATCGATGCTTTCGAAGAATTAGTGTTCTTTCCCCCACTACCGCATTTAAAAAATAGTATCTTTTCAACAATGGCTGACCAATCTTCTGATACCCTATTTTTCGAGCAACTATTCACTAACTATCGGTTGGTGGCTCGAACGATCGATGGCGATCATTTATTTGCGAATGAAGAACAAGTATTGTTGCTTCCACGTTCTCATTTTCCAGATGAGATTCTTCATTTTCATGCTAGTTTCGCCCATCTACTAATTAAATACGCAAACTCTACTCAATCGATCACTTATTTTTTCTCTAAATAAAATCATTTGATCGATTGGTCAGTTCAAAGGAGCACTACTTCAAATAAACCAAAATAGAGCGTGGGACAAATCTAAAAATCAGGTTTGCTACAGACTCGCGAATAAACGGCGTCCAAAAATCAAGTTTTTCGGAAATTTCAAAAAAAAAAACGAACAATACAAAAAACGTATTGTTCGTTTTTTTTCAATTTCTCAAACCTGAACGACTTTTGTCTCGACCTCTATTGGATTTACTCGATTCATCCTTGTATTGAATGGATACAACCATACTAAAAAACAGGTTTTTACTTTGTGGAATCTTTTTTAAGATACGATACCATTTCCAAATTAGCTATTCTTAGTGTTGTTCAGGCGGGTCCTCACAATCGCCAACTTCTTTTTACTATGTTTTTCAATGCGGAAAAGCGTCATTTAAATTTTTCAAATCAGCAATATCGATATCCCGCAAATCATATCCATCATGGAACAATCTTTGTCCTGCAACAGAAACACAAGGAATCGTCCTTCCTTCAAACACGCTATCCGTGAACCAATCCGTCTGCAACTCAAACCAACCCCCCTCTGGATTCGCCTGTTTCATCTCTCCATCTTCAGCAATAATAAATGGGTGGATATCTATAGTTCCATGTATCGGATGATGCAATTCGACACGGCTTGGGCGCTGATCCATAGTGATTCGATACCCTAAACTCTCTAGTTCTTTAATCAATAACCCCTCAAAAGCTGCATCAAAATCAATATCAACATCTCTGTGTTTCCTTGTTTGCTTGCCAATGAGGACATCGATACCCCAGCCCCCTTCTACCCAATAGTGGATTTTCAAGTTGGTCATCAGATCGATGATTTTAAGGAAACTCTCTATGTCTACCGTACTTTTTTTATTATTATTGGATTCCATTGCTTCCATTTCTTTCTACATCAAATCTAGTTCTTCTTTCGTTACATCTTCCCTTTTTCTTTGATAACCTGACCCAAAAATATATAAAAATTCTCTTATCTGTTGAAAAAATCATTTTTCCTCTTCGATGATCAGCATGCCCTGATCATCAAACTTCCAGTTAGGTCCATACGCAACTTCCCAATAGTAGCCATCAAGATCTTGAAAGTAACTACTGTTTAATTGCCAAAGTTATTCCACTAAATCCACTATTCGTGATAATGGATGGGTTGTCCGCATTTATATCCTTGGCCAGACTATCGATCGAATACAGTTCCAATTTAGTTCCTTGCGTATCAAAAAAGACAATCGGTGGATTATTATCCTTCTCGAATGTTCTGAAACCGATGTTTTTATAAAAAGCCAGCGCTTTCTGTATATTACTAACACCAAGACAAATAAGGTTGATTCTGTTCATCTTATCCCTCCGTTATTAATCTATTTTTTACGACTACTTTTTACCTTCTATGGATATTTCGAAGCCTTACTTTATTGCCCTCTTTAAAAAATGAGTATTCCCCTTAGAAAAGCTTCCGTCTAAGGAATTTATTTCTTTAAGATGATATCCCTTACATTTCTGTAAACAAGCAAGTATCCTTTTCCAAAAGGATACCATTTAACCAACCGTTGTTCAAAAATTTAACTAGTCGAGTCTGACATTACGCTAAGCTTAACTTTTTCATTCGTAAATATACCAACAAATCGCTCCCAAATTTCATTCCCAACATCACCATCGCAATCAAGCTGATATTAGCGATAAAAGAGTGAAAGAAAAACATGTTATCCCGACTCATCCATAACAATACTTTGTCGATTTCAAAAGTGTTGATTGGGAAAAGATAAAGAATTTTGTTTGGTAGACCAGTCACAAGAAGTTGCTTCAATGCTTGAGGGACAAAAAACAGCCCCAAAGAAATTGCCAACGCACTAAACGGCGAACTACACAAACTTGATACTAACATTGTAAAGCCTGAAACAAATAGTAAGCCGATAAGATGGAAGCAAATACCAAATATATATGTCTGTAACATATTCCATTCAAGAGGAAAATCGACTATTCGCCAATCTAGATTAGCCTGTACGCTTGTATCCCATCCACTAAATCCATAAAAACATCCAAATACAGTAAGAATAATCAATTGAGCTACCAAAAACGTACCGATAGTCAATACCGTGCCAACAATAATTTTTGACCGGATCATTTTTGTTCGACCAAATCTGGTGGATAATAACAATGTAACTAAATTCTTTGATGTATCATTTGCAAATAAGATGGAACAAAACAAGATGACAAATAAAGCAATCGGAATAAATGCGTTAGCGCTAACTTGTAATAGATCTGTCCAAGTCATAAAATTACCAATATAGATTGGAAATTTTTTTGTTTTATAACCGACATCGTGCATTGATAAGATCTTTACATTATCAATCGTATATGTTTTTTTTGCTCTAACTGAATCGATCATTTCCATGTAGATATCTTGTTCAGTAACAGGTGTAAAGGTATCGACAACCGTCCATTGGAAATAATCAAAAATTTGCTTTTTTTCTTTTACCTTTTCTTGGTAGATGTCCAAATAATCTGTGATGATCGTTTTTACTTTTTTATCTGTCAGTTCACCTTTGTACTTCTCTGCAAATTCTAGATTTCTTTCGCCAGCACTTCGCCCTGAAATTGATGAATGCTTGTCACTCATCAATTGTGAGTGAAAAAAACCAATGAATATGATAGCCATAATACTCATCAATAGAACGACCCAAGCACCAATGAATGATTTATTTTTAAAGATCTTTAAAAATTCAAATTTTAAAATCTGCATTCTCCTAAAACTCCGTTCTGAAATAATAGAGGTATAGATCCTCTAGATTTGCTTTAGCTTGGACCGCATTATTTGCTGGTTTTTTTGCGGATATTATCCGTAATACCACATCATCTCCCTCATATTTTTGATTACTGATAGAAAAACTGTGATAATACGATTTCATTTCTCTCTGTGTTGTTCTCACTTCCCAAACACTATTTTCAATATTTTTCAGTAATTGATTCACGGAACCACGATCCTGGATAACTCCCTTATTTAAAACAAGTACCTCATCCGAAATAGATTCAACATCCGAAACAATATGAGTGGATAAAATGATTATCTTGTTATCTGATAACGAACTGATCAAATTTTGGAATCTCACCCGTTCTTTCGGATCTAACCCAACTGTAGGTTCATCAAGAATCAACACTTCGGGGTCATTGATCATCGCTTGTGCAATACCTAAACGTTGCTTCATTCCACCTGAATATTTCTTGATTTTCTTGTCTTTTTGCTCCGATAACCCAACTAAATCAAGTAATTCCAAGGATCTCTGTTTCGCTAACTTTCCTCTTAAGCCTTTTAATGCAGCGATATAGAGCATAAACTTCAATCCTGTAAAGTCTGCATAATAACTGAAATCTTGGGGGAGAAATCCTAATACTGATCTAAACATTTCCTCATTTAACGAAATATCTTCACCATTGTAAATAATCTTCCCTTCATCTGCCTTAATTACTCCGCAAATCAGTCTGAACAACGTTGTTTTTCCTGAGCCATTCGCCCCTAGTAATCCATAAACACCTGGATTTAAAGTAACTGATACATTTGTTAAAGCTTTTGCACCATCAAATGTTTTTGTTAAATTTTTTATTTCGAGTTTCATATGAATATTCCTCCCGTATGATGCTGTTTCATCATCTGTTTGGCTAACAATACCAATCCAAGTAACGTCATTACACATGTAATTGCCCAATAGTGAACTGGCAGCTCATAGACATTTAGTAAACCTTCCAATATTATCGTGAGCCCAACCATTGCTCCCGAACTCCCCCAAAGTAAAACAGTAGATAACTTTTTTCGTAAAACAGTGAATACAGAAAAAAGAACGATACAAAAAATATTGAATGGAACGAATAAGAAAAGAGCAAACTGCAAAAAAGAAACTGAAAAAAGCTCTTTGGCAAAAAGTGAGAGTACTATAATCAGTAATAGATCAAAACTCCCAAAAGCAAGCATCTTCATCGTTGTATGTTGTCTCAGATCATACTTAAAGGTCTGTTCTAGCTCCCACATATCGCTGGTATAACTCTTGAACAACGCATCTGTAAAAAAAACACCAGAAAATAAAACCAGACCTGTTATACCTTTTAGTACATTCTCAAAATCCGTTTCAGTATTCGCATTTAAAAGTAACAGAGAAAAAATAAATAGAAATGTTTGTATCCCCCAAAGTTTCCATCCTACAAATCTTATCGCTGAAAAAAATAGACTTAGGTAAGATGTTTGGCTTAATTGATTTTTGAGCATTTGTTTTGTACCTAATTCAATTATCTTTTTTTCCAACTCATTTCGACCAGAACTTTTTTCTTTTCGCTCTATTTTATTCAAAATAAAAGTCCTCCCTTTTTAATAATCTCTTTAGCTTATCTAGGCCTTGTTGAATTCTTGATTGAGCTGTGGCCACGCTTGTACCAGTAACCATTGCTACTTCTTTCACCTTCATGTCATAGTAAAATCGCAAGATGAGTGCTTCTCGTTGATATTCTGGGAGAGCATCTAAAGCATTCTGGATCTCATCCCCTTTACTATCCGCTACTTCTTTATTTTTTGAGTTTAGATTGGAGTGATCAGCATAGGATTCATCAAACTCCGATTCTTCAAACTTCTGTTTTTTGCTGTAATTATTGCATGCATTTACCGCTACAGTGAAAAGGTAATTGAAAAATTTCCCAGAAAATTTATAGGAATCAATGTTACTTATCACTTTTAAAAACACATCCTGCGTCAGATCTTCTGCTAAAATCGTGTTCCCAAAAAATCTTCTTCTGCAGTAATTGAAGATTGTATCGTAATATTTTTCTACTAGTAGTCCCCATGCATCTACGTCTCCCGATTTAATTCTCAATATTATTACGTAATCTTTGATTGCTCTCACCTCCTCGCTAGTTTTTTTTATTTTGTGAAATCACTCTATTTTTTAAAAAATGAACACCAGAAGAGCGTTTCTTTACGTATCTGTAAAGTCTGATGCCTACTATAGGGATAGTGACCCCTAGTATCCCACGACAAACTCCGTACATAGGACTTATCTCATTTTGCACTAAATTAAATAATTGGATTGGAATCATGTGAAGCAAAGATATTCCTTGACTATAGGACTTTATGCTTTCAAAATCTCGATTTGTATTTTTAGAAAGTAAAAGAATAGCAAACAAGCAGCCACAAAATACAATCGTAAAATACATAAAATTCTTATCTATTCCTTGATTTCGAAAAACAAGAATTCCCTCTACTACTCCTAACAAACCAGATATGACCAATCCCAAGTAAAACTTATTTTTCCTTTCTACTAATCTATTTCTATTATCCGCTAAATAGCAGCCAACCAAAACAAAAATCGGATTGAAAAACAACCCATTTCTCGTTGTAAGGAATAAATCTAAATACTTATGTAAAATCGAAACTACGGTGTGATTAGATATATATGCTGAATATGTCTCCAATGAACCTACAATGAATAGTCCGCAACAAATACTAAACGTACAGCTATAACCAAGTTTATTGATACCTATTCTGACAAACAATAGTGAAAAAAGTAGAGCTGGAAAATACCACAGATGATAAAAACTTCCTGAATAAAGAAAGCTGAAAACTACGACTATAGGTAAATAGTTCCATTGATTATCCATTGACTGACTTATCAATTGAATGCCAAAAGGTATGTATAGCAGAAAAAATTTAAAGTACGTCTTTAGTATTTTTACTAAACATCTTTTTTTATAGCCTGACTTAGGGGCGTTTACGTGAAAAAAATAAGCATTATTGATAAAGAAAAAAGGGACAGCTAACCGACAGATCATACTTTTCAAGATGAAGTGTGCAATTGGGTTTCCTATAACCGTTCCAGAATGAATCATTACCACAAAAATAGTCGCAACAAACTGAGCGAGGTATAGTTTCTGATTTTTATTTTCCATATTTCTCCCTTCTGTTTTTGACCTTTCACTAGTAATGAACAACTAGGTTCCCAAAATCATTTAAACATTAGGGATTTTTAATAAAAAACGACCAGATTTTAAAAATGGACCTTAGATAATGGTTTCACTGACATTTTTTACCAGTGTCTATTATCTAAGATCCATTTTATTTTGGAATCATTCTTCGTATTCAACTATCATTTTTGTGTCATTTAAGTTAGAGTTATTGCTTGATAAAATGAATGTGGACAAATCTAAAAATCAGTTTTGCTACAGATGCTCAAATAACCACCGTCGTTTGCGAATTTTTCTATTCCTAAAATCTCATTCTCGGAACCAATAAAAGAAATAAAAAATCAAATGATTTTTTCTGGAATTTCTCATTCATATAGGAAGCTTTTTTCTCAATGCTATGACATCATTTCCAATTAAATAACCCGCCTCTCATAGTTAACGAGAGTATTTTTTGATCGTAAGCTAATCGATGACAATGGAATCTGTTTCTTATCTTACTATCAGATTAGCGCCATTTGATTCAATCAATTCCTTGTACCAATAGAAACTATCTTTCTTGTAACGCTTCAATGTCCCAGTACCATCATCATATTTGTCAACGAAAATCAAGCCATAGCGTTTCTTCATTTCACCTGTAGAGGCACTAACGATGTCCACTGCACTCCAAATCGTATAGCCAAATAAATCGACCCCGTCCTCTAATGCTTTCTCCATTTCAATAATGTGCTTTTGCAGATAATCGATGCGATACTGATCGTGGACCATTCCTTCTGACGTAAGTTCTTCAGACACTCCAATCCCATTTTCAACAATCATCATCGGTAAGTGGTAGCGATCATAGATATCATTGAGTGCAATGCGTAAGCCCACTGGATCAATCATGGCATTCCATTCTGTTTGTTCAAGATAAGGATTGTTTACACCAGAGCCGCCGATCATACTGTGTCCGTTTTTTTCTACTTCGTCATCCGCGGAGACGCATAAGGTCAAGTAATAACTAAATGTATAGTAATCTACCGTTCCTTCCGCAAGTATCGTAGCATCTTCTTCAGCAAATGTGATGTCAATTCCATGTTCTGCAAAGTAGTTTTTTGCATAATACGGATATTTCCCAGTTACTTGAACATCTCCACAGAATTTTGAATGCATGTTTTCTTCTTGTTTAGCCAATAGGACGTCGTTTGGATGACAGGTATATGGATATCTTGGCATATAGGAAATCATACAGCCCATATGGAAATGCGGATATTTTTCCCGTGCTAACTTTACCGCTTTCGTACTGGCGACAAATTGATGATGTAATGCCTGATATCGCATTTGTGGATCATCGGGTTGTTCAATGAAGGGAGACTCTCCAACCTGCAGACCAAGAGAAAGAAAATTGCCAATCGTTAATGTCGCTGTGTTTATTTCATTGAAAGTGATCCAATAGTTGACCTTGTCTTGATAGCGATCAAAAATTGTCGCAGCATAGTGTTCATATAGATCGATTACTTCTCGACTAGCCCATCCATTGTATTGTTCACTTAAATACGCAGGGACATCGAAATGAGCAATCGTTACTACAGGTTCAATCCCGTATTTTTTACATTCGTCAAACACCTGATCATAAAATTGTAGCCCAGCTTCATTGGGCTCTTGATCCATCCCTTTTGGAAAAATCCGCGTCCAGTTGATCGATAGACGAAAGGCTTTAAAACCCGCTTCTGCAAACAATGCAATATCTTCTTTATAATGATGGTAAAAATCCGTTGCTTCATGACTAGGATAGAGTAGCTCTTCTTTTACAGTCGTCGTAATTTGGCGTGAAGCAGTATGACTTCCTCCGCTGATAAGGTCCGCACAGGCCAAGCCTTTTCCGCCTTCGTTATATCCGCCTTCATATTGGTTGGCAGCAGATGCACCGCCCCATAAAAAATTTGTTGGAAAACTCATTTATCTTTTCCCGCCTTTCTTAAAATACTGCCAAAAATTGATCATTTGCGCTTACTTGTTTACTATCCGTCGCTGGTATGACATCCAAATAATCTGATGTATTCGTTACTGTGATCATCACAGTATCCTCATAACCTGCATCTCCGATCTTTTGTGAATCAAAACGCAGCAATTTCTGACCAGAGTGAATGTGATCGCCTTCATTGACCTCTCGAACAAAAGATTCTCCCTGCATGTTCACAGTGTCGATACCAATATGAATCAACAGTTCAACTCCAGAATCACTAGTCAGACCAATGGCATGATTTCCAGGAAAGACTGCGGATACTGTTCCTGAAAAAGGAGCTACGATTGTATTGTCTGTCGGTTTGATTGCTAACCCTTTCCCTAAGGCTAAGGAAGAAAAGGCTTGATCGTTCGTTTCACTCAAAGGAATCACAGTACCTGATAAAGGTGCTTCAATCATCGTTTCTGTCGCCACCTGTTTTAAAGGTGCTGCTTTTTGTTCTTTTTTTTCAGCAGTTTGATCACTTGGTATATTCGCATTTGGAAAATCAGCATCTTTCACCATGATCCAAGTATAACCAAAGGCAATAGCAAACGTGATCAATGAACCAATTACTGCATGTAAAACATTGCTATAGGATGGCAAAGCTACAAAAGAGGCAATAATAACAGTAGTATTAATGTTCATCAATCCGAAATATAATCCACCAGCTGCTCCACCTAAAATCATACCGATGATCGGTTTCTTCAACCGCAACGTCACACCATATAAGGCTGGTTCAGACACACCCATCAAAGCCGTGATTGCAGAAGAAAAGCTCAATTGTTTGAATTCAGTATCCTTCGCCTTGATTCCAGCAGCCAAACAAATCGCTGTTTCAGCTGCTAACCCCAAAAGCATTCCTGGTACAATCAAATTGTCGTAGCCATAAGTAGCTAAAGAAGTTAATAAAATTGGTGTCAATGTCGTATGCATTCCTGTCATCACAAGCAATTGTGCAAAGGCTCCCATAAACAAGACTGCCAATGGTCCAAAATTATTTGTTAAGTAGTTTAAGAATTCTGCTACGTAGTTCCCAATCATCACACCTAAAGGGCCTAAAAGCAATAATGCAAAAGGCGTGATCACAATCACTGAGATCAGCGGACGCAGGATAAACTTTACACTGTTGGGTAAAATTTTATCTGCAAATTTGTATACATAGGACATCAACCAAATACTTAATAGTACTGGAAGTACTGATGCGTTATAACTGACATTCGGAATCGCTAAGCCTAATAGAGAGATTCCGCCCTTTTGACTGATCAATTCGGTCAACCCCGGCATCACAAAAATAGCACCAATAAAGCTACCCAAAAATGGATCGATTTTCAATCGTTTGGCAACTGAGTTACCTAAAAATACCGGAATAAAGAAGAATGCTGCTTGAGAAACTTGATAAAGCACAAGGTATGTGTCATCTGTTTTTGCTAATAATCCGGAAAGCTGTAATAAAGACAATAATACTTGTAGCATCCCACCAGCCGCTACAATTGCGATCATTGGTGTAAAGCATCCGGCAATAAAATCTAATAACCGTGAAATAACTGATTGCTGTTTTTCAGCTGTTTCTTCAGCTGTTCCCGTCCCTGGTAATTGTGCATATACACTGGAAACATCTGGTCCGATAATTACTTGGAATTGTCCATTTCCTTCGACTAATCCAGTTACACCTCGTAATTGTTTGATCCCTTCTGCATCCGCTTTTTTGCTATCGGCTAATGTAAACCGTAAACGTGTAGCACAATGTGTAACATGTTGAATATTTTTTGCCCCACCAACTTTTTCATAAATGTCAGCAGCTAATTGTTTGTAGTCCATAACTTTACCTCTTTTCAATTTGTTCTGTCAGTTTTTGGATGTGCAAGGTTAAATAAATTTCTTCATTCTCAGAAATCGTTATGTTATAAGTATTTTTAATATAGATTTTGATTTTTCCAACACAGTGAAACGCTTTAGGATACATTTTTTCTACTTGCTCAAATAAATCCGTCTGCTCATAGCTAGGCATGGTATGATTGATCACATTTTGAGCAAAATAGTGTAGATGTGTGACAAATCGTGAAAAATGAAAGCTATTTTCGTCAAAGCTTTGAGTATATTCATAGCGAACGATAGTCAAGACATCTTCAATAAATTTTGTGATTTTATTGGTAACAGTCATATCTCTTTTCGTCGATTGAATATTTACAAAATGCAAGGCAATTGAAATAGCTTCTTCGGTTGGAATTTCCAAATCAAGTTCTCGTTCCAGTAATTGCACTGCGTACACCCCGATTGCATACTCGTCAGGATAAAAACGCCGAACCTCATATTGTAGCGGACTTTTGAAGACCATATTCTCCTTTAAGCGTCTCACTGTAAAATCAATATGATCCAGAAGAGTCAAATAAATATAGTCGTTTACTCTTAAGTGATAATTCTGTTTAGCATACTCAACGATTTGAGTAACTAACTTTACATATTTGGGATCACACTTGCTTAATTGATAGCTAAAATGTTCCAGCATCGCGTGGGTATCCAAGACAAAAATCTTTTCAAAATCGCTCTCCTCCACATCATCTCCTGTTTTTTTCTTGAAGCTGATGCCTGTAGAAAATCCGATGATTTCATTACTACCTTTTTTTAATAACACTACATTATTATTTAAAAACTTTTTGATTTTCATGTTTTCCTCCATTTTTAGGCACTAAAAAACCTCATACTCCACCCATCGGGTACAAGTATGAGGTTTGCCTTCTGACAGTAACACGCCTCAAGGTTACAGCACGTCTGCAACCGTTCTCTATTTATAGGATTATAATAGCACAGATAAAAAGTGTGTCAACCTTTTTTTGATACGCCACTATTAACCGTACCAAAGAAAGCAAGAACGATTTCATTTATTATTGAAAAATATCACTAACGTCAAACATCTACCAACTGAGATCTTACAGAAAGACCCTTTTCTCCATAAGTGAATCAGTTTCACCACTTTGTGTCATTTAAGTTAGAGATACCGATCGATAAAATACCAAGCTTTTGGCAAGATGACTATTTTCTTGGATGAAATCATTTCAATTAACTTTTTTTGCGTATCTTTCTACTTCTAAAACCTCATTCTCGGAACCAACCAAAGAAATAGAAAGAATGTGAGGTTGGGACAGAAGTGTTTAACTCCGAGAAATAAGAAGAAATGAACGAAAAGTGTTTTTCAAATTTTTGTGAATTTCGGCTTATTTCCGAAGGAGTTGCTTCTGCTCCCACCGTTTATTCGAGAGTCTGTGGCAAAACTGATTTTTAGTTTTGTCCCACGCTCGACCTCTTTTTTGATTACTCTTCTTATTGTACTTGCAAGGCTGGTAGCTCATTTTTACTCAATTTCCCCAAGTAGGGAACAAGCATGATTACACCAGCAATAAATGCGATACCTTCTGTAATCGTCATTGACCAGATCAAACCATCCAATCCGTAGAAGTGATGCAGTAGCAAAACAACTGGAATAAAGAAAGTGCCTTGGATCGTTGACATCACGCCTGTCTGAAATCCATAACCAGAGGCCTGGAAGATGCCAGTAAATAGGCCAGAGAAACCATTGAACACTGAAGAAACCAATTGCGCAGCCAGTATTGTCAATCCTACTTGGATGACACCTGGATCACTAGTAAATAGCTCCAACACAGGCACTCGGAATAGGTAAACAATGAGCGCAAAGAAAATGGAGATACCTCCGATCCACAACGAAACTTCTTTCAACGATTCTTTTAGACGTTTTGTATCATGGGCAGAAAAACTGTAAGCAAATAGTGGCATTGCCCCTAGGAACAAGCCCATTGTCAAAAATTCTGGCAACTGAGTGATTCGAACAGCAATACCAAAGCTGGCAACAACATTGTCACCATATTCAACAGAGAAATTATTCAATAATAAAGTTGTAACGATCATAAACGCCGATTTAAACAATTCAGAGATACCAATTTTATAGACTTCTAACCGATCTTTGAATGAAAGTCTAAAATGCTTTAAAAAACCTTGCAATGATTCACTTTTATTCTCCAAAAACCAAATATAATAAATTGTAGAGGCAAGATTTGCGATCACGATCGATATCCCTGCGCCGATTACATGGAGGTTAAAGATTAAAATCAGCAAGGCATCTAATATGATACTGACCGCAACACTAATGAACATACCGTACATTGATTCTTTCGAAGCCCCTTCTGAACGAACCAATTGTTCTAAGGCAAAGTTCAAGATAAAAGCTCCGCCACCAGCAAATAAAATCGTGATATATTGTTTAGTATAAAGCATAGTTTGACCATCCGCACCTAGTACATGAACAATGGGATTCATAAAAATAATCGCTACGATACCGATGATAATCCCCAAAATGATACTTGCGTAGAAAGAATAGCCAGCAACTTTCTTCCCTTTTTGGGTGTCCCCGTTACCTAGCAACCGTGTGATAAAGCTGCCTCCACCGACACCAAACATATTCCCAACGGCCATTAAAATGATCGTGATAGGCATCGCTAAGGTAATTGCGGACACCATATTCGTATCGTGGATCAAACCAATGAAGTACGCATTGATTAAATTGTAAATCGTTGTCGCTGAGATCCCGACCATCATTGGAATCGATAAATGAGCAATGGCTTTGCGGATCGGACTTTCTTTTAAATAGTAAATATTTGATTCATTCATTTCAAATTCTTCCATGGTAATTCCTTCTTTTGTTAGATTTTTAAATGTTAGATTTCTAACTATTTTGCTACAAGCAGGTAAACACTGCTTGTTGATTAAAGGCTGCGATCGATTTTTCTTAACAACTCCGTCAATTGTTGGACTTCTTCTTCATTCAGCGCATGGACCAATTCTTTCTCAGCTGCATAAAAGGCTTCATTTGTTTCATCAACTAACGCTTTTCCTTTTGGTAGAACGTAGATATTTTTTTGTCGCTCGTTATCTGCAGGAATGCGTCGCTCGATATACCCTTTTTTCTCTAACCCTTGCAACATACTCGTGATACTTGCTCCACGGCGTTGAAATACTTCTGCTAAGTCCTTTTGAATTAAACCCTTGTCTTCATTTTGCGCAATGTAAGAGATCATTCGCCCTTGTTGCGGAGTGACATCCATATCCTTGACCCGTTGCTCCATCGATTCGCGAGATTTGTTCATGATTGACCGTAGTAAATTGGAAACGACCATTTTATCCAAAATGAATCCCCCTTTTCAAAATAATTAGATATCTAACTATTCAAAATGAATATACACGCATCATACAAAATTGTCAACAAAATAATTATATTTCTAATTATTAGATACCTTACAATAAAGAAAGTACCTAGAGCCAATAGTTCTTCACTAAAAAAGCGGGGCAATAATCAAATTGTCTTTTGATCATCGCCCCACTTTTTATCATACTGAAACGCCTTCTATGAACCAATCATAAAAAGAGTTCCACTATTTTTATACATTTTTTATTTATAGTCCTTGTATTGGAGTCTAATTTATTTTTCCAATCGGTTATGCTCTACTTTATTTTGCTGTTAGCTGTTCCATTCACGCTTAAGCAATAGGAATTTAAGCGTGGAAACGTTCTACACCATCTAAATATGTGGCATCTAACGTCATATCAGGATTCAATACGATAAAGTCAGCATCGCGTCCTTTAGCAATTTTTCCGCAAGTATCATCGATCTTACAGCTGATAGCTGGAACTAAGCTTGCCATCATCACTGCTTGTTCTGGTGTAGCTAATCCCCAGTCAACGACATTTTTGATTGCTTCTTTTAATTTTAAGATACTTCCAGCAAGGTTACCAGACTCTAAACGTGCTGTACCTTCTTTTACTACTACAGGAAATTCGCCTAGATTGTAGTTTCCATCTGGCATCCCACCAGCCATCATACAGTCAGTGATCAATGCCACATGGTCATGGCCAGCTTTTTCCATTAGGATTTGTGCAGCATTTGGATGGACATGATGCCCGTCACAAATCAATTCTGAGAAAACATGTTCAAGTGACAATAATGCCCCAACCATCCCAGGTTCACGATGATTCAACCCACGCATACCGTTATAAGCATGAACAAAGACACTTGCACCAGCTTCAACTGCTTTTTGTGCTTCGTCAAGCGTTGCATTACTGTGACCTAAAGAAACAACCACGCCTTCTTCAGTTACTTGTTTAACAAACTCTTCTACACCATTACGTTCTGGAGCTAATGCGATCTTTTTGATCAAACCGCCAGAAGCTTCTTGCCATTCATGGAAAGTATTCAAATCTGGGTCACCAAAGTAACTTGGATTTTGCGCACCTTTATGTTCCTCTGTAAAGAAAGGTCCTTCAAAATAAATACCTTTGATTTTTGCTCCTGGAGCTTCTTGATACATCTTACCGATTGTTTCCGCAACGTCACGTAAGCGTTCTTTGCTTGATGTTAACGTTGTTGGCAAGAATGATGTAACACCACAAGACACCAGGCCTTCAGACATCGCTTTCACGCCTTCTGCATCGTTATCCATCACATCATGGTTCATATAACCATGGATATGTGTATCCACTAAACCAGGTGCGATCCATTTTCCGCTTTGGTCGATGATATTGACTTCTCCCTCTGGTGTTTTTTGAGAATAATCTCCAAAAAGTCCATCAGTGATTTCAAGATAACCTGCATTTTTGACACCAGATGCCAAAAAGAATTTGTCTGCATAGATAAATGTTCTCATTCTACTCTCTCCTTTGATTTGCTACCTTTAAGGTACTCTTATTTCAGAGAGAAGTCAAGAATGGTCTAAACCATTTATAAACTTTTTGAGATTTTTTTCACCGCTTGCGCTAATTCCTCATAGAACAACGCCTTATCTATTTCTCCTTTGTTTTTAAAAATCAAACTTTTCAAAATAAATAGATCGTTCAAGTAGTAATAGCTGTTCTTTTCTTGGACCCATCTGATTCCCTGATTCACCTGTTCTAAGGCAGCCTCGATTTCTCCTTGATGCAATAAAAAGCTTCCGTAGTTATAAAAAATCTGCGTAAATTCGCTCTTTGTTCGATCCTGGATCGATTCATGGAATAATTGGATGCTGCGGCTCAGATAATACCTTGCTTCACCACTTTTTCCAGCTACACCGTAAATTTTTCCAATACAACTGATCAATTGGATCTCTACATCTGACACTTGGATACGATCTTTTTGGCTTGAATAAGTTAACGCTTCTTTTAAATAACTAAGTGCTTGAGTAATATTTTTTCGAAGAGTGAACTCACACACACCTAAATAATAGTAATATTTCTGATAATCTGCTGCATCATAGAGATTTTCGATCATCGTTGATGATTTGATCACTTGTTCTAATTTTCGATAATCTCGCTGCTGGAAGTACAAATCTGTTAATTCGAATTGCTTCAAGGCAGAACGAACTTTTCTCTTTGATAAATTCATGACATGATCGATCGTTACCCCTAGTCGCTGGCAGATTTGTGCCATTACAACAACATTTGGTAATTCTTCGTTATTTTCGATTCTGCTCAAAACGCTTTGTGAACAGATATCTTGCGAAAGCATCTTTTGTGTCATTTTTTGTTCTTTTCGAATTTCTTTTATGATTGTACCAAAGGAATCGACTAACGTTTCCATAAGTATCCTCCTCAAAATATGCATATTCGCATTATACAAGTATTTTACTTTACGACTGAAGAAACATCAAGAAAAGACCCATCATAATATTTTAGTCTTCGCTAGTTTCTACTCCTCACTCTATTAGCCTTCACACCAAAAAGAGCCTAAACCTTTGCGTTTGGCTCTTTTCAGGTAAACACTTTTGCTTTGAATTTTATTGTTGTCGATAGGTTGATAAAAATTCACGCATTTTAACAGCGGTTGTTTTTAAATCATCCATTTTTGGTAGATAAACGATTCTAAAATGGTCAGGTTGAGGCCAATTGAATCCTCCACCGTGAACAAGTAAAATATGGTGTTCATGGAGAAAGTCTAGTACAAATTTTTCATCATCGAAAATATTGAACCGTTTTGTATCGATTTTTGGAAAGATATAAAATGCTGCTTTAGGTTTTACTGCTGAAAGCCCTGGAATATCATTGATTGCATTGTAGATATATTCTCTTTGTTCATAGATTCGACCACCCGGCAGAAGTAATTCATCCACACTCTGGTACCCACCTAATGCGGTCTGGATGATTTGTTGCGAAAGGACATTCGAACAAAGACGCATCGAAGAAAGCATGTTTAGTCCTTCTATATAGCCTTGTACATTTGATTTGTCGCCACTTAACACCATCCAGCCAACGCGAAATCCTGCCACTCGGTGTGATTTAGACAACCCATTTAAGGTAACGACAAAAAGATCAGGTGCAAGGGTCGCAATTGGAATATGTTCCCTACCATCCATAACGAGACGATCATAGATTTCATCTGAATAAATGATCAAATTGTTTTGTCTTGCGACTTCTACGATTTCTTCTAAAAGTTCTTTTGGATAGAGCGCCCCAGTCGGATTATTAGGATTGATGATGACGATTGCTTTCGTCCGACTTGTCACTTTCGCTTTGATATCTGCAATATCTGGATACCATTCTGCTTCTTCATCGCAAATATAATGAACTGGATTACCACCTGCCAAAGAAACAGAGGCTGTCCA
Source organism: Enterococcus durans NBRC 100479 = LMG 10746 (assembly GCF_001544215.1). GTDB lineage: Bacteria > Bacillota > Bacilli > Lactobacillales > Enterococcaceae > Enterococcus_B > Enterococcus_B durans. The sequence continues at coordinate 87,123 of NZ_BCQB01000002.1, forward strand.
CAAAGGGTAATCTGGCATTGGAACTAAGACTTCATCTCCATTATCCAACAACCCTTGCATACACATAGTGATCAATTCACTGACACCATTCCCAGTATAAATATCGTTGATAGTCACATTAGGGAATTTCTTGACTTGACAATATTGTTGGATTGCCTTTCTTGCCGAAAAGATCCCTTTCGAATCAGAATAACCTTCTGACTCACGGGCGTTCATAATCAGATCACGAATGACTTCATTCGGTGCTTCAAAGCCAAAGGGAGCTGGATTCCCAGTATTTAATTTTAAGATGCTGACCCCTTCTTCTTGCATACGTTCTGCTTCTTCCAGAACCGGGCCACGTACATCGTAACTGACACCTTCTAGTTTATTGGATTTTTCAAATTTTCTCATAACGCTATCCAATCCCTCTTTTCAAAAAAAGTTAGAAATTTCTGATTTTTTATTATTTACATATTTATTCCAATATCATACTCTATTCTTTCCAAATTTGCTATATTTTTCATAAAACCAAAATAAAATTTGTTTTTTATTTAAAATTTTTATTGTCATTTTCTTTGTTTTAGCGATATTTATTCCATAGATTTGCTAACCAATCCATCGCGATGCCAATTATGATTCCAAGTACGATACCAAACATCAAATTTTCGAAAATCATCCCAATTGGAATCCCGATAAGCATCCCCAATAAAGCAAATTCACCATCGTATTTCTTCATGTTTCTACTCCTTTTTCGGCTTGACATCTAACTCATTTCTCGCTATCATTAATTGTTGTTTCTATTATAACGTAGGCATGCTTTTTATTGGTAGGACTATAATTTTTAGATTCACGCAGATGTGTTGGAATTGGCAGACAAGCATGATTGAGGGTCATGTGAGCTAACGCTCGTGTGGGTTCGAGTCCCATCATCTGCATAATAAAAGAGGGCAAGGAAAGTGATCAGCTTTTCTTGCCCTCTTTTTTGTTATAAAAAGTTCTTTTTGATTCTTTATTGTTTTCTCATAGGAGGAATACACGTCCCACCAAAAGAGCAACCATGATTCTCTAAAAAATGTATAGGGAATCTTATAAAAAAACGTAATAGTATTTTCAGTTATCTATCTACTTTCTGATAAATGTTGAATCTTCTTGAGGAATTCCATTTTCATCCGTTATATAGCGTTCTACTTTCATATGCAGATCATATTTTTCTCTCAGTTCAGCAATACGGGTCATCATAGGCGAATCATGATGATGATCAATTGCGCGTTGATCCGTCCAACTGTCAATCAGAAGGACCGTTTCTTCATCATCCATAGGGAAAAAGTATTCATATTTAAGATTACCCTTTTCTGCACGAATCGCATCGACAGTCCCAGTTGAAATCATTTCTTTTGCAAATCTTTTTGCGTTGCCATTTTTGCCACTATAATAGATATTCACAGTAATCGCCATTTTTCCGCCTCCTCACTTCTTATCTGAAATTCTTATAAGACTAAATCCTATGACTGAGTGGTATAAATTCCCTGAGCCAGCTGACTCCATAATGAGAACACTTTGCAGCTAGACGGCAACTGTTGCAAAACAGGCACCTCTCACTATTCAGCTTACAGATAGAGTAAAAAATAAAAAACAGACCCAATAAAGTATAAGGTGATATAAATATCTTACCCGCACTTTTTGAGCCTGTCAATTTTCATATGTAATGTATGGAGACAGTTTTACGACAAATAAAAAAACCACCCCATAAGAGGTGGTTAAAGTTCAACATTATTTTACGATATTTACTGCTTGAGGGCCACGTTGACCATCTTCAATATCAAAAGTCACTGCTTGACCTTCGTCTAATGTTTTGAAACCTTCGCCTTGGATAGCTGAGAAATGTGCAAATACATCTTGTCCATCTTCACCAGTGATAAATCCAAAACCTTTGTCTGAGTTAAACCATTTTACTGTACCGTTATTCATATATATTTCCTCCTAATACGTATATCATACGTGTTTTGTTGCAATTAATATTACTTAGTAAAAGGAGTTTTTATAGTGTGAATATATCGCTCAGATTACGTTTCAAATTAGATTACTTACTTAATATAGCATGGATATTCAAACAATGCAAGGATTATCTTCTATAAGTTCCACAAAATGTCAATTGATCAATAATGGATCATACCTGTAGATGACCAATCTTACTGATATAACGACCTCATCATGTTCAGTAAAGCGTGGGACTGCCATGTAAGAAACGCGTTTATAGGTAGCTTCGCTTTTTTTGATAACTTTTAATTCCCTCTCCCTATCCTCTTCATCTATAAAGAGAATTTCTCTCACTCGCAAAAATTATATTATATAGAAGAAAATAGTCTAACCACATCCTTCTAGACGATACGTTTTCTATAAAAAAGCTATGTTCCTTACAATCATCTATTTTGAATGATTTCTCTTTGGATACTTGCTTTTTTCGAAAATCACAGCAATTTTGGATTTACCTAAGACCGTATAATCCCTGACAACGAATTGATTTCGCTGGTTATAGTAGCCTTTCACATATAGCTTCATTCCCTCATCGACTTCTGCCAAGAAGTTTAGACTATGGGCAGCAATCAAACAGTTCACGTTATCTAAGGTAAAACGGATCAATGGACGAGCATTAAGTTTGAGTGTTCTGATTTTACTTACAGTTCCATATTTATGTTCCATTTTACTCACCTCTTACAATAATTATACGAACACAAGTTCCCTTTTGCAAGAATTATCTGCTAGTTACTTGATAAAAGTTTCTTGCTTTGTTCGAAACTTTTCACCTTCACCTATTAATCCTCCCTCTCAACTCTTATATGATCCACTCACCTTATGCTTTGAGAATGCTTTTCTTATCGGGGTTACCATTGTTAGGGTACGATCAGCACACAAACTTTATTCGAAAAATAGCATATTTTTCAAATCAATTGCTCCATCACTAAAATCCTCACAAGCAGTATTTTAGCCGTAGCCTCTAGATTCGTTTATAATGAACTTATTTCAGATAGGAGAGGAGAAATAACAATGAAAACATTAGACGTAATTACTTTAACACTATTGATCGTTGGGGGATTGAATTGGTTATTGGTTGGGTTATTAGAATTTGATCTAGTTGCTACAATTGCTGGCGGTTCTACAACAATTTTAGCGAAAGTCATCTATATTGTCGTAGGTATTTGTGCTATTTATTGTTTGAAATTCTTTCCGCTACTTACAAACAGAGTCGAACTATAGATCCATTCATATAAACAAAAGAGTGTAATAGAAACACTAAATAAATCGTAGAGGGTAAGATAAAAGTGATGTTGCTTTTATCTTACCCTCTACACTTAGTTAAACAGTGGTATCTATTTAAAAAGAAGCTACTATTTCTTAAGGATTAGAAATACAGATTTTTAGCGTTCTTTCTTATTTTTTGAAAATAAATCCTAAGGTATCGAACTCTGCTTTTTTATACTGATTCTCTAAAATCGGTGCAAATAATATAATTAACCTACCTATTTTACCTTTTCTTAATAGTTTGGCTTTGTGAATTTCATAAATTTAGTTACTTGATTTAAAAGAAAAGAAAGCTTTTTCAATTACATATATTACTTCGTTTATTACAAAAAACGTAGGTTTGTCACAAAGTGTCACGAAGCTATTACCTATGAAATATTTCCACGTGTTAAAGTAATCCTCGTTGAACACAACAAATACTTTTTAAAACGACGAAGGAGATTTTACATGAAATCACTTAAAACATTACTTTCAGGAACAACTTTGGCTGCCGGCGCTCTATTCTTTATGGGTACATCTGCACATGCGGACGAAGCTTATACCGTTCAATCAGGTGATACACTATCAACGATTTCTCAAAAATACGTTGGTGACAACTCCTTGATCCAAACTATTGCAGAACATAATTCGATTTCAAATATTAACCTGATCTATTCAGGTCAACAATTAACGATCCCTACAGGAGACCAAGCAGCAGTTGCAGAAACAACTTACTCTGCACCTCAAGAAACACAAGCACAACCAGCTGCCGCACCTGTCCAACAAGAAGCAGTTCAATCTGCTCCTGCAGAAGCAGCACAACCTGTTGTGACTGAAACTGCAGCACCAGCTGCAAGCACAAGCTCAGCGAAAGAATGGATCGCTCAAAGAGAATCTAGCGGTTCTTACACAGCAACTAACGGCCGTTACATCGGACGTTACCAATTAGATGCTTCATACTTGAATGGTGACTACTCTGCTGCTAACCAAGAACGTGTAGCCGATCAATATGTTACTTCACGTTATGGTTCATGGGATGCTGCCCAAGCATTCTGGTTAGCTAACAGTTGGTACTAAGAAGTACAAATAGAAAATAAAAAAATTGGCGGGAATCCTTAGGTTTCAGCCAATTTTTTTGCGTATTTTTTTTGTTGAAACTTTGTTACTTTCTGATTGGGCTCTTGGGTAGAAAACAATTGCTTTTCCAATTGTTGGATATTGTTTTCAGCTTCTCGAATGACCTTCACTAAATAATTTTTTTCTGCTTTTAGTTGTTTTACTAAATATTCCAAATAATCATTTTCTTTTTGAAATTCTTCTATTGTTTTATTCTTTTTTCTCATAAACTTGCTCTGTGGATCTCGTTTATTCTGCTCTGGCTTTTTTATTCCAATTTCTGAGGGCAAAATAGATGTATTCACGATTTTGTCATAAAGCTGCTTGTATTCTAAACGCTGACTATTCGTATTTAAAGAAATATGTGCTCTGGATGTGTTGTTTCCAGAAATTGCGGTCTTTTTTTGTTTGAGAATCATCTCAAGCTTCAAAGAAAGTTCAGTTTCCAACTCATTCTTTTTATATTTAGTGATCATTTGAGCAGAATTCAAACGTCCTTCTTTCATTGGAATCAGACTGATATGTAGATGTGGTTGCTCTTCATCAAAATGTACACTTGCATAAATAATATTTGCTATACCATAAAATTTTTGAAATATCTGTACGACTTGTAAAAAGAATAATTTCATTTCTCTACTTGATAATTTTTGTAAAGAGTACTCCTCGAACAAGACACGCCATTCAACCAAGACTGTCCAATTAGAACAGACTGACTTAGATGCAGATAGATGTGTCAACCAACGTTTAATGGCTTTCTTATAGTTTATATTTTTTTTGTTCAAGACATCATAATTCAAAAGGGTCTTTTCAGAATGAACGATCAGTGACTCGCAAATTTCTCTTTGATTGTGTATTTGAACCTTTTCTAATTCATAAAAACGATAATTTTTTCTTTCTAAACTAATTGGCTTGATCTTCTTACCTCCTCTAACTCAAATTACTTATATACTTATTTTATGAAATGTCGATCTTAAAAACAAACCTATATCTTCCTACCTCTAGGTAAAAATATAAGCCGCCTTGCCATAAAAAAGAGGACTTCTTCCCCAAAAGAAATCCTCTTTAATCATTAGCCAAAATGAGCAATCAATGTGTACTAGCATTACCCCAAAGTCTATGCTACCCATTATTTTGAATCATCAACTTACGATTATGGTTCCATCAATCTTTGTTGTGTTGATCAATTCTTGTTTGTCGTACATTTTATAATAGATTTTTACAGTATGCTCCCCTTTATTCGGTATGTTTTCAAAAGGAACAGTGGCGATTCCATTATTTGGCGGTACTAACCCTGAAACGTACAATTTTTTCTGATTAGTAGCTAAATAATATTCTACTTGGATGTTGTACGCATTCTCTCGACTATTACGAATATCGACATTTGCTTTCCCGTTCTTGTCTACTTCAATCTCATGTTTTAATGTAATCCGAATATTGTCTTTATCTACTTCAGTTTGCATCAATTTCAATAGATCGTCGTTGTTCAATTTAAAAATATTCTTGTCTAATTCTGGAAGTCCAGTAACGACCTTTGGGGGAGATTGATTAAAATAATAGTATCCACCAACTCCGAGTGCGAAAAACAACACTATTAGAGCTATGAGGATATATGTTCTTTTTTTATTCTTGTCTTGTGTTGCATTGTTACTATGTGCTATTTTAAACACTCCCTTCTCTGTCGTTGCTGAAAGTTGCTGCTTTTGCTTTGATTTTTGCAAAAAGTGACATTTTTAAGTTGATGTTCATTTCGAGTAATCTTACTGCTCTATCGACTCGTTGTTCACCTAAAAAATATGTGCGAAAACACCTGATCACGGGTTTCCAAAATAACTCTATACTATATTTAACTACTTGGCGTCAACTCAATTTTTTAAAGCTGTAAAATTGAACGTCATTGTATAAGAAGGTTTGATGACTTCATCCGCTTTGAATCCTTCAGCGATCTTACCTTCGAATTTCAAATATTTACTTTGTCCCATACCGATAGTCGCTAAATGAGTCGGTGTATCTAAGAACTGTCCTGCAGCACTTTGTAAACGTACGCCTGCTTCATTGACTGGTGTAAAGAACAAGTCTTGTTTGACACCTGAATTTCCTGTTTCAGAAAAACTTGCTACTTCAACCTTCACATCACGTACTTTTGAATTATTGGTGATCGTATATAGCGGAGATAAGATATCTGGAAGAATTTTTCCGTCTTCAGACATCGCATTCGCATAACGAACTGTTGTTGGAACAGTGATATCTACATATGTTTTATCTTCTGGATCTACTGGCGTCCATTCTCCGACCCATCCAGAAACAGCAACGCTTGCATTGTCTTAACCTTTAATCGTTTGTCCTGGTGCAGGATCTGGTTGACCAGGGATCCAACCTAGATCTTCTGCACTAGCATTCATCGTTCCGACAGCCAAGCCGCCTAGTAAAACAGACGATAAAAGAATCATACTTGTGAATTTTTTCATTTTTCTTTTTTCTCTCCTTATTGAAATAGTGAATTATTTCGTTCTGATAGCGATACCCACTTTGCCCCAACTGTCTTTTTCCCGATTCACAGTGACGAACATCACTACCGAAAAAATAGAAAGCAGCAATCCGATTGCTAGAATATGACCTTGTTTTTTTACGCCAGTTTGTGGAAGATTTGCAGAAGAACCTGAATCAGATGGTGGAATTGCTATAGTTGGTTTTTCTTTTGTTCCAGCGCCATTTCCTTGATTGTTTGAACTGACATCCCATGGTCCTATCGTTGCTTCGACACGAACATTTTGTGTATCTGTGGCTTGCGCATGACAGTTTGTTGTAATACCTAAATTGATTAGTATAATACCTGTCAAAATATACAAAAATTTTTTTATTTATTCTTCACCTCCATTACTTAATGACGCAACTTCCACAGCTATAATTATGCTAAAAAGCGAAAAATAATTAAAACCAAGTTTTACCGATAGGTTGGTAAATTGACGAAAAACTCACTTGAACATCCTGTTAAAAAATGTAAAAAGCGCTTCAAAAAAACGTCAGTCATCCAGATCATACTTACTCTCTCTTGAGTGTTCATCTGTTCATACTCTGGCTCCTGCATTCAATTTAGTGTGATAATAATCAACTAATTTATTGATCACATCTTCATCAAGATAGTCTGAGATACCAATGGTAGGAATACCAAAATAGTCTTGCGAATAGATATCTGTTAAAATACAGTCGAACTTTTGCAAATAATCTTTTTGGATTCTCGTTGAAGGATTCATTATCTCTATTTTGATATTGTGTCTAAAATAAAACTGGATTTCTTCTTTCAGCATCCTCATGTGATCATACGAACTATCCAATAAAAGGGCGACCTTTATGCTGACTTTGCTGGCTCTTACTTGGACCCATAACTCAGACCAGGAAGTAAGCAATTTAAAAACAGATTGATGGATCATTTCATCCAAATAAGAAAGAAACGGATTTCCTAACGAAAAATAAATATCAAAGAACTCATCTCTTAATGCATTGATCAAATCTGGACTATCTCTCAACGTATTTTCAAAAAAATCTGCCTTCTTATTATGTAGGACGTAAGTTGGTCTGACAGCACTTAACGTAGTCCAATAAATATCATGAACAAGCTTATCTTTATTCTCGCAAAGGAGATGGAACTGTTCTTCTAGTAAAGTGATGACAGCTTTGATTTCATTTTTGATTGCTACAGAGTCAATGTCGATTCCTTCATAATCGAATCGTGCTGTGGGATGGATTGGTTGATAAAATTCATAGAATAATTGTGGAAGATTCTCTTCTTTGATTTCTACATCAAATATATTATGTATATTGATAATCATTTTCTTTTTGTTTGATAGATGTGAAAAACTAAACGGAGTAATATCTGAGGGCATCTTGTACCCTTGCTTCAAGCGGGTTAAGCAAACAAATAATTGGAATTTTATATTTCCTAAAAATAGATGATTGTCATTGTATACGATTGCCCAGATCATATTTTCTTTAATAAACAATTCAATGATATCTGAGATCAAATTGATTTCGTCTTTCTGGATCAACTTCTCAGGCAAACTATATTTTTCCGAAAAATAGACTGCAAAAAAATCCCGAATGTTCCCCTCATTACCGACAATTTCCAGTTGCTTGGTTATTTGAAAATCAAAAAAACGCAACTCGTGGTTGATACGGTTAATGACACGTGCCACCTGTGTTTCTGAAACATACAAGATGTCACTTAACTCTTCTTTAGAATGGACAATTCCAAAAAAAACTGTTTCTAAAAGTGTGTATTCTAAACTCTTTTCGAGTATCTTAGAATAAATAAATGACATTGGGGTCATCAGATCTTTCTTTAAAATGACACCTGATCGAAAAGAGGTTTCAATAGACAACGGAGCGATCATCTCATTCACTTGAGAAAGATCATTTCTGATCGTTTTCTCCGAGCTATCAGCTTTTTCTGCTAATTCAGAAGTCGTGATCCATTCTGTTTCCCAAAGTATCTCTAAAATATTTAATTGACGTTTCAAACGCCCGTCTAATATTTCTCTCATTTTTCTTCCACCTCTCGTCTTAACGAAAAAACTCTTCTAAATAATTTTTAGCACAACCGCTCGCCTAAAAATAACCGTAATATACCGAGCGCTTGGTAAAATAACATTAGCAACGTTACATTTTAGTTTTTTCTATGTAAAGACTTCTTACATTTCCTAGTCGACCATTTATAAATAACTCCAATTGAGATTGCATTTTTTCATCTGTTTTTTTCAAATAATAAAAATAGGATACATAAAAAATCGTGTCCAAGAAAAAAACTCAAAAAAATAGAGATAGGCCTGATTGAACGTATCTCTTTATGTATCTTATTTATTCTTCTATTCCTCAAGACCTATGTCAAAAGTGTTGCTTTAAATCCTTCCCTCATTTTTTTTACTATTAAAAAAAAGATGCAATTTCTTTATGAACTCTTCTCCAAAATAGTTTGGTATACCAATCACGCTTACTTCTCCCAACTCATCAATATTTAATAAATTAGTTAAAATACAATCATAGCAATTCAAGCGGGAAAAAGTGATTGGATCATCTGGTAATAAAATATCTACTTTATACATATTTCTAAAGTGATATTCGATTTCTTCTTTTAACATGATCATATGTTCTTCCGGCGCATCTAGTAGCAATGCTGCTTTGATTTTCATGATCGTCTTACGAATCTCTACGCGAAACTCATGCCATTGGGTCACTAATGTATAAATAGACTGGTAAAGAATATTATTTTTATCCTCAGCCGATAGGGATAGGTCAGAATAAATGTCGGCAAAATATTTTTGTAAGTCATTGGCGATTGCTTGCTTGTCTCTCAATAATTCCAACACGAATTCTTCTTTCGTATTGTGTAAAATATAACTTGGACCAACTGTTAGAAAACTACTCCATAAAATTGCATGGATCAAAGCATCTTGGTTTCGGCATTCGATTTTCAGTTGCTGACAAATCATACCAATCAATTGTTCAAGTCTAGTCTTTAAGGTAAACTGGCTCGTTCCTAACTCAAGACAGGTTTCAGTGACTTTAAAAGGAGCATAATAATGTTCAAAAATGTTATGCAGAACTTTTTCTGTCAATGAGATTCCAAAGACAACTTGCCACCGTTTATTCAACTCTTTGTCTTCAGTAATCATCGTATAATCGAAGAAATGTTGCTTTTGCTCTAAAAAATAGTCTGATTTACAACGATAGATCGCCACAAGTATTTTCATACGCATTTTATTCAATAAAAAATGATATTGATTGTTCGCAGCAATGATCGCCGTATTTGCTTTATAGAATTTTCGGATCACCTGATCAATCAATTGAAATTCTTTTTCTTTGAAAAAATGATCTGGGGAAAGATACTTCTCATAAAATAGGCTTGAAAGTAATTTACGGATATTCCTTTCGTCCCCAACAATTGTTAAATCAGTGGTGATTTTTATGCCATATTTTTCAAGCCCTTTGTTTAGTTTCACTTGCAATCGATTCAATTGTGTTTCAGAAATATACAGTTGATCACACACTTCTCTTTTCGTTATATGAGGATTAAAAAGAATCATTTCAAGTAGCTGACATTCAACACTCTTTTGTAAAAAGAGCGCATACAGATGTGTCTTAGAAATACACATTTCTTTATTTAAAAAGACACCATGTTTAAAGGATGTCTCTATTGTTAATGGTTCAATGATCTCATTTAGCTGTTTGATATCTGTGCGGATCGTTTTTTCAACCCCGCCGATTTCCTTCACTATTTCAGAAACTGTCACCCACTCTTTGTTCCACAACAACTCTAATAAAGCGAGTTGTCTCAAACTCTGCTTATTTAATACTTCCTCCATTTTCCCCTCCTGATAGAACTATTTGTCATTTTATTACTCCCCCATAATTCAATTTTAATTTACTAAACGAAAGATGTCTATAACTAGATTAAAATATAAACATAGTAATATTAAAAATCATTTTATAATTACACCAATGTGTACAATTATGTTTGAATAACAGTACTAAATTTATTAATAACAAATATAACTATTTCAAATTAGTTTCTATTCTAAAAAACTAAACAAAACCGTTTCAGCTACCGACCTTTCTGTCTCGACCTCTTCTCACTTCACGAACTAATACGCTTCGGCACCATTCACTTCAACTTTCTGTCTTATTGTCTAGTATTCTATAAAACTTTTTTAGAAAAAAAACTTTACATCCACTAGTGTACTACGTATACTAGTACACAAGGGTACGGTATCAAATGGAAGGAGCAACGCCATGATTACGATTGATAAAAACAGCAGCAAACCCTATTACGAACAGCTGATGCTTAGCATTAAAGAAGCGATTCTCCAAGGTATTTTACAGCCCGGTGACAAGATCCCCTCAGTACGTGAAATGGCAAAACAACAGTGGATGAATCCTAACACTGTCAGTAAAGCGTACAAAGTTTTGGAAGCCGAGCAAGTTTTAATCACAATCAAAGGCAAAGGAACCTTTGTCAAAGATTTTGCAAAATTGCCGCGCGATGAACTTCGCATTGCACAGTTAAAAGACCAGATGAACGATCTGGTCATCGAAGCAACACATCTAAAAGTCACAGAACAAGAGCTCATTACTTGGATTGAACAAACTCAAGCAGCCTTAGGAGGTCCTGAACATGAAAGTCATGAAACTTTCCAAAATGATTGAAGGTAAACAAATTCTCAACGACGTTCATTTTGAACTTAAAGCAAACGAAATCGTCGGCTTGATTGGTCGTAATGGGTCTGGCAAAACCACTTTGTTTCGTACACTAACCGGTCAATATTTACCCGACAAAGGAGAGATCGAACTTGATGGTATCTCGCTGTTGACCGCAACACAGTCAAAATCAGAATTGTTTTACATTGATGAAGCAGAAAATTTTTTAGCACCCTACACGTTGAAAACGATCAATCAGTTTTACCGTACTGCCTATCCGAATTTTAACCAAGACTTATTTCTTACATTGACAGGCTCGCATCAGCTTCCCTTGCATGTGAATTATCACGGCTTGTCAAAAGGTATGCAGGGTTTGTTTAACATGATTTTAGCTATCAGCTCGAACGCGCGCTTTTTATTGCTTGATGAACCTTTTGATGGCCTGGACGTGATTGTACGCAAAGATGTCATCGGCTTATTGTTAGAACATATCAGTGACAATCAGCGCACCGCATTGATTGCATCACACAATTTAAATGAACTTGAAAATTTAGCTGATCGCGTCTTGTTGTTGAAAAATCAAACCATCATTAAAGATTATCGTCTGGAAGAAATGCGAGAATCCGCAAAAAAAATCCAAATGGTTTTCAAAACAAAAAAATCCCATCACTTGTCAAAGAACACTCAAGATTATTGACCATTCAAGGACGTGTCATAACTGCGATTTTTGAAGATTTTAATCAAGATTTGGCTAATAAGATCCAAACACTTCAACCAGTTTTATTTGAAGAGCTGCCCTTAAGTTTAGAAGATTTGTTCGAAGCCAACTTAAAAGAAAAAATGCCCCGCTAGAAAGGAAGAATCACATGGTAAAAAATATCTATCTCACGCGTTACAGTAAAATCTTGTTGCCATTGATTGGTTTGATATTGCTCATGTTTGCCTTCAATGCTTGGAGTAATATTAAAAATTGGCATGATAACGAGCGCTATCTAACTACCGACAAAGAATTAAAAGCAGATTTTAACGCCTATCCGGAGCACTACACTTATTTGGATGAGAAAAAACAAGAACATATTCCCTACGCTTCATTTGAAAAATATATCGAACACCAACTGTATGTCTACCATAAAAATGATTTTTCAGACAAAATATCGCAAAAAACCGACCCAAATCAAACTTATTTCAACCAATCGAGCAACTTAGCTACACTGTTCGCACTTTTTTTAGCCTCTTTTATTGGTTTTTGCTTATTTTTTGTCGATCTGAAAACCCATTTCACACGCTTTTTATTTAGCTTACCTGTCAGTCGTAAAGAATTATTCGCCAAAAAGCTGCTCTACCTTGCCTTACCATTTTTAGCAACGATTTTCGTTGGTCAACTCATCTATTTGGCTATTCTTCGTTTAGGAATCCCACAACCGTACTTAAATGCGAGTCTAGGAGATATGTTCGCCTCTGTTGTGAATAGTTTTTCGTTGATCATAGTGTTCTTTTGCCTAAGTGTCTTTGTTGGAGTAATGGTAGGTAATATGGTGTTTGGTCCATTGACTTGGTTTGTCTTTTTGATTTTTTTATGTCAAATTCCAAGTGCCGTAGGTGGTCTATTGAGTATGATCCGCATGCTACACGCACACTTTTTACGTGATTTCGACTTCAACACTTTATTTATTTTTGAAATCGGCAAAACGACTGGACATTGGTATATGAGCCTGTTGTTTTTACTTATCAGTATTTCTTTCATCTACTGGGCATACTGCAAGTTTCAGGTCATCAGTTTGGAACATGAAAGCGAGTATCTTTTAACACCTGAATCCCGTTGGCAAATTTGGTTTTTCATGACCGTACTCACAAGTTTTGTCTTAGTGTTTGCCATAAAAAATCCTTGGCTTTATTATATAAACGGCTTGCAGTATAACTTTGAAGTGTCATTCATGGCTACGATGATGACAACACTTACTATAATTGTCATTTGTGGTGGGATTTGTTTTGTGGTTGTTTTCTTTTCTAGCATCAAGCGCTTTTTCCGCTCACTTAAAGCTCGAAGATTGGCGCGTTAGTATCCAAAATAACCCTTAAAGGAGGATGACGTGATGCAACAACAGCTTTCTTTACTCGACTCAATTTTGGACTTATTTGTTATCAGTCCACTCAGCATCTTGGGCTTGCTCGTTTTGCTCGTTTCCTTGCACTTCTCGTTGGTAAACGCCAGTTGGAAGCAAAAACTGCGCGTCAGCCTGGCATCATGTTGCCTGTATTTTTTTTGGGTGATTGCCTTAACAAATATCTTTGGTACCCCAAGTTTAGCGGAATTTTTCCGCTTGCATGATTTAGATGAGAAAATTTTCAATCTTAACATCGAATGGGGCTTTCTCGCAGATGGCTTTTCCCGCAGCTTTATTTTGAACATCCTCATTTTTATGCCTATGGGATTTTTAGCCCCTTGGATTAGCCCAGTTTTTCAAAAGCTGAAAAATACTTGTTTGTTGGTCTTTTGTGCTTCGCTTGCGATTGAACTTAGCCAACTGTTTACCTTGTATCGAGCAACTGATATCAATGATTTGCTCGCAAATACCTTTGGTGGCGTCTGTGGCTTTGCTTGTTATTGGTTATTGGCCAAGATTTTTACTACCAACAAGGAAAGTTCGCCTGCTAATCCACGCTATCTGCCAATCATGATTCTTATATTGGGCGGTCTGGTAACTTTCTTTTAACATTCCAGAATTTCTAAGAAAAAGAATGATCCAAACTTCATCATTCGCAATTCAGCGGACAGAAGTTTGACTCTTTTTTTGCAATCATTTTTTGATAAAGAGCACCATTTTGACTTAAAAATTCGCTATCAAAATCAACTCGTTATGCAAGGACTGTACATTGCATAGACTCGACCAAAAGAAATCATAAGCATGTTCGAATCCTTAAAAACTCGAATAAATTCGTTTGAACTTGTTTCTCTAACTTTTCTTGAGAAACTTCTCTAATTTTACTGATCTGATGGAAATGGTCTTCAAGAAGCATTAAGTATTCTTTTGTAGGAGCAGGAGTTCCTAACGCCCATTCGATCGCCCCTAATCCGTCTGTTTCGACTAATAGACGATTGAAAGGGACTCCTTTTGCTAGTTGTTGCACTGCCGGATTTATTTTTAAATCAACACCGATCGTAAAATAGCAACCTGCTTCGATATATTCCTTTTGTAATTCCAGAGAAGAGTACCAATGAACAAGATAGCGATTCGGATATTCTTTAATGAACGTCAATATCTCTCTTTCACATCCTTTGGTATGCAAAACAACTGGTTTATCCGTTAATGCGGCATACGCTAGTTGTTTTCGGAATAATTTGACTTGGTGCGCTAAAGGAATATTGGTCCAAACACGATCAAGCCCTATTTCACCAATGATGGCTGCTTGTTGAAGATAAGGGTAGATTTCTTCAAAAGTATAGTCTTCTGTTTTCCAGGGATGGAGACCAAAACTTAGATATTGATCACGACCAACAGCTAATTGCTGATTCTTTTGCCATTCCTCGGGAGAATCACAATTGATGATCGTCAAGACATCATTTTCTTGTTGGAGTGTTGCAAGTTCTTGGTTTCCTTCCAGATGGCAATGGGCATCACTAAGCAATGGAATCACCTCCCAATAATTGGTAGATTTCTTGTTTTAAGGCAGCTTGGCCGATCAGCCATGCACGTGTTCTTTCCACCGATGGAATCTTGATAGTGGTCAGAACTTTCGCCGGTCGTGGCGACAAGACAAAAATCTGATCTGAAAGATAGATTGCTTCCTCGATATCATGGGTGACTAAAATAGTCGTCCGTTTCATTTCTTCTGGAAGAGAAAGTAACCAATCTTGCATCTGGGATCGCGTCATCGCATCCAACGAGCCAAATGGTTCATCCAATAAAAGGTAGGGTGCCGGATTTAGCATTGTTCGCAGTAGTGCTGTCCGTTGCTGCATCCCACCTGAAAGTTGCGGTGGCAAAAAATGCTGATAGTCTTTTAACCCAAAAAGTGCTAAATCATCCAATACTTGTTTTTTATCAATTGTCTTATGGTTGATTTTTTGATATAACGTCACATTTTGGTAGACACTTAGCCATGGCAATAGCATATTTTCTTGTGGCATATAACTAAATAGTGTATTCAACTTACTTGTTTCTTGACCATCTATCAGAATTTTGCCAGAGGAAGGTTCCAGAATTCCTGTCAACACTTTCAATAAAGTTGATTTTCCGGCACCACTTGGAGCAATGATCGACGTAAATGTATTTTTGGGGATAGACAGATCAATCTCTTTTAAAATTTCAAGTTGGTTGATGGTTACGCTGAGGTGTTCAACTTCTATCGACATGCTTCCTTCTCCTATTCGATAAACTGATTCGTAAATAATTCTTTCGCAGATACTTTCTCTTTGATCAGACCATTTTCCTTCATAAAGTCAGTATAGTTATCCCATACTTTCGCATCCATCATTCCCCACTTAGCAGGATCATCCGTATAATTTTTCGATAAGAATTCTTGTGAAGCATCTAGAAAGGATTGTTCGTAGTCACTTGCGTAATTGTGTAAGATTTTTGCGCCTTCTTTAGGATTTTCCATCGCTTCTTGATAGCCTTTTTTAGTAGCATCTATAAACGCTTGGACTGTATCAGGGTCCTCTTTGATCATCTGATTATTCGTGATGATCAGCGGAGTATAATAGTCTAACCGTTTATCCAATTCTCTTAGAGGCATATAATTCAAGTCGATCCCCAACTCTTTTGCTTTGATCATATCCCATCCTTCAAAGTACCATTGGATATCTGCTTCCTTCCCCAAGCTTTGAGGGCCTTCACCATTGCTGCCAATGATCGTTAATTTAGAAAAATCTGCTCCCTCTTTGTTCATCGTGGCTTTCAGTACAGCTTCTTCGCTTGGACTTTGCCACCCTGCATACGTTTTTCCTTCAAAGTCTTTGGGTGAGTTGATTCCACTATTTTTTAGCGATACAAATCCTGATGTGTTATGTTTGATAATCGCGCCGATCGCCTTAACGGGAATATTTTGACCATCCACATGTGCATACGTCACATCCTCTTGATAACTGACACCAAACTGAGCTTTGTTTGCGCCGACCAGACCGATGCTCGTTGAATCATCCCCTGGTTCGATGACCTTCACATCTAAGCCTGCATCTTTATAATATCCTTTTTCCTTCGCCAAATAGACACCGGTGTGATTTGTATTCGGCACATAATCAAGTACTACTGTAACTTTCTTTAATCCTTTTTCTTCCGATGCTGCTTTTGATCCTGTACTACAAGCTGTTAAAGCAAATAATAAAGGAATGAGTAACCAAATTTTTTTCATTTTTTTCTCCTTTTATGAACGATATAGGATATAGTAATATCCTTTTTTTAACAGTACAGTGAGCATATTTAACAATAGACTTAGGATGATCACACATAAAATAGCTGCAAATACCTTATCAATTTGATAACTATTTTTTACACGAATCATATAATACCCTAAACCCGCTTGCGCACTTAGCCACTCTCCAACGATTGCGCCACTTACACAATAGGTCGCAGCTACTTTCAATCCCGAAAAGAAATCATTTGATCCTTGCGGAATCTTGATGATCCGATACAACTGCCATTCATTCGCTCCCATTGTTTTAAAAAAGTTGATCTGCTCACTTGAAACTTTACTTAACCCATCGGAAAAAGCAACCACAATAGGAAAGTAGCTCATCAAAATAACTAAAATCACTTTAGGAAACAGCCCAAACCCGAACCATAACGCCAAAAGCGGTCCAAGGACCATGATCGGTAATGTTTGTGAAACGACTAAAAGTGGATACAAAGAATTTTTAAAAATTTGCCAGTGGTCCATAGCAATAGCTGTCACAAAAGAAAGTAAGGCCGCAATGACCAAACCGATGACGGCTTCTTCTAACGTTACGAAAGAATGATAAACGAGCGTAGCCCCATCTGCGAACAGTGCTGAGAGGACATTTAGCGGGCTTGGTAAAATAAATGCAGGCGTGTGAAAAATCGTTACTAGTAGTTGCCAAAGGGCTAGTAAGAAAATAATGCTTACGACTGGATAAATTTTTTTCTTCATTTCTCCCCTCCTTTTCACATGTTTCAAGGGCACATCAAAAACGCCTGAAATCGGGCGCAACATAGAAAGCCCAACTTCAAGCGTTTACTACGTTTCTCCCTTCACCAGTGTTAACTGACAGGTTCGATGGGTCTAAGTTCACAACTTACTCTCATGTCGTCTACGACATCCCCAGAAACAATCTTTATTTTCGTTTAGTGTAACACAACTTATTTTTAGTAACAAGGTACTTTACTTCAGCAAATAGGAAAGATCACTAGCTAAAGTTGGATATCCGAGAATCCATTGATCTAGCTCTGCTTTTTTTACTTTTTGATTGATCAATAGAGTTAGATCATTGATCAAATCATCTGCTTGTTCGCTGATAACAGCAGCACCAACTAAAAAATCATTCGCATCATAGGTAAGTTGAGCCTTCGCTAGAGGTTCGTTTACTCGATGGTAGGTAAACCAATCTGTCATTGATACATCGGTCACTTGGTCTTTTTCAGTTGTCTGTTTTTTTGTTCGTCCGACCTGTGCCACCTTCGGACTGCTGTAAACGATCGTTGGGATTACCGGATAGTGGATAGGTGCTGTTTTCCCCGTTAAATAATCAGCAACATAAGTCCCTTCAAACGTCGCAACAGGCGTTAGTTTGGGTTCATTTTTTGCGATAATATCCCCACATGCAAAGATATTCGGATTACTTGTCTGTAAATACTCGTTGACGACGATTCCTTGCTTCACTGTGTGTACACCTGCCTGCTCAAGTTGCAGATGTTCAATATTCGGTCTTCTACCAGTCGCAACGAAAATTGCATCTGCCTGTAACTCTTTGTCTTTTGAAACAAGACGATACGTAGATGCTTCTTGAATGACACGCTGTGACTCAAAGTCAAAAATGAAAGTGATCCCTGCCTTTTGCATTTGCTCAACTAAACTGTTGACCAACTCTTCTTCAAATCCTTTTAAAGGTTGCTGATTATGATGAACGATCGTTACTTTGCTTCCAGCAGCATGAGCAATCATTGCTAATTCAAATGCAATATAACCTGCACCGATAAAAATAATCTCTTTTGGCAATTTTTCCAACGCTAAAAAGTCCGTACTAGTTTGCAGAAATTCTTTTCCTTCAATAGGTAAAATAGCTGGTCGCTGCCCAGTCGCAAGGATATAATGCTCAACCGTGATGGTTTCTTCTCCCACTTTGATCGTTTGTGGATCGATAAACTGGGCAGTACCAGATAAATGATCGATTTTTGCAGCCGCTAGTTCTTCTTGGCGATTTTTAGAAACAGGATCTGTGAATGTTCGTTTGAATGCTTGTAATTCTGCCCAATCAACAGGAGGTACATCCGAGAAACCTTTACCAATGAGTTGTTCGATTCTTTTTCTTGCTTCAACACCATTTAATAGAATTTTCTTCGGGTCACACCCTCTATTTGGGCAAGTTCCGCCCCAAAGGTTTTCTTCCACGACAAGCACCTGTTTTTCTGCCGCTTTCAACCCATACGCAGCGCTTAACCCAGCAACTCCTGAACCGATGACGACCGCATCATACTTTTTCATTGTCTTCTTCCTTTCTACTTAGAAAAGCAAACATATCTCCTCTCGTGATCTCACCAGAAATACGTTCATTTTCCTGAATATTTACAGATTCATGATCAACCAGCAATGCAAAAACTTCATTCAATGGTGTATTGAATTGAACCACAGGACGATCTTTTTCGCTGATTCCTTTTGTGTAATTCTTGGCCAAGAGGATCTCTTTTACAGTTTGTTCTTTTTGAGAAAGAGAATCATCAAAAAAGCTGCGCACAAACTCGTTCTTCGGATTGGTCAGTAATTGTTCCGGTGTCTCGCATTGGATCAACTCCCCATCCTTCATTACCGCTATCCTTGTTCCTAGTTTGATTGCTTCATCCATATTATGCGTAACGAAGACGATCGTCGTTCCTAGATCCTGATGCAAAGACAATACCAAATCCTGTAAAGAGGCCCGTGACAAAGGATCTAGCGCACTAAATGGTTCATCCATCAAAAGCACCTCTGGATTTGCTGCTAATGCTCGAATGATCCCGATTCTTTGTTGTTCTCCCCCTGATAATTCCTGAGGCATCCTGTTTCTATAGCTAGTGGGGTCAAGTCCAACTTTTTCTAACAAACGATCTGCCGTCTGTTCCCTTTTCGTTTTTTCCCAACCTAGCATTTCTGGAATGACTTCAATGTTTTGTTTGACCGTCATATTCGGAAACAGTGCAATTTGCTGCAGTACGTACCCCATATTCCATCTCATTTTTTGCAAATCATAGTCTTTCAATGCTTTCCCTTTGAAAGAGACTTCACCTGAAGTAGGCTGAGAAAGACCATTGATCATCTTCAATGAAGTCGTTTTTCCACTACCAGAAGGGCCCACTAGCACAAAGATTTCTCCTTCTTCGATGGCTAGATCTAATTCTTTAATTGCGTATTTGTCCCCATATTTTTTTTGGACTTTTTTAAATTCAATCAGCTTGGTCATTTGCTTTCCTCCTTCAGTAGTCCCTCTTCTATCAAGAATGCATGAGCGACTTCTGCAGGTTGTTTTTTCTCCACGTTTACTTGGTAGTTCATGTCGATCATCTGTTCTTCAGTGATTTTATTTGAAAGTTTCTCTAGTGCTTTAACGATCCTTGGATGTGTATCGGCAAATTCAGTTGTCATCAAAGGTGCCCCTTGATAAGCTGGAAACAGTCCTAGATCATCTTCTAAGGTAACTAACCCATATTGCTTCAATTCACTATCGGTCGAATAGCCATCCACGATGTTCACATCACCATTATTGATTGCTTGGTATCTTAGACTAGGTTCCATACTCTGTACACTTGGAAAATCCAATCCGTACGTTTCTTGAATGCCTTTATAACCGTCCGATCGATCAATAAATTCTAGAGTAAATCCTGCTTTGATTTGATTTTCTATTTTCTTCAAGTCAGAAATCGTTTTTAGTCCATTTTCCTGTGCAAAGTTGGCTTTAACCGCTAGTGCATACGTATTCTGGTAAGCCATCGGTTGCAACAAACGCATCTTGAATTGTTCATTCAATAAAGTATTTGCTTGCTCATAGGTTTCTTCTTCATTTAATTTTTTATTTTTTAAACTTTCAGGAACCTTTACTAAACTTTCCAAAACAGTTCCTGTGAATTCAGGATAAATATCGATTTGTTGATTCTCCAAAGCACTGAACAAGAAGCTTGTTTTACCAAAATTAGGTTTCAGTTCAACTTTAGTATCTGTTTCTTCCTCAATCAGTTCCTTATACATCTCGATCAATATATCTGGCTCCGCTCCAAGTTTACCAGCAATAGTGATCTTTTCTTCCTTGAATATCTCACTTTGAGCCAATGAAGCACCACCGATTCCTAACAGGATAACGATCAATGTAATCACTGTGTATCTAGGCTTTAAATGTTGCAGCAGTCGGATCAAACTACTAAAGACAATGGCTAGTAACGCTGAACTGATTGCACCAATCAACGTCAAGACAGGTATATTACGGTCGATCCCTAATAAAATGAATGTTCCTAAACCACCAGCCCCGATCAAAGCTGCTAATGTAGCCGTACCAATGATCAACACTAAAGCTGTTCGAATACCTGAAATAATGACAGGAAGCGCAATAGGAAGTTCTACTTTGATCAGCCGCCTCATTCTAGACATACCGAATGCGCGAGCTGCCTCTTCAATTGACGGATCGATCTCACTCAGACCAATATACGTACTTTGAAAAATCGGTAATAGCGCATAGATGACCAAAGCGATCAATGCTGGCAAAGTACCGATCCCGACAAATGGAATCAACAACCCCAATAACGCCAGTGAAGGTATAGTTTGAAGAACACTTGTCGTTTGTAGTAGTACTTCAGCCATTTTTTTATGGTTGACTGACCAAATTGCAATTGGTATCGCGATCAAGATCGCAATCAACAACGCAATCAGTGATATGGATAAATGTTGAAAGGTAGCTGTCAGTAACTCACCTTTTCGCTCATTGAGCGTTTGTATAAAATTATTCATAAGACCTTCCTTTCTAGCTATAATTCAAGTATAAACAACGAACAACAATTCCCCAACTAAATTGACCTCGTACAAAATCAGTACGGATAAATACTTTCTGCTTTCCTCAAACATTCTCATTTATGGGAAGAGAATCTGGTACAAAAAGTATACATTGATCCGTACCTCTTCAAAATTTCTTTCGACTTCCTCGTATTCTTTCTTTGAAGATAGTTGTTTGAAAAAAAATACGGCTCTATAATTTATAGGACTGAAATTTCTTACAAGATGTTCTTATTCTAATAGCAAAATAAAGGCCCAGAATATTCATATCAAAATACTGAAACGATTATCTTATAGATTTGAATCCTTTGAGAACACGAAAATCAGGATTTTTTTGATCAATCAATTGATTCAAGTGAAATAACAAAAAAATCTGAGACAGAAGGTTATTCCTCCTGTTCCAGATTTCATTTTACAAAACGCATCAGTCCTTATTGACAAAGAGCCATTAATCCAAGTGAAATAAAAAAGAAGGTGAGACAAATCTAAAAATCAGTTTTGCTACAGACTCTCGAATAAACGGCGGGAGCAGAAGCAACTCCTTCGGAAATAAGCCGAAATTCACAAAAATTTGAAAAGCAATTTTCGTTCATTTCTTCTTATTTCTCGGAGTTAAACACTTCTGTCCCAGCCTCTCTCAAATAAACGGTGTCCAAAAGTCCGGCTTTTCAGAAATTTCAAAAAAAAAAAAAAAAACGAGCAATACAAAAAACATTTTGTTCGTTTTTCTCTCCAATTTCTCAAACCTAAACGACTTTTGTCTCGACCTCTTTAATTTTATCAATCTCATCAATTCTTATTTAAAAAGATTCAAAAAATGTAGAAAACCCATGAATTCTAAATTACCCTTTTTATACATTTTACTATTGCTATTGACAATAATCACTTTTATAGAGCAATGAATCCTACGTTTCTTGCAAATTCATACTTTTTCCTATTTTGAATATTCAACTCCTAAATAAACGGTTTTTCTCCCGTTACAATCATTTTCCTATAACACTTTTATATTGTCAATTATTTTTTCAATTAATTTCCTATATTTTAGGAATAAATTGACATTTTAACGATTTCTATATTAGACTGATAATTGAATGAATTAGAAAGAAGGGATTCTATTGAAACAAATATTAGGAAAAAACAAACGATTTTTATTTATTACAGCAATTCTAGTCATTGTTGGAGCATTGACATCCATGATCACTCCTATATTTATTCAAATTTTTAATCAAAGAAATACTACTGTGACGTACAATATGATGTTTCTGATTTTTTTTGCAATGCTAGTTTCTTTTTTATTACAGGTATTTATGCTGATTTATCGAGAGAATTATGCAGCAAAATTTAATGTTACTTATTTATTTGTTCTGATAAACAAATTAACAGGTATCACCTACGATAAATTTATCGAAAAAGAATCCTCTTATTTGATTAATCGCATATTTGCAGCTGTAGATTCCTTATATTTATTTTTACTTAGTAGTGTTTCAACAATCGCGAAATCAGGATTCATCATTCTATTATCCCTCGGACTAGTCTTGTTTATGTCTTGGCAGATATTTTTAGTTCTATTACTGCTATTGCCGTTAAATTTCCTGGGGTTTAAGTACATCAACAAACAGCTCTCCATCAAAATGGAACAAATGCAGCAAGATTCAGCAAACGCAAGAAAGGATTTAATTGTTACCCTATCAAATGTGGACAATGTTAAGGCACAGGCTGATAATTCTGCAATTGAACTATTGCTTAAGCCAAAAATGACTGCAATGTATGATTCCTTGGCGAATAATAACAAATATGCCCAAGTAACCAGCAGCTCGATTACATTTGTTAACCAATTGGTGCAAAATATGACCTATATCTGGACAAGTATTTTAATTGTGCAAAAACAATTGCCAGTGGGAAGTTTAATTATTCTGAGTATTATAGTTCCAATGTACTATTCAGCGTTGAGTGAACTATCAAAAGCCAATGTTGATTATAAATCTTTATCCACTTCAAATGATTTTATCAAACAGGAACTTGACGCAAATCAAGAGGAAAGTGGCGGAAAAGAGCTTGATTCCATTGAGACAATCAGCTTCGAATCTCCCACTTTTTCGATAAATGAAAAAACTTTTTCTTACCCTTTGAATTTAAGTGTGAAAAAAAATGATATAGTTTATATTGAAGGTGATTCTGGAAGTGGAAAATCATCTTTATTAAGGCTACTGTTGAAATTTAGAAAATCCACTGGTATTCGCATTAACGAAATAAAAATAGATGAAATTTGTAATTCAAGTTTGAGAAACAAAATAACCTATATTTCTCAAACTCCGACGATATTATCAACCTCGTTAGAAAATAATATTGGAATGGGGCATGAGCTTTCGGAAGAGGAAAAAGTTTTTATTGAAAAATCAGGGATTCTTAATTCAATTCTTAAAGAAAAAAGTTGGGATAGTATTTTATATGAAAATGGAGCAAATTTATCTGGCGGGGAAAAGCAAAGGATCGCTATTTGTCGTGTTATAATTACAAATGCAGATTTATATATCCTAGACGAAAGTATTAGTAATATTGATAAAGAGTCAGCAATTGATATAATGGAATTTTTAACGGAAAATATAAACGATAAAATTATTTTATTTACAACTCATGACAAGTATTTTAAAAAATATGCAAATAAAGTTATTACAATTTAGTACAGGAGAATCCGTATGAACAATAATGATATGCTAACCGTACAAGAAGTCGCAGAAGCTTTAGGAGTCACCACAAGAACGATTCGAAATTATATAGCTGATGGTAAATTAAAGGGAAGTAAAATTGGAGGCCAATGGAAATTTTTAAGATCCGATCTCTACAAGCAAATCGGAATTCCAGTGGAGAACCCTATTTTCAAATTTTTGGAAGATGAAAATGTCAGTCAAATCGACGCAATTTTTTCTGTGAATGTTCCTATTACTAGCCCAGATAAAATTGAAAAATTAAAGAATGAACTAATTGATCAATACAATAAAGTATATGACGGCGGCGAGAACAGAAAGTTTTATTACCAAGTGATTTCCCCAAAACGCGCAAGAATCACACTTCAAGGACCGCCTGAATATGTAACCAATTTTGGAAGTTGGATAACTGATTCATTACGATATTATTGATATGTATCTAGTTAACAGTAAAAATATCGTGATACATTCTCATCCAAGTTAAGCTTAAAGTATTGCAGAACTTCTGATAGAGCCCATGGTTTTAATCGTGGGATGATTGTGAAGCAGATTCCAGAGTTAAAGGCTAAGGCAATTCTTTGAACGCGCAGGAATCACCGTAGGAAATGTATCTAGCCAAATAATTCAGCTAAAGCAATGGATGTTGACTCAGGTATTACATTTTTAGAGGGATGTTGTACGGATAATAATCAACTTATATTTTCTGGCAATGTACGTACCTCTTCAAAATTTCTTCCAACTTCCTCGTATTCTTTCTTTGAAGATAGTTGTTTGGAGAAAGGCAAAAAAATACACACTTTATGTTCTAAGACACAAAGTGCGCGATTACCGAATATAAATTAAAACAGCCAGTAAATATTGGACCTCGTGGGGGAGATTTTTTTTACTGGCTTGTTCAACGATTATTATACTGGAAAACCAACTATTTTTACTAAAAATGTAACAATCGGTTGTTTTGAGATCATAAACGTTGTACTTTTCCCCTTATTTCCTAAATAAAATAAAAATATTTTGTTAAATGATCAACTGTTGATCCTTCTCTTTTATTCCATATAAAGGTAATTTTTCTTTATCTTTTTGATAAAAGATTTCTTTCTCACGATTTTTCATCAAAAAAACCAATAGTTCTTTCATCGGAAGTTGTTTTTGCCCTTGGGTAAATAAAAAATTGCATTGGCCAGTTTCAGTTATTTCGACACCGGTCAAATGATAGGATCGACTGTCGGCTGTTAATTCGATGCTTTCGTAAGGTTTTTTTGTAGGTGGATTTGACAAAACTGTCAACAAATCTGCAGCGCGCATCTTTTTTCCCCTTTTCTGACTATTTTTTTATTTTTTCCTATTGAAGAATAAGTATCTATCAGTATAATAAAGAAGTTGCTGAAAATTTTCAAAAGGAAAGAGGTTAGACATGAAAAAAAACAATTTATTGATTGATCTAGTTGGTATTACTCTGGGGGCTGCACTTTACAGCTTAGCCGTGACCGGGATCAATATCCCATCAAAGTTAGCAGATGGCGGTGTTACTGGTATCGCACTTTTATTAAATAATTTATTTGGCTTTGCTCCATCTATCACTTCCTTGTTGATCAATTTACCTTTATTACTTTTCTCATTGTTCATTTTTGGAAAGCAAGCATTTTTACGGACAATTGTTGGTACTTTTGCTTTGGTTTTCTTTTTGCGTACATGGGAAAGTCTTCATATACATTTTGCGGTGCAGAATCTTTTGGTGAATAGTCTGATGACTGGGCTCCTTTCTGGGATTGGTTGTGGGCTTGTTTTTCGCTTTGGTGGAAGTACTGGCGGAACAGACATCCTCTACCAAGCGTTTGAAAAATATTTTCAGATAAAAATCGGAAAAAGTTTATTTTTGATCACTTTTAGTATCTTAGTCGTTTCCTTGCTCTATTTGGACCTACGGCATTTCTTCTATACATTGATCTGCTGCTCGATCCTCTCATACACTTTGAACAAAGTGAAGTATCTGGAGATCCCACTTTCATTCAAATCTTTCAAGAGAACATCCTCTGAACCATTTGAAGGATTGGATTCTGCCGAACAATTTGACTGATTTTAAAAAAAAAAAACGAGCAATACAAAAAACGTATTGTTCGTTTTTTTTTCAATTTCGGCTCTATACTTTTTGATGTTGGTGAACTTCGCCAACATCTTTTTT
>NZ_BCQB01000003.1 GCF_001544215.1 Enterococcus durans NBRC 100479 = LMG 10746
ATATCAGAGTGACGAGTGAATGTCAACTGTTTTTTTAAAAGTTATTTTCGATTTCGTTTTTAGAAATCTTTCAGCAACTCGTATATCATAACTTATCTTTTGTTATTTGTCAAGAACTTTTTTGAAGTTTTTCTTGATTAAATCAAGCTTTTCAATAGGTTCTTTTAAAACGACTTAGTTATCTTATCATGCGGTCACCCACACGTCAAGAACTTTTTTTAAAGTTTCTTTTAGAAAATAATCAAAGCCATTTTTCTCAAATCAACGTTGTTAAATTTACCATGTAAGACAGCAAGCGTCAATAGTAATTTTTAGTCTAATTTTGTCCCAGATGGTCGGTTCAAAAAGCAATTATTCGTCTTTTACACAAAAGTACTGGCGCTATCTGGTATATTTCCAGAAAACAACAAGAATTTACTTAACATTCATGCCAATCCAGCCTAAAATGAGTAGAAAAAAGAAACTTGAAATAAATTCAAGTTTCTTTTAGTTTCAACTATTACATCAAAAGAAAGGAACCCCTTCAACTTCGTAAGTTCCAAGAACAGAACGCATCTGACCTGAGTCTTCCCAAAGATATCCTTCGCCTAATTTTTCACTTTGGCTCTTTTGCTCTGTTTCAAAAACAAATAATGGGATATTCTCATGGTTAATATGTGTATTCGTCAACTCCATCAAGTCAATCTTACTAACATCAATATGAACAATTTCCTTCAAAAAGCTAAGTATGTTTGCTAAACCAGTCTTTTCCTCTGAAAGTTCTGCTAACGCAAACTCCAGTTTATCATCAACTGAATGGACTAAAAACTTTTTCGATCCATCCTCCAAATGCAACATGATTGTTCCAGCGACTCTTTTGCTTGCCAAAATTTCCACCTCGATCAATTTGTTCTATGGCTTACGTAAAAATTCTAGCACATTTTCAGAAAAAATACACTTTTTATTTCTTATTTTCTTTCTGTTCTAATTCCGCCAAAGCTTCACTTACCCAGATAGGAAGTTGCTCTGCAATGGTCGCAAACCCAATTTTTTTGTTTTTATTTGTAAAATATCTCTTTCTTCGATACGGAATCACGGGGCTTTTTTTCTCTAATGTACGCAATGACAAACTGATTTTTTTTGAATATTCATCAATATCAATGATCTGAACCGTTACTGGTTGGCCGACTTTTAACAAGCTATGAATACTTTTTGTATAACCTGACTGTACTTCTGAAACGTGGATCAACCCTTGCGTTTCTTCGTCTAAAGACACAAATGCGCCATAAGGCTGTATTCCAGTTATTTTTCCTTTGATTATTTGTCCAATTTTATATGTCATGTACTTCCCTCTCTTCGCATTTATCATTATACTGTAAATGTTAGAAAAAAAGAAGTTCTGAGAAGAATCAAAAATGGGGGCCATCAAATGAATGAATTTGATAAAAAAATTGCAAGAAGAAATACGGAAAGCGTCAAATGGGATTCGATAGCGCAAACTTATCATGCGAACGATCTGTTACCATTATGGGTTGCAGACATGGACTTTTTGTCTCCTACCAGTGTAAAACAGGCATTTGAAAAGTACGTTTCACATGGTCTTTTCGGGTATTCGATCATCAGCGACGAATTGTATCAAGCTGTGATTGATTGGGAGAAAGAGCAGCACGATGTCTCTTTAGCCAAAGAAAATATTACCTTCACTAGTGGGGTATTAGCTAGTTTAGCGGTTGCTATCCAGACATTTACTGAAGTAGGCGATCGTATCTTGATCCACGATCCCGTCTATCCTCCATTTGCATCTATTGTGGAAAATAACCAACGACAACTCGTACGGAGTAAATTGATAGAAAAAGACCATAAATTTATGATGGATTTTGAGGATATGGAAGAAAAAATGATTACCGAAAACGTGAAAGTAATGATCCTTTGCAATCCACATAACCCCGGTGGTCGCGTATGGACGAGAGAAGAATTGATTAAAGTAGTCGCTCTTTGCTTAAAACATGATGTTCTGCTTTTTAGCGATGAAATCCATCAAGATTTAGTTTTTGCTCCTCATACATTCACTTCAATGCTTACTATTGATGAATCTTTAAATGATTCTTTGGTCGTTTTCACTTCTGCTACAAAAACATTTAACTTAGCAGCGATCAAAAATTCAATGGTATTTATAAAAAATCCAACGTTAAAAGCAGCGTTTGAAAAGAAACTCGTGATGAATCAACAGCATGAGGTGAATACATTCGGCTTGATCGGTACCAAGGCAGCTTACGATACTGGTTCGGACTGGCTAAGCAAACTTCTCCCTTATTTAAAAAACAATGCAGAATTAGCCCAAGATTATTTCAAAGAAAACTTGCCTGGAGTACGCGTGATGATACCTGAAGGAACCTATTTGATGTGGTTGGATTTTTCTGCTTATGAAGAGGACGACCAAACTCTAGAACAGTTACTGGTAACAAAAGGAAAAGTAGTATTGAACCCTGGAATTACTTTTGGTCCTGCTGGCCACTCGCATATGCGTTTAAATCTTGCATGCCCTAAAGAAGTGTTGTTGGATGGATTGGAACGAATCAAAAAAACATTTGCCTAATAAAAAAGTCGAAGCAGCGTAACGCTGCTTCGACTTTTTATTCTTATTCTGAAATCTCAATTGTTTCAATTACAACATCGTGAACAGGTCTATCTTGTGGGCCACGTTGCGCATTTGCGATTTCATCCACTGTGTTCATGCCGTCAACGACATGTCCAAAAACAGTATGACGGAAATCAAGCCATGGTGTACCACCTTTTTTATACGCTTCGATGATTTCAGCAGGGAAACCTGCCCCTTCTAATTGACCAAGCATATTTGCAGGTACATTTTCATTATTTACGATAAAGAATTGACTACCGTTCGTATTTGGTCCTGAGTTTGCCATAGATAAAGCGCCACGTAGATTGAATAGCTCGCGGCTGAATTCATCCTCGAAACTTTCACCATAGATACTTTCGCCACCCATGCCTGTTCCAGTTGGATCGCCACCTTGGATCATAAAGTCTGGAATAACACGGTGGAAGATTACACCGTCATAGTATCCTTTTTTAGCTAATTCGATAAAGTTTTTAACAGTTTTTGGTGCTAATTCAGGAAATAATTGTACCGTGATTTCTCCTCGATTTGTTTTAATAACTGCTTTTGGACCCTTCTCATTTGCTAGATTCAATTGTGGGAATGCCATAGTATTTTCCTCCTAATTTTTATTACTACAAATGCAATAATAACATATTCTATCTAGTCACTGTTAAATGAAACACAAGAAAAATCAAAAGACTAGGTTACATAGTTTAAAACGATTATGTACCTTTTTCCGAAATGCGGATACTTATCTGCTATTTGCTTATAAGCGGATCTTATCCTCGAAACAAGTATCATACTCGAAGCACTAGTATTCGTAAATATCACATCTCTAACTGAACGAATAATTCTCTCAATAAGTGAGAAAAATTTTTATTGCTTTTTTTCAAATTCATTTATTTTTAACGGTTAATCTATTTGAGAAGAATTCTCAATTAAATTCTGCTATAGTGTGTCTATGGGGAGGAATCATTTTATGGAAATCTACGATATTACAATTATTGGTGCTGGTCCAGTAGGTATGTTTGCAGCCTTCTACGCAGGTATGCGGCAAGCGAAAACAAAGATTATTGATAGTTTACCTCAATTAGGAGGGCAATTATCGACACTTTACCCTGAAAAATATATCTATGACATTCCTGGGTACCCGGCAATCAAAGCGAGTGAACTGGTAGGAAATCTTGAAAAGCAATTGACAACGTTCAATCATACCTTTCAATTAAATGAAGAAGTCCTTTCAATCACGAAGGATGAAGATATCATTGAAATTACTACAACAAAAGGAATCCATTATTCTAAAGCAGCAATTTTAACTTTGGGGAATGGCTCTTTTCAACCTAGAAAATTGAATTTACCTGATGCAACCACTTATGAAAACCATGGCATTGATTATTTTGTAAATGATTTGATGAAATATGCAGGAAAAAAGGTCGCAATTGCTGGTGGTGGCGACTCCGCAATTGACTGGGCTTTGATGCTTGAACCTATTGCAAGTGAAGTTTATTTGATCCATCGGCGTTCTGAATTCAGAGGCCATGAACATAGTGTGAACCTATTAAAGTCTTCTTCTGTCAATCTATTGACTCCCTATCTTATCGAGAGTTTGTCTGGCGAAAATGGTGAATTAACAGATATCCGTTTACAAATGGTCAAGAGTGATGAAACAATCGATTTGATGGTTGATTCCTTAATTGTTAATTATGGCTTTACATCGAATCTTGAACATCTTGCTACGTGGGGGCTCGAAAGCTCAAGAAATGCTATTGCTGTAAATTCCGATATGTCTACTTCTGTTCCCGGTATCTATGCGGCGGGAGATATCTGCTCTTATGATGGGAAAGTAAAGTTGATTGCGACTGGTTTCGGTGAAGCTCCAACTGCTGTTAACAATGCGCTACATTTCATCAATCCTAAAGAGCGGGCACAACCTGGGCATAGTACAAGTCTATATGACAACACGATGCGAAGAAAATAACTATTTTTCAGATGATATGAGTACAACCTGACAGGGCTATCTCAAATGATCATTTTTTACTTTTTCATCCGAATGAGCTACCATTAACTCGATAGGAAATGGTAAAAAAGGAGGAACAACATGGTTATAAAAACTGAAACTTTAGAAGAAAAAGCACGGGATCTATTGAAAGAGCGTGGCGTAGAAACAGCTGACATTGCAGAATTAGTGATGTTTTTACAAAAAGATTATATCTCTGATCTTACTTTGGCGGATTGCATCGAAAGCATCAATGCTGTTTTAACGAAACGGGAAGTGCATAACGCGATCATCACAGGTGTGCAATTGGATATCTTAGCTGAAGAAAACAAATTGATGGCTCCTTTGCAACATATTATTGAAGATGACGAAGGACTGTATGGGATAGATGAAATATTAGCGTTATCGATCGTGAATGTCTACGGAACGATTGGTTTTACGAACTATGGCTACATCGACAAAGTAAAACCTGGTATCCTAAAAAAATTAAACAGTCATGATGGAAAAAACGTGCATACATTTTTAGATGATATCGTGGGAGCGATTGCTGCTTCTGCTGCTAGTCGTCTCGCGCATCAAGAACCAGAAAAGCGGAGCCGATTAACTCAGTAATACAAATCTATAAGAAGTAAATGAAAGCTGAAACTTGATCGAAAAAAGGAAGGAACTCTACTAACGTCTATACGTTGTGTGAGTCCTTCCTTTTTATTTTTCTTTTTTTAATTCTCTTTTTCCAATAAAAATGAACAATGCAAAAAACAGTTCAATTAAAACAAAAAACAAAATAAAACTATGCATAAAAAACTGTTCTGGCAATACATTTATGATTGGATCAGTAGCTGGATTGAATAGCCAGTCTTCATTATTAAAAATGGTTTCATGAAAAAGAATGAAGAAACGATCGAATCCTATCGCCATGAAAAAACCTAATACGATCGGTACGAACATACCAATCTGGAATGGGCGGATCAAACGCCAAAATCGTTTATTTTTCTTCAAGTAAACAAGAAAATAAATACTAGGAATCAACGTAACGGCCAATACAAGATAATCGATCAGAAAAAGCCGTTTGACTTCGAAAAAGTGATGCGCACCACTTGCTGATACTGGAAAATCAGGTAATCTTAATCCTTTTTCAAACGGATTATTCAAATACCCCATCAAATGATCAAAGTTTTTTAACAATGTATCCTGATCAAGCGTTGTATACCTTAGGATATTCAAATGATCGATATCAAACACATACAATGGGCGAAAGTTGATGGTTATAGCAATAGCTAAACTGATCAACAGGAGGAACAAGCTGATTATTCCAGCATATTCTCCCCAGATCCATCTCTTATTTTTCATATTAGAAACTCCAGTCGTCTAAAGAATCCAAGACATGCGTAGCCGGAATCGGCAAATTGGGAATATCCTCTTTCTTCGTAAAACCAGATAACACTAATAGCGTATCGATACCATTACGGATACCTGCTTGAATATCTGTTTCATAATTATCCCCAACCATGACTACTTCTTCTTTTTTCAGTCCCAACTGCTCCACTGCTTTATCCATGATAATTGCTTCAGGTTTGCCAATATAAATGGGTGGTGTCTGTGTAGCTGTTTCAACAAAAGAGATCACAGAACCAGCTCCCGGTAGCAATCCGCGTTCTGTTGGGATATTTTTATCTGGATTCGTTCCAATAAAAGTCGCACCCTTTTGAATAGCTAAAGTTGCTTTCACAACCTTCTCATAAGTTAAATAATTATCTAGACCAACAACAACATAATCTGGATCTGCTTCCTCCCACTCGAAACCTGCTTCTAAAATCAAATCGATCAGACCAGCTTCGCCGATCACATATACTTTATTGCCCTTGTTGTCAGCTTTCATATAATCGATTGTCGCAAGTGTAGCTGTATAAACAGTTTTTGGTTCAACGTGGATATCAAATTCATTTGCTAATCGGTTGGCGACTGTTTCTGGGCTCTTAGTTGTATTGTTGGTCACAAAAATAAACGGTAAGTTTCTTTTTTGCAACTCTTCCACAAAACGTTTACCTGCTGGGATCGGCTCTGTTCCGCGATAAATTGTTCCATCTAAATCAATCAAGTATCCTTTATAACTCATCTCTTCACTACTCTTCCCTTTGTCTTATCGTAAAGTTCGTATTTGATTTTGGTTTTGCTGTATTCACTTTTGGTTTTACTGTTTCTTTGTTTGTTTGGTTTGTATTTCTTTTTTTGATGACCGGTTTTTTGTGATTTGAAGCTACGGGTACTTTCTTCTCATCAATATACGCCCGACCTTGGTTTTTCTTTTTTCTGCGACGTTGTGTACTTTTTTCTTTTTTGCCACCGATTCGCTCGATCACAAAATAAGCACAACCAAAATTGCAATATTCATACAAATAATCTTCTAGAGAGTCAATTCGTTGTTCTGGATGAGCACGTCTATTGTCTTCACGGAAAAAACCTTTTAATCTTAACTGTTCATAGCCCCAGTCACCAACGATATAATCATACCTAGATAATACATCACTGTATCTTTCACCTAATTTTTCAGAATCAAACCCTTCACGATAATTCGTTACAAGTCGATACTGTCTTTCACCAATCAAAAAATTGGTTTCATCTAAAAAAGTAATTATTTCTCCTTTTACTTTTTCTGGTTTTGGTTCCTCAATGATTTCTTCTATGACTGCCGTAATCTCTTCTGTCACAGTCTCATCTTCACTAGTTTCTGTTATGTTTTTTTCTTTTCTTTCGGATTCAACGTTTTGTTGCTTTTTTTGTTTAGCCGACATGCTTTCACCACCTATCTTTCACATTATACCTTGTTTTTATTTTATTGGATAGTAAGCATTTAGGTAATTGCCTACGACACTTCGAATAAATTCTGGAAATAAGAACTCATTTTCTCCTGCAATTTCAATTGTTGGGAAAAAAGGAATGAACATGAAATGATCAACCGTAGTAAACGTGTACTTTTTTTCCAAGTCTATTGGTTTATTCAGCCAATAGACTTGATGATTTATCGCATCATATGAAATACCGCTATAAACGATCTGACCAAATATCTTACCTCGAAATCCCATTCCTTTCATAGGAAAATTCCGTAAAAAAGCTCGATTTTTTTCAATTTCTAATACTAAACGTATCAGATCACTTCCTTTGAGCGTAACATTCAACAGATGCATTGGATGAGGTAATGCCGTGTGGAGTTGATCTTGGTCTACGATGCCCTCTGGAATACTGGTTAAAAACAACCCGCTGTTTAAGATAGCACCCTCCGTTTTCCCTCTATATTTAATTGCTTCTAGTGCTTCATGGATAAACGAATATTCGTCATAGATATCTAGTGATAATTCAAAAGGGATCTCTGCCACTTTTTTCTCTGCTAACAACTGATGGCCTCTGTTCAAATATTCCTCGATTTCTTGTTCATCTTCGGCAAAAGACGTCATTGAATCAGTAGGTATCGCTTTGGCAGAATGAGCAACGATCTTTTTCTCTTCATCGATCGTTAAATGTACTTCACCAACATATTGTCCATACTTGCCTGCCGCAGCCAGTTGAACAGTATTGATTACTCGCCCCTCTTTAAATAAATGATGGGTATGTGACCCTAAGATAACATCAATAGCAGGTAAATCCATCGCAATTTGACTATCGTCTTGAATCCCTAAATGACTCATCAAAACTAAAACGTCCACAGTTGATCGTAACTCTTCAACAAGTTCTGGCAAGATGTCATAGGGATTACGGATATCCCAACCATTCGGACTATAAGTCAGAGGAAAAGGTGCAGTAAACGCAATCAATCCGATTTTGGTATGCTCGGGCGTTTCGATCACTTTGAAACGTTTTGCCCATTTTGGTGGCTGTAACGTGTTTTTATCAAATAAATTATCTAACAAAATATCAAAGTTTGCTTGATCGTATAGGTGATTCAATTCTTTCTTAGCATTTCCCACACCTTCATTGTTTCCTATCGTCGCCGCATCATAACCTACTTCATTCATCAGTTCAACATTTGCTTGACCATTTGTTGCTTCTGATAATGGATGCCAACGATCAGTAAAGTCACCGAGATCAACTGTGATCGTCGTTATCCCTTTCTTTTCGTTTTCTCGCTTTTTTTGATCGATGAACCGTCTGATTTTTGGCCAATTTTCTAAATGTGAATGTAAATCATTGGTATGTAAAAGAACTATATTTTCCATTTTATTTATTCGCCTCACTTTACTTAATAATACCATAGGGGATTTGAATGTTCACTTTGAAGGGATTCCTTTAACCAAGTCTCTCTTTCATTTATCAGCTGATTCGACATACATAAAAAAGAGCTGGCCCAATGAATGGGACAACTCTTTCAACTTTTCGAATAAATGGCTGCTATTGATGGATATACGGTGGACTCAATCGAGCATGTACCACGCTCGCTGCTTATTGGTCCCAGTTACTTGGCATAACTACATTCTCTTATCCACTATGTATAAAATACAGATAAATTGCAAAAAAAAATGCGGATAAATCAACTGATTTATCACGCTTACGATCAATCTATTCAATCAGACACATGGCGGATCCTGCTTAGTGCTGCTTCCTTCCAGATCTGACACGCTTCACAAGCCCACCATTGTCCTAGCCTTTCGGCAAAGATTATTATAACTCATTTTCAGTAATTTGACCAGACTTTTTTGCTTTCTTTTTTCTTGCACGAAGTTCTCGGAAAAAATCTGTTAAGAGTTTCCCGCAGTCTTCTTCTAAAATACCGCCTTCGACAAAAGCTTGATGGTTAAAACGTTCGTCTTCAAGAAGGTTCATCAATGTACCCGCAGTACCACCTTTTGGATCAAACGCACCAAAATAGACTTCTTTTACACGTGAAAGAATCATTGCCCCACTGCACATCGGACAAGGTTCTAAGGTGACATATAGCTGTGCTTCTTCTAATCTCCAGCTTCCGACCTTTTGACACGCTTCTTTGATAGCGATCATTTCTGCATGAGTCGTAGCATCCTGTGTTGTTTCTCGTAAGTTGTATCCTCGCCCGATAACCTCATTGTCTAGTACAACGATTGCCCCGATTGGCACTTCTTCTAATTCATG
The DNA here is from genome assembly GCF_001544215.1 of Enterococcus durans NBRC 100479 = LMG 10746. Lineage (GTDB taxonomy): Bacteria > Bacillota > Bacilli > Lactobacillales > Enterococcaceae > Enterococcus_B > Enterococcus_B durans. Next base: position 9,693 of record NZ_BCQB01000003.1, read on the forward strand.
TGCTTTTTTCGCTTCTTCTATAGCTAAACGCATCCAATATTCTTTTTCTTGCACTTTTTGTTCGTCCACTTTTAAAATTCCTCTGCTTTTTATTTCTTGTTTAACTGTAGCATATGTCAAAAAGGTTGTAACTAGCTTTTTTTCTTATGGTAAACTATAGGGGAGGTGAATCCCATGAATATGACCAAACTGATTGAACTTTATCCCAATGCGCAAAGAAAGAAACATCCTGCTTCTGATGAAAAGATTCTTTCTTTGTTGATAGAAAATGAGTTCTTATGGATTGAAAAAAACTCTTTGTCTTCTCAGGAATTGAATCTTTTGGAAGCGCTATTCCCTAATACGATCAACGCAACTACTCATGTATGGTATCAGTTTCTCTTTGAAAACAAGCCTATTTCTCTAGATAACAGTTACCGTATCATTCAATTACACGTCACACCTAGAACTGGCTTTCTCAAAAAAGAGTGGCAAGAAACTATCCGCGAAATGTTCTTTTCTCTCGAAGATTTTTTCTTTTATACTGAGACAGATGCACTGATCATTGAAAAAAAACAAACGGGCTATCTTGATGTTACCGAACTTAACGGGATTTTTCTTTCGCTTGATACTGACTTTGATATAACCACACAAGCATTCATTGGAACATTTCATTTACCTACACAAGATCTTCCTGATTTGTTTTTTGAAGAACGAAAGATTTTCTTACAGGAAAAGCAACATTTGGGTGCCTACAATCGTACCACTACATTGTCAGAAATCGCTCTTCAACATTACACAAGGGAAACAATCGAAAAGAGTTCCTTGATGCATAGCTATCGAGAAATACTAAAACAAGCAGAAATGGAAGGAATCATCTTGGAGCTTTGGCGAAATCTAGGAAATATCAGCTCTACCGCTAAAGCGTTGTTTCTCCATCGAAACACGTTGAAATATAAAATTGAGAAGTTCCAAGAACAAACCGGGTTCAATTTAAAAGAAGCAAATGATCTCCTTTTTTGCTATCTTATTCTGTTGCAAAACTGATTTCTAAATAAGAACGTGGGACAAAAGTAAGAAAACACTTCTGTCCCAGCCTTTTTTTCCAATTTCTCAAACCTAAGCGACTTTTATCTCGATCTCTTCTTTTTATTTTTGGGGCATTGCCCCAATCCCTGTTTCTAACTTTTTATTAGCCATTGCTCTCATCACTTTTCATCTCTTTAAAAGCCTCAGATAGAGTTAGCAACATAGCTGAAAAAGCAAACGTTGCTAACAAACTAAATATAATGGTTTTGAAGCCTTTAAAATTATGATGGACGTAAATTGAAGTTAAGTTCCACACAATAAAAGGTGTGAGCCAATAAATAACCCATGAAATACTCGTTCGTAAATTAAGTTTTAAAACACCAAGAATTAACAAGGCATACCCCCCATAATAAAGAATAATTAACCAATCGAAAGAAGTATGAAAGAGTACCGATAATATCCAGTAAAACACAGCTGATAAACCGAGTGTAAATAATACACGACCAACGATATTTAGTTTCTTATACCACTTTGTAAAAGTATTCAATTTGTCATTCTCCTTTATATTGTAGTTACGCTTAGATAGCTTAATTTTTTTTGCAATACGCATAAGAGTATAGTACAAAAATATGTAAACATAAGACACGGTATCCAAATGTTCGATTTACTTTCCCTCAAAATAAAAACGTTTGCAAAACAAATTAATAAATTATAACTACCAATAAAACGAATTATGGGTAGCATTAAAAATCTAATAATATCCTACTATAATTTTTCTAAATCTATTTATGCCTGATAATTTTTACAAACCAAAATTACTAAAATACATCAACAGTAATCCAAATACTAAAAATACACCACATCTTAATAAAACAAAAATTGGTCAAAAAAACTGTTAACCAATCAGAATCAATTTTACCTTTAATTTTTAACAGCACTGATACTATAGTTATTACCACTGAAATAGCTATGAATAAGGATATTATAGTAAAAATACTGTCATCAACATAACCTACCTTTCTATTTTTACTAAAACAGCACACTATTCTTTACAAAGTTCTCTTTAATACTGTTATCGGTTAATGATATTAACGTAATTATAACATCATTACACTTCTAGTAATATTTTTCTTTGTATGGATAACTAAAATTTTCCGCTAGCCCCTCCATCTTGAGCCCTCGTTGGACAGACGAACAAGGTCAATGGAAATTTCTATACCGGATTTTGGTTTAAAAACACCCTGGATGAAACACCAGTATATTGTCTGCTTCATAACGTTGATTCACAAATTGCTTTTTTAGTTTTCTTTGGCTAATTCGCCCAAAAATTCTTGATAATTTTTGGGCGAATTAGTTCTTCTGGCACGATGCCAAGCCACGGAAGTTTCCAATGAGTTGCTCCAGCGAAAAAAGTGCGTTGAGTCCAATACCGAAAACCAACTACCGCGAACTCACAAAAAGCTAAGAACTAAGGTATTTAGACTATTTCCTCAGCGCCTAGCTTTTTGACTATTCTGACTTACTACCAATATCATCTGATCAACTTAAGGCTAACATCCGTTCAAGGGCCTTTAAAGTTGATTTTGTGGTTCTTTCATCGACTGTGATCTGGTTGACGACTTCACCTTGCACCAATTGTTCCAAAGACCAAGCTAAATGAGGCAAACGGATGCGATTCATCGTCAAACAGGCACAGGAACGAGGATTCAAAAAACTGATTTTTTTATCGGTAAAGGTGTCCTTCATTCGACCGACAAGATTATTATCAGTTCCAATCGCCCAATGACTACCCGCCGGAGCCGCCGACACCACCTGCAAGATTTTATTGGTGGAGCCATACTCGTCGGCCAACGCCACTACTTCCTGAGGACATTCAGGGTGGACGATTATGTTAATCTCAGGGTCAGCTTGCTTTAAGGCTTTGATCTGACCTGAGGTAAATTGTTGGTGCACCGAACACCAGCCATCCCAGAGAATCACTCTTGGGTCAGTTTCAGCGGAGGCAATCAGTTCATTTTTACGGGGATTCCACAGGGCCATGTCTGATAAAGGAATGCCCATACCAAAAGCTGTATTGCGGCCTAAATGTTGATCCGGTAAAAAAAAGATTCGCTTCTTCTGCTTGAATGCCCATTTCAACACCTGGGTCGCATTACTGGAAGTTACGGTAAACTCCCCCATGTTCCCCAACAAAAGCTTTCACGGCAGCAGTCGAATTAATATAGGTAATCGGTAAAATTTCAGCAGGATATTTCTCCTGTAGTTGCTCCCAAGCGGCCTGTAGTTGATAACGATCCGCCATATCTGCCATCGTGCAACCCGCAGTCAAATCTGGCAAGATTACTTGCTGATTGGCTTCTGTCAACATATCAGCTGTTTCCGCCATAAAATGGACGCCACAAAAAACGATATATTTCGCCGTTTTATTTTTGGCGGCAAGCTGAGCCAATTGTAAAGAATCCCCTACCTCATCGGCCAAGTCCACAATCTCATCTTTTTGATAGTGATGAGCCAAGATTAATAGCCGCGAACCGAATTGTTTTTTGGCTGCCAGAATTTTTTCTGTTAGCTGACTTGCTGAAGCATTAAAATAATCCTGCGCGATGCGTTGACCTTGAAATTCTGTCAAAATGCTCATCCTTTTACTCCTTCCTTACTATTGAAACTGATATCTAAAGCTGTTACTGAGTGGGTCAGAAAGCCTAGAGAAATGCAATCTGCCCCCGTTCCTTGATAGTTCGCGATATTTTCTAATGTAATCCCACCAGAAATTTCAGTGGTGATACCGGCGGGGACCAGCTGCTGAAATTCCTTGACTTCAGTGGGCGTGCGGTTATCGAACATAATCACATCCACCTGAGCCTCAATCGCCGCCTGCAATTCTTCTTTTGTTTCCACTTCCACTTCGATTTTTACCATGTGGCCTAATTGTTGGCGGGCTTTTTTAACGGCGGTTGGTATCCCGCCGGCAAAGGAGATATGATTATCCTTTAACATCACCCCATCGTCTAAACCAAAACGATGATTAAACCCACCACCTTGTGTCACCGCGTACTTGTCAAACAATCGCAGCCCTGGCGCCGTCTTGCGGGTATCGCAGATTTTGATACTTGGGTCAGCGAGACGCTCACAAGCAATCCTAGTCGCGGTGGCAATTCCTCCCATTCGCTGCCATAGATTCAAGATTGTCCGTTCGCCGGTTAACAGTGTGCGAATCGGTCCGGTGACTTTTGCCAAAATAGTTCCTGCCGATTGATAACTTCCTTCTGCCACTAGCGGTGTAAATTCCACCTGTCCTCCTAATAATTCATAGACTAACGGGGCAATGAATAAACCACAAACTACTCCATCAGCCTTTAGAAGAAAGGTTCCTTCCCCTTGAGCTTCGACGGGAAAGATTGTTTCACTGGAAAGATCACCAAAACCGAGATCTTCATTGAGAAATAAGTGTAATGCGTCTTTTACTGCAATCTGATTCATCTTAATTTTTCCTCCAGGCATGGGCCCCTAAATTTTCTTTGCGTGCCAAGGCTGCTTGAGCAATTGCTTCAGCCACTAAGCACAAATTTGCTGTTTCTAATTCAGTTAAACTATAGTGGGCTGGTAAAGATTGAAAATCAAACTGGGCCAGCCAAGTTAAAAATTCCTCGATTTCTGTTGGACTTCGTTGGATTACCAGCGCTGCCCAAGCCCGAGTTTGCAATGCTGCTTTATCCGGTAAAGTAAATTTATCGGCTAGCTTTTGAGAAATAGGTGTTGTCGTTTTTGTTTCGTCGGGTAAATCCGCAATCTCTTGGGCTACTTGGTGACTAAAGACAACGCACTCCAATAAGGAATTACTGGCTAAGCGATTCGCGCCATGAACTCCGGTACAAGCGGCCTCTCCGACTGCATACAATCCTGGCAAGCTAGTAGCACCAGTTTGATCCGTAGCAATCCCCCCCATCATAAAATGTGCCCCTGGTCGAACCGGAATCAAATTGTTTTGCCGAAATGGAATTTGATGGCGATCGATTAATTGGGTAATCTGGGGGAAATGTGTTTCAAAATCTTGTACTTCCCTCAGATCCAAGAAAATTTGATGACCGGCTTGATATTCTGCGGTCAATGCCCGTGCCACGATGTCGCGTGGAGCTAGGTCTTGCATTGGATGGACCTCCTTCATCACTAGGCGACCATGCTCATCAACTAAATGGGCCCCCGCTCCCCGGACAGCTTCGGAAATCAAGCCGTAACACTTTCCATCCTGGGTTAATAATGTCGGATGAAATTGAACAAATTCCATATCCGCTAAGCTACTCCCGCTCGGATAGCTAAAGCCGCTCCATCGCCGGTGATGGTTTCGTCATTAGTGGTCAAAGGATACAACCCGCCGATGCCACCAGTTGCTAAAATGACAGCATCCCCATAAAGTTGTGTAGGTTCTCGGGTTTCACTCAGATATTCCACCCCGATACAGCGTCCCTCTCCTAAGAGCAAACGAGTCACCGGCTGATTTTCTTTGATTTCCACTTGCGCCAAATGTTCATGGGCAAAGCGTGTCAGATATTTACCGGTCTGATCTCCATGACAATGTAAAATTCCAGGAAAACTATGGGCTCCTTCCAAACCAAATTGCCAATTTCCTTGCTCATCTTGATCAAAAGCCATTCCTTGTTGAATCATCTTCTCGATCGCTGTGACCCCATTTTTGACTAATAGGCTCGTTGCCGCCGGATCATTATGAAAAACACCGGCTTTGAGAGTATCTTGATAGTGGGCCCGCCAATTATCATCTGGTGACATAGCAACAGCAATTCCCCCTTGTGCTAGCATCGAATTGCAATCGGTCAATTTTTTTTTGGTAAACAATGTCACTTTACATTGCTCCTGTAAGCTAGTGGCAGTCAAACTACCGGCTAGGCCTCCACCAACAATAATTACTGTTTTTGTTTTCATCTTAAATCGATCCCCAATATGTTTGTGTCTTGACAATAATATGCACCTATTCTACCATACATGTCAAGACAGTTTAGAAAGGAGTTTCTATGAACTATTTTGATTATGCGGCAACTACACCAATGTCAGCGATTGCATTAAAAGTTTACCTTGAAACAGCAGAAAAATATTATGGGAATCCCTCCAGCGACCACCCCATTGGACAGGCTGCTCAACAATTATTGAGCCATTGCCGGCAAGTCTTTAGCGAACTGGTTGAGAAACCAGCCGAAAGTTTGATTTTCACCAGTGGCGGAACCGAAAGTAATCAATTGGCTTTAGCTTTGAGTTTAAAACTACTTCCAAAAGAAAGACGTGAAGTGTTGGTCAGCCCGATTGAACATCCCTCATTACTTTATGCTTTGGCCGCTGATCCAACGATTCGGGTAAAAAAACTGCCCCTTGATCAGCAAGGAAAAATTTCACCGGCTGTTTTCGCTGAAGCACTAACAGATCAGACGGGACTGGTGGTTATCCAACAACCGATTGATGCCTTGGCCAAGATAGCTCGCCAACACAAAATCCTGTTTCACTGCGATTGTGTCCAGAGTTTTGGTAAACAGCCTTTACCAAAAGGTATCAGCTCTTTTAGTGCCGCCAGTCATAAGCTCGCTGGTCCCAAAGGCTGTGGCTTACTGTATCTTGATTCAACAGTCGCTTTTCGCCCCCTCAGTCCTGGAACGACGCAGGAACACGGTTTTCGTGGTGGGACGCAAGATTTGCCGGCCATTGCGGCTTTTACTCAGGCGGCTAGTGAAGCCTTTAAGGAAATGTCGCAAAATCTGACTTATTTTCGGAGGCTTCAACAGGCTTTGGTAAATGATTTGCCTGATTGGAAGTTCGTTGCGGGGGATTTTCCAGGAATCCTCGGATTATTTTCCCCCTCCCTTGGCGCCAGCGATCTTGTGACGGCGATGGCGGAAAGAGATTTCGCCTTATCGACGACTGCGGCTTGCAACAGTCGTGAGTTAGTCGATCCCAGCTTAGCCGCATTAGGACTGGACAAAAATCAAGCAGATCACTTTTTTCGAGTCTCATTCAGTTCAGCGACGACCCTTGACCAAGTCCACCAGTTGGCTCAAACGTTAAGGGAAATCACGGATGCTGCCTCCTAACAAAATTTATAATGTATGTACTAGACAATAAAAACTTCCTGATGATGGCTGTAGGCTAAACCACCTTTGATCAGTCGACTACAGCCTATTAGGTCTGAAGACAATAATAAAAAAAGCTTAAAAGACTAGTCAAACGGTCTTTGGAAAATTCCTTTTCCTTGCTCGTTGACTAGTCTTTTAAGCTTAACTCGATAGTGTGTCACATCATATTATCGATAAAATGCAACAGACGATCTTTTACATCTTCCGTTGATCCTTTTAGTGAATCACCATAAACTGAAATTTTCTTTTTTCCAGATTTGATCTTTTTTAATATCCCCATCAAAGAGTCCAAGTCGTTATCCGATAAATGATCGACGATATCTAATAATTTTTCATTGCCATCAAATTTATCGTTCACGAATTTTTTTACTTTTGATCGAGTCGTTAGATGATGAATCTTTTCAATCACTTTACCTGAAACAATAACAGTAGTTGCCACACTAGCAGCAGCTGCGACAGTTAATCCGATCGTTACTTTTGTTGATGTTTTCATAATTATCAGCTCCTTTTATCTAACTTAATCATAGCATAGACAAAAGAATAAACGTACTATTTAACCCCGTTGCCTGAGTCAAAAAAACAAAGAAATTTAGACTAAAATCATTTTCTGTCCCTCATCTACTAGGTAAGTACTGGATATTGGTCAAAACTTCTGGTAAGTTTTCTTCCAACTCCGCCAGCTTGTTCCAGATCAGTGTCATCGTTTCGAAAAATTCATGGGAAGACTTGTCCGAATTCAAACTACCCAAAGCATTTAACCACAATAATTCTAATAAGTAAGGTTCTTTGATTCCGGTTTGTTCTTGTATGTACTCAAAAAATGCACGTTTGAATAAGGAAGCCATATCTAATTCAAATTTGATCACCACACCCCTGATACTTTCATGGATCGAAAAGAATTCTTTTAATAAATGAACAATACTAAAAAAATCATCTACGACATACTCCATCAAGTAACGATCGAAACAAATCGTGATCTCCTCAAGTATTTTTTCTTTTAGTATACGTATCGATTTAAAATGCGCATAGATTGGATAAGTAGAGCAACCACAAAAAGAAGCTAAGCTTCTAGCTGTTATCATCGATATCCCGTTTTCTTCAGCATACACCATACTTTTAAAGAGTAAATACTCTTTACTAAAATTTGTTACTCTTCCCACGGACTCATTCGTCCTTTCATTTGGATTTTATTGACTGATCCTATTCTTGTGTATTCGTTTCCTCATCGATAAAAATAACAAACATAACAGAAACTTGTGCAAGCTTTTCCACAAGGTATAATTGAACACTGATTTGTTCATGACCCATCATACACATCGCTGTTAAAACATAATACTTATGGCTTAATATCAACATAAAAACAAATTTTTTATTTTATACCATCCGTTATAGCTTGACAAATCAAGCAAAGAAATAAACAATAGGATAAATGAATCAATGATGCTTTTTAAATAACGATTATAAAAATAATATTCTAGTATAATGTGAGAATAACATACATTAAAAACACTTTCCACTCACATTTTTTGTCTCGTTCTGGACAACATTAAGATTAAAAAGGAGGACTTCATGTTAATCGATGCTAGAAAAAAGAATTACTTGTTCTCTATACGATCATTCAAAAAGAGACATGTACGCTACAAGAATTAGCTACTACTTTGTCAATTCCAAAAAGAACCATCAAAGAAATCATACGAAAGCTGAATGGAACAATTTTCCAATATTTAAAAATCGCCAATTTTATCCAGTCTACAGCGAAAGGAACGATCCAAACAATCGAGCCAAGTTTAAATGATAAAATGTCTATTTTCTATAGGGTAAAGTTATTCTATCTTCAAGAATCAAATCGATTCAAATTCTTATTATTGCTTTTTAATTATCCAGACGCTCATGTCCCTAAAAAAATCTTACTCGAGCAGCTATATATTTCACCTTCTTATCTTGAAAAACTAAAGAGGCAATTGAATAAAGTATTAGGTCGTTTCCAATTACAACTTGTTTCACGCCAAAATTGCTATATGATCACAGGAAATGAACTTTTTTTAAGAGTCTTTATGTATCATTTTTTCTCAGAATCTTTCCAAGGTATTCAATGGCCTCTAAAAAGTCTGAGATATTCTTCGGTAAAAAAAGAGAAGTTGCTGTCACATGAACTATCAACAAAAACAGCGATCAAACAATATGAAACCAGATTCTTGCTGATGGCCATTTTTATGATTCGGTCGAAGCTGCAACATCTGGACGATCCTACAATGCTATCCACCTATGAAATAATGAGGATCATCTATCAAACAAAAGATTTTTCTGGAGAGTTCAAACAGCACTTTTTTTCAATCTTTCCGCAAAATATCGCAATAAATGAAATCATCATATTTAATTTCCTGCTGTGCTACTTTTTTCCTAATCTAGTTTCGGATCAGCAAAAAACACTTTTTGGTTATGAATTATCTAAAAGCAACCATCCAATTTGCCGAAAAACTTCGCTCTTAGTAAAAAAACTTGCCGATTCCTTTCCTTTTATTCGTACACCAGAAAAAAAATATTATTACGGGTATTTCATCATCATGATGACGTCGTTCATTTTATTGCTAGAAAAGAACGTAGAAGATTTCCAGACACTTTTTTTCCAAAAAAGGCGCCAAGTAAAGCAATTGAAGATAGCCAACTGGAGAAGATAAAAGCACTTATCGAATGTGTCTACTTACATTCCCCCCACAAAGAAATACTTACTGGAAAACTTAGTCAGTTGATTCATACACTTTTACACGCAGAAAAAAAAAAGAACTCTTTATTCATTTTCAAATAAACAAACCATTGACCGGTAATTATTACATAAAAAGTCGATTGAAAAATCTCTTTAATGAGCAATTCCTACATATTACTGAAACTCCAGAAAAGGCAGATTTGATCATCACCGATGAATTTGAGATATTCCAGCAAAATGCTGAAATCTTTTATCTTGATCCACACGATGAGAATGAATCATGGTCCAAACTGATCAACTTGATCAAAAAAATGTATCTCAATTGACATTTTTTAACTACATACTAACTGGATTTATTTACGCATGGAGAAGTACTACATCCAATAGAGCAAGAACAGAGAATACAAAAAAAGCTGTCGATCATAAGAATTCGTAGTTCAAATTCTATGATCGACAGCCAATTTAACTGCTGATTTTGAATGAAAGAAAAGTAAAAAATGATTCTTTTTGTTCCTAATCTCTTCTGTTTCCACCAAAAATCAGGATCAAACGTAACAACTGTAAAAAAGTAGATAAAGCAGCTGCTACATAAGTCAATGCGGCTGCAAACAATACGTGTCTAGCCATCGGTACTTCATCTTCTGCCAAAAGACCGCCTTCACTTAAGATACGGATTGCTCGTCTTGATGCATTGAATTCCACCGGCAATGTGACTAATTGAAACAATAAAGCTAACGAAAAAGCAAATATTCCAATATTGATCAAGGTATCATTCCAGCTTAAAAGTACCCCTACCAAAATCAGTGGAAATGAGATCATTGAGCCAAAGTTCGCAACCGGAACTAATGCCGCTCTGATTTTCAGCGGTGCATAACCGACTGCGTCTTGGACAGCGTGTCCACATTCATGAGCTGCTACACCGATTGCTGCAACAGATGTCGACTGAGCAGTTGCCTGAGATAAACTCAACATCTTATTCCCAGAATTGTAGTTATCTGTTAAATTCCCTGCAATTTGTTGCACTCCAACATCATTGATCTGTTGACTTTGTAAAATGAATTGAGCTGCTTGCGTACCTGTCACGTGATTTTTACTTTGTATTTGATCATATTTTCGAAACGTACTATTGACGTAAGCCGAAGCAATTCCTGATATGATCAGACCAGCTATGACTAATATAAATGTTGGATCAAAGAAACCATACATTCCATATCCATACATGTTGATTTCACTCCTTTTTACTTTACCTTATTTTACCATGAGTAATACGAAAAGAATGTGAAAATAACTTGAGCTTTTTATAGCTTTTTAACAAATTCTGATTTTAACTTCATCGGACCGAAGACATCGACTTTACAGTCAATGTTATGATCGCCTTCAACTAAACGAATATTTTTGACTTTCGTGCCTTGTTTGATTGCTCCTGTAGCGCCTTTGACTTTTAAATCTTTGATCACTGTGACGCTATCCCCTTCTGCCAAACGATTCCCGTTTGCATCAAGTACAACCAATCCTTCTTCTTGTTGATTCGTTTCTTCACTGCTCCATTCATTTGCACATTCTGGACAAATATAAAGCCCTCGATCTTCATAGGTATATTCAGATCCGCATTGCGGACAATTTGGTAATGTCATCTTCTTTCTCCTTTAAAAATAGCGTTAATCCATATTGTAACGGATAGCTCGCAATTTGAAAAGACACATTTGTGATTTTTAACACAATAATGATTTCCTTTACGATTATTGTATCTATCTTATTATCATTCAGAAGCTTTGGACAAAATTATTTGTTGAATGCCCGACACATTTCTTGTATTTCTTGATAGATTTCTGCTACTTCAGTGAGATCTTTCGCATTGGCTCCACTTGCTAATGGATGTCCACCGCCGTGATGACGCTTCGCCAGTTCATTGATAACAGGGCCTTTCGAACGTAGGCGTACACGATAATAGCCTTCTGGTTGTTGAACAAAGATCCCCCATGCTAATACCTCATCGATCACTCCAGGCAATGAGACGATTGCAGCTGTCTCGGAGTCATCAATCGCATACTTCGAAAGGATTTCTTGGGATAAGATCACCTTGCCAGCGCCATGTTCATCAACTTCGATATTTTGATAGATATACCCTGAAAGTTTCGCCACCTTCATAGGCATTTGTTCGATTTCTCGGTTTAGCGCGCTTGCATCAAACGGATAGCTCATTAAGATTGCAGCAATCTCTAGCGTTCTTGAGGTAGTAGCTGGATATAAGAAACGTCCAGTATCCCCTACGATTCCTGCATAAAGAAGACGGGCTGCTTGCGCATTGATTTTTAGCTCATCTGGGAATAGCAACGCAAACTCAGCAATCATTTCACTGCAACTGCTTGCATCCCTATTGACCCAGACCAAATCTCCGTAAGGCTCATCATTTGGATGATGATCGATCTTTATCAGTTTATCGCCAAGATCATAGCGTTTATCACTGATTCTAGGGGAATTTGCTGTATCTGTCACGATCACCAATGCATTTTGATACACCTGATCTTCTATCGTCTCCATCTCTGCTAAAAAACGAAGCCCCTCAACTGTTTCACCCACTTGATAAATCTCTTTGGTTGGAAAGCTTTCTCGTAAAATTTCTGCTAACCCAACTTGAGAGCCTAACGCATCTGGGTCAGGGCGTTGATGCCGATGGATGATGATTCGATCATATTTTTTTATTTCTGTTATTATTTCTGATTGGATAGACATTTTTTTCCTGCTTTCTAAGAACGTTCCATTACTTGACACACCACAATAGCTTTTGAAACGATCGTATTTTCAATGTATACTTCGATATCTAGTTTGGCAGATCTTCTGCCTATTTCTAATACTCGAGGACGTATATCTAGCTCGCTTTCTAATTGGATCAAACGTAGGTAATGCAGATTTGCTTGTTCGATCAAAATGTTTCTTCGCTGATTCATCACCATTGTTTTTTGTGCGACATCTGCAAGGATCTCACTCAAAACACCAAAGGAAATCGTACCGACGCCGTTGACCATTTGTGGGGTCACGACAAACTTGAATTTAGGATTCTCTAAACGATTTCCTTCTTTATCCACATCGATTGTTTGGATGCTGCCAGAAATCTGATCAGAGATCGTATCTGCGATTTGCGGCTGTCTTTGGACGAGCTGCATAGCTTTCATTACATCCTGACGAGTGATTACTCCTTCAAGAGTCAAATCATCTGACACTACTGGCATCACTTCCAAGCCATCCCAGATCATTTGATGGCTGACTGAAGCGACACTCATCGTTTTTTTGACACTGATCGGTTCTTTCGTCATGACACGATCAATAAATTGAGTAGCTGATTTTCCTAACACATCTTTTGCTGTGATGATTCCCATCAGACGCATATGACGATTCACTACAGGAAATCGTGAATGCTGTGTTTCTTCTGATAATTTCTGATAATCAGCAATTGTATCTGTTTGAAATAAGTAGTGTGTTTTTTCTGCTGACATATAAATATCACTGACTAGCATGATATCTTTTTTGATTAACTGATCACTCAATGCACGGTTGATCATTGTCGCAACTGTAAACGTGTCATAACTTGTTCGCAGGATTGGCATAGCTAATTCATCTGCTAACTGTGCGATTTCAGGAGTTGTATCAAAACCACCTGTGATAAGTACTGCTGCACCATCCTCTAAAGCAAGCTTTTGCACTTCTGCTCTGTTCCCTACGATCATCAACGATCCGGGAGTGATATAGCGTTCCATTGCATGCTTTGTCATTGCGCCGATCACAAATTTGTTCAGTACTTTATCAAGCCCAGAGGCACCACCTAACACATCTCCTTCAATGATCCGTACAACTTCACCGAACGTCAAACGCTCGATATGTTTTTTTAATTTCCGCTCGATCCGAATCGTACCAACGCGTTGGATGGTCGAGACTAAACCAACATTTTCCGCATCTTTGATTGCTCGATAGGCAGTACCTTCGCTGACACTCAGTTCTTTTGCAATACTTCTTACTGAAATACGATTTCCTACTGGCAAACTTTCAATATATTCTAAAATTAAATCATGCTTCGTCGCCATAACTACCCCTACACTTCTAGCGTTTCAGATACGCTCATTATTTTTCCTTCGTTTTCCGTCAATAAATTGATAAATACTTGTGGATCTTGTTCGATCACTGGGAATGTATTGTAGTGGATAGGTACGACCAATTTAGCACCGATCCGTTTAGCTGCTCTCGCCGCATCTTCCGGCCCCATCGTGTAGTTATCTCCAATCGGCAAAAATGCAACATCAATCGAAAATTGTTCTTTTAGCAACGCAAGGTCACTGAAATCAGCTGTATCTCCAGCATGATAGATCGTTTTTCCTTCAGCTTGGATAACAATTCCGCTAGGTTCTCCCATATATTGCAGAATACCATCAACTTCATAGCTCGAACTATGTTGTGCAGGTACGAATTTTACTGTACCAAAGGGAAACGTGTATTTACCGCCGATATTCATCCCATGTCCTTTTACCCCACGACTTTGTGCATAATCTGCGATCTCAACAATACTTATGATCGTGGCATCGTTTTTCTCAGCAATCGGGATCATATCTCCTATATGGTCACTATGTCCATGAGTAACTAAGATCCAATCTGTGTTAACTTTTTCCACTGTTAAATCCGTCTTGCTGTTTCCTGTAATGAAAGGATCGATGATCAGCCGTTGTCCGTCAGCCATTTCTACGGTTAAGCAAGAATGGCCGTGATAAGTAATTTTCATTTTTTCCACTCCCAACACTTTTTATTATGAATAGTAAAACGATTTCACTTTCAGAAATCTATCTAAATAATAGTACAGTATATACGAAATCATTGTAACAGATAATACAGTTTGCACCAAGTCCAAAGTCAATTTCAGCCGCTAAAAACAATTTAAACCAGATCTGCATAGATTGGTTGGACGATTGTTTCAAAGTCTTTTCTAGCAATTTTGATGCTCCTACCGATTTCACCACTCGACATGACTAACTCATTTTGCTCTTTCAATGTGTTGTCCGCCAGAAAAAGATAGTCTGGATGCTCTTTATGGATGCCGATTGGCGTATTTGCTCCGTGAGGATAGCCAGTATAAGCCATCACGTAGTCCATACCGGGAAAACCAACTTTATGATCTTTAGACACTTTTCGCGTTTTTTTATAATCCAAGTGTGCAGCTAAAGGAACAATTGCAATGATCACACCTGTTTTATCACCTTTTAAAACCAATGTCTTGCAGACAAGCTTTGGGTCGATCTTTTGAGCTTGTAATACCGCCTCAAAATTTTCTAAATCTTCTTTTCTAGAATCAATAGGTTGATAGCGTACTCCTAAGTCATCCAAATAGTTTTCTACTTTTGTTTTTTCCATTTACTTTTTCTCTCCTATCTCTTTAAGTAACTTCATTCTCATCTTATCATCAACTATAAAAATAAACGGTATGGAAAATCCTTCTCACTGTGGAGAAAAATTTCCATACCATTGTTGATTATGCTTATTTTTTACCTCTACGTTGAGTAGCTTCCATGATCACTGGCAAGATGACAGGACGTCGTTTGGTTTGTTCGAACAAATAGCGTCCAAGCTGATCTCTAATATCTTGTTTGAGTTTACTCCATTCAAAATCATTGCTTTCTAAATGTTTCCCAACGATTTCTTCGATCATATTGCTGCTTTCTTTCATCAAATCACGACTCGCTTTTACATAGACAAACCCACGTGATGTAATTTGCGGTTTTGAGATGATTTTCTTCTCACGGCGACTGATCGTAACGACTGCCACGAAAATTCCATCTTCTGACAGGATCTTTCGATCACGTAATACGATATTTCCGATATCACCAATACCTAGTCCATCGATCATGACATTCTCAGCGCTGATTGTCCCAGCAACACTCATCCGCTTATTTTTATATTCTAAGACATCGCCACGCCCTGTAATATAGATATTTTTATATGGGATTCCAACAGCGTGGGCTAAATCAGCATGTGCAGCCAATTCACGATATTCTCCTTGAACGGGAATAAAATAAGTTGGCTTCATAAAGTTCAGCATCAGCTGTAAGTCATTAGGATTCGCATGGCCAGATACCCGCATATTCTCAGAAATAAGTTTCACCGATCCGCCAGCTCGATAGATCATATCTTCCGTTTTAGCGACCATTGTTTCCATTGCGATGCTAGGAGTGGTTGTAATATAGACCAAATCGCCTTCTTCGATCTTGATGTTACGGTGCGTACCGTTTGCCATTTTTTGTAAAGACTTGATAGGTTCACCCATGCGACCTGTTTCTAGGATGATCAGCTCTTCTGGTTTATATTTTTTCATATCTTTCAACGTAACAAGTAGATCTTCACTAGGAAGTTGGAGTTTTTCTAAGCGCATCGCTGTCCGAATGATCCGTTCAAAATCTTGACCAGTCAACACCACTTTTCGTTGCGCTTTTTCTGCTGCATCCAACACTTGTTGAACTCTTTGCAAGTTACTTGCTACGCAAGCGACAATAATTCTGCCTTCCCAATACTTGATCGTATCGAACACTTCATCTGCAATCTGCAATTCAGATGCAACCGGTACTGGGTTTTCTGCATTTGCTGACTCACTAAGCAAAGCAAGAACCCCTTCTTTACCAATCTCAGCTAGACGGGCATAATCTGTTTGATACATCGGGATCGCTGTCTGATCGAATTTGAAATCCCCTGTGTAGACGATGCTGCCTTCTTTTGTTTTCAAGTTGATACCTATTGAATCAGGGATCGTGTGTGTTGTACGGAAGAAACTGACGATTGTTTCACCAAAATCGATTTCTGTGTGTTCATCTACTACATGAAAATCTTTGAATCCTTTTGCGGCATCATTCCGACTGACACTCAATTTTGCTAACTCGATCGTTAGCTCTGTACCAAAAACAGGAACAGATAACTTCGATAATAAATAAGGTAGTGCTCCGATTGCGTCCGCATGTCCATGTGTCAAAAAGACACCAGCTACACGATCGATATTTTCTTCCAAATACGTAAAATCAGGAATGACGACATCGATTCCTAACAATTCGTTTTCAGGATATTTTAGACCGCAGTCTAACACAAAAATGTCTTCTCCCACTTCAGCGATATACATGTTTTTTCCATTTTCACGTACGCCGCCTAAAGGAATAATTTTAATGGTACTCACAAATTTCACCTCTTCTTATGATGTCCAAGTTTAAAGACATCGATTCTCTTCTTTAACTAAATACGTGATTCATTTTAATGAAATACTTGCAAAATTTTTTTGCTCTTCATAGTAGCAATTAGCTGACAGCTGACTCGTTTTGATCCCTGCCACTTTTTTGAACAAGTTCCATCGAATAAATGAATCTTTTATATTTGTAAACACAAAAGCTGATCTTATCCTTATCAGCTATTCCCCACTATTATACAACAATTTACTCAAATCGCTAGTATCAGCCATTTTGTTTAATGTGAACCATTTGTTGCTCCTTTGATTGGGGGTAGAAAGAAGATAATAGGCTGAACCTTCTTGGTCTCCTTTCCCACATCATCCGTTACGAATATACTCCGTCCATTTTAACATATTTTCGGAAATAACTATAGTCAGATTTTCTAAGTTGTAAAAATCACTGCATAGAATAACAAAAGGGTTTAAGTTCTATTTAAGGTGACTTTCCTACACTCGTTCTTGTAACTATTAGGAGGGATACATACGATGAATTTTATGAAACGCGCACTAAAAAGTACCAAAGTAAAATGGGGACATTCTTTATTGTTATTCGCAGTCTTTACTGCCATTCTTATTTTTGTACTGGCAGGTTTGACGATTCGAAGTTCGGCTGAACAAGCAGCAAAACAAGCACAAAAAGATGTTGGTGCGACTGTCACATTAAGCGCCAATCGTCAGTCAGCTTTCCAAAAACAAGAGGAGAATTCTACTAGTGATTCCTCATCAAGTGAGCGTCCAGATCCTGGCAGTTTTTCACTCACTCCTGTTTCATTGAGTGACGCAGAAAAAATAGCCAAACTCAGTAATGTGAAAAGCTATTCTTTTGAAAGTTCTGCTTCTGCCCTTGCCAAGAGCGGGATCACCGCTATTTCCAGCTCTGAGTCTTCAAGTGATTCACAAAGTACTGATTCAAACAATACAAACGCTCCTGGCGGCATGGGTGGCGGACCACAAATGATGCAAGCAGATTTTCAGATCAGCGGTGTATCAGCTACTAGTCAAAATAGTAATTTTACAGATGGAACAGCAAAAATCACAGACGGTGAAGGAATAACCGCAAGTGATAAAGGAACGAACAATGTTGTCCTTGATTCCACATTAGCTGAGGCAAATGATCTATCTGTTGGAGATACCTTTAAAATCACCAGTTCCAAAGATGAAGACACTGTATATGAAATGACGGTCAAAGGAATCTACGAATCGACTGCTACAACTAGTAGTATGGGAATGAATTTTAGTTTTATGAATCCCTCCAATACACTTTATACCTCTTATACATTTGCGAATGAACTAAACGGTACCACAGATGATGATACAGTTGACTCAGCTGTTTACACTTTGACTGATCCGGATGAAATGGCTGATTTTATTTCAGAGGCAAAAAAATTGATCGACACAGATACGTTCAGTCTACAATCCAATGATGCGTTATATCAATCCATGCTTGAACCGTTGAACAATGTTGCAAGTTTCTCTAAAAATGTTGTCTTGCTAGTAGCCGTTGCAGGTGTCATCATCTTGACATTAATTATTATGATCACGATTCGCGAGCGCCGACACGAATTAGGTGTCTTGCTCTCTTTGGGAGAATCTCGAATGAAGATCATCCTACAATTGTTTATTGAAGTAGCGTTATGTATGATCCTAGCCCTCGGTGTGGCTTCGATCAGTGGTAATGTTGTAGCCAATGCAGTAGGTCAGCAGCTTTTAGAACAACAGACAGAAAATACCTCTCAAAATCAGGGACAAACAGCCCCTGGTCAAATGCCCGATGGTAATGCCAAAGCTCCTGATGGACAGAGAAACAGAAGCAACAATAATCCGTTTGAAGTTTCCCAACAAGTAAAAGAACTCGAAATCAGTGTTCAGCCTGCACAATTAGGTCTTCTCGCCGGTGTAGCATTCGGTATCAGCTTACTCTCTGTTTTTCTCGCATCAATAGGAATTTTGCGATTAAATCCAAGAAAGATTTTACTAAACTAAAGGAGGAATTCGATGTTACGAACAGAACAATTAGGTTTTTGGTATCAAAATCCAGAGGAAGCACTTTATAAAGATGTCAATTTATCATTTGAAACAGGAAAGATGTACGCTATTTTAGGTGCGAGCGGTTCTGGAAAAACGACCTTTCTCTCTTTGATTTCAGGACTCGATCAACCGAAAGAAGGAAAAGTATACTACGAAGAACAGTCATTAGCGAAAATCGGCTTACGGAATTACCGCAAAAATGATGTATCAATTATTTTTCAGGCCTATAACTTATTGCCGTATCTTTCAGCCGTTGATAATGTGATCGTCGCTATGGAAATCTCAAATGCCAAACATAAAGAGTATCGCCGAATAGCTTTGGAACGTTTAGCGAGAGTAGGTATCGATGAAACTCTTGCAAAAAAACAAGTAACGAAATTATCTGGCGGTCAGCAACAGCGTGTGGCAATCGTCCGTGCTATCTGTTGCGAGCATCAATTGATCGTCGCCGATGAGCCTACTGGAAACCTTGATGAAGTATCTTCGCAAGAGATTGTCCGCTTATTCCAAGAAATCGCTCATGAACAAAATCGCTGTATCATCATTGTGACTCATGAATTAGAAGTTGCAAAAAGCTGTGATGAAATCTATGAATTAAAAAATAAAGAATTTGCTAAAATCATCCTTGATTCGCCAGAATAACTTTTTTGATCTGACATACCAAAGAGGTTGGGACAGAAGTGTTTAACTCCGAGAAAATAAGAAGAAATTAACGAAAATTGCTTTTCAAATTTTTGTGAATTTCGGCTTATTTAAGAAGGAGTTGCTTCTGCTCCCACCGTTTATTCGTTTTTAAAGAATAAAACAAAAGTATTCCTTAATTTTGTCTCACGCTTTGAAGGTAACTAAATGAATGTGGGATAAATCTAACAATCAGGTTTGCTACAGACTCTCGAATAAACGGCATCCAAAAGTCAATTTTTTTGGAAATTTCAAACCAAAACGACTTTTGTCTCGACCTCATACTCTGAAGGCAAATAAACGGTTGGAACAGGAGTTGCTCCTGTTCCAACCGTTCTTTGTACTTACTGAGTCAGGTATCATTTTATCATCGTGTACTATTGGGAACTCCACACGATAAACATCGATACTTATTTGCGGTGATCATCTTTTTTGGAGAATTTTTCTTTGACATCTTCAAAGCCTTCTTTGATGTCATCGCCGAGGTCACGTGCTTTTCCTTTGATATCGGCACCTAAAGATTGAGCTTTGCCTTCTGTTTCTTTGCTCTTATCATTAGTAGCTTTACCGTATGCTTCTTTTCCTTCACCGACTACTTTATCTTTTGTATCTTCTGTACGACCTTTTAAATCTGCCATTCTAATTCCTCCCTTGATTTTCATCTCTTACTATTATCAGAGTATCATCAACTATAGAAACAGACAAACAGAATGCTTGGACACCCTAGATCGTTTTTTCAAATGTCCCCCAAACTTTGACTTCCTGCTCTTTCACCATTATCTGTCCTTTGGCGATCACTGAATCAATCGTTAGTGTTTCCTTATCAAGGATACATAGATCAGCATCATTTCCGACTTGTATTTGCCCTTTGCCTTCAAGCTTTAGAATGCGCGCTGGGTTAGTTGTGATAGCTCGAAGTGCGATTTCCAATGGAATATTTTCCTTTTGGACGGCTTCTTTGATACCAACTAATAATGATTTTGCACTACCAACACCCATCCCGATAAAATGGTTATTTTCATCAAAATAAGGCAGGCTTCCTTGACCATCGGAAGTCATCGTAAAATTATCAAGTGCAACACCCGCATCTAATAATTGTTTCAATGCTTTACTAAAACGGACTTCTCCATCTGTTTTTTCCCAAAAATCAGGATCTTCGCTTGCAGTGAAATCGATAGTACCGCCATTTTTAGCAAATTCAATACATGCATCAAGTAATTCCTGTGTGCGATTCGCATGGGTTGGTAAAAATTGTGAAATGGGAATTTCTGTTTCTTCTACTACTTTTTTCAATAGTTCAAGTTTCCTTGTTCCTCCACCTAGATGGACATTCACGATTCCAGCTTTACCTGATAACATCCCACCCACACGTGCATCAGCAGTGGCACGAGCAAATTCTTCAAAAGTTGGCTGAGAAGAACGGTGATCAGAAACAGCAATTTCACCGATTCCGATTATTTTATCGATTGTCAAAAAATCTTTGATGATCGAATCAGTGACAGTTTTGACAGGTAATCGATACGAGCCTTCATATACAAAAGTAGTGATCCCTTCTGCTTCTAAGCCTTTCGCTTTACTAATGAGCGCTGTCATATCCCGCCCTTCACCATCTGTTCCTAAACAGCCGACCACAGTAGTCACACCAGCTGATGTCAATTGACTCAACGTGACTTCTGGCGTGCGATTTTGAAAGCCTCCTTCACCACCACCACCTAGGATATGGAAATGACAGTCGATAAATCCCGGTGTCAACAGTTTCCCTTCCCCAGAAATTTCTTCCACTTCTAACTCAGAGTAACCACCTGTAATGTTTTCCTCTAGTGCAATGATCTTATTTCCTGCAAGTAAAACATCTAATTTTCCTAAATAATCTGGTGCGTATACTTCAATTTGTCGAATAAGTTTCATTTTTTTCTTCCTTTCTTATAAAAAAGCAACTGCACCTGCTATAGGTCCAGCTGCTTTTTTGTTCTTCTATTCTTTTATTGTAAACCAATGGCTATCGCGATCATAATAAAAATCGTTCCCAGTACAAAGAAAAATCCTTGCATTTTTATCTGGAATTTTGCCCATTTAGCCCATTCGATACGTGCCACACCTAGTACCCCAATCAAACTTGCTGATACTGGTGTAAAAGCATCCATGAACCCTGAACCTAATTGGTAAGCTAAGACAGCTACTTGGCGTGAAACACCAACTAAATCCGCTAACGGTGCCATGATCGGCATCGTCAACGCTGCTTGTCCTGAATTTGATGTAACGACTAAATTGAAGAGACTTTGGAAGATGTACATCGCCCAAGCGCCAATCACTGCCGGCACACCTGATAATAGTGAACCAATACTGTGTAAGATCGTATTCAATGCAGAAGGCACAGATGCATCTGAACCACCTAATACTAATAAGATCCCTTTCGCCATCCCTACAACAACTGCAGTTCCAGCTAAATCTGCCGCTCCGGATTGGAAAGAAGAAGCGATATCATTGACTTTCATATCATCAAGTTTGAAAATCACAGCAATGATCCCAGCTGCCAATCCCATCACAAAGAACTGAGATGCAATTTCTGGAATATAGTAGCCTTTCTGGGTAACGCCCCAAACGATCCAAACTAATACAGCCAACATTTCAACTAAGATCAACTTATGTCCTAAGGTAAATGCTTTTCGCTCATCCGTTGTTTTCTTCAAATGACTTCTGAAATATTCATCTGATTTATATGTTACAGAACTTTCGGGATTTTTACGAACTTTCTCTCCGTAGATCATCAAATACCCTGCAGATAACGCCGTAACGACAATCCACATGATCAAACGGAACGTGGCACCAGATAGTACTGGTATTCCCGCAATCCCTTGCGCTACTGCTACACTGAATGGACTCATCCAAGAGGTAGCATTACCAACTTGAGATGCTACGTAAGTCACCGTAACTGCAACGATCGAATCATACCCGAGAGCAATGACAAAGGGAACCATTACCATAGAAAATGGGATTACCTCTTCTGCCATCCCGAATGTTGCGCCTCCAAATGAAAAAGCGAAAAATAATAACGGTAAAGCAAGGCGCTCTAATCCTTTTGTTTTACTGATAAAAGCATAGATACCTGCATCAATAGCGCCGGTACGCATGATGATCCCAAACGCTCCCCCGACAACAAGAATCAAGGCTACGATCCCAACTGCAGAACCATACTTATCGCCAGAAACTAGACCTTCAAAAACAAAATTCAAAAAGCCGAATCCACCAAAATCATCGGTTCCCCAAATCTTCGCTGTTTTATGGAGTTTCTTGGAAGTATCATAAATGCTTTCTCCATATTGGTCATATAACACATCGTCCGTTAGAGAAATTTTGTCAAGTTTCTCTTGTGACAGATTTTTTTCTCCCTCAGAAATAACCTCTTCTAAGCCTTTTTCTGGAACATCTAGTTTTTCTCTTTGTGACGGGTTATCTTGTAAGTCCTCCAACTGGTCAAACACATAAGACTTGTCTAATTCATATGCATAACGGAATGAATCTTGTCGCAACACCGTCCGTGTACTAGTTTCTCCGTTTGCATCTTTATATTCAATGTCTTGTGTACTGAATTTTCCTGCTGGAACAAGAAATGTTAGTATCCATGCAAATATAACAACGCCAAAAATAATGACATACGTATGCGGAGTCGTCATTTTTGTAAGATCTCTTTTAGGTTTTCCCGAAGAAATTTTTTTCTTCAAAAGCAATTCTTCCTTTCTGTTTACAAATTTAATGAATAAAAAATGGATAAGCAACTAGATTATACAGTAAAAATATACTTGAGACATGAATTATCCATTAAAAAAATTTTTTTCTTTTGACTAAATAAAAATCTCCTAATAGTCATCAAAATATATCTAGTTAAGAAAAATAGGTATATTTTATAATTAATCTTCGATTAAAAAAATTTTCTATCTTTCATCTTTTGTAAAAAGTTGATCCATTTTTCTCATCATATGTAGATAACTGCTATTTATTCATTCCCTGATATTTCCAAATATATATTCATGTTTTCTGCTATTTTTTTTCGTGGAAAACGTTCTCTGCATAAATAAGGTCCTTTATTTAAGACTTTTTTTCATTCAATAGATAAACTTCATTGCAATAATCATAACTAATGTACTATAATTGCAGTGTAAAGAGTTTTGGGGAAGACTCTTTCATCAACGTGTATTAAGAGACAAGAAAGAATTCGCAAGAATTCTTTCTTGTCTCTTTTTAACTATATTTTCCATTTACCGTTTCAGTTGGCAGACTGTAAAATAGATTATTTGTTGAAGCAACAACATTGTAGCAATCGAGGCACCGCCGCAAATTTCAGAATCAACATTTGGCAAAGTCAAGACACCATCATTCATCTTTGCATGGTTGTCTAATACCAAATCTGCAAACTCGAATAATCGTAATCCACTACTGTGATGTGACTTGATACTTCGGGATAGATCAAATCCCGTGACAACGATCAATGTGTAGTCATTGTCTTTGATCCACTGTGCTAATTCTATTATACTGGGATTTCTGCCTTCATTTGAAAGAAGCAAAAAGATATCTTCCGATTGTGTAGTAAGTTGCTCAATGATTGCTGTACCTGTTCCTTCTATTTCTTCATATATTCCATTTGCTGGATTTTTTATTAATGTTCCTGGGATCGATTCTGGCAGCTGTTCCCAAAATTCAAAAGCCACACCGCTAAGTGATCGACTAGCAAATATCTGTAATTTTCCACCCAAAGAGATTTGCTGAGCTATCCATCTTCCGGCTTGTGCCATGAGCGGTTCTTCGATTCTTAATTTCTTTTCCAATTGATTATAGTAATCAAAGTAGCGTAAACCCATCTGTTTCTCCTACCTTTACATTCGCGACAGAAACAGCTTCCTAATTTTAAGTGAGATAGAAACAGAAAATGACTAGTTTGTGGTAGAGTAGCTAAATACAAAAAAGGTATCAGGCGTTCTGCCCAATACCTTGACATAGCAAATCAACAAGCATTCGATCCCTTGAAAAATCTACAGCAAGGGTAGAATTTTCACCTAAAATTTGGTACAATAAATAAGGTCGATGCAACTGCATTGACTATGGCAAATGATCGGTCAGGGTGTAGACGTGTGACTGGTCATTCCTTGGTAGTTAGTTGCCGCTAACTATCAAGGAGCCTTTTTATTCAGCTGTTTCTATCTGCAACTATTGTAAGTAAACTATCCTACTAACGCAAGTATGAAATAGCAAAAAAACAAAGATAAGAATTCTTTACATAACAATATTTTCAATATCACACTAGTCAAAATCCTATTAATATAGGATTTTTTATTTTGTTCCTAACAAGAATCAACTGTTATCGACAAATTAAATAAACTATTTTTTTATTCTATTTTTGAACATTTACTTGCAGTTACACTACTATTATTTATAAAAGCTATTATTCCACTCAAGCACACCACTTCATCTACTCTTTCTTTTGTATTTTTTTTATTATATGATGGAATCACTAAAACTCAATGATTAGGGGAAATTTATGGTTTATGTATGGGGACTTATTCTTTTTTTGATTATTCTAAGAAGCAGAAATTCGAATAAAACAAACCAAAAACAGCAGCGTTGGTCAACTATCCTTTTGATTATTTGTGGTCTACTCGCTATTGGTATGATTTTTTATGCTTACTTTAGTGTGAATAGCTATTCATACTAATAAACGACAAAAGCAAGGGCAAACTCTTTTGAAAACAAGCTAAAAGATCTACAAAAAATTTAAAAAGCAGGTTCCATGAATTTATTTTTGCTTTTTGGAGTGGAACACTTCTGTCTCCGCTTCAAATGTCCTTCTTCCAGGAACAGTCACAGATATATTCACACTCCCGCCTCTTCTCATAAAAAGGGGCAAAAAATAAACTCTTTTTTCGTCTACAATTTATCTGTTTCTAAACTGACCAAAGAACTCTACTCGTACGTATATAGCCTACTTGCAAGAATCAGCAATCTAACATAATACAAAGAAAAAGGACTATGCGCGAACATAGCCCCATGTAGGACCCTTAAAAAGACAGTGACAGTTATTAATTATTTTTTTTACCATCTAATCGCCTATCAAAGTGTTTAGATGGTTATTTTTTGTTCTTATGGTCAATCATCAGCAAAACCAACGCCGCAAAAGTGTTCAGCAGTTGAATTGCTTCAAAAGTTGACATGTGCGCAAATACTCTTCGGTTTATGAACAACGTGCAATTGGTGCAGGTCTCTTGACACTTTGAGCGCCTGTGTCATCGGTAAAACGAACCTTACCCGAACCATTAAAGAAAGTATAAAATTTTGATGCTAAGAAAATTGGAACGTTGGTCTGCTTAGCAAGCTTCAGTTTTTTAGCGATGGTTTGAATCAAGTCTTTGTACTTTTTCTTGGAATCGTTTGAGCTAATTTTTCTATCCTTTTTCTTTGTTTTTCTGTAAATTTAGCCAAGACTTTTGGGTCAGTCAACAATAAGTTTAATTCATCACTAAGCGCTATGGGTTGATTCGCCTTTAATAAATTATGACTCATTTTCAGAAAGTTACTTATTTTCTCTTTTCGCGGTAAATCAAGGTACTCTGACTTGATGGCTTGAAACTTATTTTGCGTATCACAAACGCTTAAATTTGTGATCAAATCATGGGCAATCATGCGATAATAAGAATTTTTATGAGTATGTAGTTTCCAAAAATCATCCCAGTAAGGATAAAATAGTGCTGGATTGATTAAACTGGCCTCTTTAATGATCAAATAGCTGTTAAAATAATAGTTGATATGCTTTTTTCCATCTATAACATTATGGATCAGTTTTTCTCTGATTTCGTGATCATGTAAAGTTATTTCAATAAATGGTTCAGGATTAAAACTTGTTGTAGAAAAACATGACTCA
Source organism: Enterococcus durans NBRC 100479 = LMG 10746 (assembly GCF_001544215.1). Taxonomy (GTDB): domain Bacteria; phylum Bacillota; class Bacilli; order Lactobacillales; family Enterococcaceae; genus Enterococcus_B; species Enterococcus_B durans. The sequence continues at coordinate 36,404 of NZ_BCQB01000003.1, forward strand.
ATTTCAGCATAATTCATAGACAAACTCCTTTTAATCGTTTTTATTACTAAGTCTTTTCCATCTGACTTTTTGGAATAAATTTGGTCTAGGTAAAATCAATAAACTATGGTCTTCTTACATAAATTCTATTAACTATATCCATTTTCCATATATTCTTTAATAACAAAAATTTATTTTATTCCGCTCTAAAAAACGTTATGTACTCCTAATAACTAAGGATTGACTAAAAAATCAATAATTCTGATTAAATAACACAAATTATGTATATGAATTGTAGTATTATCATGGTATCGTCTATTAAAAGAGAACGTTTTTTTAGTAAAGGAGGACCAATTGATTGAAAAAATACATAATCACTTTTGTTATAGCAAGTATACTTGCAACTCTTAGTTACTTTATCTTAGAAAAAAACATGTTGCAATATATATGGATCGGATCACTATTGATTGGTATTGCATTATCTGGTACTGCTGTATCAGGTGATAGAATGAGAGCGAATCAAACAACGGGTTCTGAAAGCTATAATCGAAATTATTTTTTATATCCTTTAATTGTCTGCATTCCTTTCTTTATTCTACACAGTTTTTTTAACAATATTTGACACCTGATTTATGACACATAAGGAAAAGAGAAAGTAGCCTCTAGCGATCTGAGTTGCTAGTAGCTTCTTTCTCTTTTATTTGCTAAACACATTTCTAATCTGAAATTCCTGTAAAAACAATCTAACTAATTTTGTTTCCTTCCTCATGGCCACTGTTGCTACTTTTTTGAAGAACTTTATTTCCAGCTATTCCAGAATTTCTAGTAAGCTACGTCTTATGATCTACTTTTGTTGCCCTCTCCTACTCATAGAAGCTGCATGACGTCCTTTTTTACCCACATGAAATTTCTTGAATAAATGTGGGATATACGCCAACAGATACAGTAGAATGAAAATAACAGCAAAAGTCAAAGCTTCCCAACCACCTAAAGCAAGTTCAAGCATCAAACTTAAAATCGAGATTGTAGCCAAATACCAAACGAAAATCAAAAATGTTTCTTTTCGTTTGACCATTCTAAACATGACATATGCGCTAATCAGCAACACTGGAGTTAAAAACAACCAGTTATTTCCTTCCATCAGCCATTTCAATCCATCAAGAAGCGTTTGACTGATTGTGATTACTTTTCCCATGCACGATACACACCTTTTTATTTTACTTTTCTAAAAATCCGACTTTTCCATTCTACTATAGAAATGAAGAAATCTCGTTCAATTTATCTGGCAAAATAGTTTTTTTAACAAAAATTAAAAACGATCATAGCTACCTTCTTTACCTGTCTAAAGTGGAATTATAGTTCTTTGCTCAATTGAATCACGTATTCTTTCAGTGCCTTCCCAATTTCAGGGTGGTGCAACCCATACTCGATACTGGTTTGCAGATAGCCAAATTTATCTCCGACATCATAACGTTTTCCTTCAAAACACCGCGCAACGATCTTCTGTTCTTTGTTCAATCGATCAATCGCATCGGTTAATTGGATTTCATTACCAGCACCAGGTTTTTGTGTTTCTAAAATTGCAAAAATCTCTGGTGTAAGTAAATAACGACCAATAATAGCCAGATTACTAGGTGAATCTTCTGGTGCTGGTTTTTCTACCAATCCTTTGACCTGGTACAACCCTTGGCCTTCTTTTTCTCCTGGATCGATTATCCCATATTTTGAAGTATCTTTCTGATCGATCTCCATCACGGCAATTGCTGAAGACTGTGTTTGTTCATAATCATCGATCAATTGTTTAGTCAGCGGAACTTGATCCACCATCAAGTCATCCCCTAACATCACAACAAATGGTTCGTTCCCTACAAAAGACTTTGCCTGCAAAACAGCATGACCTAGCCCATTAGGATGTGACTGGCGAATGAAGTGAAGGTTTATTTTCCCTGTTTCTTCCACTAATTTCAACAAATCATTTTTACCGCTTTTACGTAGATTCATTTCCAATTCCACATTGGCATCAAAATGATCCTCGATAGGTCGTTTCTCTTTACCAGTCACAATCAGAATATCTTCAATCCCTGAATACAGCGCTTCTTCGACTATGAATTGGATCGTTGGCTTATCAACGATCGGAAGCATCTCTTTTGCCATTGCTTTTGTGGCAGGTAAAAAACGTGTTCCTAATCCCGCTGCCGGAATGACTGCTTTCTTGACTTTCATCTTATTCGTCCTCTCACTCATTCAGCGAATGAAAATTCTATCTGAAAGAAAATTCATTTTCCATTTTTCCATCACGCAACATGATTTCTTTCGCTGCTTTTTTGATATCTTCACCCTCATATAACACTTGGTAAATCGTTTGTGTAATAGGCATATCTACTCCAAGCTGTTCTGCTAATTCTACGGCAGCCTTAGTCGTTGAGACACCTTCTACGATCATCCCCATATTTTCTAGCACTTCATCCAAGTTATGACCCTTTCCTAGCAGATTTCCTGCGCGCCAATTTCTTGAGTGAACACTTGTACAGGTAACGATCAGATCACCTACACCGCTTAGTCCGATAAAAGTTAATGGATTAGCTCCCATTGCAACACCTAATCGACTGATTTCTGCCAAACCACGAGTCATGATTGCAGCCTTTGCATCATCGCCAAATCCTAATCCATGGATTGCCCCTGCACCGATAGCGATAATATTTTTCAAAGCAGCACCTGTCTCTACTCCGATGACGTCATTATTCGTATAGATTCTAAAATAATCATTCATAAAGAGTTCTTGAACATAGGCTGCTGCAGTTTGATCCGTACTAGCCGCAGTAATCGTCGTGATATCATGGACTGCTACTTCTTCCGCATGACTTGGTCCTGAAAGAACCACGATTGCTTGCCTTTTTTCTTCTGGTATCTCTTCTGCAATCACTTCGGAGATTCGTTTGTGTGTCCCTTGTTCTAACCCTTTACTAGCATGGATGATCACTGGTTTTGTATTCATTTTACTGATCAATTCTTGGGCAACGGCACGAATTGCTTTCGTAGGTACGACAAATAATACCGCATCTGCTCCGTCCACTGCTTCTGCTAATTCGTGATATCCGATAATCGTTTCTGGAATTTTTAAGTCTGGTAAAAAATGTTGATTTGTATGATACGTATTGATTTCATCGATCTGTTCAGGAACATTCCCCCAAATACGTACGTCATGTCCATTTTCTGCTAACGTTTGTGCTAAAGCAGTACCCCAAGAACCTGGGCCTAGGACTGCAATTTTTTGTCTCATGGAAATTCCTCCAAAATCATAGTTGATACTGTCCATTATAATATAGATTCTTTAAATATTGGACTTATTTTTGTCGTTTTAATTGTTTGTTTAATACTTGACTACATTATCAAGGAGTAACTTACTGTCCTTTTCCTATGACAGACGAATAGTATTTTTGAGTATAAGACACTTATTCACTCATCCATTGTAAAAATCCTACTAGTTTTTCCCAAAAGATTCAATCCATATCCTCTTTCCAGATTTCGTTAGCTTATCAACAAATTATTTTTATAATCATTAAATAACCATTTTTCACATGAAATCATTCCGTTTTTTTGGATGAAGGATCATCTCTAAAGCTATTCTTATGATGATTCAGAAGTTTTTCTAAAAAAATATTATTTTTTATTTTGTTGCAATAACATACATTTTGAATCAACAGCGAAATAGCTCGTTATACTTATTTTATAGAAAGTTACTTTAGTTATTCTTATCAACATCAAAGGAGGAATGTCGGATGGATTGGTCTGTTACACTTCCAGTAGTACTATAAAAGAAAATGATTACATAACTGGTAAAAAAGGTAAGGTGGATTCCTTGCCTTTTTTACTTGCTTCACAACTTATTTTTTTAGCTTAACACAGCTAAACTACGAAACCGTACCCGTAAATCCATCTAGGTTATCAAAATAACAGGCAATCAACAAGTTTCATTTTTTCCTCGACATGAATGATTTCCTTCATCACTTGACTAAGCGACTTCATCATTTTTTCATAAGTGATCGTTGTTGCATAGTGATTGCTTTTTTGATCTCTCCCAAATGTCCTGTCCCTATACTACGTATCAAGGCAAAAAAATAATCAACTATGATATTTTTTCAACAATTCAAATAAACTGGCAGTTTTTCATTGAGTGTATATGCTTCTACATAGTTATTAACAATAGACAAAAAAATAGCGGATCATTTTCTTAATGAAATGATCCGCTATTTTTGTCTAAATCTGTGAGGTTTGGCAGAAATGTTTCACTCCTAGAAATAAGAAGTTCGTTACAAAAATTATTTTTCATATTTTTGTTCGTTTCGTCTTATTTTCCGAAGAGGTTGCTTCTGCTCCATCGTTTTTTTAGATTCTACTTTGAATATTCATACGTGAGTTTATGCACTCTTTGCGTACTCACTAGCTGATTTTTTGCCATAAAGCAGCAGTGATATCTGGCGTCCAAGAAGGGATTGCTGTGTGTGCTTGAAGGCAACGATAGGTTCCCCCTTTGTATGTCACAATTTCACCGACCCCATAAGCTTTACCGCTAGTCCATGTATCTCCTTGAGGACTTTCACCTAGCGTTGTCACTGCGATTGATGGGCTTGCATCTGATGTGCCAACTGCATTGACTGCTTTCACCTGATACTCATACCTTGTTGCGGCCATTAATCCCGCATCAGAAAAAGTAGTCCCACCGGTAACACCTACACGTATACCTGATCGATAAATTTCATACTGCGTGACTTTTTCACTTGCATCATTGGCAGCCCATCTAAATGTCACAGAATTTTGTGTCAAATTTTCCACCGTTAATTCTCTTGGTGCAGATGGTTTTTGAGTTTGCCCTATTTCTTTGTTGGTTGTCATCATCAATACGTCTGACCGCAAAGAACGATTACCGGCTGCATCAACTGCTTCAATTGAAAAAGAATACTGTGTTTCCGGTGTTAAGTGTGTAACAGTATAACTTGCGTTAGTGCTTGTACCAATGAATTGGTTATCTTGATAGATATTGTAATGTGACACGCGGACATTGTCCGTTGATGGCGTCCAATTGATTGAAACTGTCGAATGTGTTGTTGTTCCCGTTAAGTTAGTTGGTTTAGACGGTTTTTCTGTGTCTGGTGTTTTTTCTTTAAATAGATTTTGGTAAGATTTGGCAAAGGATTCATTGTAGGCTACCCCTGCAGAATTCAGCCCTTCATCCCAATTGGCACTCCAAGTCATCACTCCTTTTAATGGTGTATTTTCTTTCTCCATTTGTTCGAATACTTGATAGACAGTGGTTGGATCTTTTACAAAGCCATTAGCAGCCGCATCCTCATTGGCTGGGATTCCTATTGCCAATTTATTTGCTGGGATCTGGATGAAACCACCACTTCCTTCATTGAATGATTTTGAAATACCATATAAAAAGTCGTACTTGCGACTATCATTGTTTTGCGCGATCCATTCTGTGCCAATACTAATTCCGTCACCTGCCTGATTATATAATTGCGGAGCGATAAAATCATATTCATTTTCCAACGCACGAACATATGGCGTATACGCTTGATTGTTTCTTAAATATGGAAATTCTGGTGCCATTGAGATAATAAAATGTTTGTTTTCTTTCTGATAATGTTCACGTACTATTTTTAAAGCAGCGGGTATGACAGATTGGTTATCGCCTGCTGCAACAGCAGTTTGTTCCAAATCAATATCTAAGCCATCAAAGCCATAACGTTCAACTAAACGTATGATCTCGTTTGCGAAGGCCTGTTCCTCCCCTTTATGTAATTCAATGTGGGAGTCCGCACCTCCAAGTGACATCAAGACTACTCGGCCTTCATTGTTCAATACAGCCACTTTTTCACGAAATTCCTGATCTGATATGTTGTAAGGCTTAAACGTTGGAATGCCTTCCCCTTTCATAAATGCTACAGCGATCACATTATAGAATGAGTTGATTTTATCCAGCTCCAAGTTTGCTGGTTTACCACCACGATATCCTGCACCACGTTCCGCTTCCCAGTTATGGTAATAGCCGACAGAAATTTGTTTATTGGAAATATCTGGCATCGTATCCGCTGCATCTGCTGCTAGAACTGTAGTTCCACCACCTAATAATGTCCCAAAAAGCCCAACTGAAAATAATACTGTTTTTTTCTTCATGTTTTTCCCTCCTTATCTTTTTTACATTTTTAATTAAATCATTTTTTGATAACGCATACATTTTTTGTTTGGTATTACAACATTGAAATTTCCCAACAAAAAATAACTTTGTTCAAATACTACAAATTAATATTTAATTTTATCGATACAAAGATAAGTGTTATGTTATGATTAATTCATCAAAAAATATTGGAGGGATCTAAATATGCCACAACACTCATCACTGATACGAAAATTACGTAAAGAACGAGGTTTAACTCAAGAACAATTGACAAGAGGGATTTCACAACGTGGGACATTTGCTGCCTTTGAATCAAGAGGAACGAAAATCGGGTTTGAATTGCTTTTCAATTATCTTGAACGTATGAATATCACTTTAGAAGAGTATCAGTTCCTCCTAAATAATAACAATCTTTCAAATAAACAAAAATTAACCAACTATCTGATTTATTCCAAAGACGTGTCACCAACACAAGAAAAAGAACTGCTGAATGAATACAAAAAAACAGGGAATATCTATTATCGTTTGATCTACAGCCAGCGCAGATTGATTATCAGCTATCTATGTAATGATGCTTTTAACGAAGAACTAAAAGAAGAAATTGAAACGATCAAAAGATACCTAGAAACAATCGATACTTGGGGCCACTTTGAATTGACTGTCTTTTCCAACTGTCTGTTTATTTTTGATGACCAGTATATCATTCACTCCTTTAAAAACAGTGTCTCAAAAATGAAAGCTTACATAGATGCCACCTACTATTCTGAATTACTATCGAATTTCATTTTAAATGGCTTACGTCTCTCCTTTAATCGCCAATCAGTCACTCTTAGAAAACTTTTCTTGACCGAGTTAAAAAAAATAACGATACATCACAAACAAACATTGGTTACCGCTCACTATAAGACTTTTTCTGCTTTGGATCTTTTAGCTGAAGGGGATCAGTCAGCGATTTCTGAAATCGATCAAAGCATAGCTTTCTTTGAATGGTTAGAATTAACATCTACAAAAGAGTATTATCTTAAATTAAAAAACACTCTTATCCAAAAACATTCTTAAGACTTCCCTATTGATGATTCGCCCATATTGTTGCAATAACATACAAAATATTTTTATAAAAAAGTCCTCCGTTATACTAAAGTTGTAATAAAAAAGAACATTCTAAGGAGGAACGATCAATGAAAAAAGTGGTACAGTTAGGATTAGGGATCATCTTGGCGACAGCAGGATTCACTGCACTATCAACGGTAGAAGTTTCTGCACATGGGTATATTTCTCAGCCTATCAGCCGTGGCTATCAGGGAAGTTTAGAGAAAGACAAAAACTGGTCTGCTGCATTTGAAAAATATGGTGCCGTTATCAATGAACCTCAATCTTTAGAAGCACCAAAAGGCTATCCAACAGGAGGACCTGCTGACGGTCGAATCGCTTCTGCCAATGGTGCTGTTGGAGATTTCAAATTAGATCAGCAGTCTGCCTCTTTCTGGACAAAACAAACTCTCACAACTGGTCCAAATGATTTTACATGGAAATTCACGGCAAATCATTCCACAAGTAAATGGCACTATTACATCACTAAAACTGGTTGGAATCAAAACAAACCACTTTCTCGTGACGAATTTGAATTTATTGGTGAAGTAGACAATAACGGAAATTCTTCCGCTACGACACCGACCCATACGATCAATATCCCAAGTAATCGCTTAGGCTATCACGTCATCTTAGCTGTTTGGGATGTCGCAGATACAACCAATGCTTTTTATAACGTCATTGACGCAAATATCCAAAGCCCTACACTTTTAAGTCGCTTGACAAACTAAAGAACCCGTAATGAACAAAGAAAATACTCCCTTTTCATAAGCGAAAAGAGGTTGGGACAAATCTAAAAATCAGGTTTGCTACGGACTCTAATTCCCAATAAACAGCGGAAGCAGAAGCAACTCCTTCGGAAATAAGCCGAAATTCACAAAAATTTGAAAAGCAATTTTCGTTCATTTCTTCTTATTTCTCGGAGTTAAACACTTCTGTCCCAGCCTCTCTTTGATAGGGCGATCAACTGGGTCTCCTTCTTGCTTACTTATTCCAAGAGAAAAAATAGGACAGTCACAAAAATTCTTTTGATAAGCTTCATTTCACTTTAAAAATCATCGCCATTTATCTTTGTAGCCATTCTGATCAATAGTCGAACTGGCGATAATACCGACGGATATCCAATGGATGACAATTCAATTTTTCCACATGTGCATCGATCCGCTGTGTGACTGCATGCATCAATAAATAAGAAAGTACTCGACCACGATGGGCTTCGTCTATTCCTTCAATCGGGTAATCTTTCGTATCGATCAGCGTATAGTTGGCACAAATCTTAGGTAGTAGTCCTGCTACTCTTTCAGCTAAGACCCGCTGTTCATCTTCACCTAGGAACAAGGTGACTGGTGTTGTTTCCTCGATCACTTCCAATGTTCCATGTAAAAATTCAGCGGCATGGATCGATTTTGATCGAAGCCAGCTTTGTTCTTCCCAATAACACATAGCATAGGAATAAACTGCACCCCATTGATTTCCAGCGCCAATAAAGTAATGCATCGCATCATGCCGATGCTTTTCAGCAAAAGCAAGGCCAAATGCATCTGCTTTTTTCTCTGCTTCCACCAAACCAATCGCTAAATATTCTTCCAGTTGTTGGTAATACTTTTCATAATCCTCAAAATCACCGTTTTTTTGCATCAAGCGATCTGCTACCATAAAGAATTTGATTTGCTCTGTTCCTAAAGCAGGGTAGGTGATCGTGTAATCACAAAGTCGTGCGAGCGGGCTGTCTTTTGTATCGATGAAGCCGATCAACGTTGCTCCGACTTTTTTTATGTCTTCCACTGCGCGCACTACTTCTTGTGTCGTTCCAGTAACTGAGGATAGTACAACGATTGATTCTTTTGTTAACCGCTTGTTCCCTGTTGTATAATATTCAGCTGCATGCTGGATAAAAACAGGGAGATCACTCTTTCCATTGATATAAGTAACGGCTTGCATCGCTGAAGCATATGTGCCACCAATGCCTAAATAGTAAACTGCGTCAAATTTCCCATAAAGTCCATCAACGATTTCTTCTACTTGGGGACGTAAAGCTAAGGCACCATTAATTGCTTCTATTTGTTGTTGTTCGTTGAATTTTAACATATTATCCACCTCTTAAATTTTACTTTTTAATACACGATCAAAATCACTGAATATTTTTTGACTCAAATCGATTCCTTTTCCAGTGGCAATCTTATAAGCCAATACTTGAAACGGCACAACTAAGCCTAAGCCAGATAGATATTCTTCACATGAAAATGCCACACTCAAACTGTTTTCATCTGCTGTTTCCTCTGTCGTAACCGTAAATGTTGCCCCTACGTAAGGGTCCATGTATTCTTTTAAGCATCTTGAGCGTTGCTGATTTTCGCTCTTTGCTTCTATAAAAAACAATACATGTGAAGAATTAGCTTCCAGGTAAGGTCCATGCATATATGCTTCTAGTTCAAATCCTTGTGAAGGTTCTCGAACGGTCTCTGTAAATTTGGTCTCAACCTCTTTTGCTGTTCCCCAGTTTGGTCCATAACCAATCGCGATAAACCGTTTTGCTACGCGAAACAGTGCTTGATTCTTTTCATAAAAAGCTTCGGTTCGCTGAATATTCTCAGGAATTTCTGTGATGATCTTTTTTAGCTGATCGATTTTTTCATGTCTTTGCGCTTCCGTGATCTGCCCTTTACCTACACCAATCGTTATTCCCAAAAGGATCAGCTGTAGAACGGTTGCTGAATACCCTTTTGTCACAAACCCAACTTTTTCAATCCCGATCCCTAGATCGATTACTTGATCCGTTTCAGAAGAAATCGGACTATTCTGATCACTTGTTAGTGCAATCGTCTGGATATTTTCGGTCGGAATCACTTTAATCGCTGTGACTGTTGACGCACTTTTTCCGCTTTGTGAAACGGCAATAACTGTATCTACCGCTGTTGACAAGTGGCCATAGTGTGTAAAATGAAATGGTTCTTGGATATCTACAGTCAATCCACCGTAACTTTCTAATGCAGGTTTTGCTGCTAAACATGCATTATAAGAAGATCCAGTTGCAAGGATCATGACATTTTTGATAGATGTATAAGCGTCCTTGCTTGAAAAATCATATGCCTCGATAATTGCTGATAATGTTTCGTTTTCCTCGTGGATATAGTCCAACATTGTGACCATTTGCTTCCCTCTTTTCTAAAAAATACCGATCCATGAACCAGCAATGCCAAATATAGCTAATCCAATCAAGAACATTAAAGGTTTTACTTCTTTTTTCAATAAATAGAACACAGCGCCAAATGCACCTAAGCATAAAATATTGGGAACAATATCATCGAAAATACTTTGCACAGTTACTGCATTTTCACCTGATCCGATTTTCAAAGGAATATTGATACTGATCATCGTAGCAGTCATTGCACCAACTACCATCAATCCAATGATCGAAGCACCAAATGTCAAACTTTCCATCATTCCATTTGCTTGGATTTTTTTTAAAAATCCGGTTCCCAATCGATAGCCCCAGCCAGTTGCTAAATAGCGAAGCAAAATGTGTGGGATATTAAAAATCAGAAGAAAAAGAATAGGCCCCAAGATGTTCCCTTGCAATGCAAGTGATGTGCCAACACCTGTAGCAATCAGGCGCAAAGTCCCCCAAAAGAAGGAATCTCCGATGCCAGCTAAAGGCCCCATGAGAGATGTTTTGATGCTATCGATAGCTGTCACATCAAACTCTGGATCATGTATATTTTCTTCTTCCATGGCGGCATTTATCCCTAAGATCAGGGTGACGATATGTGGCGTCGTATTGAAGAATTCTAAATGGCGTTTCAAGGCTGCAGCCATGTCCTCTTTCGTATGGTAAAGCTTTTTTAGGATAGGGATGATCGCATATGCGTAAGCCATATTCATTTGTCGCTCATAATTCCAAGAAAATTCCATCTGAAAGGAACGCCAAAATACATGGTTCAATTCTTTTTTAGTGATACGATTCTTGTCTTGTTCAGAAGTCTTCATCTTCTTCTACCTCCCCTGCTGAAGTTTGAACAGCTGTCTTTTGAACATTCATGATGTTTACTACTACTACTGCTAAAATGGCCCCAAAAATAGCAATTCCAGTAACTGGTATCTTCAAGTAAGAAGCCAAAGCAAATCCTAAAAAGAAATAAGGCACTACTTTTTTATTGATTAATAGGCGGGCTAACATCGCAAATCCTAATGCTGGAATCAATCCCGTAGCAACAGTTAATCCGTTTTGAACAAAATCAGGGATTTTTTCTAGCAGACTGCCGATCGTATTGCTTCCCACCATATAGGAAATCGTCACAATTAGACCTAACATAAGGGACAGTCCAAACCCAGCGAGTAAATGCATATGTTCAACGCCTTTGTAATTTCCCTCTTCTGCATAACGATCTGCTTTATGGGTCATCAACGGGATTAATAAACCTAAATAAACATTTTTCAAAATCAAAGTGAGCGTTGCAATCGGCAACCCTAATAATAGAGCTGTTTCTGTTCCTGCTCCTGCAGTGATTGCAAATGCTGTTCCTAAAATACCGCCCGTCACAACATCTGGTGGGATAGAGGCACCAACTGAAAATGAACCAATAAAAGCTAACTCTAAAGTGGCCCCCATGATGACACCTGCCTTAACATCACCTAACACGATCCCGGTAAATAATCCCGTGACAATTGGCCGAGAAAGCAGGGAAGTACCTAACGCATATTCTGATTGTGCAATAAAAGCAACTAGTCCTAAAAGAACCGCTTGTAGGATCATAATTTAACCTTCCTTTCTCATAAAACTTCTTTGGCAGCTACTTTTTTGTCTGCAGGCACTTGACGGATTTCAACTTCTACTTGATCCGTCAGCAACTGTTTCAATAATTCTTCTTCTTCGGGTAAAACATTGACCGCTTTTCCTAAACTTCTCGTTCCTTCTTTCGCTTTGATCCCTCCTAAATTGATGTGTTTGATCTCAGGGCAAGCTTTTGCTAATGCATAGGCATCTTTGATCGATTCCACCACAATGAATAATTTGTATTTATCTGTGACACCACTTTGCAACGCACTGATTGAATCTTGAATCGATTTGATCACTAACTTTACGCCCTGTGGTTTAGCCAATTTGATTGTTGTTTTACGTATTTCATTCTTTGGTACATCATCATTTGCAATCAAAATACAATCTGCTCCGATTGCCTGTGTCCAAGAAAATGCAACTTGACCATGTAATAAACGGTGATCTACTCTTGTTAAAATAATCATTTGATACCCCTCCTAAAATTCTTCTTCTTCGATTTTTGTTTTTATGCTTTCATTGCAGAACTGGATCGTTTCTTTCGACTCACGTAATGCTCGTTGAATCAATTCAGTGATTGAATCTACCATTTCGACTTGTGCGACGATCTCAATCAACAAAGGTAAATTCAATCCAGCAATCAAATAGATGTTTGGTTGATCAATATATTGTAAAATTTCATTATTCACGCTTCCGCCAAACAAATCGGTCAAAATGATCAACTCTTTTCCTTTATATTCCTCGATCAATCGTTTAACTGATTTGGTCAGATCAAATGATTCAGACATATAACAATCTAAAGCAGTGATCGAATGATGCGTCCCATAGATAAGCTCCAACGAATTTAAAATGCCCGAAGCAAAATGTCCATGGGAAGCAATGATGATTTTTTTTTCCACTTTAACACCTCTTTCTTACTCTCAATTTAAATAAAGCAAGATACATGCCAAAAATAGTGGCCGTATCTTGTTTTGATCAGAATTCTTCGTCTTTCCCTATCTTCTCTTCAATATTTATCAAAATATCATAGATATAGGCTACCTCTGAAGTAGGAATCTTGACACTGTAATGTTCTTCGATGACACTAAATGCTTCTTTTATAGAATCAAACATTTCTTTTTGACACTTCGATATCGTCTCTTGACCGTGATAATTTTCAATGGGAATTTGTCGGATCAGGCGTTCAATCAAACAGCTGACATGGACGTAAAGCGCGATCTTTTTTGGTGTATTGATGTCTGTAGCCAATCTAAGTTCTAATTCACGTACGAAATATTCGATCTCTGTCATTACTTTTTCCGTATCCAGAATCGTGACCGAATCTAAAACTTTTTCCAATGAAAAATTACGTACGAAGCGCTGATCAAAATCTCCCCTTTCTTTTTCGGGAAAAATTGGCACTAACCATTCAGTGAGCTGATCCATTTGTTCGCCTGAGATCAAGGACTCTATAGATAAATAGGGCGTAACTTCAATTTGCGGATTCATCGTTCCAATGACGCCTATGACATCATACATTGAGAAAACAGTTTCTTTTTTCTTTCTTTCAGCTAACACATGATATTCGTAGGGCATAATTTTTAGCGCATGATTTGTTGGCAAACTTTTTTCCAATAATTCAGCCATATGAGTGGCTGTGCCTATCCCCGTGGCGCAAGTGACGAGTAATGCTTTTGGTTTATGTTTTTCAGGATAGATGATCTTCCATTCTGATTTTGTAGCATCAACGGCTTGCTGAACGATCGTCTCTAGATCCAAAAGGTTCTGCATTCTTTCACCGATCGTGATCGCTAAGGGTGTCGTCACGTTATTCAAGATCACGATCGGTGCAAATACTTGATCTTTAAATAATTGATAGATTTCCTTCAAAGAACCCATGTCCACTAGGATGATCAAGCCGTTCGATAGATCATGATGGTTACTGTAATCAATGATTTCATTCGCAATTTGTTGTGGCGTCACATCTAGTGGCATGTCAAATGATTCAAATAGATCTTGTCCTAATAAACGATTCGCGACATTTGCCATACTGCTGGCTGTTGCATACCCGTGTGCGGCTATGATCGCTTTGGGGATGCTTTGCTCTTTTGACCATTTCGTCCGTTTCAGATAGATCGTTAAAATTATTTTATCCAACAACGTGCTATCTAAATCTAGTTTTGAATGCGTCAACTCCAAAATACGCGTAGCATACTGATAATTCGCTGGATAAAGTAGCTCTAATTGCTGGGATAATCCCTTCATTAATTGAAGGATTTCCTCTTCATCTGGTAGCCATTTGACTGTACTACGCTGATACAGATAATAACTTAATGCATACACGGTGTTCCCATCAAATCTGATTTGATAGGCACTTTCCATCTGTTTCAGCGTTTCACGGATCGTATGCATCCAATAGACCAGTAATTCATGCTTTTCTTGTCGGCTTGTCTCAAAGAGCAAAAAATCAAATAAATGCACAACTTCTTCTTTTAGTTTATCCTCGCAATTGTTCAAAGAGGTTCCACTTTTTTTGAAAGTCAAAAGCAACTCTTCAAAACAGCGAATGATCCGCTCTTGTTCTGGCTGCCTTTTTTCCATTAAATATTCAAGGTTCTGTTTATCAGTGATCCATACATCTGATTGGGTCGAATTATTATTGGGAGAAAGCGTTAAGAGATATTTTTGCAGATGTTGCAGTTTGATACATAGCTTATCTTCTTCTTTCTGCTCTGCAAATGCTTTTGCTACCGCAACCTTGACGTTATTCTTCAATTCTCCGATATTGCCGCTAAAATCCTGATTCGATAAAATCGTCAGTACTTGTCCGCTTACTTTCATTGGATACTTGATTTTTCGCTGTTCAGCTAAAAAAAAGGAATAGATCAATTCCAGTCGTTCTTCTTTTTGTCGTTCTTTTAAAGAAGGTAAGTCGATTTTGATCGGTATCCTACGTGTAAAAGTGTGGAGAAAATGGCTTGTTACTTCTTCTGTTGTTGCAAAGAACAAGCGAACATCGACTTTTCTTGCATGGTTCGTATCTCCCATGCGATAAATGATTCCTTTATCTAAATACGTAAACAACTTTTCTTGTCCTTCTGGACTTAATCGATGGACTTCATCCAAAAAGAGGATACCTCCATCTGCGGCCTCAAATGCACCTATTTTATCTTGAACTGCACCTGTATAAGCACCTGTGACATGACCAAATAGATTACTTGTTAACAATTCTGGATTATCCGCATATTGCGCACAATTCAATGTGATGAGGGGGGCATTTTCTGTCAGCAGATCATATTCCAAACAATATTGATAAATAATGTTTACAAGATAGCTTTTACCAGTCCCACTTTCTCCTGTAAGTAAGACAGGAAGTCCCCCATCAGGATAAAAAAGAGCGGTTTTGATTTGCTCGATACTTTCTTTGAGACTGGCGTCATGACCGATCACTAATGAAAATAAATCTTTACTGCGCGCAAATATTGGTTTTTCTTCCTTTATTTTATTTGTCGAAGAATAGAACGTCTTGCTTAAAGGAAAAAATTGATGTTCAAACGCACTTTTATGAAAATAATAAACCGGTCGTGAGTTCACTTTTACTAGCAACTCTTCCTCATTTAATTGATTTAAATAATGGCTGATCGTATTTCGTTTCACGTTGAAATATTCTGCCAATTTCTTCGCTGTAAACACATCGCTTATCTGATCGATATCGATAAAAGCAGTTTGATTCTCTAAATAAGTCAGAATTTCTTTTTTTAGCATTTTTTTCACCTCTCTCCAATAATAGAAAACGCATTCATTTTGTCAATAAAAGATTTTGTTTTTTTCACCATTGATTCAAAAAAAGCGGAACAATCAGCGAAAACGTTAAATTCACTTTAAAGTTTCATTTATGAAAAGGCTTGTTCACTTTTCATTCTAAATTTCATAAGCTACAATGTGAGAGTACCTACTTATATATAGGAATGAATTCATTTAGATATCTTTATTGATATCCAATATGTTCAAGCAGCTAAAAAACCATTACTTCTTTTCTGGATAGTGATTAGCTGAAAACTTTGTTAGGAGGAATCATATGATTCAATTATTACGTTATGCAAAAGATTATCGTAAACAGATCATTTTAGGCCCAGTATTCAAGTTCTTTGAAGCTGTGTTCGAATTGATCCTGCCTCTTTTGATGGCGTCTTTGATCGATAATGGGCTTAAAATGAACGATCGAGGAATGATTATCAAAATGGGGGTCTGGATGATCGCTATGTCAGTGATTGGCTTAGTTTGTGCCATCATCTGTCAATATTACGCATCGGTTGCTTCCCAAGGGTTCGGTACCGAACTGCGCAATCAGCTAATCAAAAAAATCAATTCATTTTCACATAGTGAACTGAACCACTTTGGAACAGATACGCTGATCACACGAATGACAAATGATATCAATCAATTACAGCTGGCTCTCGCAATGGTCATCCGTTTGTTGATCCGTGCTCCTTTTTTAAGTATCGGCTCAGTAGTCATGGCATTTGTCATTGATTGGGAAGTGGGCTTATTTTTCTTAGCACTATTACCTATTTTTTCAGTTATTTTATATTTTATTATCAAAAAAACAATTCCTCTTTATCAAAAGGTACAAGAAAAATTAGATCGCCTAAACGCAACTGTTAGTCAAAATCTAAGTGGTGTACGTGTGATCCGTGCATTTTCTCGTACAGCTACAGAAATCGATACATTCAATAACGACACTGATGATCTGGCAAAGAATTATCTTCGTGTTTCGAATATTTCTGCTCTATTATCTCCTGCAACCACTTTGATTATGAACGTGGGGATCATCTGTCTATTGACCGTGGGGGGAATCAAAGTCAACATTGGTAATTTACAACAGGGACAAGTCTTAGCCTTGATCAATTATATGAATCAAATGTTATTGGCACTAATCGTCGTCTCTAATCTAGTGGTCATTTTTACAAGAGCCGAAGCTTCAGGAAATCGAATCAAAGAAGTGTTAGCCACAGAAAATACCATTGTTGATGCCGCTGAACCTCTCACTCCTGATTTCCACTCTCAGAATATGATCCAATTCGATCATGTTGATTTTCGCTATACACCAGATTCTGGCTTAGCCTTACAAGATATCACCTTCCAGCTAAAAAGAAAGACAGTCCTTGGGATCATTGGTCCTACTGGTAGCGGGAAAACCACATTGACTCAATTGATTCCTCGCTTCTATGATGTTAGCGCTGGTGCTATTTCCTTTGCCGAAGTCGATGTACGTTCTTGGGACCTTGATTCTTTAAGACACCAAATTTCACAAGTACCGCAGACTTCTGTCTTGTTTACTGGAACGATTCGTGAAAATCTACAGTGGGGAAAACAAGAAGCGAGCGATGAAGAATGTTGG
Source organism: Enterococcus durans NBRC 100479 = LMG 10746 (assembly GCF_001544215.1). GTDB lineage: Bacteria > Bacillota > Bacilli > Lactobacillales > Enterococcaceae > Enterococcus_B > Enterococcus_B durans. Next base: position 53,807 of record NZ_BCQB01000003.1, read on the forward strand.
GAAGCTTTACGGATTGCACAAGCAGAAGATTTCGTTCGCCAACTCCCTAAAGGTTTGGATACTAAAGTAATGGAGAACGGAAAGAATTTTTCTGGTGGACAAAAGCAGCGACTAACCATCGCACGTGCATTGATTGCCAAACCAGAATTGCTTATCCTAGATGATTCGTTGAGCGCTCTCGATTATCAAACCGATCTAAATCTGAGAAAAGCGTTACAAACGTCATTGGACAGCACCGTGATCATCATCTCGCAACGGATCCGCTCGATTCAAGAAGCACATACGATTTTAGTAATGGATCAAGGAAAAATCGTGGCTCAAGGTACTCACGAAGATCTACTAGCGCATTCAGAAGAATACCGCGAAATCGTCGCCTCACAGGAGGAAGCATAGTATGAAAACAAAAAAAATCTCTTGGAAAATCCTTAGACGTTTTGTTCCTTATCTTACGGCTTATTCCAAAGACATTTGGTTAGCTATCCTGTTAGGGATCATCAATGGGATCGCGACTGTTGTTATGACCTTACAGATTGGTCAAAGTATCGATCAAATAATTGGTGTCGGTCAGGTTAGATTCACTAAGCTTTTCCACTTACTTTTACTATCTGGCGGTATCGTTTTGATCAATGTAGTCAGTCAGTGGCTGATCCAGGTCTTGAGTAACCGTCTGGCTTATCTTTCAGTAGCTAAACTTAGAAAAGATGCATTTGCTCGTCTGAATAAATTGCCCCTTCGCTACTACGATCAAAATTCTCATGGGAATATCGTCAGTCGTTTTACAAATGACATGGACAACATCTCCATTGCCATATCAGCCGCCTTCAATCAATTATTCGCAGGTGTAGCGATTATCGTTTTATCCTTTATCTTTATGTTAAGATTAAGTCCTTTGTTGACTTTGGTGGTTGTTTGTTCGACGCCAATCATCTTTCTGGTTAGTTGGATCGTAGCTCGAGCTTCTCAAAATGATTTCGACAATCAACAAAAGATCATTGGAAACATCTCTGGATTCGTTACCGAAAGAATCGGAAATCAAAAGATAATCAAAGCTTTCCAACAAGAAGAAGTGAATCAGCAACAATTTAGAGTATTGAACGCAGATCTCTACGAAAAAGGCCAACGTGCTCAATTTTCATCTTCATTAACCAATCCTTCTTCACGTTTTATTGATCATATGGCTTATCTATCTATCGGTTTAGTGGGCGGGTTGCTTGCGCTAAGAAGTGGGTCAGCGATCACTGTCGGTGTGATTTCAAGCTTTACGATCTACTCCAGTCAATTTTCAAAACCGTTCATTGAGCTTTCAGGTATCACTACTCAAATACAGACAGCTTTTTCTGGTTTAGAACGAGCGTTTGAATTGATTGACCAACCTGAAGAAACACCTGATGATCCAGATGCGTATGCTTTGAATCCAGACACGATCAAAGGAGAAGTCGTCTTCAATCATGTTTCTTTTTCCTATGAACCAAAACAACGTCTGATCGAAAATTTCAACTTCAAAGCTGAACCAGGTCAAACAATTGCGATCGTAGGAAAAACTGGAGCAGGAAAATCAACGTTAGTCAACTTGTTGATGCGTTTTTATGAGACCACTTCTGGTTATATCACTATTGACGACTATGACATCAGACATATCCAAAGAGATACTTTACGAAAAAGCTTTGGTATGGTCCTACAAGACACTTGGTTATTTGACAGTACATTAAGAGAAAACCTTCAGTACGGCAAGCCAGACGCTAGTGATGAGGAAATCAATCAAGCCTTAAAAGCTTCTTACATGTATGAATTTGTCGAACGTCTGCCAGAAAAATTAGATACTAAAATTGGCGGACAAGGCCTTAAAATCTCTGATGGGCAAAGACAACTATTGACCATTGCTCGTACAATGATCAGTAATCCGCCTATGCTAATCTTAGATGAAGCAACCAGTTCAGTCGATACATTGACCGAAAAGAAAATCCAAAATGCTTTTCTCGCCATGATGCAAGGAAAAACCAGTTTCGTCATTGCTCACCGTCTTTCAACAATCAAAAACGCCGACCAGATCCTTGTAATGGACCAAGGTGCAATCGTCGAGATGGGTACTCATGATGAACTACTACAAAAAAATGGCTACTATCATCAGTTATACCAAGCACAATTTACAAAACAATAATAAAAAACAAGCAGTCTTCTGGGATGGGAAGACTGCTTGTTTTTTATTTTGCATGAATAGTTAAACTATTTAATATCTTTTTATATGGAATACTTCGTCCAACATAATAAATCGCTATGGACTGTAGAGGGATCCAAATCACTGTTTTTAAGAGACGAGGTGCCCAAACGACCCAACTAAATAATGGTACGTGGTACATCATCGCTAGCCATAACGGCGTCAAAATCAAGTTGATGATCAACGTGACGCTCAAGGTAGCTAAGATCGCATTTTTCCAAGTGATTTCTTTTCGATAAAAAAAGAACCCATAGATTGCTCCTTCGATAAAGGCGTTCAATGTAAATCCAATAAAGAAGGCTGTTTTTGAAAATAATGCCATTCCTACTAAGTCAGCTAATACCGCTCCAATCCCTGACCAGAAAGGACCAAACAAAATCCCCATGATCACTTGTGGAATAAAGGTCACACTGATCTTAATAAAAGGTGTTTCGATCGATACTAATCGGGATAGGGTGACCATCAAGGCAATCAACAATCCCATAATAGCGATCATACGTGCGTCTAATCTGTTTTTCTTCATTTCCTAGCATCTCCTTTAAGAGCTGCTACACAATACATGCAGCGAATGCGAAAATAAAACCGCGAACAATTCTGTCCTTCGTCAAAGAGGCAACATCCCATCCTCTCAGCACTTAACGCTTTATTTCCTACTCTGATTATTTTGGGAAATCATTCCCAGGTAAACTATAGCATAGTTCACTAGTCACTGTAAATAAAAAAACATATATTTTCAAATATACCTATTTCTAAGTTCGTGATTAGACGACATATTTCTGTATCAAATGGCATTATACTTTAAAAATACCGAATTTTATCAAAAAGATAATGGACGCTTTTCTAACTCATGCACGACTTTACGAAAATCTAAAAAGCCAGCTTCTAATCCTCTCAGGAGTACTTCTGCAGTGCCAATATTTGTTGCAAGCGGAATCTCGTAGACATCGGATAAACGAATCAGTGCAGTAACATCTGGTTCATGTGGTTGAGCTGCTAAAGGGTCCCGTAAAAAAATCACCAAATCCAATTCATCTTCAGAAATCATCGCACCAATTTGCTGATCTCCCCCTAATGGCCCAGATTTAAAACGATGGACTTTCAAGCCAGTTGCTTCTGTGATTTTCGCACCAGTAGTGCCTGTAGCGAAAAGTTCATGTTTTTCCAATATTGTTTGATAAGCAGTTGCTAATTTGACCATCATCGGTTTCTTTCGGTCATGCGCGATCAACGCGATTTTCATCTCTATCACTCCTTCTTCTTGCCAAAAAATGTGTCCCTTTTCATTTTACATCAAAGATGAGCACATTGACCAAAATTTAAATCAATTGTTGTTCAATGTGACATAGAAAAAAGATAACGCTTTCACATATAATTTGTTTAACGAATAAAACTAATAGAAAGCGTGGAATGACAAATGGTAGAAATGGCATTAAAACATGTATACAAGAAATATGACAACGCAGAAAACTATTCTGTAAACGACTTCAATTTATCGATCGATGATCGTGAATTCATCGTTTTTGTTGGGCCTTCCGGTTGTGGTAAATCAACAACATTGAGAATGATCGCGGGTCTAGAGGATATTTCCGAAGGTGAACTGAACATTGGTGGGAAAGTCATGAATGATGTAGCACCAAAAGATCGTGATATCGCGATGGTTTTCCAGAACTATGCCCTCTACCCTCACATGACTGTTTTTGATAACATGGCATTCGGTCTAAAATTGCGAAAATATGACAAAACAGACATCAAAAAACGGGTAGAAAATGCAGCAGAGATCCTAGGATTGACTGAATATTTGAAACGTAAACCAGCTGCATTATCTGGTGGACAACGCCAACGTGTCGCATTGGGTCGAGCAATCGTCCGTGATGCAAAAGTATTCTTGATGGATGAACCATTGTCAAACTTGGATGCAAAATTACGGGTTGCCATGCGTGCAGAAATCGCGAAATTACACCAACGCTTAGAAACAACAACGATCTACGTGACCCATGACCAAACGGAAGCAATGACGATGGCTGACCGTATCGTTATCATGAAGGATGGTTTCATCCAACAAATCGGTACACCAAAAGAAGTATATGACACTCCTGTCAATATGTTCGTAGCTGGCTTTATCGGCTCACCTGCAATGAACTTCTTCCATGTGACTTTGAACAATGGCGTGATCTCAGATGGCCATGGTTTGAAATTGAAAATACCTGAAGGAAAAAATAAAGTTTTAGTTGAAAAAGGTTATGAAGGAAAAGCAGTCATCTTCGGTATCCGTCCAGAAGACATCCACAGCGAGCAAGTCGCTTTAGAAGCTTCTCCAGAAGCCGTGGTCAACTCTGAAGTTGTCGTTTCAGAATTACTTGGTGCGGAAACAATGCTTTATACTAAGACAGGTTCTACTGAGTTTATTTCTAAAGTCGATGCGCGTGATTTCCATAAACCAGGTGAAATGGTGGATCTAGCCTTCAATATCAGTAAAGGTCATTTCTTTGATAAAGATACAGAAGAAGTCATTACTTTACCTTAAAATTGCCCCCTTTAAGAACGGCACAGGATAACTCTTGTACCGTTCTTTTTTTTCTCCTCACAAATCAAAAGAAGAAAGCTTGCTGAGGACGAGTCCTCATAAACTTTCTTCTTTTGATGATCAGCTGATCATTTTAAGCGACTTTTTTAACTGTCTTGCCAATGATTTCTTTTTTTTCTAATTGTTTTGCTTTAGTAAATATTGGGATATCGAAATATTTGCTCAATGTTCCTGCAACAAAGTAAGCAATATTATAATCTACTAAACTATGGATCAGACCTCCCACACCCATCAAAATAAATACAGTGTAGAAATAACCACCTGAATAATACGTTTCAGGCATATTCCCCATAAAGAAGAAGGCACTGACGACTAACATTTCAGTAATCGCATGGATGATGCCGATCACCAGATTAAAACTTTGAAAACGCCAATTTGCTAATGTCACTTGACCGTCTTTCAAAACGATTCGTGGATTTTTTTGTAAGTACCATGCCCCAATAACGGCAAATACTAGATGCGATAATGCACGTAATGCAATAATGAATGGTGTAGATAAAAAGAAACCGAATGTTGTACCTAATGCGACAGCAATTGCTACACCAGGTGAAAAAAATAAGGCAATAAATAATGGCACATGGGAAGCTAATGTAAAAGATGCTGGTGGAATCATGATTTTAGGCATCACCATCGGGATAATCACACCCATACCAATCAATAATGCAGAAATCGTAAGTGTTCGTACTGAATTTTTTTTCATTTTTCCCTCTCCTAACATGTCTTGACACATAAATATCGCTTTATTTTACCTTTAACTACAAAATGTGTCAAGACACATACACCGGAAAAATGAATAATCTCTAAAATAAATCAATAAAAAGGAAAATAAACCAGATCAACTAGCGGACAAAAGTGTTCTTCACTTTTATCCCACGCTTTTCTGATCTAGTTTATTTATGAAAGCGGAAATCTTTCATTAAATAGGGTTCGTTACTAAAAACTTTCCGCTTTATACATTTTACTTCTCTTCCAGCGCATTACTTAATGCTGCAAACTCTTCTAAAGATAATGTTTCTCCTCGGCGTTTTGGATCGATATTCGCCTTTTCCAAACTTCTAGTTAGCCAAGCCTTCGTATCTTCTTCTTTCCCATAGGTTGCCTGTAAATTATTCCACAATGTTTTTCTTCTTTGTTGAAAAGCAGCCTTCGTCAATCGGAAAAAGGCTTTTTCGTTGGTCACTTTGACCGCTGGTTCTGCTCTTCTCGTCAACTTCAAAATAGCTGAATCAACATTTGGTTGAGGAACAAATACTGTTTTTGGAACGATAAATGCTACGCTAGCTTCCATGTAGTATTGTACAGCGATGGACAAAGAGCCATATGCTTTGGTCCCTGGTTGAGCAGAGATCCGATCTGCAACTTCTTTTTGCATCATCACGACCATCTCATCAACGACCAACTCTGACTCCAAAAAATGCATCATAATTGGCGTGGTAATGTAGTATGGAAGATTAGCAACCACTTTCAACGGCAATTCTGCGTCAAAATAGTCCATAGCAGCCTGTTGTAAATCAGTTTTCAAAATATCTTGATGGACCACAGTCACATTCGGATAAGGAGACAGCGTGTCTTCTAATACAGGGATCAAACGATCATCGATTTCAAAAGCAACGACTTGTTTGGCATTTCTGGCTAATTGCTCGGTTAAAGCACCAATTCCTGGGCCTACTTCGATAACATTCGTTTCTTCATTGATTTGACCCGTTTCTACGATTTTTCTTAAAATATTCGGTTCAGTCAAAAAATTTTGTCCTAAACTTTTTTTAAACGAAAAACCGTGTTTCAATAAAATCTCTTTTGTCCTAGAGGGTATCGCAATATCACGGTATTCACTCATGTTGTTCCTCCACTTTTTTCATTGCTTGTACAAATTCTTCTGGGGTGATCCGAAACATCTTCAAACGTTTTTCCAATTGCTTACCATTGGTATAACCAATCCGCAATTCATCCCCTAATTTTTCGCGTTTTTCTTTTGCTTTCGCTCCAGCTATTAAACCATGAGCAACAAGAATCTGTCTAGTGATCTCAGTAGTTTCTTTTTTCTCAGCAGGAGTCACGACCTTTTTCAAGGCTTCTAATATTGCTTCATCACTTGCATGTTCTACACCAAGACTTCCCTGTTTACGTGGGCGTGCTTGTTTGCGCGGTAAAAATGCATGTTTGGCTTGTGGCACGACTTCCATGATCGTTTTCCGAATTTTTTCTCCCGAAAAATCTGGATCGGTGAAGATGATGACCCCTCGTGTTTCTTGGGCATGTTCGATTTGCATCAAAATATCTTCGTTGATCGCTGAACCGATAGTTTCGATCGTGTCAGCATCCACTACCTCTTGAAGTCTTCTAGTATCGTCTTTTCCTTCAACGACGATGATTTCTTGGATTTTTAACTTAGTCATTTTCATTTAACCTAAATAGACGATGTGCATTTTTCCATGTATGTCCAGCAACTTCTTCCAGCGTTAGTCCTCGTAATTCTGCAATTTTTTCAACAGTATAACGAGTATATCCCGGTTCATTTCGCTTTCCACGATAAGGGACTGGTGCCAAATAAGGAGCATCTGTTTCTACTAACAAGCGATCAAGCGGTACATTCATGGCTGCTTCTTGCACATCTGTCGCTTTTTTGAACGTCACGACTCCACTAAATGAGATGTGCATGCCTAAATCGAGGAATCGCTTTGCCCACTCAAAATCTCCGCTGAAACTATGCATGATCCCACCAATATCACGAATATCTTCCTCTTTTAAAATCGCATACGTATCTTCAAGCGCTTCCCTTGTATGGATACTGATTGGCAAATTCATTTCTTTCGCAATCGCTATTTGTCGACGAAAAACTCTATCTTGGACCTCTTTAGGGTCTTCCATCCAATGATAGTCCAGACCGATTTCTCCTAGTGCAACAACTTTTGGAGTTGTTAACTGTTCTTGTAATTTTTCTTCGACTTCCTTTGTATAACTGCCTGCTTCTGTTGGATGCCAGCCGATAATACTATATATGTTTGAATAATCATGACTAAGCTGCAGTGATTTGTCGATGGTTGGCGTATCAAAGCCCACAACAGCCATTTTAGTCACGCCCAATTCGTTTGCGCGTTCAATCGTTTCTGGAATATCGTCATTGAATTGTTCCGCATTTAGATGGGTATGAGAATCAAATATCATCTTCTATCTCTCCTTTTCTTCATTACTTTAGCATATAAGCAGCTATGGCAGAAGTATTAAAACTAAAAATCAAGATTTATTTTTAGAAAAATAATTTTTTATGGAAAAAGCATGAGGGACAAATCTAAAAATCAGTGTTCTACAAACTCTCGAATAAACGGCGTCCAAAAATCAGGTTTTTCGGAAATTTCAAAAAAAAAAAACGAGCGTGGGACAAAACTAAAAATCAGTTTTGCCACAGACTCTAACTCCGAATAAACGGTGGGAGCAAAAAGCAACTCCTTCGGAAATAAGCCGAAATTCACAAAAATTTGAAAAACAATTTTCGTTAATTTCTTCTTATTTCTCGGAGTTAAACACTTCTGTCCCAACCTCGTTTTTCTCTCCAATTTCTCAAACCTAAACGTCTTTTGTCTCGACCTCACTAACGACAAACGTCAGAAACAAAAAGCAACTTCTTCTTTTTTTGGAGCTAAAAACTCCTGTTCCAGTCTTTCATTCAGCTATTCTATATGTGTTTGTTTTTATAAAAATAAACCGGTATTCCTAATAAAGTCACGACAATCCCAATCATCGCAAGCCCTGTCTGAGTGAATAACGTCATGCCCAAAATAAAGACAGCGCCCACGATCGCAATCAGAGGAATAACAGGATATAAAGGAACTTTATAAGGTCGAGGCAAATCAGGTTGTTTCTTCCTTAAAACAAATACTCCGACAAAAATAAGTAGGCTAAACAACCACATCACAAATATCAACATATCTGTTAATAAATCAAATGAACCCACTGTCATCATGATACAAGCAATCACTAACTGAAAGATAGCTGGTGTATAAGGTACTGTAAATTTCTTTGAAAGCTTTGTCAGCTGGTTGCTGAAAGGTAGCTCATTTTCTAATGCCATCGCATAAGGAACGCGTATCCCTGTAAGCGTATAGCCATTCAATGCACCATAAACAGAAATCAAGATACCAATCGTCACGATTTTCCCGCCAATTTGACCAAAAATAACACCAGAAGCATCTGAAGCAGCATTGAGATTCCCTGCAATTTGATCGATAGGCAGTGTTTTTAGGAACACATAGTTGATCAATAGATAAACGACTGTGACAAAACTCAAGCCCAAAATAATTGCTTTCGGTAGGTCCTTTTCTGGATGCTTCATCTCACCAGCCATTGCGCCGACACCTAGCCACCCATCATAAGCAAACAATGTTGCCAGTAACGCACTACTCAATCCTTGCGCAAATGAAACATCTTTTCCTGCTTCGATCGGTAATAATTGCACAGTGCCATTGCCAGGAGTAAGCAACCCCCAAATCACAATAACTGCAAGTGGGATCAACTTGATCACTAAGGTAGCAGATTGCACAGTCGTTCCTACTTTGGTACCAAGCAAATTCAGACCTGTGATCGAAATTGCTGTGATAATAGCAATAAATAGTAAATAATCCGTGGATAATTGTAATAAATTGATCAATTGTGTAGCAAAGATGATGGACAGTGCAGCAATATTGGCTGGAAAATAAATCAAGCTTTGTGACCATCCAAGTAAGAAACTAGGCAATTTTCCATAGGCCGCTTCGATATATTTTACAGCACCACCAGTTTCAGGAATCGCGGTAGCAAGTTCTGCCACGGTCAACCCCGCACAGATCGTCAAAAATCCACCTAGTAACCATACCAATAATGTCAAACTAGTAGACTGTGTACTTGCGGTCACTGCTGCAGTTTTAAAGAAAACCCCTGCGCCAATAACCGTCCCCATTACAGTCGCTAATGCACCGAATAAATTAATCTCACGTTTCAACTTACCTTTCATTCGCATCCCCTTTTTCGATTAGATTTTAGTATAACCTCCAGTATAACGGAGAATATTTCACTTTACCATTACTTTTCAGAAATTTTTACTGTAAATATCCCTCTTTGGGCGGAGGTATCCTAGCAAAATGTTCGTTATACTAATGAGTACGATACTAAAGGAGGAGGATTCATGGATTTTAGACGTTCCTATCCAAAAATAGCCGATTTTTTAGAAAAAAAAGAGCCAATTACTAGAAAAAATCAACTTCATTCTCGCTGGCATTGGCTTACCTTGATCCTATTCGGGCTATTGACTGTTGCTACTTTTACCCAACAAATCTTTTTACTACTTGTTTCTATAGTGATCGTTGCTTTACTAAAAGGGCCAGGAATGATCTTTTTGGGCACGATCTATGCTTTCTTGGTAGGCTTATTTCCACCCATCGGCATCGTTTTGTCCGCTATTTTTTTCTTACTGAATCTGGGGACATTAGCCAAAAACTGGCGACTCTCATTAACAGGAATCTTTTTTTATGGCTATCCGATTGCTGCGATGTTTCTAAGAGTTTGGAGAAATTGGGACAATATTTGGTTTCTCACTGGGAGCTTAGCCATTGGCTTGCTTGTGCTCCACCTTCTCCTGACAAAAATTTACCAACGGTATGGAATCGGTAGAACGATTTTTTGGTATCTTTTCTCGCTACCCTTTGTTTTTCTGACGGCCCTTTTGCCAAAACGTTTAAAAAGAAGAATCAAGCTTCTACCCAAATCATGATCGATCACTATTCTTAAGTCAGAGATACGCAAAATAGGAAAAATTATTTTGCGTATCCCTGACTTATTTTTTTGTGCTTTTTTCAGCCACGAAATAACTAAAATAGACTGCTTCATTCATTTAGGACAGGAATAACTGGTTTTAGGACAATCCATCCATTCAGGACAACAACTTTGTTAATCTATAAAAAGAATGGATACTTAAAGATCGTATTGTCAAGTTACTGCTCTATCATACATAGCAGAATAGCTCACCTCACTGATAGAAAAGAAAAAGCTTGATCTTCGCTTATTTTGCGACACTGTATTTTTTCGATGTCCTAGAGCGATCTTCATGAAACCTTTTGAGCGTTTCTCTCACTGGACTAGTTACCATAAACTGTTTTCAAAGGAATGAGTGTATGAAAAAATTCAAACTAATTAAACAACATGATGCAAAAGATTGTGGCGTTGCTTGTTTAGCAATGATTTTAAATCAGTATCAAACAACGATCCCCATAAGTAAATTAAGAGTAATGTCCAAAACTGACAACCAAGGAACGACCGCTTATGGAATGGTTGCAGCAATGGAACAATTAGGATTTGAATGTGAAGTATTCAAATCAGACGCTTCACTATGGCAAGAAAATCTTTCTTTCCCTTTGATTGCCCACGTCGTCGTTGATGGTTCATTTCTACATTATGTAGTGATCTATGGAATAAAAAATGGAAAAATTTTGATTGCAGATCCTGCAAAAGGGAAAACAAGCAAATTGGCAGAAGAATTCAATAAAGAATGGACAGGAATCGTGCTGACTGCCACGCCTACCGAGCAATACAAACCAGTAAAGGATGAGTTGAAAGGATTGCTTTCATTTATTCCATTATTACTGCCACAAAAAAAATAATCTTTGAGATCACTTTGTTGTCCTTTTTACTAACGGGATTTGGCATCATCGGTTCCTATTATTTTCAACTGATCATTGATAGAATCGTTCCTGCAAGATCCGCCAATTTATTGGAAATCATTTCTATCGGACTGTTGACAATGTACATGATCCAAGCTTTCCTTCAATATTTGAAACGTTATTTGTTGATCCTATTAGGCCAGCGGCTAAGTACTTCGATCATGTTACGGTACTTTGACCATGTACTCCATCTGCCGATGTCCTTTTTTTCAACGAGAAAATCTGGTGAGATCATTTCTCGCTTTCTCGATGCAACTAAAATTATTGATGCACTAGCAAATGCTACATTGTCATTATTTCTAGACGCATCGATGGTCATTTCAGTTGGACTTGTTTTATATTTGCAAAATGCGCAATTATTTTTCATTAGTTTAGCAACTATTCCAATCTACGCACTGATCGTTTTTTCATTTATAAAGCGATTTGATCAAACAAACGAGGAACAAATGGAAGCTGGTGCTACTGTCAATTCACAAATCATCGAGAGCTTAAAAGGAATAGAAACAATCAAATCTTTTAACGCCACTGACCATATCAGTAATAAGGTAACAGAACAATTCAATGAGATGATGGAAAAAACATTCAAAAATTTAAATTTAGACAATATCCAAGCGAATCTTAAAAATGCCCTGCAAGTCATGAGCTCAACAGTGCTTCTCTGGTTTGGGACGACACTCGTTCTTAAAGGACAAATGACCATTGGCCAGCTGATTACTTATAATGCATTGATGATTTTTTTCACTACGCCACTACAAAATATCATTAATCTACAAGTCAAGATTCAAACAGCCAAAGTAGCAAATGATCGACTAAACGAGGTGCTTTTTTTAGAACAAGAACGACTGGCCGAAAGTGACTTGCTCGACACCCCTATTCGATCAACCGATTCTCCATTGATCGAATTCAAAAACGTTTCATTTTCTTATGGCTTTTCCGAAAATGTGCTAACTAGTTTATCTTGCGTCATCCCGGAAAATTCAAAAACTGCAATTGTCGGAATGAGCGGATCGGGAAAATCGACACTCGTAAAGTTACTAATGAATTTTTATACTCCAGAAGAAGGCGAGATTTTTTATCAAGGACAGGATCTTCGCTCCATCTCTCGATTGGAACTTCGACATTCTTTCAGCTATGTTCCTCAAGATCCCTTTTTCTTTAGTGGAACTATAATGGAAAATCTGTTATTTGGAATCGAAACAAAACCTTCTTTAAAAGAAATTGAACAGGCATGTGAACTAGCACAGATAAAGTCATACATCGATCAGCTGCCGTTAACTTATCAGACATCAATCGAAGAAGGAGCAACAAACCTTTCTGGAGGGCAAAAACAGCGTCTTGCTATTGCGCGAGCTCTTTTAAAACAATCAAACGTGATGATATTGGATGAAGCAACAAGTGGCTTGGACACACGATTAGAACATCTTATTATTGATAATTTGATGGCTATCCAGAATAAGACGATTATTTTTATTGCCCATCATTTACCCATCGCCAAGAAATGCGACGTTATTCTTGTCCTTGAGGATGGTCAATTAGTTGAATCGGGCTCGCATCAACATCTACTTGATCTAAACGGAACATACAAAACTCTCTGGGAGATGATGACTGTTGCGTAAAGTGGAAAAATATAAACTAATTATGCAATATCTTTATTAAAAAATCCTTGCTATAATTGGAGTAATATTTTATGAAGGAAGTGTTTTTTGTGATATTACTCAGTACTTTCGCTTATTTCTTCAATGAATTCTCCAATATATTATTATTCATTTTTTTGATTATCTTATGTACAAAAATCAAACAGAAATCATTTTTCCTTATTTTGCTTTTGGTCAGTTATCCACTTGCACTAGTCTCGATGGAAAACACATTGTTGGCAGAAATTGCTATGACACTCCTTTTTATTGCAGTGAGGGCACGCGCATGGAAAGCATCAAAGGAACTTGAGTTGAATGGATTACTGGGGTATTTTATTTCTCTGTCCATTTACTTTATTGTTCCTTTTATGGCATCAAGTTTTGTAAGATTCGTATTAGACCTCCCCTTTAACCGTAATATCAATCATCCTTTAGTATTTATAGTATTGTCCTTTTTATTAAAATTTGCTGTCTCTTTATTCTCTGTTTGGCTCATTGAAAAAAAAGTCTTAAATAAAATTGTTCTTTTAGAGGAGAAAAAAATCTATACGATCCAACTGGGCGTCTCATTAGCTATTATCATTGCAGTTGCTGAGATTCTAAAGGAAATGGATATATTAGGTATCGTCAGTATAATCATGTTGGGGTTTCTCATTGCCCAATATGCAATCACACTGTTCTTAACTTATATCATTTTAAAAAAGAATACTGAACGTCAAGAATTAAAAAATTTGAAGGAACAGCTATTGATGATGAATGTATACACCGTTGAAGTAGAGAAAAACTATCAGGAAATGAGAAAATTTCGACATGACTATAACAATCTATTGCTAGGGTTAAGCACTAGCCCTACTGAAAAAATCGACAAAGGGTATTTGAAAGAAATGATTGATTATTCACATAAGATGATCGATAACAGTGTAATGAGTTTTTCTGGAATAAGTAATTTAAAAATCGTTCCCATCAAATCATTGATTGTCGCAAAGTTGACTCAAGCTCTACAAGCAAATTTAACTGTGCAATTTGAATGCTTAAAGTGTATAAATACTATAAATATAGATGTAGTCAAAGCGATAAGGATCATCGGAATCCTGTTAGATAATAGTATCGAAGCTGCTTGTGAATCAGAAGAAAAAAAACTGAATATCTTATTCATCACTACAGAGGATAGTTTAGAAATAACTATCGAAAACTCTTTTACCGGAAAACTGCCTTCCTTATCCTTAATGAATCAAGAAGGATTCAGCAAGAAAGGAAAGAATCGTGGCTTAGGCTTATCCAACATCAAAGAACTACTAAAAAATGACACAAATGCTGAAGTGAATCATTACTCAACAGACGGATTATTCGTCTCAACATTAACAATCAAAAGGAGTGAATTAGATGACTCTACCAATTATTCTTTGTGATGATGATATTATGCTGATTACTCATTACAAACAGATAATCAAGAATCTCATTATGATCAACGACTATGATATGGAATTAGTGCTAGTAACAACAGATCCTCATGATGTCCTGCTGTATCACCATAAAGCAAATTTGACCAATTGTCTCTTCTTTCTAGACATTGATTTAGGGAAAAATTTAACTGGAATAGATGTTGCACAACTACTACGAAAAGAAAACGAGTTTGCAAAAATCGTTTTTATCACTTCGCATCAAGAGTTGGCTTTAGAAACACTAAGACGGCAAATTGCCCCATTGGATTACATCGTAAAAGACGGCAAAACAGAAAAACAGCAAATTGAAAACATCCTAAAAATCTGCAATGAACAAACGGTGATCAATCATAAATCAAATCTGCGTCATGTCTCTTTTGCAATTGGTTCCAGAAATTTTAAAATCGATTTAGCTTCCATCTACTTTTTAGAAACATCTGTCACTCCACATAAAGTGATTCTCTATGGAGAAAATATGATGTACGAATTTTATGGGAAGATGAATGAATTAGAAAAAGAATATCCAGAATTATTGCGCGTCCACCGTTCTTTTTTAATCAATACGAATCAAATCAGATCGGTGGATTTCAAAACACGGAGGATCGTCTTTCCGGAAGAATATACTTGTGACTTTTCCATTTCAAAAACAAAGGTATTAAAAATGAATCTTAAGTCGTAAAACCGGTCTACTTTTCCAGCCTCCATCATTTTTATTCCTGTATTTTTTGCCGCAACTCTATGCCTTTTCTACTATCCAATAACAGAGAATCTGTATTTAACTATCATTCAGGATCGATTCTTTTCATTTTAAGACAAATGAATCACTTTCGTCTTCAAATTAGCTATACTTTACCTATCATAAGTAGAGGAGTGATTCGATGAGTAAGAAACAAGCATTAAGTAAAGAAGAACTAAAAAAAATCAATGGCGGTACACCAGGAACAGGGGATATCGCAACAGGGCCTAAAGGTTCAGGAAAAAAAATGTGGGAAGCTACTTTAGATTTCCTTGCTGGATTGTTTGACGGTAAATAGCAACTAAGAAGCGGACACCTTCAAATCAAAGAAACAGACAATACCGACTACCAAAAGTTATTCTAACTTTTGGTAGTCGGTATTTCAGTTTTATTTGGAGTAATCTTGTTGGCATACTGTACTTACGACAAAAGGAGGTTGGGACAAAAGTGAGAAACACTTCTGTCCCAGCCTCCCATCATCTAGTCAGCTATGCTGAACTTTTTCTTAACTAAGCGATCTCTGAACCATTTGGCATTGATTTAGGTGCTTCGACTACTTGTAAAGAGCCGTCTGGTGCTTCCGCTGAAAGAATCATTCCTTGGCTGATTTGACCACGCATTTTACGTGGTTTCAAATTCGCTACAATCACTAATTTTTTCCCTATCAATTCATTTGGATCAGGATAAAATTCTGCGATACCAGATAAAATTTGTCGATCTTGACTATCGCCTGCGTCTAAACGGAATTGCAATAGCTTATCTGCACCTTCAACTTTTTGACAGTTGATCACTTCTGCTACTTTCAATTCTACTTTTTCGAAAACATCAAATTTAATTTGTTTTTCTTTCGTAGAAACTAGTTCAGTTTCTTCAGGGTCCCACTTCACTGTATCTTCATTTATCTGAGTACCTTCAGACATTTTTCCTTTGATATAGCTGACTTCTTCTTCCATGTCTAAACGTGGGAAGATCGGTGTTCCTTTTGAGACCACTTTTGTACCAGAAGGAAATTCACCGAAGTGTAGTCCTTCAAGATTCATCATTTCAGGATCCAACCCTAATTGAGTAAAGATTTTTGTTGGTGTTTCTGTCATGATCGGTTGTAACAGAATCGCTGTGATACGTAGAGATTCTGCCAAATGGATCATCACACTGTCCAATTCTTTTTTCTTTTCTTCATCTTTGGCTAATACCCATGGTTCTGTTTCATCGATATATTTATTTGCACGAGAAATCAACACCCAAATCTCAGCCAACGCGGTATTGAATTCCATTTTTTCCATTGCATCATGGTAACGTCCAACGACATTCGCAGCAGTTGTAGATAATTCACTATCAAATGGCGTCACCAAAGAAGCATAATCAGGTACGACCCCATCACAATATTTATTGATCATCGCAACCGTACGATTCAAGAGATTCCCCAAGTCATTGGCTAAGTCATAATTGACGCGCGATACAAAATCTTCTGGTGTGAATACGCCATCAGAACCGAATGGTACTTCACGTAACAAGTAATAACGTAATGCATCCAAGCCATAACGCTCAACCAACATTTCTGGGTAAACGACATTGCCTTTTGATTTAGACATCTTACCGTCTTTCATCAATAACCAACCATGTCCAAAGACTTTTTTAGGTAATGGCAAGTCTAAGGCCATCAACATGATTGGCCAATAGATCGTATGGAAACGTACGATTTCTTTTCCGACCATATGAACATCTGCTGGCCAGTATTTTTGGAACAAGCTATCATCGTCTGAACCGTAGCCTAGCGCCGTGATATAATTGATTAGAGCATCGATCCATACATAGACCACATGTTTGGGGTTGTTTCTCACTGGAACACCCCAAGTGAAAGTTGTTCTTGAAACTGCAAGGTCTTCTAGACCTGGTTTGATGAAGTTGTTGATCATTTCGTTTTTACGAGATTCCGGTTGAATAAATTCCGGATGTTCTTCATAATACTGAAGCAAACGATCTGCGTATTTACTCATACGGAAGAAATAAGATTCTTCTTTGACTAGTTCTACTTCATGACCACTTGGTGCTTTACCACCGATCACGTTGCCTTCTTCATCTCGATAGACTTCCGCTAATTGCGTTTCTGTAAAGAATTCTTCATCGGAGACAGAATACCATCCTTGATACTCACCAAGATAGATATCCCCTTTTTCTAGTAGACGATCAAATACTTTTTGGACTGCTGCTACGTGATAATCATCTGTTGTACGAATAAATTTATCGTAGCTGATATCAAGTGTCTTCCATAATTTCTTGACATCTGCAGCCATCTTATCCACATATTCTTGTGGTTCCACACCTAATTCTGCTGCTTTTTTTTCTATTTTTTGACCGTGTTCATCCACCCCAGTTAGATAAAACACATCAAAGCCCATCAATCGCTTATAGCGGGCAACTGCATCACAGGCAATTGTAGTATAAGAATTCCCAATATGAAGTTTCCCACTTGGATAATAGATTGGCGTAGTAATATAAAAAGTTTCCTTTTCTGCCATGGGGCTCTTCCTCCTTTATCGCATGATGCGAATTCGTTTCCTTGCTAGTATACCATAAAACAAATAGACTGTTACCATTTTTTCGTTAGCTCGCAACAAATGAAACCCATCTACCGATTTTTTTCATTTGAAAACATGCTATAATAAAAAAGGTTTGCAAAGACCCCCTTTTCTATTCAATAAATCATACCTTTACTGAATTTTTGGAAAACATTTGATCATGCGTATCGATTTGAAGTACGGGGTTCTGATATTAAGCTCTTGGCATGAACACTTAGGAATAACAGCGATCATTGCATGCCCTGACTAGTTGGTTCGCATCCATACTTTTTTAAGATCGAACATCAAAGGCGTTTTTTACTTATGTCATATTTTCTCGTAAAAATCCCTACACCTTTTACACTATTTATTACCATTCATATCATTTAGATAAACTATTTGACCAAGAGAGGTTGGAATCATAATGAAAAAAAAGCATCTTTATTTCACTATCAGTATCGCACTTCTTTCACTTGTGCATTTACTGTTCAGCTATTTTTATGTACGCATGTATGGCTATTTTAATCTCCACGGAAATTTGAATAGTTTTGTGTTGGTTTCTCAAATACTCCGTTTTGTCTTGGATGCCTATATCATCGTTTGTGGTTTTTTTGCCATCCGAGAAGAAAAACAAAAAATATTGCCTTTTTACTTACTGTTCTTTCTATTTAATTTGATTCTGCCATTTTTATTTCATGTGTAACTAAACAGCTATTTTTCCATAGGAAATCTTTGGTTTTCTGATAGAGTCTGCTACAATGAAGTAAAAAGGACCCTGCAATCGAGCTAGAAGGAGGACATATAATGAAACAGTTTGCTTCTAAAGAAGAAGAAAAACAATATTATGAACATGAAGCAAGTGAAGCTGATTTTCTTGCTTGGTATCAAAAGCAAGAACGGCCAGAGTATGATAAGCCTTCTTTGACTGTCGATATCGTCTTAATGTGCTATAACAAAGAAGAAGATCAACTAAAAATCTTGCTCATTCAAAGAAAAGGACATCCTTATCGCAATTCATGGGCACTACCTGGTGGATTCGTACAAAAAAATGAGTCTACAGGAGAAAGTGTACTACGAGAAACCAAAGAAGAAACTGGCGTAGTGATCTCCCAAGAAAACATCGAACAACTCCATACGTTCAGTACACCTAATCGCGATCCGCGTGGTTGGGTCGTAACTGTTAGCTATTTAGCATTTATTGGGGAAGAGCCTTTGATTGCTGGAGATGATGCAGAGGAAGTCCAATGGTTCACATTGGAACGTCAAGGAAACAAGATCCATCTAGCCAGTGATGATGTCGCTATTTCTTTGGATTTACTGACCGGTGAGTCCTCTGGTAAAGACACATTGGCATTTGACCATAGCGAGATCATCCTCAAAGCCTTTAATCGTGTGGTAAATAAAATGGAGCACGAACCCCAAGTACTCCAAGTTTTAGGAAAAGATTTTACGATTACTGAAGCGAGAAAAGTTTTTGCAAAATTCTTAGGCATCGATTTCAAAATGATCGACCATTCTAATTTTAAAAAAGCAATGCTTCAATATTTCGATGAGATCGGTGAACGCCCCGTTGGTATTGGCCGCCCATCCAAAATCTACCAGTTAAAGCCAGGGAATGACGAGTAAATCAAAAAGCAGAAAGAACAAAAGACTCACTTTTGTTCTTTCTGCTTTTTGATTTATCATAATTAGTGAGCTTTTCTTTAAAGAAAATTCCTAGAAACAAAAACAAGTTATGTTTTTTATTAGCAAGGCGATCCCTGGCACCCCTACCAGTTCGATTATTCAAAAATCACTTGTTTCCCGATTTTTTCTAACTCCATACTTTTTTTGTCAGGTGGTTCATTCAATTGCTCGTTCACATTGATAAAAAGCAATGTTTTATTGTACCACTGCGCTTTATATCGCAATTTTGTAATCAATTTATACCAATCTTGTAACTGAAAATCAGCTGAAGAAAGTTCAGATGGAACAGCTTCAACAAATAAGTAATCATAATTGCGGATCAAATTACCAGATACTCTTTCCAAGTAATCTTCTTTTTGTAATTTTTGTTTCTGATAAAGATCCATTACTTTTCTCTTTTGTTTCTGATAATTTCTAGCATTTTCTAAGCGAGCTTTTCTTTTTTGAGCTGCTTTACTTTTAATCACCAGTTTTCTCTTGGCAACCTTCATCTTATCTCTCGTTTGCCTGAATAATGGCATTTGTACTTCAACTGGTGATGAAGTTTCCACCAATTTCTGTGGATCATACGCTACCCCTAGCCATCGATTAGTAGTTGGCACTCCAGCGATTTGTACTTCACAAAGTAAAGAAACATAGAAACTTTCATTATACCGTGCTGAAATCGTCGCTGACCGTATAACACCTTCGACTGGACGATGTAATCTCACTTGGATCAGCTCTTTTTGTTTCGGCAGTTTCAAGTACTTATCTTCCAAATAAATCGTTCCTTTTTGATTATTTGTTGTATAAGACTGCCACATACTTTTTTTGTTCTTCAGTTTAGGGAAACTAGCACGCCCCTTGAAATAATTGCGAAAAGCGCGATCTAAATTTAATTGGGCATTTGCTAATGCTAAGCTATCTGCTGATTTTAAAAATGCGTATTTTTTTTTTAATGTTGCAGGTGTCATCGAATAATCGATGGCACCTTTTCTCGCATAACTTTCCTGTCGTGATTTTAGCAAATGGTTATACGTAAAACGCACACAACCAAAATTTTGGATGAACCATTCTTTTTGTGAAGCAGTCGGGTAAATTCGGAATTTAAAGGCTTTTAGCATAAGCACTTACCTCCTAATTTGTGACAAGTAAGGCTTCCTTTTGCCGTTTTAATTTTTTTGAATAATAAGGTACTTCTTGTTCCGTAGCATAGACAAAATGTTCAGGAGCGATCTCTCTTAATGCTCGCACTTGTCCATCATCTGGCTCCGGTTGATATTTGATTCGTTTGCGTTGTCTTTCATGATCAGGATCTGGTAATGGAATGGCAGATAGCAGACTTTCTGTATAAGGATGCACGCCATGGTTATAGATTTCATCACTAGTTCCCATTTCCAATAAACGTCCATTGTGCATCACGCCGATCCGATCGCTGATATGTTTTACCATAGACAAATCATGGGCGATGAACAAATATGTTAATTGGTGCTGTTTTTGCAGATCTTGTAAAAGGTTGACTACTTGCGCCTGGATCGAAACATCTAATGCTGAGATAGGTTCATCACAAATAATAAAGCGTGGTTCGATCGCCAAAGCTCGTGCAATCCCGATCCGCTGACGTTGACCACCTGAAAATTCATGTGGGTAACGGGTACCATGTGTAGGGTTCAGTCCGACGGTTTTTAGCAATTCATCGACTTTTTTTGAACGTTCTTCTGGTGTTTTAGCTAAACCATTGACATCGATTCCTTCTGCAATGATATCTCGAACTTTCATTCGCGGATTCAAAGAAGCATACGGATCTTGGAAAATCATTTGGACTTCATGACGAAACAGGCTCATTTCTTTTTTGCCCTTGATTTTCGTGACATCTTTCCCGTCAAATAAAACTTCGCCACCTGTTGGTTCATTCAAGCGAATGATCGTGCGACCCGTTGTAGATTTACCGCTCCCAGATTCCCCTACTAATCCAAAGGTTTCTCCTTCATAGATATGAAAACTGATATCGTTTACTGCATGCACTTCATTTTTCTTGCCAATGTTGAAGTACTGTTTTAATCCTTTAACTTCGAGCAGTTTCTTTTGCATCAATCATTCCTCCTTGGCTTGCTTGTTTTTTTTCTTTAAAAATAGCCCAGCGTCGTTTGATTTCTTCAGGTGGATTCACTTTAGGCGCTTGAGGAGCTAACAGCCAAGTCGCTGCTTTGTGCGTTTTTGATAATTCAAAAAATGGTGGCTCTTGTTCTGCATCGATTTTTAATGCATATTCATTCCGAGGATAGAAAGCATCCCCTTTTGGTGGATTCAATAAATCCGGTGGTGAACCTGGAATAGCATATAAGCGATCATTTGCACTATCCAAAGTTGGCATAGAACCCAATAACCCCCATGTATAAGGGTGTTGAGGATTATAAAAAATTTCTTCTGAGGTACCTACTTCGATGATCTTCCCACCATACATCACGGCTACACGGTCAGCGACATTTGCTACGACACCTAGATCGTGGGTGATGAAAATGATCGATGTATCGATTTTTGTTTGGATCTCTTTTAGAAGTTCGATGATCTGTGCTTGGATTGTTACATCTAGTGCAGTAGTTGGTTCGTCAGCAATCAGGATCTGTGGATAACAAATCAAAGCGATCGCAATAACAATCCGTTGACGTTGACCACCAGAGAATTGATGCGGATAGCTATTGATCCGTTTTTCTGCTTCAGGAATACCAACTAATTTTAGTAAGTCTAATGCAGCTTTTTTCCCCTCTTTTTTCGAGACCTTGTTATGCTTACGTAAAGATTCAGCAACTTGTTTGCCAATCGTCATTGTAGGATCAAGAGAAGTCATTGGATCTTGGAAAATCATCGCAATTTCTTTCCCACGAATCTTTTGCATTTCTTTTTCTGTTTTGCCAACGATATTTTCGCCTTTGAATAAGATTTCTCCAGAGTCGATATTTGCGTTGCTTGATAATAATCGCATGATACTTCTAGTCGTGACTGACTTTCCGCTTCCGGATTCGCCTACGATCGCCAATGTTTCGCCTTTATTCAAATGAAAATTGACGCCACGGATTGCTTGGACTTTTCCAGCATACGTATCAAATGAGATTTCTAAATTTTTTACTTCTAGAATTTTCGTCATATTACTCACTCTTTCATTTTAGGATCAAAGGCATCACGTAAGCCATCAGCTAGTAAGTTAAAGGCAATCATGATAACCGATAGGGTTGCCGCAGGAATCCATAGCAGATATGGTAGATACAAGAATGTCTTGTAGCCATCGCTAAGCATTGTTCCTAAAGAGGCAGATGGTGGTGTTAACCCTAATCCGATGAAACTCAAGAAAGCTTCAAAGAAAATAGCGGATGGAATACTGAACATCATTTGGATGATGATCACACTTGAGATATTAGGTAAGATATGTTTAAAAGCAATTTTCAACTTAGACTCGCCTAATGTCATGCCAGCTAGTACATATTCTTGGTCTTTTAATTTCATCGTTTGCGCACGAACGATCCGTGCCATCGGAATCCAGTTAGTGATTGCCATTGCTGCTACGATGGAGAAAATACCTGGTTCAAACACCACGAGCATCAAAATCATCACAACTAAATTAGGAATACCTGAAAGGATTTCTAAGAAACGTTGCATTGCATTGTCCACGCGGCCACCTAATAGTCCTGAGATTAAACCATAAGCCACTCCAATAGTCACATCTAAAATTGCTGCAATAAATGCAATCAATAAAGAAATACGTGTGCCCATGAATAAACGGCTCAATACATCACGACCTAAACCGTCTGTTCCTAAGAAGAAATTCGTATTTGCCGGAACATTTGCTTGTGCATATTTATCAACTAATTCGCCACCTACCATGGCTTTTCCGTTCAACCCATTGATATCGATCCCTGGGATACGTGGAGGCAAGTTGATATATTCCACATTTTGTGCAGTTGGATCATGGGGAGAAACAAAAATCGTTACGATCGATATCAAGATGATGATTGCTAATACAATCATTGAAACGACTGCCGCTTTATTTTTTTTCAAACGACGCCAAGAATCTTGAATGAAGTTCAATGAAGGTGTGGTGATTTGCTCACGTTCTTCTTCAGTATTTTTTTGTAACGGTAGAAACTCATCTGCAGGAATGTCAGCAATTGTTTCATACTTTTTGGGTATCATTTCCATTTAGCTTCGACTCCCTTCAGAAACTCGGATTCTTGGATCAACTAAACCATAAAGTAAGTCAACTACCAGAATGACGAAAATCAACATAAATGAATAAAGAATAGTTACTGCCATGATCGTTGGATAATCATTCGTTGTGATCGATTTTACAAATTGTTCCCCAATTCCTGGAATCGCAAAGATGTTTTCTACTACTAGCGATCCAGTCATCAATCCAACAGCTAATGGCCCTAAGAGTGTCATCAAAGGAATCAGACTGTTACGAAGTCCATGTTTGAAAGCAATCTCCCAACGACTCAATCCTTTTGCTCGTGCTAATTCCACATAATCACTATGCAACACTTCAACCATCTCAGTTCGGATGAATCGAGCAGAATCCGCTAACGGCGACATAGCTAATGCGATGGTTGGTAAAATCGTATAAGCAAAACCATCCCATTTCGCAATCGGCAATACATGTAATTTAATTGCAAAAATATATTGAAGTAATACTGCAAAAACAAAGTTAGGAATTGAACGGCCTAAAATTGCGACTAATGTTGCAGAAGTATCTGCCCACGTATTTTGCTTCATTGCGGAAATCGTACCTAGAGTCGTACCAATCACTGTTCCAAAGATAATCGCCTGTAACCCTAATTGTAGAGAAGGTCCAACACGTCCAGCTAACAAATGTGAAACTGGTTGGTTTTTAAATTGGAATGAGATCCCAAAATTGCCATGTAATAAATTGGAAAGGTAAATTCCATATTGGACAATCACTGGTTTATCCAGCCCTACTTGTTTATTCAACATTGCGACGGTTTCAGGACTTAAACGTTCTTGGTTTGTGTATGGTGTACCTGGTAATAATTGCATTAGAAAGAAAGTAATCGTTGCAATCAACCAAAGCGTGATGACCATAAAAAAGACACGTTTCAATACATATTTTATATAACTATTCACTACTATTTCCCCCTAGCTTTTGACTTCTGACAAATGTTTCGCTACATTATTAATAATGAACCAAAGATAAAGGAGCAAATGAATGAAGAAAAAATATTTTCCCTATACACTTGCCGGTGTATTGATTATTCTGATCATTATAAAGAATAGCCTGAACCATCAATTAACACTTATTCAATTATCGAATGATTTATTTTTATGTGCGTTGCCGTTTTTGATTATCGGCGGATTTTTATGGGTTTTTTCCTCGGGTTTCTTTGATCATTTTCAACGATCCATCTATTTAGCCCGAACAAGAAACCGCAAGAAAAAACCAGAATTTTCTTCACTCTCGTCTGCCAGCTATGGTATGTATACCTTTTGGCTGATCATTGCCGGAATCTTGCTTGCTCTTTCTATCGTATTACTAATTCTTTCATTGGTGCTTTAAGTATCTAATAATCATTAGTTAAGGAGACGGAGATTGGGACACATGTCTCAATCTCCGATTCTCCTATTTTTTTCAAAATCAATCGATTATTTTTCTATAGACGTCCATTTATAATCCCATGAAGCGCCGGCAGCGTGGTGAACAATTCCTTTGACTTTTTTGTTAACCAAGTGACCTTCTGCTTTTTGGTATACAGGCACAACACCCATATCATCAGCAGTAATGATCTTGTTCGCTTTTTGCAAATCATCCCAACGTGCTTTTTCATCACTAGCATCGCGTGTAGATGAAGCTTTCACTACGTCGTCGTATTCTTTGTTGCTCCATTGTCCACGGTTATAAGAGTTACCTGTTACAAATAGATCCGTAAAGCTACTTGGGTCAGCGTAGTCAGCAGCCCAACCACCTAATACAGCATCAAAATCACCTGTTCCAGAACGGTCGATACGTACTGAGAATGGTACTGGAGTTGGTTTTACTTTTACACCTTCAAGATTTTCTTGGATTGAATTTTGAACATATTCAATTACTTTTTTCGATGCATCATCATCTGAAGCCAACAAGTCAAATTCTAGAGAATCAATACCAAGTTCCTTCTTCGCTTTTTCCCAGTATTCTTTTGCTTTGTCTTTGTCATAATAAGCTTGTTTGCCTGCTTCTTTGGCAAAGTCTTCGTTTGTATCTGGGCTTTTTGACATATCGGCTGGAATCAAGCTAGTTGAAATAGTTGAACCATCACCTAATACTTGTTTCACTAGTGCATTTCTGTCAATTGAATAAGAAATAGCTTTTCTCAAGTTTGCATTTTTGAATGGAGATTTTGCATCGCGTTGATTGAATTCGATATAACTTGTACGAGCTTCTTTTACAGAAGTGTATGAAGGATCATTTGCATTTTGTTGTGCTAATTCACCTGAAAGAATAACATCATCAGCTTGTCCATCTTTAAATAGATTCAAGGCTGTTGAAGATTCTTTTACAACACTTACTTTGATTTCAGATAATTTCACAGAATCTTTATCCCAATAATTATCATTTTTCTTGTAAGTCCATTCAGTATCTGTTCCTGGTCCATCAAAGTCTGTTAAAGTGAACGGACCATTATAAACAGCTTTGTCACTTGTTGTTGCATAAGAGTCACCATTTTTTTCCACTACTGATTGTTTTTGTGGGAAGAATGATGGGAATGCAAGTAAGTATTGGAAGTAAGGTGTTTGTTTCGTTAATGTGATTTCTAATTCATAATCACCAACAGCTTTGATTCCCAATTCTGATTTATCTTTTTTACCAGCTGTGATATCTTCAGCATTTGCTACTGGCGCAAATAGATACGCATATTCAGAAGCAGTTGCTGGATCTACTGTACGTTGCCAACCATAAACATAATCGGCTGCAGTTACTGGATCACCATTTGACCATTTTGCATCATCGCGTAATTTGATTTTATAAGTTAGACCATCTTCACTGACATCTGCTAGTTTAGTTGCGCCTGCTGGTTGAGGTTTACTGTCTTTGTCTAAACGATAAATTCCTTCGTATACATTGTTCAAGGCTGTAAAACTAATTGTGTCTGTCGCTAAAGATAAATCAGCAGTCGGCATTTCTTGAGGTACGACTAAATTGAAAACGCCGCCTCCACTAGCTGATCCTCCACTAGCTGAATCACTACTTTTTGTATCTGTGCCCCCGCCATAACATCCGGCTAATACTAGCCCACATAAGGCAACAACGCTAAATGTCCATTTCTTTTTCATTTTTCGTACCCCTTTATCGAAATTTTCAGAATAATTAGTATTTTCTGAGTTGTTTAAGATTTTAATGAATAATTATTAAAAAAGCAATACTTTTTTCTCTTTTTTCCAAAAAATAATGAATTTTTCGTGAATTATTTACATTTTCTTTCTGAAAATCTCTATTTTTAAAGGGTTTAAGCAACTATCCAAAAAAAATTAAATAATTTTGCTAACAGATCGTTTTATGCTATTTCAAGCACTGTATTCTCAAAATTTGCAAAAAAAAACTTGGAAAGCAAATAAATTACTCTCCAAGTTACTATTTCTTATTTCAATATATTCTCTATTGCTAAAGATCATTCACTTCCATGTTTTCTAGCAATTCGTTTGGCCATCCAAATATCTGGCTTATTCCAGCCATTCGCATCCGGAATTACCCCAACGATCTGATAGCCAAGTTTCTCATAGAATTCATAAGGATGATCTTTCCTGTTTTGAATCGTTTCAAGCTTGTCAAAGGTATCTTCAAACAGGTCTTCTTCAATCGCCAAGCTTGTTTGCCTTTCCACATCATCCGTTCCTAAATAGACAACGATTCCGCCTTGTGAGGCAATCTCTTTTTCTAGATAACTCACTAGGCGTGTACCAACTTGTTGCTTACGGTACATACTTTCGACGACTAAGGGATGCAGTTCCCAACCAGTTTGACCATATTGTGGAATCGCACCGACAAAACCAATCAGCTCATCTCCTTCGATTGCAGAGACGGCGATCCTTTCATCTTCCAGCAGTCGCTCTACTTCTTTCATCGGCTGTTCACCGTATTCATCTGGCCAAGTCAATCTCAAAAGATCGGCTAATTGGTCACGTAAAACCAAATTATCACGATCAAACTCACTGATAATCATACCCATCCCCCCATTTCTGCCTATTTTAGCAGTAGATGGAAGAAAAATGAACAATTTTATACTAAAGGTTGTGAAAAGACCGTTCAGCTCCGCTGACAATAAGAATGGATTTTTCGAAACAGCTTTCCATGTTTTGAAAAATTCAGACTTATTTCAAGGAGTTGGTCTTTGAACACCGTGGATAAGGTTGTGAAAAGGCTGCCCTGCATCAAGCAATAAGAATGAACAGAGAAAAACAGCTTTTCATGTTTTTCATCTGGTTGAGCTTATTGTCGAAGATGCAAGCCTTTGAACACCGTGGATAAGGTTGTGAAAGAAGCGTCCAGCTCCGAGCAAATAAGAACTAGATTTTTAAAATAGCTTCTCATATTTTGGAAATCTAGGGTTTATTGCTGAAGGTCAGCTCTTTGAACAATGCAGATAAGGTTGTGAAAGAAGCGATTTAGCCTGATCACTAGCACAGAAAAAGAGTGTGAAACAAAAGTATTTCTTTTGCCTCACACTCCACGAATAAATGGTGGGAGCAGAAGTAGTTCCTTCGAAAATGAACTGGAATCCGCAAAAATTTGAAAAGCAAATTTCATGAATCCCTTTTCGTTTCGCGGAGTCAAACTCTTCTGATGCCTTATTTGCTCGTTGCTTTTTCTTTTTTCATTTGCTTACTGCGTAATTGGCCACAGGCTGCATCAA
The DNA here is from genome assembly GCF_001544215.1 of Enterococcus durans NBRC 100479 = LMG 10746. Classification (GTDB taxonomy): domain Bacteria; phylum Bacillota; class Bacilli; order Lactobacillales; family Enterococcaceae; genus Enterococcus_B; species Enterococcus_B durans. Next base: position 82,227 of record NZ_BCQB01000003.1, read on the forward strand.
TATTCGTTCCATGTTCTTTACGGATGACACAGTTTACGCCATTTTTCTTCAGTACATCATAAAACTTCAATACATCAGCTTTAGGACTTCGTGAATATTGATCATGCTCACTGACAGGATTATAAGGTATCAAGTTCACATAGACTAGTTTCTTTTTATCTTTCAATAAATCAGCCAATTGCTGTGCATGTTCAGGACGATCGTTCACTTGGTTCAGCATGATATATTCGAATGTGATCCGTCGATTTGTTTTTTCTAAATAATCATCTACAGCTTCCATCAGTTTTTCGATTGGGAAACTACGGTTGATTCGCATGATCGATGTGCGTACTTCATTGTTTGGCGCGTGCAATGAGATAGCTAGGTTTACTTGTAATCCATTGTTTGCAAATTCTTTGATCTTGTTCGCTAAACCACTAGTTGACACAGTGATGTGACGTGCACCGATGGCCAAGCCTTTCGCATCATTGATAATGTATAGAAAGTTCATGACATTATCGTAGTTATCAAATGGTTCACCAATCCCCATGACTACCACATGAGATACTCGCTCGCCTTCTTGTCGTTCATCAAAATAATGTTGCACCATCATGATTTGTGCAACGATTTCTCCTGCTGTTAGATCACGATTTTTTTTCAACAAACCACTCGCACAAAATGTGCAACCGATATTGCAGCCGACCTGTGTCGTTACACAGACAGACAAACCATATTCTTGTCGCATCAACACTGTTTCGATCATGTTTTTATCAGGCAATTCAAACAAGTATTTGACTGTGCCATCTGACGCCTCTTGTACGACCATCTGTTTTAATGGATTGATAATAAACTGGTCACTCAACTTAGCAATCAAGCCTTTTGAAAGATTTGTCATTTCAGAAAAATCTCTTACACGCTTTTGATATAACCATTCCCATACTTGCGCAGCTCGAAATTTTTTCTCGCCATTTTCTAAAAACCATGCGGTCAATTCTTCAATTGTTAAACCATAAATGGATTGTTTTTCCAAGATTATTTCCCTCTTTTTCTCAAAGTATCGCTACATACTATAACTGATTCTCCAAACTAATGCAACTCTTCACAAAATAAACACTATGTAAATAGATGATATGCGTCTTTTTGTTAAATAAAAAACACTCCAAAAATCTCCTTTACTAAGATTTTTGGAGTGTTCCTATTTTTTAACGCCAGCCCAAATCAGGCGCTACGTCTTTTACGATCGATTCTAGTAGATGCAGATTGTATTCGACACCTAATGTATTTGGAATTGTGACTAGTACAGTATCTGCTTCTTTGATTGCTTCATCTTCTGCCAATTGTTTAACGATTTTATCTGGTTCACCGGCAAAAGTTTTACCGAAAATCGTTGGGTTGCGATGATAAGCCAAAAATCCTACTTGATCTGCTGCCTCATCACCTAATTCACCGAATAACTGACGATCTAAATCTGTTGTGATCGGTTGGATAGACCGAGTCACCAAAGTCCTTGGTTCAAAATCATGTCCTGCTTCTTTCCAGGCTTCCTTAAAGGCACGCAATTGTTTGGCTTGCTGGATATGAAATGGTTCTTTGCTTTCAAAATTGACAAGAGTAGAGAATTGTAAGTTCATTCCTTGTTTGGCTGCCCAAACTGCCGTCTCAGTGGAACCTGATCCCCACCAGATCCGTTCTCTTAATCCATCCGAGTAAGGTTCAATGCGTAATTTCCCGGGACCTTGAGGAAACATCGGCATCGGATTTGGTTCGGCGAAAGGCTTGCCCTCTAATAATTTTAAAAATTCCAATGTCCGCTGACGAGTGATTTCCTTAATTTCTTCTTCACTGTAATCATAGCCAAAATATTTCCAACCATCTAAAACTTGTTCTGGTGAACCACGGCCCACACCCAATTGCACTCTACTTTGGGTGATAATATCCGTCAAGCCAGCATTTTCCGCCATCATATAAGGATTTTCATAACGCATGTCGATCAAACCAGTACCCACTTCGATTTTGCTAGTTTTAGCACCGATAGCAGCCATCAGTGGAAATGGTGATCCAATCTGATCGGCAAAATGATGTACACGAAACCAAGCACCATCGATACCAATTTTTTCTGCTTCAACCGCCAATTCGATTGATTGCAGATATGCATCACTTGCCGTCTTGACTAGTGATCCTTCATCCATCCAGTGACCAAAACTTAAAAAACCAATTTTTTTCATTCCAGATTCCCTCCTTTTAACTAGCACTTACTATTTGTTAGCTTGAAGTGATTCTACTACTTTTTATTTTAAAAAACGAATAAAACATCTCGAAAAACACATTTTTGTGAAAATACACACATATATATAGAAAATCATACCTTTTCCACCATTTTCAAAGGGTAAACTGCTCACTTTTTTCTACACGACAGAAAATCTATCCCATCATTTATCAGTTCTATCCAGTACATTCTCTAAATGGTTCAGATGATTCACAACAGTCGAAAATGATCGCCATAAAAAAAACACTCCTTTTCCAAAAATCATTAGAAAAGGAGTGTTTTATTTCAGATAAAATCAATTTGTTATACTCATTGACTATATTTCAGGTAGTCACCCGTTGTTTTTTCTCATTCTTGATCAGATGGCAGAGAATCCATCGGTTCTTCTGCTTGTTCGATAAATACTTTACGTGGTTTACTTCCTTCTGATGGTCCTACAACTCCGTGAGCTTCTAACTCGTCGACTAAGCGAGCAGCACGGTTGTAGCCAATCCTAAACCGACGTTGTAACAATGAAATACTTGCTGTTTGCATTTCGATCACTAACGCCTTTGCTTCTTCAAATAGTTCATCTTGCGGTTGTTCTGCCGAACCACTTGTTTCTGCTTCATCCGTTGGCATCATCTTCTCTTCATAATGTGCTTCTTGCTGATCCGTTACAAAACTTACGACTCGCTCAACTTCATGATCGGAAATAAAGGCTCCCTGAACACGGATCGGTTTGTTTTCACCCATTGGTAAGAAGAGCATGTCCCCTCTTCCTAGGAGTTTCTCTGCACCATTTGAGTCAATGATCGTTCGAGAGTCGGTTCCACTTGAAACTGCAAATGCCATTCGTGAAGGAACATTGGCTTTAATGATCCCTGTGATAACATCTACACTTGGTCTTTGGGTTGCCAAGATCATATGGATTCCAGCGGCACGGGCCATCTGTGCTAAACGAATGATCGCATCTTCAACTTCGTTACTTGCTACCATCATCAAGTCAGCTAATTCATCTACAATAACTACGATAAATGGTAATGTTGGATGCTTCGTTCCCATTTCAAGATTTTTTTGTTGTACAAATTCATTGTACCCAGTGATATTTCGAACCCCCGTTGCAGCAAATTTTTCGTAGCGCTCTTCCATTTCCTGCACTACTTTTTGTAATGCCTGAGCTGCTTTTCTTGGATTAGTTACCACTGGTGTTAAAAGATGCGGTATGCCATTGTACATGTTCAATTCAACCATTTTAGGGTCGATCATCATCAATTTGACCTCATGTGGTTTTGCCCGCATCAAAATACTAGTGATGATCCCATTGATTGCAACTGATTTCCCACTACCTGTTGAACCTGCCACAAGTAAGTGAGGCATTTTAGAAAGATCCGCTGTTTGTACCCGTCCAGAAACATCGCGCCCTAAAGGAACTTCTAATAATTTATCTGGATGATTTGGCTGTGCTTCTATGATTTCTCTAAACGAGACCATACTGATTTTGCTATTTGGTACTTCGATCCCTATCAATGATTTCCCAGGAATCGGTGCTTCCATCCGAACATCTTTCGCTGCTAAAGCCAAAGCGATATCATCAGTCAAACTAACGATTTTGCTTACTTTGACTCCTACGGCTGGCTGTACTTCGAATTTCGTCACGGATGGTCCTAAACTCGCTTTCACTACTTTAGCATCCACCCCGAAACTTTGGAATGTCTGTTCTAATACGCCAATATTTTTTTCGATTTTCTTATACTCATCACTTTGGTCTGTCGTTTTTACGGAGTCTAACAAATCAATAGATGGCAATTCATAATCATGATTTTCCTGTTCCGCTTCGATTTCAAACTCTAACGCTGTTCCGTCATCTTCTATGCCTTCTTCCTCTAGACCTGACATCGATGAGGAAGGTGATAGTTGCTGTTCTGTTTTCACAGGATCTGTTGCTGTTGGTTGAACCGTTCCCTGAAAACTGTCGATCGGTACAAAACTCAATTGTTCTGGTTCATCTTCAGAAACTTCTTCTTGATATGAACGTGCGGGTACTTCTTGGTGTTTCTTTGATCGCCGATTTTCCATTTCTGCGATTTCCGCTTCTGCTGCTTCTTTTGCTGCTTGTTTTTTTGCTTCTCTCGCTTCTGCACGTGCTTTTTGTCGTTCTTCTTTTGCCGCTTGCTTTTGTGCCTGTTTAGCTGGATCACCTTCCAATAATTCCTGAAGTCTTTCACCCATTGCTTGCAGACCGTCTAGCAATTGATACCCTTGAAGATTACTAAACAGGATCGCACCACCAACTAATAGTAGAAATGCCACAAAATAGCTTCCTGGTTGAGCAATCAAAAAGTAGGTAAAATGATACAAAATTGCACCGATCATCCCACCACCAACATTATTGCCTACTTGACTTTGCTTAATGTCACTTACAAGCAAATCCCAGGTCGTACCTATGATATTAGGCTCACCGCTGTGTAATTTACCAAACAAGTGCGCATGAAGAAAAAGTAATATCCCTAAGTAAAAAAGGAGACCACCAAACCAGCGTCGACTCTTTCCTATTTTAAAATCAGTGTTTTTGATAACAACCCAAAAACCAATAATGGCTAGTAACAAACACAGAATTTGATACGTATTTCCGGCAATGACTCGAAAGCCGTTTGCAACTAAAATACCTAAGAATCCCAATTTTAAAAAGCCGAAGACGGCAAATAATATCAAAGCAAAGCCTACACAGATCGCAAGAAGTTGTTCCTGCTGCTGTTTTTGCTTTTTCGTCTTTTTCTTTTTCTTAGCAGGACGTTTTTTCTTTGCCATTTTTATCCCTCATTTCATCAAGTTCCATTATACAAAAAAAAGCGAGGGAACAAAAGTTTTGTTTCAAAGTTTGGTTGTTTCTTTTATTTCGATGAAAGAATACTCATTTTGACGATGAAAAAACAGCTTGAAGCTGCTGTCCCTAAGGTCAACATTTCAAGCTGTACTTATCAGATATTTTTCCCATTTTCTTGGATCACTTGTTGATACCAATAATAGCTGTCTTTTTTATAGCGTGTCAAAGAACCCTTCTGTGTTTCATCTTGATCCACATAGACAAATCCATAACGCTTTTGATAGCCATTTAGCCAACTTAGTAAATCTGTATAAGACCAAGTGCAATAGCCCAACACTTCGGCACCATCAGAAATTGCTTCTTTGATTGCTTTGACATGACTTGAAAGATAAGCAATACGATAATCATCATGAATCTTATTGTCTTCAGTCAATTTATCATATTCTCCTAATCCATTCTCCGTAATCAAAATCGGTGTACGGTATCGGCTAGTGATTCGTCTCAAGGCAATCCTCAACCCTTCTGGATCAATTTCCCAATCCCAATTTGTACGTTCAACAAATGGATTTTCTACTTTCTTGTACATGCCCGGAACACCAGTCTCTTCTGACGAACCTTTCTTCCCAGTCGTATTCATCTTCCCTGCGCCCACACCATCTAATGGATTAAAGGCATTCGTTGCTGTTTGATAATAATTGATCCCTAAGAAATCTGGTTTTGCTGATTCAAGTAACTCAGCGTCGCCTTCTTCGATTTTAGGTGCCCATCCTTGTTCTTCTAAAAATTTCATTGCAGCAATTGGATATTTGCCCCACATATAGACATCCATCCAATAGTTTGCCATTAAGTCTTCTGCATTTTCAGCAGCTAAAATATTCTTAGGATCACTATTGATTGAATAATTTGGTGTATACGCGAAACTTGGACCAATCTTACCAGGCATCTCCAATTCGTGGAATTTATTGATAACAGACGCATTTGCTAGATTCGCAATATGATTGACTTGATACATCCGTTTTGGATCAGTGACTCCAGGAGGATGTACCGCTAATAAATAACCTAATGAAGTAAAAATATTTTGTTCATTCAAGCTGATCCAATAATGGACTTTTCCACGAAAAGCTTGAAATAACGTTTCTGCGTAGTTTGTGAAATCAGCGATGATCTTACGTGATTCCCACCCAGCATATTCATCTTGAAGTGCTTGTGGAAGATCCCAATGATACAGTGTCAACATTGGCTCAATATCATTTTTGATCAATTCATCGATCAGATTTTCATAAAAAGCTAAGCCTTCCTGATTGACTTCGCCACGTCCATTAGGAAAGATCCTTGTCCAAGCGACAGAAAAACGATACGCCTTCAATCCTTGTTCTTTCATCAAGGCAATATCTTCTTTAAAACGGTGATAATGATCTACGGCTAGATCGCCATTGGTCTCTTTAAATGTTTTCCCAGGGATACGGACAAAACGATCCCAAACAGATTCTCCTTTGCCACCTTCTTGCCATGCACCTTCAACTTGGTAAGCTGCTGAGGCTGATCCCCATAAAAAATCATTGGAAAATTCAGTTAACTTTTGGTGTTCCATAAACTTCTTCCTTTCTTGCTTCAATCCTTACCATGTAAGAATAACACGAAACCCCTTTCAATTCAAAATAGAACTTATCTCAGTAGAACAACTAAACAATAAATAATGATTTTCAATAGTATGTTTCGCTTGTATACTATTTTTCTCTTAAGGTATACATCTGCAATACTACTTTTTCATTCATTCCATAAGGATCAAATCATCCGCTCGTGTTTCATCTGAAAAAGTGACCATTATGGATCATCCCTGATTTGCCTCATATTTTATGAAGGCAAATCCTAGATCTTACATATCTGACTACTCAATATATCTAGCTGATCCTGTTTTCTTTTAAACATCCATAGGTTCTTCATTTGAATAGAATATAAAAGAGTTGGTATAATGTACAATCTCTTTCTGTACACTATACCAACTCTTTTTATGATGCACCTGGTGTAACATCTTCTCCAAACCATTTATCTGATATCTTTTGGAACTCGCCATTTTTTTCCAGTTGTGCGATTCCATCATTGATTTTCTTCACTAATTCATCATCACTTTTACGGGCACCTACTACAAAGTTTTCACTTTCATAGTCACCAGTCGTCATATTGAATTCATCTATTTCATTTTTTTGTTTTAAATAGTAACCCGCGTAAACTTTATCCATCAACAAGCCATCAATTCGACCGCTTTTCAAATCGATCAAAGCTTCGTTAAAACTATCATATAAGACCGCATCCTTATTTTTTACGATATCCTTCAAAGTTTCAGGTTGTCTTGTGAAGATATCATAACCGGAAGAACCGTTTTGAGCGCCAATGATTTTATCTTTCATCTGTGCAAAACTCGTGATTCCAGATTTCTTAGGAGTGATCAATACTTGGGAGTTCTCCATATATGGTTTCGTAAATTGGACTTTTTTGGCTCTCTCATCCGTTTTCGAATAACCATTCCAGATGAGATCGATCGTGCCATTGTTCAATTCAAATTCCTTCATTGACCAATCGATTGGTTGAAATTCAACATTGATGCCATATTCTTTAAAGACAGCAGTCGCAAGATCAATATCAAAACCTGTCAGTTTACCGTCTTTATCTCGAAATCCCATAGGTACAAATGTATCATCTAATCCAACGATTACTTTTTTCTCTTCTTTGATTGTGGACCAATTATCTTCTGTTGCTTTTTTGTTTGTACAACCTGAAAGAAGGATGATTCCTGCAATGATTGCAAGTACAAAACTAAATTTTTTCATGACACATATCCTCCCTCTTACTTGTTTGGAACAACTTTCACTAATTGATCACCGACATTTTCAGCAAAGACAAGATCATGCGTAACAATGATCTGTGTCACGCCTTCTTCTTTCAATGATAGAATCAGTTTTTCAACTTGTTGACGCAACTCTGGGTCTAATGCACTAGTTGGTTCATCATAAGCTAGAACTCGTGGGTTCATCGCAAGTGCTCGTGCAATTGCTACCCGTTGTTTTTGTCCTCCAGATAATTGATACGGATAATTGTCTAACAGATCGCTGATTCCCAAAGATGTGGCCAGTTCTTTTGCTTTTTTCGTATACTCTTCTTTTGACTGTTTCAACACCATTTTTGGTGCTAATGTAATATTAGCAAAAATACTTAAGTGTGGGAAAAGTTGGAAATCTTGAAAAACTACACCAACAACTTGTTCTTTTGTTTTTAATTCAAATGGATCAAATGGTGTTCCATCTAAATAAAAGTTCCCGCTATCTGCTTTTTCTATTCCTGCCAAGATTCTTAAAAGGGTTGTTTTACCACCGCCAGAAGGACCAACGATTGCCATTGTTTGACCATCTGGAATCGTTAAATCTAGTCCGTTGATTACTTTCTTTTCTCCAAATGCTTTGCTTACTTTTTTTAATTCAATCATGTGCTTTCCTCCTAGCGATAATAGTTCAATTTTCCTTCAACTTGTTTCATGATGATTGTTAAGACTCCAGTTAATACTAAGTAGATGATAGCGACCCCTAGTAGCGGCAACAATGTAGCATCTCGTTCCATCGCAATCTTGCCGGCACGCATCACATCTCCTAATCCCAAAATGTAGATCAGTGAAGAATCTTTGACTAGATTGATTACTTCATTCCCAACTGATGGTAAAACGATCTTCGTTACCTGTGGAATAATGATTTTTGTGACAGTTTGAAATGGGCTTAGTTGCAACACTTGCGCTGCTTCATATTGTCCTTGAGGAATCGATTGGATACCGCCACGGAATATTTCTGCAAAATAAGCGGCATAATTTAAAATAAATGCGATCAATGCAGCTTCAAAACGATCAAAGACGATTCCTATTGTTGGTAACCCATAGAATACAAAAATCAATTGAAGTAGCAAAGGTGTGCCTCGCATGATCCAAACATAAGTCTGTAAAATATAGCGAATCGGTTTAAAATGCAGAGATAATCCTAACGCTAAGATGATCCCTAATGGTAATGAACCAATCAAGGTAAAAATAAATAATTTCAAGGTTGTGAGAGCTCCCACTAACAATTGCGGCATTACTTCAATCAAATAATTCATTTCTTTCTTCCTCCTTTAAATAAAAAAAAATCCTCTTGACTCTCGTCAAGAGGACGTATAACACGTGTTCCCACCTCTGTTTGTTTCTTCTTCACAAAAGAAACCTCTAACAGTCGTTCCCAGAATTCAGATCGATCCAAATAAGATAATGCTTTACTTGAATAGCCACGAAAATAAAAAAAGTCCTTTGATCAAACGATCAAAGGACGTAAATTACGTGGTTCCACCTTTTTTTGTCAGCACCTCACGGATACTAACCTTATCTGGTCATCTAACAACGACCGCAGCTATAACGGGCTTCCCGGATTTTCCTACTCTATTTCAGAAAATCGACTCCAAGATGTGTTTCACTATTAACTGCTATCTCTTCTCACCTACCAGAGACTCTCTTAAAACATTTAATCGCTACTTTTCTTTTCGATGTCGTTTGTTTTAACTTACGTGTAATTTACATGATTATTTTTAATTTGTCAATTCTTTTTTATGATAAACTAATAAAAAAAGGAGGCGTCTTATAATATGGCACTTGCAACTGAACAAGAAGCCTACGAATTGCTTGATCACTTAGGCATTTCTTATCAGAAAGTGGAGCATCCAGCAATAACTTCTGTTAAAAATATCCCATTTACTCTTCCAGGTCCACAAGTAAAGAACTTATTATTAAAAGCCAAAAAAGGAAAACAAATCTATCTAGTTATCTTACCCGATGAAAAACAAGCAGATCTAAAACAACTTGCAGATCAACTAGAAGAAAAACGTCTATCTTTTGTCTCAGAAGAACAGCTCAAAGACTTGTTAGGTGTTGCACCAGGCACAGTTACACCTCTCGCATTGATGCATGATAAAGATCATCTGATCAAAGTAATCATCGACTCTGATATCGATCAAAAAAGCACTGTCGGCTTCCATCCAAATATAAATACAGCCACATTGATCCTAAAATTCACCGATTTCCTAACGATATTAACCCATTTAGACCACGAGCCGATTTATGAAAGGTTATAAAGGTTGTGAAAGAAGCGTTCAGCTCCGAGCAAATAAGCCGAAATTCAAAAAATCGAAAAACAATTTCATGAATTTCTTCTTACTTCTTGGAGTTGAACACTTTTGTTCTGATTTCTTATTCTCTATTTTTCCATGGCTGCTTTTAGTGCAGCTGCCAGTGGACTTTCCTCTGGTTCATCTGCTTGAGAATATTTTTTCATCAATCGACGTTCTTCATGTTTGGTCATTTTTTTCTTCTGTTCTTTTTTCCCTAGCATTTTCTCCGTTGTACCATCATATTTGCAACGGAAATAAGCTCCATTCTTACCTTCAATAATTTCCATTTTACGATGACATTGTGGACAACGGTGATTGGACACTTTGGGATCTTTTCGACGACGATAATCACAGTCCTGATTAGTACAAACATAGATTTTTCCATCACGCGTATTTTTTTCGCGGAGATTGGACCCACACTCTGGACACTTCTTTTGTGTGATTGAGAAATCTTGATACGTTTGCTTACTTGTTTTAATTTCCTGAACTAAACGTTTTGTTTCTTTTTCGATTTCTTTTAAGAAGTGTTCTGCCTGTTTTTTACCAGCAGCAATCGCCTCTAGATCTTTCTCCCAACTTTCAGTCAATTCTGGAGAAACGAGTGAAGGATTCACCAACTCTAATAATTGTTTCCCTTTAGGAGAAACTTGTAAGCCTTGTGGAGTACGTTCCATCAATTCAGATTTGATCAGCTTTTCGATAATCTCTGCCCTTGTTGCTGGTGTACCCAAACTATATTTTTCCATTTGACCTAACAGACTCGCTTCAGTCATCGGTTTTGGCGGTGCGGACAGTTCTTTTTTGATCGTAAAATTCGGTTGGATACGTAGTCCTTGTTGCCAATCAAACTTACTTGCTTCTTCTTGGCTTACTGTTTTCCACCCAGCTTGTAATACTTTGGTTTGACGGAAAATAAATTCTTCTTTGTCAAAAACGACAGTAATTTTTGTCTGGCTCACTTTATGTGGTTCTGCAAATAACCCTAAAAAGCGGGTCACGATCATTTGATAGATTTTTTGTTCTTCATTACTTAGTTTTTCGTAACGAGGACGATTTTCAGTAGGCAACAACGCATGATGGTCAGTTACTTTATTATCCTGAAAGACTTTGGTTTGGCGGACTACTGCCCCGTTTTTTAGATATTGTTTGACTTCTGGAGCAAAATCGCTGACTGCTTGCAACCGCTCACTCATTGTACTTTTCATATCATTCGTCAGATATTTACTATCTGTCCGAGGATACGTTACGATTTTATGTGTTTCATATAGACTTTGTACTAACCCCAACGTTTTCTTAGCAGAATAACCATAACGCTGATTTGCTTCTCTTTGGATCTCTGTTAGATCATAGGGTAAAGGCGCACTCTCAGTCTTCGTTTTCTCTTCAATAGATGAAACGGTTCCTTTTTGTTGGCTTAAACGTTGAACCAGTGCTTGCGCTTCTTCCTGTGACTTCAACGCAAATTGATTTTTCTGAGCCATTTTTGCTTGTTCTTTTTCTACATTCAACAAAATTGAAAAATATGTTTGTGGTTTAAACGTTTCGATTTTTCTTTCTTGGTCTCTTACCAACGCTAATGTAGGTGTTTGTACACGACCAGCTGATAAATTATCTTGATATTTCACAGTCAATGCACGAGTAACATTCAAACCAACCAACCAGTCTGCTTTTGCTCTAGCTAATGCTGAATCATATAGCGTATCATAAGCTTTAGCTGGTTTTAGTTGCTTGAATCCAGTCTTGATTGCTTTGTCTGTCTGTGAAGAAATCCAAAGTCTTTTCACTGGTTTGTTAAAATGTACATACTCCAAGATCCAACGAGCGACTAATTCTCCTTCTCGTCCTGCATCAGTCGCGATTACCACTTCTGAAACATCTTTTCGTTGAGCTAATTGTTTGATTGCTTTCAATTGATGACCTGTTTTTGGTAATGGTTTGATGCCTAATTTTTTAGGAATCATTGGTAATGTTTCCATCTGCCAACTTTGCCATTCTTTATTCAGGTCTTCTGGCATTTTCAAACCCAGTAAATGACCAAGGGCCCAAGTAACGATCACCTTAGGTCCTTCGTAATAGTTTTTGTATTTTTGATTAGCACCAAGCACCTTGCTTAGGTCTTTCGCAACGCTTGGTTTTTCTGCTAGAATTAGTTGTTTCATAAAATTCCTTTCTGCTTTCTAAGGTGATTGGTTGATGATTTTTCAATAAAGCCAATCCTTTATATTGTTGTAGATCATCATCACACTCTTCACACCATCGTTCCTCGCCATCATTCCAGAAGGCACTTAGAAAGTTGCTTTTTGCATTGATATACTCATATTGATTTTTGATTGTAAGCCATTTTTTTTCATACTCTGCTTGTGCTTCTTCAAAAGAATCAAATGACTCTTCGATTTCAATATCGTCTTCCCAGTTTTCAAAAAACCACCAAGGCTCATTGTCACCGAACATGATAACTACTTGATACATATTCGTACTCCTTTTCTTCGCTTTTTCTTAGACTCATCTTAGTCACTTTTCAAGAAAGTTGCAAGAATTTTCTCTTATAAAAGGGACATTTTATGAAGGGACTAAAGTTAAAATAACGATTGTTTCACTTGCTTGGTAAAGTTGCAATAAAATCATTGATCATCCAAGAATAACTGTCTTCAGGAGAGACTTTTGGTTCCTTAGTGAAATAGCCCAAAAATCGTAGAGAAAGATACCCATGAATCATACTTCTCAATTCTCTACTACGATGTGTTTTTTCTTCTTTTGTTAATGGGAATGAGTCAAAAATTTGAAGAATGATCTGGTTTGTTTCATGTATCCCGTCCAATAGTATTTCCTCATTTGTATGCGGAATACTGATCAGTAATTCGTAAACAGCTTGATTCGCAAACGCAAAAGATTGATAGATCTGTGCATAGATGCGTAAAGCCTCTGCTCCACTTTTCCCTACTAATGCACGACGTAATTCATCATTAAGTTCTTGCAGTAATCTCGCTGTCAAAGCCGTCTTTACTTCACGCATATTTTTAAAGTGGTTATACAATGAAGGTGATTTGACATCCAGACGTTTAGCTAAATGTTGAAACGTGATTTGTGGAACATCCATCTCTTCTGCTAACTCACGGAAGCAGGCGATGATTTTCTCTTGAGATAGATTTCTTTTTTTCATTTCTACGGTCCTCTCATAAGTTAAATCCTCAACAAAATAAGTTTACCATGAAAAACCAAGATAAAAAAGAGAGTTTCATTGATAAACTACATATTGTAGTTTATAATAACTAACTGTAAATGGAAATTTTCAGAAAGAAGGATATTGCATTGGCTACACAGATAAAGGAAAAATTGTTTAGAAAAAGAGAGCCATGGGAGCAAAACTTGTTTGTCTTATGGTTTGGTACATTTATGGCAGGTATTGGTTTTAGTCTAGTCATGCCTTTCATGTCACTTTACATAGATACTTTGGGATCTTATACTACATCGCAGTTAAATTTTTGGAGCGGTATAACATTTTCTTCTACTTTTTTAGTCACGACACTCATCTCACCTTGGTGGGGAAAATTAGCGGACCAAAAAGGCCGAAAATTGATGCTTTTACGTGCCTCATTAGGGATGGCAATCGTGATTTCTTTAATGGGCTGTGTCACAAGTGTCTATCAATTAGTCGCTCTACGTTTATTACAAGGAATCTTTTCAGGTTATATCAGTAATGCAACTGCACTCGTCGCAACAGGCACTCCCAAAGAAAAAAGCGGACAAGTATTAGGTACTTTGGCTACGGGTTCTGTTACTGGAACTTTACTTGGCCCTCTACTTGGTGGAATCTCTGCTTCTGCGTTTGGTTATCGTCCAACTTTCTTTATTACTGGGATCATTTTATTCTTCGTTTTCTTATTAAGTCTCTTCTTTGTTCATGAAAAGTTCGTACCAATCAAAAAAGAAGATATGTCTTCTGCCAAACAAATTTTCAAAGATTTAAAATATCCTCATGTGGTGATCGGCATGTTTGTGACTACAATGATCATACAAGCATCAAATAATTCGATCAGCCCAATTATCAGCCTGTATATCCGACAGTTATTGAATGGTCATGGAAACGTGACATTGATCAGTGGTATCATCGCTTCAATTCCTGGGATTGCGACATTGATTGCTGCCCCTCGTTTTGGACGTTTGGGTGATAAGATCGGTAGCGAACGGATTTTAGCTATCGGATTAGGATTCGCCATTCTCGTTTATATTCCAATGGCCTTTGTTACTAATGTTTGGCAACTTGCTGGACTTCGCTTCTTGATCGGTATTTCTGATGCGTGTCTTCTACCAGCTGTTCAGGCGTTGATCACAAAATATTCTCCTCACAATGCAGCAGGCAGAATCTTTAGCTACAATCAATCTTTCCAAGCAACTGGGAATGTCGTAGGTCCAATGATCGGTTCAAGCGTGTCTAGTGTGTTTGGTTATCGCGGTGTATTTATTTCAACCTCTGTACTTGTTTTACTAAACTTCTTACTAGTACGTCATAACACACAGGAAATCCACAATGACGCACAATTGCAAGAAGACACCACACAATCGACAGTCTCGCATCAATAAAGCACAAAGTAAACAAGAGGTCGTGAAAAGGCTGGTCTGCATCAAGCAATAAGAACAAGCAGAAAAAAACAGCTTTTCATGTTTTTCATCTGGTTGGGCTTATTGTTGAAGGTCAACTCTTTGAACACCGTAGATAAGGTCGTGAAAAGGCTGGTCTGCATCAAGCAATAAGAACAAACAGAGAAAAACAGCTTTTATGTTTTTCATCTGGTTGGGCTTATTGTTGAAGATGCAAGCCTTTGAACACCGTGGATAGAGGTCGTGAAAAGGCCGCTCAGCTCCGCCGACAATAAGAATTAAACTTTCAAATTAGATTTCCACATTTTGGAAATCTAGCGCTTATTGTTGAAAGTCATTTTTCCTTTTTAAGTAATAAAACATTATCTATAAAAAATAGAAGCTAAAAGTTTGATCAATCATCAAATCTTAGCTTCTATTTTTTATATGACTACTAAATTAAAAATTTCTATTTCTCAGTATTGAGGAAAATAGCTACTACCACTATAGAAATAAGGGTAAATACTGCCATTATCCAGATTTCAGTTTGAAAATTTGTGGTTGTTGCAACAATCAATGATAACCCAATAGGACCACCAATTTGATGCATCGTATTCGTTACACCACTTGCAATACCAGCTAATTTATCAGGTGCTTCATAAACACCCGCAGATGTCACCGGTGCTAATATTAATCCTTGACCTAATCCAAGTATGATCATAGGTACAAAAACAGTCTGCCAATAACCATTTACTGGATTTGAGATTGCAAGTAAAATCAACCCTATAGCTAGTATTATTTCTCCAATAAGTAATACCCTATTATTACCAAATTTCCCTGTTAGCTTTGGTAATTGCATCGCAATTATAAAATTAACAATTGTCAGTGGCAAAAAAGCAAACCCGGATTCTAGCGCTGAAAAACCATATTGGCTTTGCATCATTTGTGGTAAAAAGAACCAAAATGGCAACATAGCCATCATAAATAAAAGACGAGTCGCATAAGCACCAGAACGAATCTTATTTTGAAAAAGTGCTAAAGGTAGAATGGGCGAAGAAGTCTTTCTCTCCCATAATATAAACAAGAATATAAAGATAATACCTACAACTATGAAGCTAAATATCCCTTCAGTAAAACCATAGATAATACCCACCAAACCAATTATGGAAAGTAAACTGCCTAAATAGTCGATAGTTTCTTTTCGACGCGCTGATGATTTCACATACTTCAATGTTAATATAAATAATACGAGAGTAAATGGAACATTTATTAAAAAGCCAGCACGCCAAGAAATCAAGCTAGTCAGTCCACCACCAACTAATAAGCCAATACTTGAGCCAATTCCCGCAGTTGCTCCATAATAAGAAATCGCACGTTGTCTCATATTATTTTGATAGGCATCCATGATCAATGCCAAAGTTGTCGGTGCGATAATGGAACTACCAATTCCTTGTACTGCACGCATAATAATGACCATTTCAGCTGTTTTCGATAGCCCAATCATTAAAGAACTGAAACCAAAAATCAGTAAGCCTATCAAAAAAATACGTTTTCTTCCTAACAGATCAGAAAGGCGTCCGCTTAATAGCAAAAAACCTCCAAAAGTGAGTGTATACGCACTTGATACCCATGAAAGTGCTGAGGCAGATAACCCTAAACTTTCACCTATCTGCGCAGAACTTGTAAAAATGATTGAATTATCCATCAATATCAAAAAATAAGATAATAATGTAATTGGTAAAATGACACCGAATTTTTCTCTATTCAAATTTCCTAACTTCTTTCTATCCATTAATCTGTTGGTCTTTTTTCTGTTTCAATTTGTACACGATCTCCACCAACCATTTCTTGAATCAGTTTAGCAACTACCTTTGTATTTCCAGTTCGTGAATAATAGACAATCAATGTTTTGAGATTTTTCATCATTTCACTTCCTTTTATTTTACTTATTATTTTAGATAAACTAATAAACCTAATAATAATGAGACATATAATTGTTATTAAAAATATGAAATTCGTTTCTTAAACGCCTTTATCGCTATTTTTATCACTTATTTATCCATAAAAATACTGCAGCATCAATTATCTAATGATTGATACCACAGAATTCACTTTTACTGTACTATATTGCTAAAATTGTATTCTTTTATCAATAAAAATCAGGTTTTGATTTATTTTCTGAACCAGGTTCCCACAAGCCGATACTTCCTCGAATGTCATTTCTTTTTCCTGTGATATTGTCCATTATAAATTGAGCAATGGCACGTCTCGTAATTTGAGCACCTAAAAACGGTTCTCCCTTAGGACTTGCAATATAGTTCTTTCGATTCCCATTGTAGAGCCAAGTCATACGCATATAAGTATAATCCAAATCACTTGCTTCCAATGCTTCTACACCACGCTCATGGGCGACTGACCCTCCCATCATGCGACTATTCCATATAGCAAACGGTTCTGCAACTTCACCATACACGCTAAGTACACCTGCTTGAATGATTCGTTTCACACCCGTTTTATGCATCGCATCGATCACAATTTCTGTTACTTTTTTATTATCAAAATTCATATAAATGATATCTTGATTTTTCATAACATTGATCAAGTCAGTTAAATTTCCAGCATCTCCAGAAACCTTTGTTACATTTGTATAAGGTAAGTCAGCGGCATAACGCCCAAATAAAGTCAAATGTAAATCAGGTTGCTCTTGCAAAAGTGGGATTAATACCTGTGGAATCTGACCGCCAGCACCAATAATCAGTATATTTTTGCTCATTTTTCTGTATCCAACATCCGATTCATAAACCATTCTACTTGTTGGGGTGCATCATGGTCAAAGAACGCAGATTCTTTTCTATCTAAAGCCGCTATCTTTTCAACATCTTCTTTTGAAAGCTCAAAATCAAAAATATCAATATTTTCAGCCATTCGTTCAGGATGAACTGATTTTGCTAAAGCAACAATCCCTCTTTGCATTAACCAACGTAATACAACTTGTCCCACTGTCTTACCATACTGTTTACCGATTTCTGTTAATACAGGATTGGTAAATAATTCGTGACGTCCTTCTGCAAATGGTGCCCAAGCTTCCACTTGTACGCTATATTTTTCATGCCATTCTTGATCTTCAACTCGTTGATTCCATGGATTCACTTCGATTTGATTGACTTGAGGTTTTACCTCATTCAAACCCACAAACTCGATCATCTTAGCTGATTTGAAATTTGAAATCCCAATGGCACGTAATTTTCCTGCTTTTTGAGCCTCAACCATTGATCGCCATGCACCATAAATATCTCCGTATGGTTGATGAATAAGATAAAGATCCAGATAATCCAACCCCATTACTTTAAGAGAATGTTCAATCGTTTCCGCAGCTTTTTCTTCTGGTGCTTGAAGAATAAACAATTTAGAAGTAACAAAAAGTTCTTCTCGAGTAACTAGTCCTTCATTGATGGCACGTTTGATTCCTTCCCCTGTTTCTTTTTCATTTCCGTAAATCGAAGCTGTATCAATCAGACGGTACCCTGCTTTAATTGCTTGATATACTGCTGCAGCTGTTTCCTCCAATGGAATTTGATAAACACCAAATCCTAATTTAGGCATTTCTATACCATTGTTCAAAGTTATTTTCTGCATATTGTTTTCCTCCTCTAATTTTCTTTACATGTTCTATCCTAAACCTTAGAGTTAAGTCCATAGCAAGAGAAAAGATTTATTTTTTTCGTTCCCATAATTTTTCAACTTTATCAGGTTCCATTTCACCTGCTTTAAATTTTGCAATATGGTCATCATACGTTTCTATCTTATAAATAAGTAAGTCTCTAACTTCCTGCATTTCCGCTAATTTTTGGTCTAATTCTTTTAATTGATCAGACAAGATCTGCTTCTGCGCTTTTTCTACATTCTTCGTTTTACGCAATTGTGCCAGCTGAGCAAACTCAATGAGTGATTCAATCGATAAACCAGCATTTCGTAAGTTTTTTGCTAGATAAATCCAATTCAAATCATTCGTAGTATAATCTCGATAACCGCTTTCGTTACGGTGAACAGATGGTATGACACCAACACGTTCATAATAGCGTAGTGTATCTACACTCAAATCAAACATTTCCGCAGCTTTTTTTATATTCATCAAATAATCACCTCATCTTTTTATATAAGTTATCATAAACCTTGAAGTGCACTCCAAGGAAAGCTATTCACTAAATTTGCAAAATTATCAAAAACTATTGTCCAATTCCTTACAACTTTTGGTAGTACCTCTTTACAAATTGCATGACGAACAAATTAATTACTTGCTGATGCACTAAATTACTTCATCCGTATTGACCGACTGATGTTTAGGAACATACAGTTTATTTGGCCAAAAATTTTTATTATCTCTGAAATATATTAGCGACAATTTCCACCAAATATTCGTTGTACTTTAATTCAAGTTCATCTAAATACTTTTTATTGTTTTCATCATTTCCTCTCACAATATTATCCACTTAAAAATATCCTATCACCGTTTTAGTATGTTTTTGGACAACATATAAAAAACAAAAGACTGTAGACAAAGAATTTCTTTGCCTACAGTCTACTAAAAGGACACAGCCTTCTCTTGCTATTCAAGGTTTAATTACTGTTGTGATTAAACATATTGTAAAACTTTTGTTTCTTGATATGCATGGTCGATCAAACCGCCACCTAGACATTCCATCCCATCATAAAAAACGACAGCTTGTCCTGGAGTGATTGCTCGTACAGGTTCGTCAAATACTACTTCTGCACGGTTTCCTTCTAACAAACGTACAGTTACCGGTACGTCTTGTTGACGGTAACGGAATTTTGCCGTACATTTGAATTCTTTAGGCATATCTTCATTTGTAGTGAAGTGGATTTCACTTGCATCAAGACTTGTAGCATACAAAGCTGGATGATGGAACCCTTGTCCTACATATAGCGTATTCGTTGCTAGATCTTTTCCAACAACAAACCAAGGTTCTTGTGAAGCTCCACCGCCACCAATTCCTAGTCCTTGACGTTGACCAATCGTATAGTACATCAATCCTGCATGTTGACCTTTGACTTCACCGTCTAGTGTCACCATATTTCCTTTTTTGGCAGGTAAATAGTTACTTAAAAATTGTTTGAAATTCTTTTCACCAATAAAACAAATACCAGTAGAGTCTTTCTTCTTCGCAGTCGCTAATCCTGCACGTTCTGCAATAGCACGTACTTCAGTTTTTTCCATTCCACCTAGAGGAAAGAGTGTTTTTGATAATTGTTCTTGTGATAATTGACTAAGAAAATACGTTTGATCCTTATTATTATCTACACCGCGAAGCATATGCACAACACCATTTTCATCACGTGTTACTTGCGCATAATGACCTGTTGCTACATATTCAGCACCTAGATCCATGGCATAATCTAAGAAAGCTTTAAATTTGATTTCTTTGTTACACATTACATCAGGATTCGGTGTTCGGCCAGCTCGATATTCCGCTAAGAAATATTCAAAGACACGATCCCAATATTCTTTTTCAAAATTAACAGAATAATAAGGAATGCCGATTTGTGCTGCTACTTTCGCAACATCTTTATAGTCTTCGGTCGCAGTACATACGCCATTTTCGTCAGTATCATCCCAGTTTTTCATGAAGATCCCGACTACGTCATAGCCTTGTTCCTTTAACAAAAGTGCTGTTACAGATGAGTCAACTCCGCCACTCATCCCAACGACAACGCGTGTTTTGCTGTTGTCTGTCATGATATCACCATCATTTCAATTAGATTTTCTGAAACATCTACGAGTTGAAGGTCGCAACTTTTCAGTATTTTACATTATACGTCATATTTTTGAAAATTTCATCCTTTATTTCTCACGCCTTGAACAGACCCCGTCATCTTAAAAAATGAACAGCTCATGATTTGAACGGACAACTCTTTTTTATGTAAGTATCTACGATTCACCAGCAGCAACTCTTTTTTTCAATAGTATTTTTAATTAAGAACGTTTGTCTTTTTTAATCACTTACCATTGTAAACTTGTAGTTATCGCCAAAGAATCCAAATAACGATATGAAAATAGGTCGCAAATACATAATTGATTCCTAGCAGTATCCATTTAGTTTTTCTGTTATCAAGGCCTGTTGAAAGAATAAGTCCTACTAAGCCAGAGATACTCATGAAAATGAGATATTTGATAATTTCTCCGTCAAACGCCATTAAATAGTAATTGATTCTAAGGAAATAGGTAATTGAATATAACATTGGAGGCCCTAATAAAAGCATCTGCATCCGTTGTTGTGTTTGTTTTCTTGGCAACCTTCGTGACATTGTAGGTACCAATAAATAAGTAAGGATCGATACGATTAAAATTATCCCTCCAGACAACGGGACAAGGATGACAGCAACCAAATAAATACTACTAAAATGAACGAACATCCCCCATCCTTTCAAAGAGTCTAAATGCGTACCTGTAGCAAAAATAAAACTGATACCACTGAGTAAACAGGAAAGATAATAAACAACCACTATGTCTCCCTCCAAAATATTGCTAAACAAAATAATCATCAGCCATGCCAGTAAGAAAACGCTACCGATTAAGAAACACTTTGAAACCTTTGTGCACGTTTTACTGTTTATTGGAAACATTCACCTTATTCCTTTCAGATAAAAAATTTTTCATATTTTAGTCGCTTTCCTTTCAAGTGATCAACAACGTGTAGAGCGGCATCTTAATGAAAGAAGATGAGGATGAGGAGGTGGTAATAAGCTGCAAAAAAATAATTGATCCCTAGAAGTATCCATTTAGCTTTTCCATTATTGAGTGTTGTCGAAAGAGTCAAACCAATTAAACCTGAAATGTTAAGGATGACCGTGTATCCCAGAGCGTCCCACCCCAATCGTTCCCCATAAATGATTAATTCGTAATTGATCCTACTAAAAAAAACAGTTGAAAGAATCATCGGTATCCCTAAACAAATGATTACTACCCATTTCTGCTCGTAAACTTTCAGTATCCAGATGGACAGTAGCAAATAGGCAACTATTGCAAGTAACACAGCAGAGCTTTCCCACAATAATAAGCCGATGATATATAGAGACAATACATAAATACTACTAAAATGGACAACTGTAGTTAGCCTTTTTAAAAATTTTGAATGCGTACCTCTAGCAAAAATAAAACTGATACCACTGAGTAAACAGGAAAGATAATAGACAATCGCTACTTCTGCGTACAAACTACGACTAAACCAAATAATCATCAGCCATGCCAGTAAGAAAACACTACCGATTAAAAAATACTTTGAAAACTTTGTGCATGTTTTACTATTTATTGGAAACATCAACATCACTCCTTTAAAAAATTCATCCATTTAGCTATTTATTATTTTGTATACGCCTCTATCACACACTAGGGAGCCCCTAACATGGATAGTCATAAGCCAACTAACTATGCGTTCATTTTTGGTCATCCATTTCGTTTTGCCCAACTTCATTTCAATTCGATAAATATAAAAACCAATTGCTCCCTAACACACAGAACAAATTAAGGAAGATACTGCTTCTTTTTAACCACTGAGGCTCAATTTTTGTGGAAATTATTAAATTAGCACTGCCACTCATCCAGCACCCTACCATAGTGAGCGCAAGAAAAAGTGGGTTCTCCTTCATAAACGGGATAAAATAGAAGCTCGTAAAGAGAATCGTGATTGTTGATAAAGTCAAAGAAATCTTAGTATACGTTTTACTTTTTAGTGAAAACATAAAAACAACTCCTTTTTCAGTTTTCTTTTCTTATTTATTTTAAAAATAGTTCAAATGCTACTACGAAAAAATGAACAATATTCGACATTGTTGCAAAGAGGTAATTCATTACTAGTAGTAACCATCTCCACTTTACAGTCTTTATTTTTGTTGAAAAGTAAAGTCCAATTAATCCTGGAACGATTATGATAAACATAAAAACAAAACTCACAGGGCCAGGATAATCAAGATACACCTCTATCACACACCAAAGAGACACTGACATGGATAGCCATAAGCCAACTAAATACGCCTTCATTTTCATTTATCTCCTTTCAATTGATAAACATAGGATTGCGGTCATCTGTGAAAGAGTCGTACAAGCAGTTATCTGAATAAAAAACGACTCTTTTAGCGCCTTTTCGAGAAGCAAACAATTCGATCATTAAATCAAGGATCAGCAAATCTCCTAATCAAAAAATGTTATCTTAAATAAAACTATCCTTGTAATTTAATAACAAAAATTAACAATAAAACCATATGTACAAAACTTATTCAAGCCTTTCTTTTATTAATTACTCTGCTAAAAATCAACAATACGAGTCATTAAAATCAGTATTGTTATCATACATCCGAAATTAATGCGTTTACCTTCGAATTTAAACTTATTTTATCTCCACTATCATGTCACTCCTTTCGTCTTAATTAAAAAACATATAAAATTTTATTTAAATCCACTTATTTATTTTTTATATGTTATTATTCTATCATAAAACTTAGGAGGGATACCTTTGAAATTCAAATTCTTTTTTATAACTTAATGCATAATAAGGTCATGGATAACGATTACAGACATACAAATACAACTGTATCGTTAATCAATTACCACTTTGTTTTTTGTCCAAGGTATCGCCGGAAAATATTTGTTAATTCCGATGTGGACGCTAGATTCAAATCACTTGTCGCAGAAATTTGCCAAGAAAATGAGTGGAACATCCTTGCTATAGAAACAGACAAAGACCATTGTCATTTGTTTGTGAATGTTCAACCGACATATTCGCCTTCTGACATAATGAAAGTGATTAAAGGAAAGACATCACGAACGTTAAGACAAGAGTTTGAACACTTAAGCAAAATGCCGAGTGTTTGGACACGTTCTTACTTTGTTTCAACGGCAAGAAATGTATCTAGCGCCACGATTAAACGGTATGTTGAGAACCAAAGAACAAGATATTGATAACGTTAAGGAGGTGTGCAGAAATGAAGAAGGCTCATAAGATTCGTATCTATCCCAACCAAAGGCAACAAATTCAATTTCAAAAGACATTCGGTTGCGTCCGCTTCTATTGGAATTTTCTATTAGATCAACGCATAACGAATTACAAAATGAAAAAAGAAAATGCTGACTATCAAGAAGATAAGACAACGTATGCGGCATTAAAAAAGATGGATGAATATTCTTGGTTGAAAGAAGTTGAAGCTCACCCCCTTAGCCAAGTGACCATGGATTTAAATAAAGCATACAAGAATACTTTCAAATCTAACTTTGGTTTTCCAAAATTCAAGAGTAAAAAGTATTCAAAAAAATCCTATCGGACAGCTATGGGTATGAAAGTAAATAACAACTACTTTTACGTATCTAAAGTTGGTTGGGTAAAAATGGCTGCAAATTTGCGGTTCAACGGGAAACTAATGAGCGTAACAGTTAGCCAATCGAAATCGGGTAAATACTTTGCCACCTTTTTAGTGGATACCGAAAACTTCCAAAAAGAACCAGTTGAAGAATCAATCGGGTTGGACTTAGGTATCGCACATTTCTGCATAACGTCCGCAGGAGAAAAGATAGATAACGAGAAATTCTATCGATCCATGGAAAAACGTTTGGTAATTGAACAACGCAAGCTTTCAAGAAGATTAGAAGTAGCCAAAAAGCACAATCGTAAATTAGATGAGTGCAAAAACTACCAAAAACAAAAATTGAAAGTATCACATATCCATGAAAAGATTTTTAACCAACGAAGCAACTTTTTACACCAACTGTCTTCACGTATAACTGATGAAAACCAAATCATTTGTATTGAAGACTTGAATGTAAAAGGTATGGTTAAGAATCACAAACTAGCTAAATCAATTGCAGATGTCTCTTGGAGTGAGTTCGTCAGACAACTTGCTTACAAGTGTGAATGGAAAGGAAGAACCTTAGTTAAGGTTGATCAATTTTACCCAAGTTCACAAATTTGTTCTTTGTGTGGTCATAAAGATGGCAAGAAAGAGCTAAATATTCGTGAATGGACTTGCAGCAATTGTGGTACACACCACGACCGAGACATCAATGCGAGTATAAATATTAAAACCGAAGGACTTTCGGGGATAGCTTAGTAATTTTGTGTCCGTTAGGACGTATTACCTAAGAAACCCACGACTTTAGTCGTGTGGAGTGTCAGGTCAGTTCGGAGCTAACCTTGGGACGTAATTCCTTTGGGACACTCTTGGCACAACTAGATGTTTTTACAAAGTTCTTATTAACTGATGAAGCTCAAAAAAAATATGCAGATTCAACGATCCCAGTTATCCCAAAGATGATCGCGACCAAAGATATCCCTAACTATGTAATGAACTGGATCAATACCTACACCCACTGTTCTTTTGAAATCATCTATTCTAAAAACATCACAACGGATCTCAATCATTTACGCTACAATCCAAGTTATACGGAAATCGTAAAAAAAGCGCACCCTATCACTAATGTTCTAATCAATCAAGTCGTTCACACCCCACCTGCTTTTACCCAACAACGATTTGATTACACAGATAATCTCACCGTCTACGAGCATTATCAATTGAATAATCCAAATCCAACGCTTGCTGATATTTCTCATAACAAGCTGGCTGGTGGCTGGTGGCTGGTATTATTTTTACAATAACTTCTATGCATTGGTTTGCTTAGAAAATGGGACGTATCGTTATGCAAGGTATATCCGATTCCACGGTTCTTTTTCTACTGCAGCAGCGGCTCGTAACGGCTATGGTCTAAATCATGATTATACGATGACGGAGGAAGGAAAGGAGAGATATGGAAAGTATTACTACAACCTCATGATCAATCAGCCCGTTGATTATGGGATCGATTGGTTGAATCAGTACACAAAAGAACGAACGTTGATCGTTTTTTCAAAAGATATTGATAAAGATATCGACAGATTAAATAAAGGGACCGCCATGATCGATAAAGGGTTCAACGAAAGTGGCCAATATGTTTACTGCATTTTATAATACGTAAAATGCAGAACTGACGGCATCAATTTGAATACATAATCGTAGGGATCGACGAAAAAGCAGTCTCCAATCTTGCCAAAATGGCTTGATTTGAAAACTGCTTTTTGACGTTTATTGTAAATTGGCTAATTCTTTTTGCTTTTCTTCGTAGATTTCTTCAATTTCTTTTTCAGATAAAGGTGTCCCGAATGGTCTTTTGACTTTCAACAGCTCTCTTTCAGGCGCATCTACCCCCACATTGACATCATTGCCAATAGGAACACTATAATGATGGATATGCCCATGAAGGTTTCTGATGGTATCATTTGGACCCAGCAGCATGGGATAATGTGTCAAATAATATTGATGATGATTGAATTTGACAATCGCTCCCACGTCATAGAAATAAAATTTTTTCGTTCCATCTTTATTTCCAGGATCATGTTTTTCCAAATAGCGAAAAAAGTTTCGGCTATCGTGGTTTCCTTTGATAAAGTGAATCGTTCCATTGAGCTGCTGAACTAATTCAAGTATTTCTAGGCTACCTTTTTCATATTGCGGATGCATCGCTAAATCACCAAGATGGTAAACGTGATCTGTTTCTTTGACTACCGCATTCCAACTGGCGATCAATTGCTGGTTCATTTCCTCCACTGTAGCAAATAACCTAGGTGCAAAATCATTTTTTCCTAAGAGCGCCGCATGAAAAAAGTGGATATCACTGGTAAAAAAATTCATCTCGCATCCCCCTTCTTTCATTCTTTCCTATAGCGTAAATAAAAGTCTCAAATTATTCAAGTATATCACTCATCAACTGATTCTTTCGTTTCTAACTTTCTCTTCTTTTGTAGCACTTGATCATATGTCCTATCAGAAGGGATCGCATATAATGCAATGCCACAGAGTAACATACCGACTCTACAGGAACAATTTTTCTACTCCTAAACGATCGGCTAAAGATCCAGCAAACAATAAACTAATTGAACAAGGGATCTTAAAAAAAGGTAAAAGGTTCTGCGCATGGTAAAATGAATAAAAAATAGGAGGAAACGATAATGGAGATTACTTTTCAAACTGTACTGACCCCTTCAGCGATCACTATCACATTGGATCATGAAGTCGAGAAAATAAGTGTAACCGAAGAAAAGCTTCCTTTACCCGAAAATTCATTTTATCTCTTTTTTGCTCAAAAAGAGTGCCAAGCAATTGGCAAGACGATCGAACCTAAAAAGTGGGATAAAGTCATTCTCATCCAACTTTCATGGGAAATCGAAGCCCCACATATGATTGCTTCTCTACTTGAAAAAGCACAAGCAAGTGGACTGACGATTATGACAGATGAAACATTAGATAGAAAAATCCCCACAAATATCCAGAAAAAATTGGCTACTCCGAATGAAGAAATTTTGACTATCTTCTCACTTTTCGGCTATTCATTAGGCGAACAGCAAAAAACGGAAAAGAAAAAACCAGCAAAGGCTCGCCATCGCTGGTCAAAAAAGATCAGCGAAATACCCTTTACTGTAAACTTCAGAAACAGCCAAGCAACCCTATATTGGCTTAGCCGAAATGAAATGTTGATCAAATCAGGTGCAACACTACTTACCGAAGCACCACGAAATAAAGATGGCTCTGTCGGTTATTCAGCAAAATATGGTGAAAAATTACGAGACGACTTCAAAGAGTATATTTCTAATGGGAAAACGACCAAAGATATCATTGTAAAAAGTGTCAATGAAGCCAGCTTGCTCCTTTATTTCGGTGGCACAAATAGTTGGCTCGAAATAGTTGACGAAAACGGTAAATCCATCGATGAGTGGACAAAAGTGGAATAGCCACAAATCCAATACTATGAATAAGAAACAAAGCCAAAGAGCCGAAGAACTGTTCTCTTCGATTCTTTGGCTCTTTTTATTCAGACTATAAAATCATACTTTTTCAAATAGTCCTCGACTGATCATACCATCCATCAAAAAATAAAATTTATCTTGGCTCATTTTTTGTTTGTCATCTTTGAAGATATTGACAGCTTTCAATCCATTCGCAGTCGTGATCGACATTTTTAACGTTTTGATGTCTTTTGAAACAGTGATTTTTAGCTTAAAGCCTTCTTTACTTTGTGGAGTTGCATCTAGCGGACGAATCAATTGATAGTTTCCGCCGTTTGTTTCAGTAAAGCCATTGTCTCTAAGTGTGTATCTTTTTGCATCTGGGTGCAGACGATAACTCGTTTTTGCGCCCATTACAGTTGCTATTTGTTCAAATGCCATGCTTTTCACCTCGGTAAACTTATTCTACTTTCATTATAAAAGTTTCTGATTTGTTTTACTAGGATTTTTTAGCCGGCTCTATCATCTGTTCACAATCTACAGTGCTTTATGCTTCTCCACGTAGAATTGAGAATCTCCTTGTCATTTTACTTACTCGTTTCTGCATATTTTGCTTCTACAAAGTTTTTTACTTTACCTAGTCCGAGGCTGCTAAGCAAGATGACTGGGAAAAACTGTATCGGGAATAGAAAAAGCAAGAGTGACATGCTTAAATATGGTTGGCCTAAGATCATGGTCAGACTAGCAGCAACTAGTACCCCGACGAGCAATCCTGGCGTATAAGGGAATAGACTGACAAAAGCAAAACCTATTGCTGTACTTGAAAAAATTGCCGGAAAGATTTTCCCTCCTCGCCAGCCGAATGCAAAACAAAAGTTCGTCAATATGGCTTTCCCTATACCTAATAGAACTAAATTTAAAAAAGAAAATTGAAGGGCTTCTTTGGATAAGGGCAACAATTGATGTTCCCCAGAAAACAAAAAATAGGGAGACACTAAGCCAAATACACCGATACCGATACCTGCCAGTACTGCCTTGGTCATTATCCCATTGATTTTTTCTGCTATTTTGTTCGTCAATTTTTCAATTTTTAAAAATATCCAACCAAATATCCCTCCAACCAGCCAACCTAAAGGAGCAAATAAAAGTGCCTGCCACTCCCACTGGATCGTAGTGGAAAAATGGAGTGCAAAAACACTTTCCTCTGGCGAAAACTGTTCAATAAATAAAAAACCTACAATACCAAATAATGTACTGATTGCAACAAACCAATTTTTCTGGCTTTATTTTTCAATTTGAAAGGATGCTTGTCATCAAACACTTCACTGATTCCAGCGAACGGTGCCCGAAAAATCGTTGCTAGCATTGTTCCTATACTGAGCTTCAATAGTTCGTCTTTATGCTCAAAA
>NZ_BCQB01000004.1 GCF_001544215.1 Enterococcus durans NBRC 100479 = LMG 10746
ATAATTAAAAAGATTTCTATTTTCTTTTTCCGATAAAATTGAATAATTAAAGCAATTATAATCATTACCATAGTCATAGCTACAGAAAGAACATGAGTGTAAATTAATAAAGTCATGCTAATCGCCAGCATAACCCAAGATTCTTTTTTTGAGTCGTAAAGCTTTATAAACCCGAGTAAAATAAGAGGAAGTATTGACATTGCGAGTAATTCCCCCATTGCCCCTCGAAGAAATATTTCTACACTCCTAAAAGAAGATGTTGTATATATAATAGCGAAAAAGGAGCTAGTAACATGTTTTTTGGTAATTTCATACATTACATAATGACATATAAATAGAGTAATGAGCGTAACAATATAAAGAAAAAGGTTATAGCCTATTGCTAAATTAGTAAACTTGATCAATAAAAATAAAGGATATAGAGTTAACCATGGGTAAAAATTATTTACTTGCATGCCATATGATCTAAACGTTTCAAAATTAATAGGGGAGCTAAAAATAGATTCTAAACTTAACGCACGATTAATGTGAAATGCCGTATCATAAAAGCCAAATATTTCCATGTTTTTAAATGCTGGAAATAAATATAACAAACTAACAAATGCATAAACTATAAATATTTTTACAAAAAATTTTTTTTTCAAATTCATATACCACCTCATGTTTTTTTATATTACATATAGTATCATTTATTTTTTTAAAACACTAGATTAGTCACTATATAAATTGTGATTAATTTTATTATTAATAAAATATTTTTTATATTACAAAAGTAGTGTTTCAAAGTTAGTAGAGAAAATGTAGTTATATATTTAAATTTTTACCAGAAAGAAATGAACACCTTCAATTATCTAAATCTCGAAAATGGTTAGATGTAATCATCAGGAAAAACAATCTTAAACGAATTACTATTCATGGTCTTAGACACACACATGCTAGCTTGCTTTTAGCAAGCTAGTGCAAATATTAAAGATGTGTAAGAGCGTTTAGGCCACTCTTCTATTCAAATCATTATGGATTTATATATTCATATTACAGACAAAAGAAAAGAAGAAACCGCAGCGCAATTCGCAAAATATAGGCTCTATAATTTATGGGACTGATGAATCAAAATTGATTCTTCAGTCCCATTGTTATTTTAGGTATATGATTCATACATTGAAAGAGTTGAAAAACTATCTTCCGAAGCCGTCAAAAAGGACCCTGCCAAAAGTATTGATGGTGGATGAATTTCGTTCGCATGCTTCGATTGAGGATAAAATGAGCTTTATTTGTGCGGATGGCGAGACAGGAAAACTCATGGATATTTTGCCTACACGTAAATTACCGCGATTAACACACTATTTTAGTCGATGTACGAATCCTGAAGCTGTGGAATACTTAGTGACAGATATGAACACTGCCTATTTTCAATTGACAAAACGTGTCTTACCGAATGCGAAAGTCGTCATTGATCGTTTTCACATCATCAAACATCTGAATCAGGCATTCAATGATTTTCGTGTACAAGAAATGAAAAGATTACACCAGTTAGGGCAACGGAGAGAAGCTGAGAAAGTGAAAAAGAACTGGCGTTTTCTTCTAAAAAAACGTCAAAAAATCAATCACTATGATTACAAAACATGGCGCAGTTTTCGTGCACCTAAATACCCGCTACTCACTGAAGCAATGATGATCGATCGATTACTGGCATTTTCAACGCCTTTAAAGGAAGCCTACACTTTTTTCCATGAGCTGACCGAAGCCTTTCGAGACAAAGAACCTGACTTATTTTTTACCTTATTAAAAAATCTTCCTAAAACGCTTGATGCCCAATTTCGCACGAAACTTCAGAACCTTTTAACGCATGAGGAAGGCATTTACAATGCTATGATTTTCCCTTATTCTAATGGCAAAATTGAGGCCAAGAATACGCATATCAAGACACTAAAACGATTATCTTACGGATTTAAATCATTTGAGAACATGAAAATCAGGATTTTTTTGATCAATCAATTGATTCAAGTGAAATAACAAAAAAATCTGAGACAGAAGGTTAGTCCTTCTATCCCAGATTTCATTTTACAAGACTCATCAGTCCTTATTGACAAAGAGCCAGATTTCTCTTTACCAACATCATTTGACAAAGAGCCTGAATTTACCCTCTAATCTTAGTATGTTTTAATTGATTTCAGTTTTCAAATAATTAGTCATTCCACTTAAAATACCATATTTCGGTTGATAGCCAATTGACTGGATCTTAGTAATATCTGCTAGAGAGTCATGGATATCGCCCGAACGCTCTTCTTTGTATTCAAGTGTCAATTCTACACCGAGAATTTCATTGATTGCATTAATCAATTCCAAAAGTGTGGTTGCTTTACCCGTTCCAACATTGAATTGTTTCCCCAGTGCAGCTTCCTCATTCGCAACTAAAAGTAATGCTTGGATTACATCATCTATATAAACAAAATCTCTAGACTGGCTTCCATCACCAAATATCGTAAATGAAGTTGCTTCTCCTGCGATTTGTTTCTTATAGCGATCTACGAGAATAGAAATCACACCACTATATGGAGAATTTGGATTTTGATTTGGGCCATAGACATTGAAGAAACGAACTGCGCTACCAGGTACATCATATAAATGACAATAATCTAGCACATATTGTTCTGCAGCAAATTTATCAACCGCATAAGGCGTCAATGGGCGAATCACAGACTCTTCTTTTTTTGGCAAAGTCGGTTCATCGCCATAAACAGCCGCTGAAGAACTAAATACGATCCGTTTTAAATCATGCTGATACTTACGGATCAATTCTAAAATCATTAATACACTTTCAAAATTCACACGATGTGTTTCCACCGGTCTAGCAACTGAATCCGCCACACTAGCAACTGCTGCTAAATGAAAGATATAATCAAATTTATTAGCTTTCATGATCTCTTCCATCAAGGATTTCTCTGCAACATCCCCCTCAATAAAAGTAATATTTTTTGTCATATCAAGATTTTCTACTTTTCCCATTGATAAGTCATCAACGACGATTACCACATGTTCTTCTCCTAAATGATTAGCTAAGGTAGAACCAATGAAGCCAGCCCCACCGGTGATAAGATAACAGCTCATCCTTTTACCTCCGATATAAATAATTATAGATATCTTGAAGCTCCGAAGAATCTTCTAAAAATTTAGGAAACAAAAATTCTAACCATTTAAAATCTTCTTCACTATCAATATCTAAAATTAGATAATCTCTCATTTTTATTATCCCACATTGCCCATCAAAAATATAATTACTTTTTTTTAGAAATTCAGGTTTAAAAGAATACATTGAGGCATTCATTTCAAAAACTTCAGGTGTCTGTTGCCTAGATGTGTATCTTGATTTATTAACTATAGTAACTTCATTTTCAATTCTTTTTACCATATTAAAATAGGGATTACGTCTTGCAGAAACAACTGAAAAGTAGACGTCTTTATCTAAATTTTTTAGATGTTCATCTATTAATTCTTCAAGATTAGAAACTTCACGTAAAGGTGAAGTCAAATCTAAATCTATAATTAAATCAAATATATTATCTTCTCTTTCTAGTTGTAAGAATGAATCACGTATTACTTCAATTTTCCCTACAGTATCTGTAGCTAATTCAGGTTTACGTTCTACAATTTTCACAGACGGATTTAACTTAGTCGTCAATTCTACTAACTCATTACTGTCCGTATTCAAACAAGTCGTGCAATTATGTTCAGGATGTTTTTGTTGATAGATATCTATCATTGCTAAAGCGAAATGGACTAGGGGCTTTCCTGCCAAATATTTCAAATTTTTATTTTTAAACCCCTTAGACCCAGCTCTACCACAAATAGTAAATAAAATTTCCATTTATTTCTCCTCAGCTATTTTCAATACTTCGTTTGCATGATATAAATCATTCCAGTTTTCTTTGCCTGTTACTACGTTTTCAAAGAAATATTTCAACTCCTTCTCATACATATCATTAGCAGATTCAGGCATTTCTTTAACAATGTTTTCTTTAAAACTTATTTTATTATTTAATAAGTCAACATTGATACATTCATCTAAAGTAAACAATTGAAATTTTCTTGTAGGAACTCTTCCAAAATAATCTAAATGAATTTCTATAATTTTATCATCGTATCTCAATATATATGTTGCTAAATCATTACTGTTAATTTCAAGATTCGAATATTTACCAAACTGTTTTTTTACTGATTTAGGGAAACCAAATAGGTTTATAATATAATCCAATTCATGTATACAGTCTAATTCCACTCCTCCCCCCATAGATTTAAAGGCAGAATAATTATTTCTATAATCAGTACCTTTTCTCCAATCAGGAAGATAAGTAGAACAAATAGCTCTTACAGAATATACTTTTTTACTTTGAATACTATTACGAACAACTTCCATGATATTTTTATACCTAAGTGGAGCAGCAACATAAATATTTTTGTAATCATAATTATATTGAGTAAGATCAATACTCTCAGAAAAAGCAGGTTTTTCTAAAAATATGTAATCAACTTTTTCAACAATTACATTTAGTGTTTCCAGATGCTTAAAAGTCGGATTTGTAATAAAAGCTATATCATAATGTGTATCCAAATCGTCTCTATTTTGAATATACGTTATTTCTTCAAACTCTTTTTTTCCACTGCTACTATAAGCTGTTATATCAAAATTAATAGAATTCTTTTTTCCATAGCTTATTAGATTTTTTAGATGTCTCTTTCCAATTGACCCTAACCCAAAAAAAATTACTTTCATCATTAATTTACCTCAATGTCGTTAATTAAGTTAATAATATACTTATCTTTTTCAAAAGTATATTGGGGTTCCAATTTCTTTTCCAAAAGCGTGAAAAATTCTTTAATCTCCTCTAAATATGCATCTTCAATAATAGTATGTGAATAATTATTATCATGCATAACCTCATCGTACAATTGAATATCTGTCATACTAGAAGTTTCTTCATTCCATGAAAATAGAGAATCCGGATTACCTTCCCATTCTATTAAAATCTTTTCACCAATTATAGTTAAATTTCTTTTAGCTACTCTTGAAACAACATCTACACTTAAAGTTCCAACTATACCAGTTTCATGCTCAATAATAAGAGTGAAACTATCCGAATAATCAATATCAAGATTGGATAATTTCTGGGTCATTACAGTAAACGATTTAACTTTCCCAAATGTATCTATAATCCAAGGTAATTCAATAGCGAATATTTCTCTACACCCATTAGTTTTTTTGTTTGAAACAAAAAAATTGCGATAATCTTCCCAAGGATGCCAGTCGGGTAAATACTGTCCTACATGGTATTGATAAGAAATTTTTTTATTATGCGTCACTTTAGACTTAATGTATTGAATCTCTTTTCTCTTCAAAAATGTAGAAGATAGATAAAGTAATCTATCTTTCTTTTTAGCTACTTCGATTATTTCATCATAATATTCATTTAATAAATTGATTTCCGTAAAGATATTACAATCTAGATTTAAAGCCTCTTTTATAATAAATTCATGGGTTATAGGGGATGTACAAACAAAAACTGAATTTATTTCAAACAAATTTTTTGCCTCTGTTAGACTATTATAAGTTGGTATTCCAAATTCCTTTTCAACTTCTTTTCGTCTCGCCTCATTAGTATCAACACCACATAGTAAAATATCATTAAAGTGTTCTTGAATGAGTCTAAGTCTTCTTTTCCCCATGGAACCTAAACCAATAATTCCTATGTTCATAAAATATCACACCTACTTGAATATTTTTTTAAACTCATCAATAACAAATTCTTGTTCACTATCTGTCATATTACTTCCAGAAGGTAAGCATAAGCCGCTATTAAATAACTTTTCTGACACACTAAGATTATTATCATGGTAATACATTTTTACCCCTTGAAATACTGGTTGCAAATGTAGTGGTTTCCACAAAGCTCTTGTTTCAATGTTTTTTTCATTTAGT
The DNA here is from genome assembly GCF_001544215.1 of Enterococcus durans NBRC 100479 = LMG 10746. Classification (GTDB taxonomy): domain Bacteria; phylum Bacillota; class Bacilli; order Lactobacillales; family Enterococcaceae; genus Enterococcus_B; species Enterococcus_B durans. Next base: position 5,975 of record NZ_BCQB01000004.1, read on the forward strand.
TTATTTATTACGTTAACTACTTGATCAATAGAATTGTAATCATTGATTGTTAAAGTAGACAACCAGCGATTTGGCACCATGCCATCCACTTCTGGCATCATTTCAATTCTATCAATTCCAGAAAAAGCTTCCTTATATCGATTGAAAATTTCTCTTCGTTTAGCTACTCTATCATTCAATACTTCCATTTGTCCACGTCCGATACCGGCAGAAATATTGCTTAGACGGTAATTATAACCTATTTCGCTATGTTGATAATACGGTGCTTGATCTCTTGCTTGTGTTGCTAAAAATCTTGAATGCTCAACATATTTTTTATCACTAGACACTAGAGCTCCTCCACCTGAGGTTGTGATGATCTTATTACCGTTAAATGAATAGATCCCAATTGTCCCAAATAAGCCTGACGAAATTCCCTTATAAGTAGAACCTAACGATTCCGCTGCATCTTCTATCACTGGAACATTAAATTGGTTTGCAATAGCTAAAATTCGTTCATAATCAGCCATTTGACCATATAAATTCACTACGATGATTGCCTTAGGTAATTGGTTGTTTCTTTCAGCTTCTTCTAATGCGCTCTCTAGTGCAACAGGGCTCATATTCCATGTATTAGGTTCTGAGTCAATGAACACTGGTACAGCCCCTTGATATAAAATAGGATTTACTGTAGCTATAAAAGTAAATGAAGGAGCAAAGACAATATCGTTTTTTCCAACATTAAGCAGTCTTAAGGCAAGATGTATGGCAGCTGTACCTGAACTTAACGCAGAAGCTCCGCCCTTAGAACCAGTATATTTTGTAATACTTTCTTCAAATTTATCCACATTTTCACCTAATGGCGCTATCCAATTATCTTTAAAAGCCTTAGCAACATATTTTTCTTCTGTTCCTCCCATATGAGGACTTGATAATAAAATTCTAGAATTCAAAATTAATTCCTTCTTTCTTAATTTTAGCTGGATTGCCATAAGCTAAGGAATGTGAGGGAATATCCTTAACAATAGTGCTCCCTGCGCCTATCATACACCAAGATCCAATTTTCTTCATCTGGATACATTGAGAACCAATTCCTATTTGAGTTCCTACACCTACATGTACTCCACCCGCTAAGCATACACCTGGAGATAAATGAACATAGTTATTAATTCTACAATCATGCTCAACAATGCTACCTGTGTTTATTATAGCATGCTCTCCAATTACAGCACCTGGGTTAATTACAGAATTCGCAAAAATAACAGTTCCATAACCAATTGAAATTTCTTTTGCCACTATAGCACTTGGATGAACAGCTATTCCATATTGCTCACTTGGCATATTCAATTTTTTTATAATCTTTTTTCTTACTACACAGTCACCAATAGCTACAATAAATTTATAGATTTTTTTTTTGCTATCCGCCCAGCTATTCAATTCGTTTATTTTCCCAAGATATTTCAGATCTTGCATTTTATTTTGCTTATCATCAAAAAATCCATATATTAACTTATTTTCTAATCTTAAGGTTTCAATAATGACTTTTGCGTGTCCGCCAGCCCCAATAATAATATATGGATCACTAGTATATTTTAATAAGCTATTTGTTTTTGAATCCACTTAATATCTTCCCCATCATTCAATATTTGATTCAATGTTTTTGTTATTCTTCTAGAACTGTTGCCGTCACCGTAGATGTTCTTAACATTTTTCAAGCTTTTTATAAACTGAGGATCTTGTATTTTATTCAAAGCAGTTTCAATTTCATTTTCATTTAGATTTGCATTTATAATATTTTTAGATTGTTCTCGTCCATTTTGTCTGGTTCCTAAATTTATTACTGGTATTTTGAATGATGCAGCTTCAATTATCCCAGAAGAAGAATTTCCGATCATAAATTTGCACTCTTTTAATATAGTCAGGTATTCCTCCGGCTCTAAATTCGTAATATAAATAATATCCGTTTTTAAATATTTCTGGTACATTTTTCTGATAATTTCGCTGCCAGCATCACTATTAGGTAAAATGCAAATAATTGGTTGAGATTGTTGTTCCATTGAATTGATCAAAGCTAAAACTTGTTTTTCTATATTTTCTAGTTCGGTTACAACTGGATGAAATACTTGCAAAACGTATTTTTTCTTTTCAAATTTTAGATGATATTTTTCTTTTATATCTCTAAAACTAGGTAATCTATTATTTAAAATAGTATCTATTCTAGGAGCTCCGACGGAAAAAACTCTCCAAGAATCTTCCCCCATTTTTATTAAACGCTCTTTGCTTTTTTCCGTAGCAGCAAAATGAACAGATGCTATTTTCGTTATGGCATGTCTTATTGATTCATCTACAGTACCAGACACTTCGCCTCCGTGAATATGTGCTGTTTTGATTCCAAGATACAAACAAGCTATCGCAGCTGCCAACATTTCTCCTCTATCCCCTAGTAATAATACAAAATCAGGGCTAGTTTGTTCAAATATATTTGTGAAACCATTTATCTCTAATGCCACAGACCGAGCCATGTTTCCCTTATTGTTCTCTAAAAACAAACTTTGGACTTCTCCACTAATTCTAAATCCGTCAGCTAAGATCAATTCTTTAGTAAATCCATATTTATGGGATAAATGCATTCCAGAAATAACAAATGATACATCCCAATTATCTTGTAGTAAATTCTCAGCAACAGGTTTATATATTCCATAATCAGCTCGTGTTCCACTTACTATAAGTATTTTTTTCATTCAACATCTTCCTCAAGCAGAACACTATCTGCACTTATTGGTCTTTTAACTTTTTTGCCAATATATTGATATAAAAACTTAGGAGCTATTCCATTTCCAGGACGTTTTATTGTAAGAGATTTCTCTGTAAGAATATCTCCCACATTTAAATTCTCAGTGACCACTAGGCTTTTTCTTGATACTTCTTTTGTACTAAGTTCAGAAGGCATTGCTCGCTTAACACCATCACCTAAAAATATTTCAGTGTTTCTAATATGCTTTACAAAATCTGCAAATTCCTGAGGATCTAAAGAAGCTTTATGATCTGGACCAGGTAGTTCCTTATCCAAGGTAAAATGTTTCTCAATTACCTTAGCACCCATTGCAACAGCACAAATACCAACATCATATCCCAATGAATGATCGGAGTACCCAACGGGTATCCCGAACATTTCTTTTAATGTGTTAATCGCCAATAAATTAATATCTTCAGAACTAGCCGGATAATTTGAAGTACAATGTAAAATAGTAACTGGACTATCTATGAAACAATCTACAGCCTCACTGACCTCATGAATATCAGCCATACCTGTAGATAATAAAACTGGCAACCCATACATATCTATTTTTCTAAGAAAAGGTAAATTTGTTAAATCTCCTGAGCCAATTTTAAATCCTTGTACACCAATTTGTTTTAGAAAGTCTGCACTTTCTTCATCAAAAGGAGTAGACAAAAAATCAATTTTATTTTGTATACAATAATCTTTTATTCTAATAAAATCAGATTGAGATAATTCTAATTTTTTTAGCATTTCAAATTGAGAACTGTCCTCTTTAAGATTATCCTTCTGATATTTTGCCATTGGAGCCTTTTTGGAAACTAGCTTATTCGTTTTAAATGTTTGAAATTTAACCGCGTTAGCTCCACATTCTTTAGCTTTATCAATACTTTCTAAAGCTAAATCTAGACTTCCATTATGGTTTACACCAATTTCTGCAATTACATATACTTCTGATTTCATCATAAAACTCCTTACCAAGTCACGACATTATTCTCTTTTGCGATTCTAATAAATTCCTGTCCACTCATTAATTCTGTTGCATCTGAAGAGTATGCAGTGATTTTAATTTTTTCATAATCTTTGTACAGTTCGTCAGTAGCATGATAGTGTGGTGGAATGATATACATTTTATCATTCTCATATGAGCGTTCAATTTCGTCTGTAGTCATTAGCTCTTCATATAATTTTTCTCCTGGCCTGATACCTACAACTTTTATTTCACCTCTATATTTTTCATCATGTGTATCATTATATATTTTTATTAATGATTGAGCTAAAGTTAAAATATTGATTGCCGGCATTTTTAAGACATATGTTTCTCCAAATTTTGAATTCATGGCAGCAGACAGAACTAATCTTGCAGCATCCGGTATTGACATCATAAATCGTGTCATATCAACATCTGTCAAAGTAATATCTTTATTGTTTTTTATTTGTTTACTAAAAAGAGGAATAACAGATCCACTTGACCCCATGACATTTCCAAACCTTACACAAGAAAATATTGTTTCTGTTTTTCCTTTATACTGATTGGCAGCTATTATTAATTTTTCACTCAATAACTTTGTCGCACCCATCGTGTTAGTAGGACTCACTACTTTATCTGTACTGATACCTACAAAATGTTTTACATTATTTTTGATCGCTGCATCTATTACATTTTGAGTTCCCATCACATTTGTTTTTACAGCTTCCATAGGATTATATTCACTTGCTGGAACGTGTTTCATTGCGGCAGCATGAAAAATAATATCCACATCACGACATGCATAATCAATCCTTTGAGAGTCTCTGATATCACCAATTAAAAATCTCAAATTAGTGTGATTTGAGAGCTCTTGTTGCATATAAAATTGTTTTTCTTCACCTCTACTATAAATTCTGATAGCTTTTGGTTCATATTTTAAAAGCTGACGAACAATTTCACTTCCAATGGAACCAGTTCCGCCAGTTACTAATATTGTTTTTCCTTTAAACACTTATATCTCCTCCTATGAATTATAGTCATCTATAATTCGATTCTTAATCTTTAAAAAATATATAACTAAACTAATTATCAATAATGATGTCAAAACGTAACGAATCAACATTTGATTGATTAAAATATGAAGTATCAAAGAAAAAATTGATACAAAAATTATTATGATACATATTTTTTTTGTGTCAAATAATTGTTTATTCGTAATTTTTTTAGCGATATTATAATGAAAAATAAAAAGTAAAAAATACGTAAATACGGTTGTGTATCCAGCAGCAATTATTCCTAACCTAGGTATGAAAATCATGTTTAATAGTATATTAACTATAGCACTTGCTACTGTACCAATCGCAATAAACGATGTTTTTTTCTCATAAAATTCAGCATTAACTGGTAAACTATATAAAAACTGAAAGAAATAGCCTAAGGTTATCGGAATCACTAAAGATAACCCAGAATAATAGTCTTTCGGAGCCATAAATTTTGCTAAATCAATCGAAACTACCATTACAATCATCGTAATCAAAGTAAAGACTACTAAATAATAGTTACTAACTTTCTTCACTTTTTTTTCATTATTTTTACTCATCTCACCATAGAACCATGGAACCCAGGCGTTATTAGTAGACATCCATATTACGCTTAGAATAATACCTATGTTACTAATGTAGGAATATATTCCCCCCGCAGCAGGACCTAAATAAGAATTAATCATAATTCTATCGAATTGTGCTAAAACTATATTTGCTAAGGAATGTGGGATTAGCGGCAAAGAGATTTTTAAAGCGTATCTCCACTGTTTTTTATCAAAAAAATGAGCACCCTTTATCATTATTCTTAAATAAATTACTAAACCTATCAACACAAATGACAGTGTTCCGCCGACTACTCTGCCAACATATTTATCATCAAAATATAATGTCTGCATCAAAGCTACAGAGATTGCAATATTCAAAAAAGTAGATATAAAAGATAAAATCAAATATTTAAAATGGTTAAAGTTAATCGTAAAATAAGACTGGATATAACTAATTACAAAACTAGCAAAACTTTGTAATAACATCAAATTAAATACAAGTTGGTTCATATCAAAAAAAGCATTTGAAAACAAAAAATATATGTTCCCTATTAATAAGAACACAATTAACGAAAGTGTAGCTAGAGAAAGTACCGATGACATAAATTCATTTATGTCATCTTTATAGTCAAAACTTGCATTATTAATTGCCGAATTTAGGCTTAGCCCAACAAGAATCGAAAAAATTGATACAAATGAAGTGAAATTATTAATCAAACCATATTCTGCTTGAGTAGTAATATTTACAAAAATAGGAATAGTTATGAATGAAATTCCCTTAATAAAAAAATTCCCTATAGTATACCAGAAACTGGACTTAACTAATTTTGACTTGGAAAGTGTGTTAAATAATCCCATACTCTACCAACTTTCTTAATTCTGCCCAGTTTTCTGGGAGTAAAATTTTTTCTTCTGATAGACGGTTATATTGTTCACAGAAAAGAACAATATTTGTCAATGTTTCTTTTTTATCTTCAGATAATGCTGTATATTCATTTAAAATTAATTTAGCCAACATAATAGAGTTGATCGTCTTTTCAAACATCATAGATGGTGAAAAAGAAATTGTAGATATAGGACTAATCAAAAGTGTTGAAGAGAAGTCATTTTCAAGTAGCAAGACTTCAAACGGTAAACTGGAATTCAATATGTTTTTTTCACCATAACGATTTGTCCTTGCTCTAGGATGAAGCTTAATTAAAGTTTCTTTTTTTCCAGAAAATATACTATTTACTTTAGCGAAAATATCTGTTTCATCTATGCCATAACCATCAGATAATAAAGGTTGATCAAAAAAGATACATTTATCTCCGACAAAAACTTCTTCTATCCCAAAGATTGATTGTATGTTTTTCATCAATTTACTGTTTTCATCTATCTTGGGAATTTTTTTTATATTTTTTACATCATAAAGTAACAATTCCGGACAATAGACAAAATAATCGTCAATTTTTTTTTTGAAGATGCTATTTTTATTTAATATTTTAAAAACTCTTTGAACGTTTTTACTTGTTGAAAATATACTCTTCTTCAAATAAGTACCCAAACCATCTTCTATATAATTTAGTTTTACATCTGGATTTTTTTTGTAAACATTGGAGAAAAGTATTTTTGTGAAATAATTTTCCCCCTGTATAAAAATTTCATCATAAACGGATAAATCATCCGAGAAAAATTGATTATGGTTAGTTAACAAGTTAATTTTACGTTTAAAGGAAGAACCGATTTTCCGGTGATTCACAAAAACAACATCATTAAATAGCCCTAATTCTTTTATACGCTCACTATATCTTCTAGCGTTTTCAAATTCAGAATAAATAAATAAATCTCCTTTTGATTCTCGGTAAAAATTTTGATAAACATTTAATATATTAATCAAATGTAAAGGAGTCCAAGCAATGAAAGCTGTCTTCATATTAATTCTCCTTTTTTAAATACAAGTAAGAAATGCTTCCCAAATAATACCAGAAAACAATTGAAATGACATCGCGCTTATTGAAAAGTACATGAGCCTCCACCATTTCATCTATAAAAATAGATAGTATAAAAATTAAAACAATACCAAGAAACGCATAATTCACTTTACTTCTAAAAAATGTTTTGAGTAAACTAAAGATATTTAACACATAGAAAGCATAGATACATATAAAAGCAATTATACCACTTGATACAAGTACTTGAAGAAATCCATTATGCATGTTTCCATGTGCTCTTTTTAGTTCATTCACATCTGTAGTATCAATATCTACTTTTTTCAAAAATTTTGCATCGCTATTCCCATAGAAATCGGTCTCTCCATAGCCAAATAACAAAGTTGGTCTTATAACTTTAAGCGCAGCTTTCCAAATCGTAAAACGACCAGCTGAAATTTCGGAGTTATCACTAGAATGCTGTAATATTACTTCTTTTTCTGGAAGTGGAGTTTTATCTGATTCATTTGACTCTATAACTTCTACTTTTCTATCAATCGATACAGGAATTGTTGCTAAAAAATCCTTAGCATAATTAGTACCAAAAGAAAAATATACCAATAGAACTAATAATATGCTTACCATCCATTTGATTTTTACAGGTAGTACTTCCCTAATGCTCTTTCTAAATTTTGAATTGGCAAACAACAAAAGAAATAATACTAAAAAAGAACAAATTACTACCTGGGCACCTCTAGACGAAGAAAGTGTAATATAAAATATTTGTACGATAAAATTCATCATATAAAAAACACGAATCGTTTTTGTTATTTTTGAAATTAATACACTAATTAAACTTAAAATAATAGAAGTATATCCAAACATAGCTCCAACATTTGGACTTGTATAGACACCAAATAACCGATGTTCAATAAAACCTTGTCTTGCAAATAATCCTGGCGTTCCTGTTGGGACATGATAAGAAATCAAAAAAATAAATTGATAGATAGATATTAGTGCAGCTAAAAAAATTATGATAATGAAAACATTATTAAAATACACCATTTTTTTCTTTTTTTCCTCTTCACTTTGTGAAAAGTCTGAAGGAAAAATTACTATCAAAGTAATCAGCAAATATCCAAAATTATAAATAGACGGAATTAAAAAATTTTCTCTGTTAATGATTATAGTTAAGATAAAACTAATCATTGCTACAATCAACAGCCAAGAAAAACGCATTTTAAAAAAATTTTTCTTTATAAAAACCTCATACAAAACTATAATTCCACCCCAAGCAAAAGCTATTTTCATCGGGATATTAGTTACATTAAAAGTACTAGGCATAAAATAAAGCAGACAAATGATTAAATTTATTACTCGAAACGCATCTCGACTTAATAAACTCTTCTCTAAAACAGGTACTATTCTATTCATCTATATTTCCAACTTTCAAAATTTCTTTATCAATTCTATTTAATAGTTTATCAGAGTAATCCGATTTAACTTTTCTTACAAATAATTTTTCACTTTCTTTTATTTGATCTATATCCCTTTCATCAAACCATTTGTTCATGGAAGGATCAATAATATGAATATTTGCTAATTTCGAAGTTTGTAAAGTAGTTTCTTCAATATTTTTCAATTCAAGTGGTAAATCTGGTCCTCCAATAACATTTTTATTTTTGAACGAGGAATTAAAAAAAAGTGTATGAAAAAATTTTTCATCTGGAGCAAACATACCTATTTTAAAATTCAGGTAGTCTTGTTGATTTTGTTCATACATTTGTATTAATTCTGTTAGGCATTCTTTCGACAAAGCCCACCATTGAGAACCATGATACAAATCAAATTTATGGTGTCTAATTTTTGGGGGAAGTTTAATCATCCTCAGACAACGATTAATTATAGCTCTAAAAATTTTAAATGCAGTTGTGTTATTCCTATTAATTCTAGGATAATCATGTTTTTGATATACATCTATATGTTTATAATAAAATTCTTTATGTTTAATTTGATCTAGATCTATTCCACGAATAAACTCCACTGAACTATTCTTTTTAAAATAATTATAAATATACTCATTATCTTTGATTGGATAATCAGCACCAGATAATAATACATATTTTAAATATTTCTCATTTTGTAATGCTCTCTTTACTAAATTGATTTCTGCTTGTACAATGGAAAAACCACCCCAATAAATTTTAACACGGTTTTTATTACATAAAAATTCAACATTATCATATGATTTAAATGCTTCAATAAATGGTTCTATATCAGTTTTTTTATCTATATGAATAATAAAAACTGCATTTTCGTTCAATCGATTGACCAATCTCTTTAAGTTGCCAATATCATTGTATGCCAATATCAAATAACATATTTTCAAAAATAATCACTCCTAAAATATCTTGAACATTTTTAATGATCTCTACTATATATACTCTCCATTTGTTCAGTAGTGTACGAAACATCATAACTCTTTAGTTCTTGTGTTATTTTATTAGCATACGGCTCTTTTATTACTTTTTTTGCCCATTCTTGTGGTGTTTCATCTAATGATACAAAATCCACATTATTTGTTAACTTTGTATCTTTGGAAATAGTATCTGCTAAGACTAATTTTAATTTTGCTGCTTGTGCTTCTAATCCAACCATTGGCAGGCCTTCATAAAGAGAAGGCATTACAAAAACATCCATCACAGATAATAACTCGGAAATATCGTTTCTTTCTCCTAAAAATTTTACTCTTTTCTCTATATCCAATTCTACTGCTTTGGCTTTCAGTTTATTTCTAAGTGACCCTTCACCTACTAAAATCAAGTAAGAATCAGAATTCATTTTTAGTATTTCTAAAAAAATCTCTAACAAATAAGATTGATTTTTTTGTTTCTCTAATCGTCCAATGTTTCCCACAACAAAAGTACTCATTGAGATATCCAATTCTTTTCTCTTATTAACCTTAGCTTCTGAATTTTTACTATAAAGCTCTAAATCAATACCATTATGAACTATCTCAAAGGGATGGTTTTGAAACAGACTTTCACCAGCTTCTTGACTAACGGCAAGGTAGTCTGTTGCATTTTGTAACAACAATTTGGTTAAAAATTTACGCAATACATTCATTACAATATTTTGAGATTTTCCATCTTCAGTTGCATGGCTATGAGCAATTCTCTGTCTGATTCCATTCTTTTTGGCTAACCATAAATTAATTCCCCCGCCAAAATAAACCTGATTGTGAACTATAGAAAAAGATTCTTTTTTTAGTAACTTATTCACTTCTATTAAATATTTAAAAATATTTTTCTTAGGATTAGGTACAACAAAAATACGGCCTCCTAATCTTTCAATCTCTGAATGATAGTCTTGAACATCTGCATAATCTTCATAAATCAAAAAATCAAATTGATAGTTTGTACGATCAATTTTACGATATAAATTCATCATGAAAGACTCTGCTCCACCTAAACCCATTCGTCCCTGAAAGTGCAAAATTCTTTTCATTATATTTTCCTCCATTAACTAATATACTCGCTTCAAAGCAGCCATTAACCCTGGCATTTTCACTTCAACGAAGCTTCCAACTTTTACAGCAGATAAAAATAGTGGAGCTGGCATATTGTAAAGCAACTTTGTTATTTTTTTTGCTGAAGAATCCGTCTTAGCAATTTGCTTGGCTTCTCGGATCACTGGATCACTCAATATCTGCTTTGCTTCGTCTTTCTTCTCTTTTGAATTTCTTGCGGAGGTACTATAAATAGAAAAAATAACTGAAGTTGTCCCTTTTAAAAGAAGCGCCGCCATACCGTCTTTATTAATACCGTCTGTTACAGTATTTGCTAATGAATAGAATTCTTTAAATGTTTCGAACTTGTTAGGTCGGTATTGATTAGTGATCCCCTTCCCACCTTCAAATTCATAAATATATTCTACTTTTGGGTTCATGATCACTTGATGACAGTATTCATAATAATGTAAGTTAAATATTCGATCCTCACAACTATTATAAGTTTTAAATAGAATTTGGTTATTTTTCAGAATATCGCTGCGATAGCATTTATTCCATACAACATACATCAACTGTTCATTCATTAATTGATACATGTCTTTTATGAACTCTTCGTGAGTTAAATAGTGATATTCTGTAACTAAGTTTTCTTTTTCGGAAACAATCTTTCCCTCGTCCATTGTACGAAAAACAAACGAACTAACAACAAGATCCGCTTTTGGACTCTTTTCTAGCAAATGATCATAATCTGACAAGATCGTTTTTACTGGCGTGTCATCTGCATCGAAGAATAAGAGATATTCTCCTTTTGAGTGTCTTATTCCTTCGTTTCTTGCTAAGCCAGGCCCTTGATTGGTCGTAGTAATCAATTCAAAACGTTCATCATTTTCAATCAGTTCTTGAATGATTTTCTGTGTTTGATCCGTTGATCCATCATTTACTAAAACGACTTCGTACTCTTCATAATCCAATTCTTTTAGAATATCAATCGTTCGACCAATAGTTGCTTCTGCATTATATACTGGTACGATTATGCTGAATTTCGGATTGTTCATTTTTACGCCTCCCAACTAGCGAAAGATTTTTTCATTCGGAAAAGCAATTTCTGCCAATGAGATCACATTTTCGTCTTCTTCAAGTCCTTGAGAGGACATTTTATCAAATAGGATCTTGATGGTTTGCAGTAAGATCTTTAAATCAAGCATCAATGAATATTTTTTGATATAAAGTAAATCAAAACGTAATTTACTGTTGTAATCAGAGACATATTTCCCATAGACTTGTGCATACCCAGTGATACCGGCACGAACATTATGCCGTAAGTAGTAATAAGGGTTTTCTGCATTGAACTGATCGACGAAGAAAGGACGTTCAGGACGTGGTCCTACGATCGACATATCGCCTTTCAGCACATTGAAGATTTGTGGTAATTCATCAAAGCGGACAGCTCGAATAAATTTGCCTACAGGTGTTACTCGTGCATCATTGCTCTTAGCTAAAACTGGTCCAGATTTTGCTTCGGCTGTGGCAGTCATCGAGCGGAATTTATAGATTGAAAATTCCTTTTGATTTTTTGTGATCCGCACTTGTTTATAGATGATTGGTCCCGGTGATGTCACTTTGACTAAAATTGCTGTGAATAACATAAAGGGTGAAGCAATAACTAGTAAAATAAGTGAAACGATGATATCAAACAAACGTTTGAATAGTTCATATTCAGGTTGGATTCTAAATCCAGATGCTTCAATGATACTTTCATCTTCAAAATTCATAATATTTGGATTGATCAATGTCAAGTTTTCAAATGTTGTATTCAAAAATAATTTTTTTTCATTTTTAGTAACTAATTGATAGATTTTGATTTTTTCAGCTTCTTCGATATGAGAAGCAAGATAGACAATATCGATGTCTTTAATCATATTTTTGATATTTGCATAATAGTTATCAAGAATGACTGCTTCGACTTTATGTTTGTTGTTTTTCTTTGAACCAAAATTTTGGATTGCTGGTGCGACATCCTTTTCTAACCCAATGATGACGACCTTTTTATCTCGGCTTACTCGTAAATAAAGTTTATATACGAGAATACGATAGATACTTAAGAAAAGCGTACCAAGGACAAATGAAAGTAAGATAACGAGACGTGGAAAAGCAAACCAACGGCCCGCAAAAGTCACTACCATGATCCCTAGTGTCATCAATACCTGACCGATGACTGTGACAAACACGATGTCACTGATCATTCGATTATAAAAAACATATGCACCCAACAAAATGTTCAACGCAATAAAGATCACTGAAATAATAATTGCTGAGTGTTGGAAAGTTTCTAGATTTCGTAATGGGATCTCTCCACGAAACTTCAGTAAGAAACTACTATATATTGCTACATTGTATACAATAACATCCATTAATATAATGAATATCCGTCGTGCAGCACTCCATTCTCCATTTTTATTCATATATACACTCCTAATCACAAAATAATACCTCTATTATCTTACCATAGCCACCTTTAAAAACCTAGTTTATAAGCAAATTGTAATGGAATTTAAAAATGTCTAATAAAAAGCTTTATACACCTCTAATCAGGATAAGAACGCTAAAGTACAAATCTCCAGATGAATCGATTTTCACTATTGTTGGTAAATTAAAGAAGTCGAAGTATTTGCTACTTTTTCTTTTACCCACTCATAAAGTGAACCTTTACCTTTATATTTTTCAGATACTCCACCTTCCCAAATCACTGTCTAGCCTATAAGAATACCTGTATTTCATGGAGAATCGAAAAAAATTGAAATCGATTTTTAATGACATTATGCTTATAGAAGAAAGTGAGGTAATATCTTATGAATAAACAAGAGTTACATGATTTTATTGGTTTTCGACAACCAAATATATGTCAAGTTGTTGCATATAAGGATGGGGTAGAAGTTTATACAGATGAATGGAATGGTTATAAAAAAGATGATACTTGTCATATCATGTCAGCAACGAAAAGTATTGTATCTTTGCTGATTGGCATTGCTTTAGAACAAGGATTAATCAAAAGTATCGATGATAAAGTATTAGATTATTTTCCAGAATATAAAGTGAAACGTGGGGAGAAAACTATTTACGCTATTACAATCAAGCACTTGCTAACAATGAAAGCACCCTATAAATGTAAAGGCGATCCATGGACAAAAGTCTGTTCAAGTGAAGATTGGACAAAAGCATCACTAGATTTATTAGGAGGAAGAAAAGGTATAACCGGCGAATTCAACTATCAAACTGTCTGCTTACACATATTAACTGGCTTGTTGTATCAGACAAGTAAGCTAACAACTGTTGATTTTGCCAATAAGTATCTATTTGATCCTATAGGGATACCAAACCATGTCAATTATTATGCTAAAACAGCTGAAGAACATAAGCAGTTTACAATGGATAAGTCTCCTAAAACCAATATCTGGTTTTGTAATCCACTAAATATCGGGACAGCAGGATATGGTTTGTGTTTATCGGCAAGTGATTTGGCAAAAATTGGTGTATTATGCCTAAATAAAGGGATGTATAAAGGAAAACAAATCGTACCACCCAAGTGGATAAATGAGATGTTCAAACCTAGAACCGGTGCTTTAGAAGACTTACAAAATATGAGATATGGCTATTTATGGTGGGTATTAGATTCTGAGAACAAAATATATTCAGCAATTGGCAATAGCGGAAATGTACTTTATATTGACGCTAAAAATAATCTGGTTATTTCTATCACTTCTTATTTTAAACCCATGATAATTGATAGAGTGGCTTTTGTAGAGGAATACCTTAAACCATTTATTTTAAAATAGCTTATATTAAAATAAAGTATCGATTCTTTGACAGCTAGGGTTCGTGAAACTTTGACTATGATTTTGTATCTATTGGCGCTCTGAGCATGAATAAGAGCGTGGGACAAAAGTAAGAAACACTTTTGTCTCATTCTTTAAAAACGAATAAACGTTGGGAGCAGAAGCAACTCCTTCTTAAATAAGCCGAAATTCACAAAAATTTGAAAAGCAATTTTCGTGAATTTCTTCTTATTTCTCGGAGTTAAACACTTCTGTCCCAACCTCGACTTATTTTTTGGAGTCGGCACCTTCTGCCTTTTTTGACAAAAAAATATAAAAAGCCGTTATGTGCGAGCGAATCACAACATAACAGCTTTTTATTATAGTTTAATCTGGTCTCAACGAAAAGTCGCCGATTCCTTCTTTTGTTAAATTATCATTGTAAAATGGATCATGTGCAATATATGCTGGCCATTTATCTTGCATTTTTTTGATTTCACCAGCAAATCGTTTTTGCTTTGCAGGGGTATCTTCATACCCTCTGGATTTTGATTCAAAATGATACAGTTCTACTTGGTGTGCATAAACATTGTATCTACCTAATTCATAGATTTTCAAACATAGATCGACATCATTGAATGCCACTTCTAGCGTTTCATCGAATCCATTGACAGCTTTAAAATCAGCTGCTTTAACCATCATACAAGCAGCCGTGACCGCTAGATAATTCACATCGATGACTAACCGACCAAAATAACCGCAGTGGGTACGATCGTAGTTATTCAACGCGTGCCCTGCAACCCCACCAATTCCGACAAGTACACCTGCATGTTGAGTCGTATCATCTGGATAATACAACTTCGCTCCAACGCAACCGATACGATCAAACTGAGCATAAGAAACCATTGTCGTCATCCAATTTGGTTCAATGACTTCGGTATCATTATTTAAAAACAAGAGATATTTTCCACTTGCTTTTTCTGCAGCTAAATTGTTTATTCGAGAATAATTGAAAGGAATATCGATCAACTCCACGATAAATCGTTCGTCCAATTGCTTTTTGTATTCAGCGAACAGCTCTTGCATCTTAGGATCTGTACTCCCATTATCTGCAATAATGATCTCATAATTTGGATAACTTGTTTTTTCAATGATTGAGTCGACGCATAGTTTCAGATCATCATACCCATTTTTTGTTGGGATAATGACACTGACCAGCTCTTCTTGCAATACCTCATAAGTGACTTCATAGAAACCTGAGATCAAACCTGGACGGACGGTCCCTTTGATCCCTCTTCTATTTAGAGCATCAGTTAAAGCTTTCACGCCAGAATCATAGATATAACTTTTCGCTTCGCCGCTGCTGGCTGTTGAACCTGGAATCGTTCGCCAATGATAAAGTACTTTATCAATATGGTAAATATGGTCTTCAGGGATCTGTTCTGTCACTCGTAGGACTAAATCATAATCTTGCGATCCTTCATACCCTTTTCTAAATCCACCAAGGGACTTGACGATACTTGAACGATAAACACCTAAATGTGAAATGTAATTATTTCCCATTAGAGTATCTGGTGACCAATCTGCTTTGAAATGTGGATCGAAACGATTCCCCTCAGCATCGATCTTGTCTTCGTCACTATAGATCACATCAAGTTCAGGTCGCTCATTTAAAACTTTCACTACTTCAAAAAGTGCATGAGGTGGTAATTCATCATCATTGTCCAGCAAAGCAATGAATTCACCAGTTGCGATTTCTAATGCAGAATTTGTTGCTAAACTGATATGCCCATTTTCTTTTCGAAAGACAACTTTGATCCGTGGCTCTTTTTTCTCATAAGCTTCTAAACATTTCTTGATTTTGGGATCGGTAGATGCATCATCACTGATACACAGTTCCCAGTTATCATAAGTTTGATTTATCACAGAATCGATACACTCTTCTAACCATTTGATTTCTACATTGTAAACGGGCATCGCTATGGAAATCAGCGGGCGATAGTCAAATTTTTTAGACTGCTCTTGTTGACTTTTCAAATCGATATTTTCGTGGCGAGTGATCCACTCTGCATAATCGATTGAACCTGGTTTTAGTTCTAGTTTTACTCGGCGAATTGCTTTTTTTACACCATGTGTTCTGGCATAATTGATGCCTTTTTTCAATAACCGTTTTTTCTTTTCCCAACCAGTTTCTAGTCCATCATCATAAGGGTAACGACTATTTAGTTTCACAGCGATCCCATTTTGATGTTTTTTGGTCTGGAAGTCGAGGATTGCTCTGCCTTTTAATCGTCCAGATAAGCGGATCGAAAAACCGCTTGGTGTTTTCACATCTAAGTTGTATAAATGATTGATATCGAGTCGAACGACATTTGTTACCTCTGCGATAACATTTTCTTTATCTACTTTGATATGAGGAATCTCTTTTGTAACCTCATCGACTGCCCAACCGACGATCAGCAAATCGCCCGTTGCTCGTTCGCGGGTGATTTTATCAATAAATACGGCAATTTCTTTTTTTTGCACTATCTTCCGTTCTCCTTTATCTTTCTTGAATAAATGTGATCAGATTTCTACAAACCATGTTTGCCCATTCTCAGCTGTCAACTCGACCATAAATGAGCGTTGGTCTTGCTCACTTAGTATCTGTAACTCAAAACCAGCTTTCATTCCTGCTGGGAGTTGTTCTGCCTGATTGACTTCAGGACGTTCAACCTGTAACACATTAAAATAAGGAGATTGGTTTTCTGACAAATGATACGCTAACGGTTTACGATCACTATTCGAAATCCCCCATCCTATGATCGTCAATAGTTTCTTTTCAGGATTCCATGATCGACTATCGACACATAAAGATAGTTCTTTTGCTTGGATTTTCTTTGGTGTTTCTTTTAGTCGTTTTCCACGTGATTTGATCGTGAACTCTTGTTCATCTAATAACGAATAATAACGAGTAGTAGTTGTTTGCAAGTAATGATCTAATGTCGTCTTGTCGATTCTTAATTGCTGATTTTCTTTTTCAAGCATATCGATTCTTGTTTCAAGTTGCTGTTGGTTTGCTGCTAATGGTTTGATCGTAGCTAGCAATTCTTCCATCGTTTTAGTTAGTTCACCAATGAATCGATAATGGCAATGAACCGTTATCTCTTTCCCAGCAACATTAGAAAGAAGAAACATTGGTCGTTCTTTTCCATCAAATAAGTAGCAATCACTTGGTGTACGGATCACCGCATTTGTTTGAAGATACTCGCCTTTCTCTCCAGAAATCTCCACTTGAAATTCGATGGTACTTGGTTGTTCTTCAAACAAGAAGGAAACAGTTTCTACATCTTCTGGGATAGAAAAAGAGAGTACTTGGTTTTCACCGGTATGATTGTTGAACGGAATCGTTTGACTCGTTTCTTGACTGGCAGTTTTTTGTTTCATGTCCATTAGTCGTACATAATTTGAATTTTGCGGTTCAGAAACTTTGTTCTTTTCCACCGGATGTTTCATCAACGAGAAGAAATACTGATAAACTTCTCCGAATGGGCGCATTTTGAAATCATAACGGACCGCTTCAGGTAATTCTCCATAAGTTGATTTTAACTCTGTATCTCCTACTGCTAAATAAAGGTAATCCTCGATATTGACATATAACCCAGCTTTTTCAAAAACTTTTTGGAAGCCCTCATGCGTATAAAAAGAATTATGTGTTTCATCTAACAAACCGTAAGAAGCCCAAGGTAGTTCATTATTGAAGAGGTGGATCATCACTGAATTATGAACGAGATTTGGAAATGTGATGAGTATCTCACCATCTTCATTTAAGAATTCTCTGACCTTTTTCAAGGTTGTTCCTGGATTGACTAAATGTTCTAAAACATCTGCAAATAAGATATAGTCAAATGTTTGACCAGCGTAGTAATTCGCCCATTCAAAACTTTCGATATCGCCATAGAAGCCATCTTGTGAAAACTCATTGACAAAATCAAACAATTCTTTGTCTAGTTCCACGATACTTACTTGACAATTTTTTGCGCCGATTAAATGTTTCGTCAATCGGCCATTACCTGGGCCAAATTCCAATACTTTACTTCCAGGTTTGATTTGAGCAGCAATTTTACCTACACTACTTTGCTCGTCTAAATCCATCTCAAAATCATATTTCATCGCTCTGATTACCTTCTTCCCATTTATGGTCCAAGATCACGATTCCTTCGCCGATATACGAACCATTGACAAATAGATTCATATATTTTGTTTTGTAGACTAAAGGAACAGTGGCATTTTCTTCAAAGACCGCTACATCAAAATAATACTCGCCAGCCAATAGGCCAAGTTTGTTGTATTCTAAATAAAAAACATTCTTCCCTTTCTTCCAAGGAATCTTGATTCCATCAAGCAACGTGTTTAATCCACAAACATAAAAATTATCTACTGTTCGTAACGCAATCCCCAACACTGGATTTTTGATCGTTTCTTCTTTTACTTCGTAAGTTACTTTGACGTAAAGCGTTTCTCCTTGTTGAAGGACATCGATCGGCTTTTTGTCTTTATCTAATAGTTCAGCGCTCAGCACATCAACAATATCTGGAGCAGCAAAACGTTCTACTTGGTTTTTGTTTCGGTCAACTGTCTTGACTGATTTTTTCTTCAAGAAGTTCTCATAATTCGTGGTAACATCCATTGTATCGCCGTATTCCACGACTTCTCCATTTTTCAACCAATAAGAACGATCACAGAATCGGCGGACTGAACTTATGTCATGAGAAACGAATAAAATTGTCTTACCTGAATTTTTGATTTCAGTAAATTTTTCCATACACTTCAATTGGAACTCCAAGTCACCGACAGCTAATGCTTCATCCACGATCAAAATATCTGGATTGACATTGATGGCAACCGCAAAAGCTAAACGTACGAACATCCCACTTGAGTATGTTTTTACTGGCTGATAAATATGGTCACCGATATCTGCAAATTCAATGATATCATCCACCATCCCGTCGATCTCATCACGAGAAAAGCCTAAGACCATTCCATTTAAATAGATATTTTCATAGCCAGAATACTCTGGATTGAATCCTGAACCTAATTCTAGCAAAGCAGAGATTTTTCCTTCAATCTCCATCGTGCCTGAAGTCGGAGTCAATACCCCGGTGATGATTTTAAGCATCGTTGATTTTCCTGATCCGTTTTCTCCAACAAATCCGATCATCTCACCTTTTTTTATTTCAACATTGATATTTTTCAATGCATAAAAGACATCATGATAAGATTTTTTAAAGGGATTCAACGCTTCACGAAAACGATCTGAAGGTTTTGCATACATATTATAAGATTTTGTAATATTGTTTAATTTAATCGCATACTCTGTCATGTTTATACTCCTTACAACACATCTGAAAAATGTGGTTTCAATCTACGGAACACTGCAGATCCGATTATAAAAATAGCTAACGTGAAGACCCAGAAATACAACGTGTACATCCCATGCTCCCAGAACCAAGCTTGACTTAAGAATGATTCGCGGTAGCCTTGGACAACATAATATAGTGGGTTCAACTTAAGGATCTTGATGATCATTGGGTTAAATTGTGCTGGACTCCAAAGGATTGGCAATGTCCACATGATCAACTGTAGTAAAATAGTGATCAGCTGCATTAAATCGGGTAAAAAGGGTTGGATCGATGCAGTCAACCAAGTCAATCCTGTTAAAAAAGCGCACATACAGAACAAATAATAAATCAATTGCAATGTCATCGCAGTAGGAAAAATCCCATAAATTGCCGCAACTAACAACCCAATCAAAATAAAGAAAAGATGGGTATAAAGGTTCGCTAAAATTTTAGTCGTTGGCAAAATGCGGATATTGAACACTACTTTTTTCACTAAATACGTATACTCCCTAAAAACAAGCGTTGTCGAAGTAAATGCATCAGAGAAAAAGAACCATGGAACCATCCCAGTGATCAAATAAACGATAAAGGGATACTTTCCGTCAGTCATCGCTGCTTTTAGACCAAAGCCGAAAACTAACCAATAGATCAAGACAGTAAATACTGGGTTGATGAACGCCCATAAAATTCCTAAAAAAGAGCCCGCATAGCGTGACTTGAAATCATTTACTGAAAATTGAAGCAATAACTTTCTGTTCTGATAGATATCTTTCATAAATAAAAACAGATCTTTAAACATTTGTGTTCCTCCAAGCAATTTCTGTTAATTACAGTCATGTGCCATTCTACCACATTTTTATTGACGGACTGCGATATTCTTTATTTCTTAATTTTCTATTAAGCAAACTTAACTCTAACGTTCTTATTTTACAAAAGATAGCCAGTAATTGCAATGCAGCCCTTGCCTAGACAACAGTCAAAATGCTCTTTCTCTAAGAAAAAGCCGCCAATTACTAAAATTTGATTCACAAATTTTAGTAATTGGCGGCTTTTATCTGGTTCTTTGATTGAACTAACGATTAGAAATAGATACACTATGAATCATTTTCTTAATGCATCGCTTCATAGTGACGGGCGACTCTTGAGGTCGTAGGTTCTTCCGTTTCTATTGGCATAGCATTCAATTCAGGCTGTTGTTTCGGTAGATCATAACGATGAGTGGTCATCGCTAATAGTAGGTAGACAATTGGTAGCCAAGCAAATGAGGTAAGTGTATCTTCCATGAATGACTGCATCATCACTGCAAAAAAAGCCCACAAGAAGGTAACTTGTCCATTTGATAAGTCACCATTTAATGTTAGTCTTCCAACATAGATGAGGAGCAGAATCGCTGCGATCACTACACCTACTAATCCATAGAGGTTCAGGAATGAATTATAGCTGTTATGGTTACCCAAATATTGCGTTCCTCGTTGAAAAATAAATGGTTTCATTCCAAACCAAACCTGTTGGCTTTTTTCTGCGATCGTGTCGTAAAATTTCAACCAGATTTCTTCTCTACCCGTGAAAATATTGACTTTTTCTGAAACAGCAGCTAAAAAGGAAAGTGGTAACGCCAACACAGCAACGGCAAAGTATCCTAGGAATGGAGCTCTGATCGTTTTAAAGAATTGCTTTGGCCAGATATCTAATAAAACAAATACGATCATGGCAATCAATGCCCCTCTCGATTGACAGACCCAAATCCCTAAAATACCCGCAACTAACGCAGGTACCCCTAGCAAGTGTACATACCATCGTTCAAATGAACTAGCAAAGCTGCTGATCAATAAGGAAAGCATCATCAATGAACTGCCAATCGTATTGGTATTGATCCATATATCTGACAATTTGTTACTTGGCATCCAGATACTTTGTCCTTCTGGAACCTTTATTTCAGTGAATACGCGATAAACAGTAATGCCTAAAAAGATATAAAAAACCAGCATATAAACTGCTCGATCCAATTTATCAAATTCGATCCATTTCACGATCAGTACTAATGCCACAATAAGAGGTATCAATAAGTCAATATATATTGAACTATCTCTAACATCGCGAAAATGAGCATAAAAGAAATAAATCATTATCGCAATTGCGAGATAGAAAAAGTCAAAACCTCTTATTTTGTAGAGATTCAATGCAAATAAAATAAAGATGCCGTATGTCACTAATAATGAACTATTGTTATACAAAAAGGTAGCTGAAGGAACACTTAGACCTACTGTCCAAATGAAAAAAATAGCTGATACAAGTAATAATAACAGTAATGCACTCATTTTATTAATCAATTTTTCTACTATCGTTTGAATTTTCTTTCCCTCCTTCTATTCTATTTGATTATACTGTTTTTGAAAAATAAACAAAAGTTTTATTTTAACAATCGATCAAATAGCAAGAAATTTCCAAGAAAAAAAGACAGATCATTTAAAAATAGTTCATCCTATTTCTATAAATGATCCGTCTTATTACGGAAAATCAGCTTTTTACTCATCGTTTTAGAATGGCGATAGTAACTGTATTTTCCGTGTTCTCACCAATTGGCTACGTTATCAGTAGTGGTGTTATTGATATTACTCAAATCATTTTCAGGATAAGTCACTTCAAATATCCTATACCCGTCGTTATCTGGACCATAAAGTTGAGTAAATTGTGCTTCACCAAGCAAATTATAATCTGTTAACGGACGCTTGCTTACTACGTAGTGGATCCCTAGTTTTTCTGCATCTTTGAAATTCAACGTTACAGAAAACATATCTGGGCGGTCTAGTATATAAGAAGTATCCTCCTTCGCAATAAACGCTCGCGTATGGGCATAACGATTGTAGTATTTCTCGTACTCTTTATCTGGATCTATTTTTTTCCAAGCGTTCATATCTGGATAAAAACGGACTGTATTAAATGATTTTACACCTAACGTTGGTGTAAAATTATAGAGTTCATCTTCTGACAACCACACTTTTCCAGGATCTTGCTGATTGATTTGTTGGATTTCTTTTGCTAATGTTTTTTCAAAAATGGCCCCTGTTCCTTCTACGACTGGATTGACGAAACAGCCAGAAGCCACGATCAATGCTACAAACGAGAGATAGAACAAACGAGCATGATGGAATAAGACAAAAGCCAACATCAACGTCCCCAACACAACTATTGTAGTGATTTCCATGACAGAAAAATAATCAGCCATTCTTGAATTCATCAATGCATACGTATAAATCCCTGCATTCACAATTAATAGGATAAATTTATACCATGTTGGAATAACATCTTCTTGCCAAATATACGCAATAAACCAAATCGTCAGTAGACAAGCCGCAAAACTAAATGTTAAATAGGCTCTAGCCGTTGGTACATAAGACAATAGAGTGATTTCAGCAATTTCCTTGGGTAATCCCACAGTGATCCAAAAAATCGCAAACAAACAAAATAACATCAAAACTCGACCAAATAATTTTTGTTCACTATTTTTTTTGCCCAATAACACAAATGGACTAGCCAAAAAAACGGTCGGGAAAAAGTGATAAAAGAGTGCCACTTCTGAATTATTAGAAAAAGTGATGTCTTTAAAAGGAATCTTCCAGTTTGTCAGAAAATAGAAAAATTTACCAATTGTCCAATTTCCACCTGTACTGACACGTTTCCCAGGATACAATGTATTTAACGAAGCCATCAAGGCATCTTTAGAAGTGAGCCAAAAATGGACCATGATCCCACCAATGAAAAGAACAGCTCCGATAATCAAAACAGCATCGAACCAATCCCAAGTAATTTTTCTCCCGTAGTAGATCAGCAATCCAATAAAATAAAAGACAAGCAAATATGCGAGCATCACTTGATGCGCTGGATAAATGACTAAGATAAACCCGAGCCCAAAAATCACAACCAACAACATCATCAACGCCCTGAGCCACTTCTTCTCATGCTGGTAAAAATAATGGTAAAAAGCGACCATCAGACCTAACGTGAAGAATATCAGATCGCCTACATGCTGCATGAACCACCATTGCACAGCTGGTGAAAAGGTTAGTGCAAAAGAACCAATCAGTGACAATGCTTTTTTCTTTCTTGTTAAGATCATTAAAACTTCAAAGCCTAATAACACCATGACAACCAGTTTCATCGCCCAATAAAAGGATAGCCCACGATCTCTTCCAAGGAAAAAGAAGCCCCAGTTGAAAGGTTTGCCGATCACTGTGATATCTTTTACTGGCGAATTATAAGCAATGATCATATTTTGACCATTTAGTGAATAATCATCATTTACTAAGGGATAATCATTTTCAGCTTGTGAAAGATAAAATGGCGTTTGGACTAACCATTCATCTGACCGCACCTCTCGATTTTGGCCAAAAATCACATCTGTCTTCTTACCATCTTCTCGTTGTGAGATATATTTGTCCCATGTGCCGAGAGAACTGCCATTTAGATTGAACGTAACAATGACTACGATGACTAAAAGACCAATCAAATATCGAAGTTTTAGAAATACATCAAGAAAAGAAAAACCTGACTGTTCCTTTCTTTTTGATGTCTGTCGTGCACTTCTTGTTTGTTTTTCCATATCATTCTCCAATTTCTTGTTTCTTTTCTTTTAATAATGAGGAAAAACATTCATATCTATTGATTATTTTTGGCTGCCACTAGCATTTTTTCCAATGCTTCCTGCCAAGTAGGGATAACAAAACCTAATTCCTCTGCTTTTTTCAAACTCATGACAGAATATTGTGGGCGAACGGCTTTTTGTGGATATTCTTCTGAAGTGACTGGTGCCACTTCAACATTTGTTTCTTTTAAGATTTCTTTGGCGAATTCATACCATGAACAGCTATCTTCATTCGACAAGTGATAAATACCGTAAGGCGCTTGTTGTTCAATCACGTAGACCATGAATTCTGCAAGTGTTCTTGTCCATGTTGGTCGACCAAACTGATCATTGACGACCGTCAAGCGATCATGGGTTTCTGCCAAACGTTGCATCGTGAAGACAAAGTTATGTCCATAAATACCGAATACCCAAGAAGTACGGATAATATAGTAATCATCTAAAATATCTTGGACAGCTTGTTCTCCCAATAATTTTGTACGGCCATATTCATTCAAAGGATTCGTTGCATCATCAACTTCATATTCTTTGTCTTTATTTTTGCCATCAAAGACATAGTCCGTGCTGATATACACTAATTTAGCCCCTGATGCTTTAGCTGCAAGCGCCACATTTTTTGTTCCATCCACATTGATTTTTTCATCTAATTCTTTGCCTTCTTCTTCGGCTTTATCTACCGCAGTATACGCTGCACAATGGAAAATGATTTCTGGTTTCAATTCAGTGATATAAGCCATTGTTTTTTCAGCATCTGTAATGTCTAATTCTTTCGCATCTGTTGATACATAAGATAGTCCTTTTTCATCTAATAAGTGGCGCAACTCTGTTCCAAGTTGTCCGTTTCCTCCTGTTAATAAAATCATTGTTGTTCTCTCCTCTTTTTTCGTTTTAAAAAAGGGTCTGTAACAATTGTCACAGCTCCCCTTTTATAATTTGTGATACATAAGTAAATCAACATATTTTCACGTTACCAACCGCATCTTCTCAGATATCGACAAGCTACGTGTAGTGGATCTACTGTCCGTTTTTAGCATAAGCTGCTTCAACAGCTTTTTTTTCTTTTTTCCACCAGTCTTGATGATCTTCATACCATTTGATAGTGTCGGCTAACCCGTCACGGAAATTAGTGAATTCTGGTTTCCAACCAAGTTCTTCACGTAATTTTGTTGAATCAATCGCATAGCGAAGATCATGACCCGCGCGATCATTGACATGATCATAAGCATCTTTAGGTTGCCCCATCAATTCTAAAATCAATTCCATCACTGTTTTATTGTCTTCTTCACCATCTGCACCGATCAGATAAGTTTCGCCGATCTTTCCTTTAGTCAAGATCAACCACACAGCAGAAGAGTGATCGTTTGTATGGATCCAGTCACGAACATTTTTACCTTCGCCGTATAATTTTGGACGAATGCCACTTAAAACGTTGGTGATTTGTCGTGGAATAAATTTCTCAATATGCTGATATGGGCCATAGTTATTTGAGCAATTTGAGATCGTCGCTTGTAAACCGAAAGAACGCACCCACGCTTTGACTAACAAATCTGAGCCAGCTTTCGTTGAAGAATAAGGGCTTGATGGGTTATACGGTGTTTCAGCAGTGAATTTTTCGCCTGCTCCTTCTCCATGCCCAGGCAAGTCTTCACGTAGTGGAAGATCTCCATAGACTTCGTCTGTTGAGACATGATGATAACGAACGTTGTATTTACGACAAGCTTCAAGTAATGTATACGTGCCTATGATGTTCGTTTGAACAAATGGAAATGGATCTTTTAAAGAATTATCATTATGTGATTCTGCCGCATAATGCACGACAGCATCTGCATTTTTTACTAAAGAATCAACGATTGTCGCATCAGCGATATCTCCTACGACTAATTCTACACGATCGCTAGGAAGCCCCGCCAGATTCTCTTTGTTTCCAGCATATGTCAACTTATCTAAGACGGTTACATGGACTTCTGGATGATTATTTACCACATAGTGGACAAAGTTGGAGCCGATAAAGCCGGCACCACCAGTAACAATGATATTTTTCATATGAATCTCACTCCTCGTCAAATGTTAGATTTCACCATAAACAAATGGATTTTCTGCTTCAAATTCTTTTAAGGTCGGATGGTTGTGGTCTTTTTCAGACATGATTGCCTTTGAAAGATCGATTGGCCATTCAATTGCTAGATCCGGATCATCAAACGCGATGCCGCCATCTGCCTCAGCATTATAGTAGTTGTCACATTTATAAAGAAAGTTTACATTTGGTGTAAGTGTGACAAAGCCATGGGCGTATCCTTTTGGTACTAACAACTGACGATGATTGTGTTCAGACAAGATGAATCCATCCCATTGACCATAGGTAGGACTTCCTTTTCTGATATCAACAACTACATCTAAAACAGCCCCTGACGTAACTCGGATCAGTTTTGTTTGCGCTGCTTCTCCTTTTTGGAAATGAAGGCCACGAAGAACGCCAGCTTCAGCTGACAGCGAATGATTGTCTTGGACGAAATCGAAGTCTAAGCCGTATTCAGCAAATTTTGCTTTTGAATAACTTTCTGTAAAAAAACCACGATGATCGCCAAAAACATCCATTTCGATGATTTTAACATCTGTTAATTTTGTATTAGTTACTTTCATTACTAAAGACTCCCTATTCAGAGGCCAATTTTAAAAGATATTGACCATATTGATTTTTTTTCAGTGGTTGAGCTAGCGTAGCTAGTTGTTCTTTATTGATATAGCCCATGCGGTAAGCTATTTCTTCTAAGCAAGCGACCTTTAGATTTTGTCGTTTTTCGATTGTTTCGATAAAGGTAGATGCTTCTAGCAATGACTCATGGGTCCCAGTATCAAGCCATGCATAACCGCGTCCCATCAATTCTACAGAGAGATTGCCTTTTTCTAAATAAGCTTTGTTCACATCAGTGATTTCTAGTTCCCCACGTTCTGAAGGCTTGATATTTTTAGCAATCTCGATGACTTCATTGTCGTAGAAATACAGACCTGTTACTGCATAATTTGATTTCGGTTTTTCCGGTTTTTCTTCGATTGATAAAGCATGCATATTTTCATCAAATTCAACGACACCAAAACGTTCTGGATCATTTACATGATAACCGAAAACTGTTGCGCCACTTTCTTTCGCTGCAGCCCGTTGCAACATTTTGGATAATCCGCCGCCGTAATAGATATTATCGCCTAAGACAAGACACACACTATCATCACCGATAAATTCTTCTCCAATGATGAACGCCTGTGCTAAACCATCTGGACTTTCTTGTACTGCATATTCGATCTGAAGGCCTAATTCACTACCATTACCAAATAGATCCTTGAATCGTGGTGTATCTTGAGGTGTCGAAATGATCAAAATTTCTTTGATACCTGCCAACATCAAAGTTGACATTGGATAATAAATCATTGGTTTATCATAAATTGGCATCAACTGTTTCGAAGTTGCTTTAGTCAAAGGATACAAGCGAGTCCCGCTTCCTCCTGCAAGAATGATTCCCTTCATGAATATAAGTTCTCCTTTTATTTGGAATTTTACTTTGTTATTATCTCATCAAACTATCTATTTGTCATGAAATTCTTGACAATTTATACATCTTTTATCAACGTCTCAACCATTTTCTTTTGGCAAGAGCCTTCAGCAAATGGAGCCGCCAAGAAATTTTCTGACGAATCTTTGAATGGGTATTGATTTCACTTACATTGAAATCATGCCTGCGATAAAGTGTCAACGGTTGTCGAATAAAGCCGACATGTTTTCCACCTAATAAACCGATCCACATATCATGCATCGGAACATCGATTGGAATAGGCAAAATGTCTTTTTTCAAAGAAGAACGAAATGCCATTCCCGCCCCGATATAGTGACTGCGGATCAAATTATTCAGCCAACCTTCTTTTGACTGACGATACGCAAAATAAGAAGAGTGACGTTCATTCAATTCACTATCAACAATCATAAGATCAGAAACTACTACTAATTGTTCTGGATGTGTTTCAAAATACGCTGCTATTTTATTGACCTTTCCTTCTAACCACACATCATCCTGATCTGCTAAAAAGATGATATCGCCTTTTGTCTGTTCAATGGCATGACCAAAATTAGCAATAAGACCTTTTTTTGGTCCTTCAAAAATTTTGATCCGTGCATCTTTTTCAGCATATTCCGCTAGAATCGCTAATGTGCCATCTGTGGAACCGTCATCAGAAACAACCAACTCATCATTGGTTGACAGCTGTTTTAGAATACTGTCTAGTTGTTCTTTTAAATATTTTTCACCATTAAAAGTAGCCATACAAACTGAATGCACAAACTCACACCTTCCAATTTTCAGCAAAGGATTGCAAGGTCAATCGCCAGATTTTTCTGTTTTTGACTGTCAAAAATTGCTTTGCTGTACGCAGTAATAATTGTTTTCGATGTTTTTTTAGTAATCCTTGATCATAATTTTGGTAAAATAGAGTTTCCGCCTGTAAAATAGAGCGGTATCGATTCACGTTCACCTTCGTATAATCAAGCACGGAAAGATCATGTTCGATTTTCTGAGGTAAAACAGCTACTTTTTTCTTTCGCTGGTGTATTTTCCAAAATAACCAATGATCCAAAAAATCGAGAGGAAATTCAACATTGAATCCTCCGATTTCTTTTAAAAAATCAATGGAAAAAGCGGCGCCCGAATTAATCGCCATCAATCGGTCGCTAACGAGTTGTGGTTTATCCACCATTTGGACTTGGCGATTCACATACTGATCTGCATAGACCGGTGAAATTTGACGTCCATGATCATAAACCATGGGAACAGCAGCTACTTGATCCTCTACCCAAATAATCTGCAATAACTCATCAAAGTACGACTCGCTTAATCGACTATCTTGATCCAATAGAACAAGAGAAGAATGCTCTTTTTTAGCATGCGCTAACGCATAATTATAAGCTTTTGCGAGCCCTGGATTTTCCCCATCATGATAATACAAAACATTGTCTGTCTCAAAAAGCGGGTCTGCTTGTGGTTCACGGCTATTGTCATACACTACGAGTTGAATCTTTTTATTAAAGACAGATTTGGAAAAAAGATCATATGAAGGCATGTGGGACAAACTTTGTTGATAAAGAACAACCACAACTAATAATTGATTTTCCATCAAAAAAAAGTCCACCCCCACTTATTGAAAAATTTCCCCATCGAAGTCAAGAATATGCGGAAAAGTTTAAAATTCCGATGGGCGCCTTTACCATATAAATGGATGATCGAATACTTTGGTGTATAAAGAAGTTTATACCCAGCCTTTTCGGCTTTTAAACAGAGATCATTATCTTCAAAGTACATAAAGTAACGCTCATCAAAACCATTGATTTCTTTGAATTTTTTGACATCTATCACCATAAAACTCCCAGAGATCATACGAACATAGCTATTCGAGTCCTCAGGCAATTCCCGACATTCAAACGTTGCAAGTCGTTTTTCAAACATCTGTTTGACAAAGTGGAAAGGAATAAAACGTAAGATATAATCGAACACAGCCAATCGCTGACGAATCAAATACTGTGTCGTACCATCTTCGTTCAATATTTTAGGTGCGAGCATCGCACATTCTGGATGCTCTTTTAAAAGTTGAACTAATTCCACGATCGTTTGTTCTTCGACTAAAACATCTGGATTAAAAATAACTGCATAAGGAGATTGGCTTGATAACAAGTTATGATTGTGACCATACCCAAATCCTTTATTTTCTGCATTGAAATAAATTTTGATATACGGATACTGCAGATACTCTTTTAATTTTTCTTGGTAGTCTGGCATAGAGCAGTTATCAAATATCAGAATTTCGATGTTTGGCTGATCCTCAAGACTTGCAATAAGCGTATCTAGGGTTTGAAAGATTTTTTGGCTATTTGCCGTCACAATACTGATTAAAATTGGCTGTTCGATTCTTTTTTCCATTTAGCGTCTATTCCATTTCTTCTTGTATTTCTGTATCACTTGTGTCCGATATTCTTTATTACCCAAAAAGCGCAAGGTCTTAAGAATATACTGATGCTTCTCATTGATCAGACCAATCAATTCGAATAATAGAATCGCTGCAAAAAGCATAGAAATGATCAAAACGATTGTTCCTAGTTCTCCAGTGTAATTCATGATCATCGCTGTGAAGGAAAACATCAGTGCTATCGCATAAATCGTTAAAACCGCTCCTTTATGAGTAAAGCCTAAGCTCATCAAGCGATGATGTAAATGTTTTTTGTCCGCAGTAGAAAATGACACACGATTAGCTTTTCTTCTCACGATAGCAAAAAATGTATCCGTGACGGGTACTCCCATGACGATCAATAACGAAATAGAAGAAACAAACGTCACATTCTTTAATCCTTGTAAAGAAAGAACTGCCATCATGAAGCCTAAGAAAAGTGCCCCTGTATCTCCAAGATAAATCTTTGCAGGATAAAAATTATACGGCAGAAAACCAATGATACTTGCTACCAAACAAAAGATGACAATAGGTATATAAACCGTAGAAGCATGTAAAAAAAAGTACCCAATAATACCGATCGTGATCAATCCGATCAATGAGATCCCAGCTGCTAATCCATCTAGCCCATCTATCAGATTCACTGCATTTGTAATACCAAATATCCAGAATATGGTCACTGGAAAACTCAACCAACCTAATTCGATATAACCGAAAAATGGTAGCGTAAACGAATCGATATGGATGTCTGCAACAAAATAGATAATCAAGGATGCCAATAATATCCCGACGCTTTTTTGTTTCGGTGTCAACTCAAATTTATCATCCAACACACCTGTTATGATAATGACGGAAGCAGCGAATAAAATAGGAAGGATATAAAATTTGGGAATAATATCACGAAAAAAGAATAGCGTCGATGCCACAAATGAAAGAAAAATAGGTAAGCCTCCAGCAGAAGGCATTGGAACTTTATTGATGCGTCGTTCATTTGGTTTATCGACCATTACTGTTTGTACTGAAATGATTTTAAATATAGGAGTTAATATTAAAGATAATAATATCGTTGAGAAAAATCTTATGACCATACTAAATGAAACAAGCATATCGGCACCTACTTTAATCTAAGAGTTCAAAAGTATTATAAAAACACTTCTATGCATTTGACAAGAAGAACTCTCATATCTAATTTTTTTTATGAGAAAATTTATTTTTCAAACGAGTGATCCATTTGTTAGTAGGATCTCGTCGTTTTTTTACTTCTTTACCTGTTATGTATTCCTGCACAACAGCATTGATGATCCCGCCAAGTATGATGATGGTTGCTGCAAAATTCAACCACAA
The DNA here is from genome assembly GCF_001544215.1 of Enterococcus durans NBRC 100479 = LMG 10746. Taxonomy (GTDB): domain Bacteria; phylum Bacillota; class Bacilli; order Lactobacillales; family Enterococcaceae; genus Enterococcus_B; species Enterococcus_B durans. The sequence continues at coordinate 37,873 of NZ_BCQB01000004.1, forward strand.
CATCAGCACGATAAAACTTCCGATGATTTGATAGCCGCTGACTCGTGTTGCGAAATACTTTGCATAAATACCAAATACTTGTGAGAGCAACATCCAACCGACTGTTGCAAAAATCGTTCCTGGAATCACTGCCTTTAGCTTTAGTTGCGCATTGGGAACGATCAAATAAATCAAAAACATAATAACGAATAAAGCAACCAACGTAATTGGCCATTTCAATGTTTGGAATTGATCAATGAAGTTCACAGAAAATTTAAAAATAGGTTGGATTGCTTCTAAAATCAACTGTCCAAGACCTAAAACGATCGTCACTCCACTGATTGCAAACATAAACAAAAGGATCACTACAAGTGAAAAAAAACGGACGATCAAAAAGTTTTTTCTGTTTTCCACACCATACGCTTTGTTCATGGCAATTTGTAGTGCATTGATACTTTGACTCGCAGACCACAAAGCTGCCAGAGCAGACACTGACAAAAGTCCGCCCGAGCTTTGAGTTAGCAGGTTTTTAACTGCCGGACCGATAAACTGATAGATCGTCTCTGGAATCACTTCTCGTACATATGTCAAGACTGTTTCTTGGTCGATATGGAGAAATGGCAAGATATTCCCGAATGCAATAATCAGGGGAAACAATGATAGGAGTAAGTAATACGCTACAACAACAGACGTAGTTCCCATCTCTGAATCAGTGATACGTTTTTGTGTTGTTTCAATAAACCGCATCAAGTTTTCATTCTGTTTGATTCTTGCCAAAAGTTTCATAAAATTCTCCCATATCTATTCATTTAGTTGATCAATAGGTACCTTCTTCACCTTGAGATGTCAAAATTCTTGGACCATCTTTTGTGATTGCTAAGGTATGTTCATATTGGCAAGACAGACCACCATCTCTTGTATACGCTGTCCAGCCATTAGGATCCATTTTCATTCTCCATGTCCCAGTATTTACCATTGGTTCGATCGTGATGACCATTCCTTCTTTCAAGCGTAACCCTTTGCCGGCTTCACCATAATGAGGGACTGGTGGCTCTTCGTGGATCGTAGGACCGACACCATGACCAATAAAATCTCGGACCACAGCTAAGTTTTCCCCTTCTACATATGTCTGGATAGCATGCCCGATATCACCGATACGGTTGCCTACTTGTGCTTGTTCGATCCCTAAATAAAGTGCTTTTTTCGTTACTTCCATCAAACGATCGATTTCAGGTGTAGATTCGCCAACGACGTAAGACCAACATGAATCGGAAATTCCACCCTTTAAGTCGATACACATATCGACTTTTACTAGATCTCCGCTTTTTAGCGGTTTTTTACGTGGAAAACCATGACAAATCTCATCATTGATACTGATACATGTTGCATATTCGTATCCTTCAAAACCGATTTGTGCAGCAATTCCTCCATGGCTTTCGATATAATTACGAACAAATACTTCGATATCCCAACTTGTTATCCCTGGTTTGATAAAATCTCGCAGATTTTTATGTACATCCGCTAGTAAGGCACCAGACTCTGCCATCGTTTCAATTTCTCGTGCTGATTTTAATGTAATCATACTTTCGTCTCCTTTTTACAAATCCTTTTCATTTTACCATAGTAGCTTGAATTTCGCCAAATCAGATTCTCTCAAATCACTAAGTTCTGTTTTCTTTTACTCGATGTTTTGGTATACTTTATAAAAATGAACACTTCATTTCATTTATTAATCAGGAGGCACAACCCATGGCTTTAGCAAAAATTGTATATGCAAGTATGACTGGAAATACAGAAGAAATTGCGGATATCGTAGCAGAAGCTTTTGAAAATTTAGATATCGAAGTTGAGATCAACGAGTGTACCCAAGTGGATGCAGATGAATTTGAAGATGCAGATATTTGTGTCGTCGCCACTTATACATACGATGACGGAGATTTACCAGATGAGATCGTTGATCTATATGAAGACTTACAAGAATTAGACTTATCTGGAAAAACCTATGGTGTGTGCGGCTCAGGTGATACCTTTTACGATGAATTTTGTAAATCGGTAGACGACTTTGATGCAGCATTCGCCAAAACTGGTGCTGTCAAAGGTGCAGAGAATGTCAAAGTCGATCTGAACGCTGAAGAAGAAGACATCGAGAATCTTGAAGCTTTCGCAAAAGCACTCGCAGCAAAAATATAAAAAGAACGCATCCTGTCGGAGAGAAGTGACAGGATGCGCTCTTTTTATCATTAGAAGCATTTAATTTCGGAAATCAACGGGTACGCTTGGCAAAGATTTTCAACGGCACAATGAATGGTTATCAATCCACTTCGATCGGTTCTTTCAAATTCAAAATAGCATCAATATTGTCTTGGATGATTTTTTCAATCTGGTGATCTGTGGGGTGGATGATGTTCGAGGACATCAAGGCAGCAATACCTGTAGCAATAATCCAAGTACCATTATGCAAGGATTCGATTTGTTCATCTGACAAGTACGCATATTGGGGGTCGTCCTTGACCATTTGTACAAAATAATTATAAGAGAAAGCCTGCATCTCCTTTCCCCCACCATATTCTTCTAAGTACAATGAACTATATAGTTTTTTCTCGCGATTAGCGAAATGGATATAGTTATAAGCTAAATCAATAATCGTATTCCCAGTATGTACTACAGGAAACACTTCATATTTTAAGTAATCATAGATTTGTACAAACAGTGCCCGTTTTAAGTCATCCATGTTTTTAAATTCAAGATAAATCGGTTGGGTGGAACAATTCATCTTATTTGCAATATTTCTAGCAGTAAATCTTGAAAAACCTTCTGTGGTAGCCACTTCATATGCAGCTGACAAAATCTGCTCCTTTGTAATCGTCTTTTTTCTTGCCATAATTTTTTAATCTCCTTGAAATTATTTATAACGCTTCCACCATTGATTGATTTTATTGTAACATGTTTTTTTTACTATACACAACTTGTTTTTGAATATTTATAAAAATACTCAAATCAAAGCAATTATCAAGAAAAAAAAGCACTATTTTTTATCCAATAAATTAACATTTACATGTTTATGCAAATTGTATATACTTTTATTAAGTGTTATCATACAAATAGTTATCCGATAAATAATGAGGAGGAAAAAAACTATGTTAGCAAATTTTAATGAAAATCTTGAAAAATACGCACGTTTGATCGTTGAAACTGGTGTCAGCGTAAAAAAGGATCATACCGTTGTCCTACAAATCAACGTTGATCAGGCTCCTCTAGCACGTTTGATTACAAAAGAAGCTTATCAATCAGGTGCAGCTGAAGTCATCGTTCAATGGACAGACGATGTCATCCAAAAAGAATTTCTTTCTCATGCAGCAAATGATCGTCTCGAACAAATCCCTCAATATAAAATTGATCAAACAGACGATTGGGTAGCTAAAGGTGCAAGTCGAATCAGTGTCGTTTCATCCGATCCTGAAGCATTTGCCGGAATCGATAGCGATCGTGTAGCCACATTTCAAGCTGCCTCTGGCAAAGCCTTGATGAATCTTCGAAAAGCGACACAAGCAAATAAAGTAAGTTGGACAGTTGTTGCAGCAGCAGGCAAACAATGGGCTGCAAAAGTCTTCCCTGATCTACCTGAGGAAGAACAGGTCGATGCTTTATGGGATCAGATCTTTAAAACTACTCGTGTGTATGAAGAAGATCCAATATTAGCTTGGGAAAAGCATGATGAAACATTAGCGCAAAAAGCTGCAGAGCTAAATAAAGAACAGTTTTCTGCTTTACACTATACTGCCCCAGGTACAGACATCATTATAGGGTTGCCAAAAAATCATCTTTGGGAAGGCGCTGGAAGCTATAACGCCCGTGGCGAAAAATTCATGGCAAATATGCCAACGGAAGAAGTCTTTACTGCCCCAGATTATCGTCGGATCAATGGGTATATTTCTAGTACTAAACCACTAAGTTATGCTGGGACTACTATTTCTGGAATGACATTCACATTTAAAGATGGAAAAGTCATCGATTTTTCTGCAGAACAGGGTCAAGACGTATTAGCAAAATTATTGGATACAGATGAAGGTGCCCGTTCGTTAGGAGAAGTAGCGCTTGTACCTGATCCCTCTCCTATTTCTCAATCAGGTATCATCTTCTATAACACATTATTTGATGAAAATGCATCCAATCATTTAGCACTCGGCGCCGCTTATGCATTCAGTGTAGAGGGCGGAACAGAAATGACCGATGAGGAACTAGCAGAAGCTGGCTTGAATCGAAGTCAAACTCATGTGGATTTCATGGTAGGATCAGATAAAATGAATATTGACGGCATTCGTGAAGACGGCTCAACTGTTCCCGTTTTCCGCAATGGTAATTGGGCATGATCAGTTAGCTCCCCTTCTTCATTAAAGAATGAAATCAGAATTTTTTACTGATTAATTATCCTAAAAACTAGCAACTATCACTGACTAGGAGAAATTTTCTTGGCTAGTGGTGATTGCTAGTTTATTTTTTTCTGACTATCTGCACATCTTATCCATGTCCATGAGAAAATTCCTTTTGAATGACATTGATGCTAGCAATATTGGAAAGACAGCCTAAGACCTACTGAAGTACGAATACATTCTTTGATGTATTGATTTTTCTACAATTGAAAGTGCTCGAAAAATCATGAAAACAACTTTATCAAAAATGAGAAAAAGCGATTTGTCACCTTCTCTAAAAAAAGGCAGAATGACTTCTTACTATCCTAAGCGCACCAAGTTTTTTTATGGAACCAAAAAAATCCGTACTCGAACTGGCATACGGCAGACTGTTCTTGTTATACAGATTCTTTACAAAAAAATCCAACCTAGAAAAGAGGAATTAGAAATGAGAAACTCGTATTTTGATGGCGGATTAGTAACGTATATCGGCACATCGATCCTAGCTACCTTGATTACCGTGTGTACTTTCGGCATCTGTGCACCGTGGGGAATTTGCTTGCTGTATAATTGGAAGATCAAGCATACAGTGATCAATGGAAAAAGACTGTATTTCGATGGTACAGCAGTGCAATTATTTGGAAATTGGATCAAGTGGCTATTTCTGACATTTATCACGCTGGGGATTTACGGTTTTTGGTTACATATCAAACTGGAACAATGGCGAGTGAAGCATACGCATGTAGCAGGTTGATATTTTATGGTTGATTTTTATCTACCAAGTACAGTTTATGTATCGAGATGATTCGTTTGCTTCCTCTATGAGAAGCGGTGACTCAAGATAAAACATCGATACTGTTCACTACTTTATATGAAAATGATAACTTGTTTGGCATTTTTTGCACAAATATAAAACAAGAATGTGGGAAAATCTAAAGATCAGTTTTGCTTCAGACTCTCAAATAAACGTCGTCCAAAAGGCAGATCTTTCGTAAATTTCAAAAAAACGAGTGTGAGACAGAAGTGTTTCTTACTTTTGTCCCACGCTCGTTTTTCTCTCCAATTTATCAAACCTAAACGACTTTTGTCTCGTTCTATATATACGTTCCTGACTGGGATCGAACCAGCGACCTATCGCTTAGGAGGCGATCGCTCTATCCTACTGAGCTACAGGAACAAAAACTCAATACTATTATTTTAGCTTGTTTATATGCCACATGCAAGCTTCTATTCTAAAATCTCTTGGTTTTAACGAGGCAAAACGTTTCCAAGTCAGACCCTGTAATGATAAAATGTACTTATAAATTCAGGTGATAGAGGAGGTTTTTTTATGAATGACAAACCAAAAGAAAAAGTTTATGCTGAACGTTTTGATGCATCGAAGAAAGAACGAGAAGAACTTTCAAAAAAGGCAATCAATCAGCATGAAAAAAACAAACCTCAGAAAAAAGAGAGTCGAAAGTTTAAATTTACAAAAAAAGACGATTTATTATAAAATTGAGAAAAAGAACGAACAGGAGCTATTCTGTCCGTTCTTTTTTTATCCCAACATATCCTCTTTACTTAAAAATAATCATTTAAAATCGGCTGTTGCTGAGGAAAAAGCAAGTTCAATGCAGCGATCGATTCACTAACCTTGATTTTATCATAAAAAACCAATTCATCTAACTTACGATAAGCCATCAATAGCTGAGTCATATGCTGGATGTTTCCACTGATGGTGGGCAAATCAGTTTGTTCGACTTTTTTTAGCTGATTTTTCCCATCAACGATATGGACCTCAAAGATTCCTTCATTCCATTTTGCATACTCATCTTCGACGATCTCCACAGCAAATGCCGTATTTTTTCCATTGAAGGGGTACGACTCTAAGAAACGTTCTATGTCAACGATCCGTCCCATCATGTATGGTACCACGGTCATTTTAGCAAATGGATTTTGCAATAAATAATTTTGGCTATTGCCTGAATATCCGCAAGCATACTCAAATGATTCAAACGCCCCACTATGCGAACCGACAAAGCGAACAAGTGCCTTAAAAGCCTCATGTGTCAAGTAGCCCCATTCTACTATCTTGAAAGTTGGTGCTGTTAATTGGTATACAACATATCCTTTTGCTTGACCCGTTTCATCATAATATAAGGCGTAATGATTTTCTTTTCTGACTTTAAACTTATAATTGTACCACCATGATTCTCTTTTCAACCCGCCACGACTATTCTCAGGCATTTGTGAATAGATGGTATCCATTGCTTCTTTCGCTTGATCGAATGACAGACGTTTCATTTTTCCTGATGTCTTTTTCACATTTGGTATGTCTCTGCTATCTAGTTGGTAGTTTGCTTGATCAAATACCTGCTCATAACCATAACGACGATAAAACGGATATGAGAATGGCGCTAGATAGGACAGGCTGACCTTTCTTTCACGACAATCTTTGAGGATTTTTTCCATGATTTGATTGATCCCGCCTTGTCCTCTTGCTTCGGGATAAGAAGCAACGTAACCGATTCCTGCCATCAAATATTCTTTCCCATGAAATTCAACAGGAAAAGGGGTAGCGATTACTTGACTGGTTAATTGATCGTCCTGATCAAAAAAGCCATAATTCCATGAATGTTTAGCAAGCATTCGAAATTTTTCTCTTCTTTCTACCGTATCCTTTGCATTGAATGCATAAATCGCTAGATCACACATTTCATCGACATAATCAAGTCCTACTTTTTTCACATCATTTGCCATCATTATTACCCCTTCCATCAACACAACAAAATTGTGACAAGACTTGTTCAATAATAATCAGTTTAGTAAACAATATCATTTAAATAAACATTTTTATTATTTCCCCATCGTCTTTGCCACAACCTTTGACTCTTCAAATTATTTTATAGTCTTTTGCTCTGTTACTCTTGAGCAAAAGCTTAGTAAGTTTCTTCAATCATCACTAATATTTTTTTGAAACGACGTTTTTTGAAATACATCAATAATGTTCCTAAAATCATATCGTTCAATTTTTGTAGCATTCCATGAGATTCCATCTGTTCTGTGTAATGCACTTCACAGGAAGAATCATCTATAGGCTTGATTTGATAATGGACAACAAAATCATTTTTTGTTGTTGACGTACGAAATTTATAGGACTGGTTTTCAATGAGCTCTTCGATTTTGATACGAGCACGGTTATTTTGCGAAAATTGCTTCACGTATTCCAAATTTTCTAACTGTTTACGAGTCACTGATTTTCCAGTCGCTTTACGTACATCAAAAAGGACAGAGTCCATAACTTTATCGTAGAAAAACGATGCCGGAATATTTAATTTTTTTACAATTTCCATTAGTTATTTTTCCCCTTTGCTTCTTCTCTTTTTTTCCCTTTCAAAAAGAAATATATACCTAAACCTGCCAGAAAAAGTCCAGTGACCATACTGTATAGATCATATTTTTGTGAACCAGGATTTAAACTATATAATACGATCAGTGAACCAACACTACATAAGAATAAACCGTTTTTTATCATTTTGAACCCATCCTATCTTTCAGCCACGAAGACTAAACTGCTGTTGCTTGGAAATATAAAACAGTGCCCCATGGTTGTGCTTTAATCAATTCTTTCGCCTTTTTAGCTGCTGCTTCTGTATCTTCAGCTGTTGTTTCGAATAATAATTTGATTCCTTGTTTTTCTTTGAATGTAAAAGAGATACCCTCTTCGTTGTATCCTTCTAATAACTCTTTGATAGCATCTTGTTGCATTGCACTTGCAATTGAGATCATACTTTTTTCCTCCTACATTGATAAGTGAGCAGAAGCAGGAAATGCTTCTGCCCCACTAATTTTTTACTGTTCGCCTGCCGCAGGGTCCATTTTATTTGCAGAGATAACAAATGGTGCCCAGATCAGGAAGGTGACTACCATACATACGAGTGTAACGATTGGCGCACGCCAGTCTGCCCCGGTTGCTAGGAATGATAGCAGGAATGGCGGAACAACCCACGTGACTTGTTGAGAAACAGGTGCGACTAATCCCAGATAAGTTGCCACCCAACCAATTGCAGTTGCGACAACAGGGGCAACTAAGAATGGGATGAACATGATCGCATTCAAGACGATTGGTAAACCAAACATCACTGGTTCATTGATATTGAAGACGCCAGGTCCAATGGATAGTTTTGCTACTGTTAAGTAGTCTGCACGTTTTGAGAATAATAAAATGGCGATCAAGAGAACGATTGTACCACCTGATCCACCGAACCAAGCAAAGGCATCGAATGATCCACGAACCCACATATACGCTTTTCCATCTTCAATTGCATCTAATACTGCTGGAGTACCTGTTTTTCCATTGTACCCTTTTTGGAAAATATCGATATTGATCAGTTGTGCTTGTCCCCAAATCCCTTCTAGGACTGGTGCCAAAACGTTTGGTCCATGGATACCGAAGAACCAGAAAATCTGCACGAAAACTGTGACGATCAATACTGCGCCGATCCCTTGTGATAGACCCAAGAATGGTTCAGCGATATATTTTTGGACCAAATCAATAATCAATTGGCCATCTGCCAAGCGACCAACGATATAGTTAATAATTGCAATGATATATAAAGCAATCGTTGCTGGTAAAATTGCTGCAAAAGCTTTTGATACTGCTGGCGGAACTGAATCCGGCATTTTGATCGTGATATCTGCCAACATTAATTTACAGAAAATAATTACTGAGATGGCACCCATGATCATGACTGTAAAATAAGCATTACCATTCAAATGATCAAGTTTCAACCAACCCCAAAGACCGACAGATAACGTACCGTCTGCGATCGTCGCACCTAATTCTGTTCCATTGATCGCATCTGCTACATTTTTTGGAACATCGACATTCAACGCTGCTGATAAAGCTGGTCCAAAAGAAATTCCTTGAATAAGCGTAGCTAGACCAACGATACCACCTGCTAGATCATTCACCCCATAGGCTCTTGCTAAATTATAGCCCCATGAGAAAGCGAAGATCAGACCTGCAATGGCTAATGTACCATTCCAAACAAAACCATTGATACCAATAATAACATTCAATACTGCGAAAATTCCTTTATCAGCTGCTAAGCTATCCGCATAAGTGCTGACAAATTGCTGTGGTAAATCTCGAATAATTGCGTTGATCATTACAGCGACTGATCCAGCCATCGTTGCCGGTAACGTACCGATAAATGCGTCACGCAAAGCAACTAAGTGTTTCTGCGCACCGATTTTTGCGGCAACCGGAAGGATGTATTTCTCCATCCAACTTGTTAATCCGTTTCGCTACCTCCAATTGAATTGTAATTACTTCATCAATTTTTCTGCTTGTTCTAATACTTTTGCACCATTCATCATTCCATAATCTTGCATATTGATCACATCTAAAGGAATCCCTTTTGGTGCAAGTTTTTGCTCAAACTGCGCTTTCATAAAACGAACTTGCGGTCCTAATAACATGACATCTACGTTTTTAGATTCAAGATTGTTATCCGCATCTGAAGCCGAAACAGCAAAAATATCTGCTTCCATTCCTTTTTCTTCTGCTGCTTTTTGCATTTTTGTTACTAATAAACTGGTACTCATTCCTGCAGAGCATACTAACATAATCGTTTTTTTCGCCATTTGTTCCACTCCCTTTATTTGGTTTTACACATAAATATAACGCAAGAAGCATGCCAAATGAAAAAAGAGTTAAAATAGCGTTTTCACGCCTTTTAACTCTTTTGCACAGTGCGCACACAGATGAATAGTGTGTAATACTTGTGATTAGTGTGCGTTATTTCTTTATTTTATTTTCAATAAACATTTGGGTCAAAAATGCTACTTCATTTTCAGGGATATTTACTCGATACTTTCGCTCTAAGCTAATTAAGTTTGTACGAATGATATCCATTTCCAAGCGGTAGACTTTAGAAAAAGTTTCCAGATTTTCAAACACTCGTGATTTTTCATGCTTCATCAAACTATCTAATAGGAACGCTAAGTGAATCACGATCCCGATATCTACGCCTGGTTCTACAATGATTGAGAGATCCGTTTGGATTTGTTGGATCGTCTTTTGCAATGAGTGGATCAATACGTCGACTGAAGAGATCGAATTGAGTGAATCTTTTAATGAATCAACAATTTTAGCTGTTGGTACTTCATCGTCTGCAATCCGTTTCAATGTATTCAATTTTTCATCATTGAATATGTCATACGCAGAAAAGAAAGGAATATTTTGATAATCCACATCTACTGTTCCAGCAATTGCTTTGATCTCATATTCTTCTAGTAGAGCATCGATGTGTCTTTTGAATGATTCACGCTCCAAAAACTGCATCTGGATCACTTCGACCTTTTTCTGATCGATCACTGGAACGATCCGTTGATATAGTTTTGCCGCTACTCCCTCACCAGTAAAGCAAGTGACGATGACAGCTTTTTTACGTTCAATGATTTCTTGTTGCTCGACTTTAAACTGATCTCTAACGATCGTTTCAAAAGAAATTTGGATACTTTGATAAATATCCTCCAAGCTTCTGCCTACATTTGCCATCCGGACTGCTTCGATGACCACCATCGTACTGCTCATAGTAATTGCCTTTGTTCGGATACCCGTTTCCTCAAAAATCAAATCGCTAAAGGTATTCAGCGACCCCATATCGGTCAGTAAAATCAACCCATTCGTCAGGTATTCTTGGCGGCTTTGGACGTAATGCAATACTTCTTCATACATCGCTTGGACTTCCATCGAAAGAGGCATATTGAAAGCTTTACCGATTTTCGTTCCCAATAGTTCCTGAGCCATTTCCAACATACTTGAGGCAGTTTGTCTGCCATGCATCAAAACTAGGACATCTACTTTGTTTTCTTTGACCGGTTCGCTTTCCCCTAGACTGATCGATAGGAACATACTGATAAAGCCGATTTCATCAAAAGGAATCTCCACTTGCTGTTCCTCTTCAATGATCGTTGATAGATCGATGGCTACTTGAAACTCCTTCTTGAAGTTTTTACGTACATTATTCAAATCAGGGTGGACGATCATATGTCCATCCCTCACACGATCCAAGGTACTTTGTAAATGAAGTGCAAAGGCGAACCGAGCTTTTTCATTATAGATACGATCAAGCCTCTTTTCCGCCACATCGTATAACTCATTTGTCAAACGCCAAATGTCATCTGGTAATAAGTCTTTCGGAATCGTACTTTTCGTCAACTCTTTGACATATGTTTGAAAGTACGCATCGACATCTTTTGAAATCAGGGTTTCCAAATCGATGTTCTCTACGCCAGTTTCAGATAAGGAAAGCATTTTTTCTTCAATATCGTTATATACCTGCATATTTCTTTCAGGATCTTGCGACCAGACTACATCTGCAAAACCTGGCTCAAAAGTGAGATACTGACTTTTGCTATCCATGAAACGATCAAGACGTTCTGGAACTTCTTTGATCTTCAATAGCCCCTTTTGGACTTGAAGTGAAAGCTCTTCTTTACGAATGATCAGTTTTTCTTCATTATGCGTGCGGTAATGGAGGAATGATTTTGCACATACCAACTTCAAATCACGTTTGACTTGACCGATATTCCCTTCTGCATCATATAGCATAAATGCTAGAATAGCCTCTTTTTCAATATCTATCCGCTGATTTAACCGATTCGCTTCTTGTTTGATGAACAGTGAGATGATTTCATAGCGTTCATCTAATGACCGAGAAGCAAGGTTAGGTAAAGTGATAGCCATTGGGATCCTGCGGTTGAACGTGGTAAGGAAACTTTCTGAGGATTCCGTAGTCGCGCCGATGATCTGGACGGAGGCTTCATGTGTATGGGCACTTTCACCTAATGGCCGATAAACACCTTTATCAATAAAAGTGAACAGCATTTCTTGTCCTTCTGGCGGCAAACGATGAATTTCATCTAGAAATAAGATCCCACCATCTGCTTTTGCGATCAATCCTTGGCTATCCTGTGAGGCTCCCGTATAAGCACCTTTTTTGATCCCGAAAATATGTCCAAATAGCAACTGAGGATTTTGTGCATAATCGGCACAGTTAAAAGAGACAAATGGTGCATCTTCTGAAAGCATTTCTGAGTCGATTGCAAAATGATACATACACTCGGCAAACATGGATTTACCAGTACCGGTTTCTCCGAATATGATGGTGTGTAACCCGCGAGGCGGATACAAAATTGCCGCTTTCGCTTGTTGGATACTGACTTTTAACGAATCGTTCTCTCCAACTAATGTTTCAAATGTCACTTGTGTAGAGTAGTCAACATGAACTTTGTCTGATGCAGTCTTTTTAGGAGGCATTGAGTAAACGACCGGACGACCCGGACTTTTGATAATATAATGATCCTTATATAAATCACTTAAATAGCGACTTGCATTGCTTCGATCGATTGAAAGCTTTTCTGCTACATCGCTAGCTGTCAATCCATGCTGATTTTCATGCAATAAGTCCAATATTTCTTCTTGTCTTTCATTCATGCAATCCCACCTTTAGTTAAATAACAGTGATTCCGTTTTCATTTATCATAACACAAAAAGGCGCTTATTTGCGCCTTGCTCCTTTATTTTTATCCTTTTTTTGTTTATTTTTACGTTTTTTACGTACAACATCCACAGGCTCTTTTTTTGCTGTTTCTTTTTTCAAAGGATAGTTGGAAGCTTTTTTGTGTGGTTCATTTTCGCGATTCATTTCTTCTTTTTCGGGCGATTCCTCTAACAATTGACCGCCATGAAGAAAAATCTCTTTAATTGATAGATCCGCTTTTCGCGCGATTTTCTTCAAATCTCTCAAAGTGTGATCTTGAACAAATGTGATGACTATTCCTTCACTTCCCATTCGTCCTGTTCGGCCAGATCGATGCAGGTAAGCTTCTTCTGTAAGAGGAACTTCCGCATTCACAACATAAGGTAGACCCTTGATGTCTAAACCTCTAGCTGCGACATCAGTTGTAAATAAAGCTGTGATCTTATTATGTTTGAATTGTTCAAGTGCTGCTTTTCGTACTAATTTGTTTTGGTCAGAAGCTAAACTTCCAACAGCAACTCCTCTAAAAAGCAATTTTTCTTCCATAGCACCTAACTCACTTAGCTGATTGAAGAAGACTAAACCTTGAAAGCCGACAACATACGCTAGTCTTCTAAGATAGTCATCTTTTTTACGCGCTGGTACATGCAAAAAGTAATGTTTTTGCCCTTTTCTTGAATCATCTTCTTTGGTAACATCGATTACTTCGATTTGTTTTTTTGTCAATTCTTCGATTTGTTTCAACGAACGATCGGCTGTTGCTGAGAAAAAGGCTAATTGATACTCAACAGGTGCTTGATGCAGTAGTTGATCGATTAAAGGACTATTCCCTTCATCTAACAGCTGATCGGATTCATCAAAGACAATTGTTTTCAATTGATGTGCTTTGACTTTTTTTGATTTCATCAGTTCTAAGACTCGCCCTGGGGTACCCACTAGGATCTCAGGTCTTTTCTTCAGACCTTCCACTTGTCGTTTAACGTTAGCGCCTCCTACTAAAGATTGGACTTTTAGGTCTAACGCTTTAGCCCATTCTCGTGTGACTTCTGCTACTTGGATCGCTAACTCTTGAGATGAAACCAAGATCAGTAAGGAACTCCCCTGATCCTTTTCAACATTCAATAGTAAGGGAAGCAGATAAGCTAAAGTCTTCCCTGAACCAGTCGGAGAAATACCGATCACGTTTTGTTGGTCTTTTAGTGGTTGAAAGACTGCTTTTTGTATCAGTGAGGCCTCTAAAAACGATTTTTCTTGCCATTTTTCTTGCCATGCTTGTGGAAATGTTTGTACAAATTCATTCATTAAAAATCTTCCTCATTATCGGCATCAAATTTGATGCCCCCATTTTTTCTTAGATCATAAACTACTTGATTGACACTGCGTGCTAACTCGATCCATTCTTCATAAAGAAATCCCCAAGTTGGATCTGTTGGATGATTGATCACATTCGCAAAATCTTTTGCTTCATCAGCCATAGGATTTTCTGCGGTTTTGATTTCCAAAGTAGTGATTTCTTGATGTTGTCGATCATGGAATTCTGCTGTTTCAATGGCATTGACCCCATTCATCACTAATGTTCCAGAATCGAAATAGATTTCTGAAGGTAGATAAGAATCGCCAATTTTGCCAGGCTGGATGGATACATCAAACGATTCATAACGTAATATTCCCCACCCAAGTCCATCAACGCCTGTTGAAATCTTTCTTGGGAAATAATGAACTTCTGTGGGCATACCGAACCAAGCCACTGCCGCATATACGAGATATACCCCTAGATCCATCATTGCTCCACCTGAAAATCGAGTAGAGAAAATATTTGGCACTTCTCCATCAAGCACTTGATCGTAACGTGATGAATACTTCATATAGCTAAAATTAGCCCCTAATATCTCATCTTTTAAAGGTAAGTAGTCAGTAATTTTTTTAAAGCCAGACTCATGGATATTACGTGCAGCTTCAAAGAAGAATACTTTTTTTTCATTTGCCAAATGAATGATCTCATCCATTTCTTTTGGCGTACTGAATGCTGGTTTTTCAACGATCACATTCTTACCAGCTAGAATTCCTTGCTTCGCCTGTTGAAAATGCAAACTATTTGGTGAAGCGATGTAAACAGTATCTAAATGCTCCAATTGAAAGAATGTCGTCAAATCAGTTGCATATTCAATATCACCTTCATATTTCGAACCAAATGCTTGTGCTTTTTCTAGATGTCTTGAGTAGACCGCTGTCAATTCATATTCTCCAGTACCAAGTGCAGCTTGAACAAATTGATGTGTGATCCAATTGGTTCCAATAATTCCTAAATTTATCATGCTCGTTACCTTCTTTCTATAGATTAGGGTCTTCAAAGGGTTGATCGATATCAAACGATATTTCCTGTTTTATCTTGACTTGATCAGCCGTTACCTGACAATTATACGCTAAAACGGTTACGCCATTCAGTTGCGCATACCGAATCCTCTGTGCTAACTCTGGTTGCATCTCTTCATGGATGGTAGCTACTCGAAGATACTCAAACTGTGCAATTAAAAGCACATAAGTTTCATAGCCTTCTAAATGAGCTTCAACTAATTCCTCGACATGTTTCAATCCTCGCAGAGTTGGTGCATCAGGAAATGCGCCAATTTCTTTGTTCTCCAGTGTCATGCCTTTCACCTCAACGAATACTCTCTGATTCGCTGATGTTTCTAAATAAATATCAAACTTTGAATGTCGATAATTTACTTCTCGCTTATATTTGATGATTTTTCCTGATAGGTTTGGTAATTGGATGGTCCCATCAAGGATTCCCTCCATCGCTAATCTGTTGGGAAGCTGGCTATCGATATTGAACCACTCATCTTTTTTTTGGACCGCAACCAGATCATAGTCTGTCTTACGTTTTGGGCTAGGGGCATAGTTTACTGCAACTTTTGCGCCAGGGACAAAAACCTCTTTTCCTCTTCCTGTATTTTTAACATGGGTGGTAATGACCTCACCTCTTTGATTTAAGCAATAGGCAATAAATCGATTTGGCCGCTCAATAAAAAATGCAGTTTCAACTTGTGGGTATTTCAAAAATCGTCACCTTTCTTCCTACTATGTATCCTATCATAATTTGAGTAAAAACTCTTGAAAAACCAGTCGAAAGTCTTAGAGAATTTTTAGATATTGTTCGGTACAATAGAAGAAACTAAGACATTCGTTGTCTTTAATTAATCGTTAAAAGAAGAGGTGGTCTGATGCGAAAAAAATAATCTATGGTGCAGCAGCTTTTTTAGCAACTTTAGTAGGTGGTAGTATCGCAATTAAAAAGAAAAAGAAACAAGAAAAGAGCTTTGATCCTTCACAGTATCAAGGTGTTTGGTCATTCATAGATGATAACCAACAAAACGAACAACTGCGTGTTTCTCCAACTTTTGATTTTTCCATCAATGATCACTCATTAGGGACCACACTGATTGAATTGAATGAGCAACAACTGATTGTTCGAGATCACTATGGCTATTATTTGACTCTTTCTTATGAAAAAATGACTTTTTACGATGAATCAACAGATTCTACTTATCAGATAAAGAAAATCGGGCATTAAGAATTGATTTCCATATAGTCTAAACGAAAGAACAAGAAGGTATTTCTTGACTTTCGTTTTTTTCCTATCGAAATAGACATTTATCGATGTTTATTTCTGTTTTTTTGTCTAGAAAAATAGTCAATTCACTTTTTTTTTGGTACACTTACTAGTGATGGTTTCATACCATGAAAGGATGATCGAATATGACACCAAACCGAGAAGATTATTTGAAAATCATTTTGGAGTTAGGCGGAGATACAACTAAAGTAAATAACAAGCAAATCGTTTCTAGTCTTGCTGTCTCACCAGCTTCAGTCAGTGAAATGATTTCAAAACTTGTGAAGGAACAACTTGTGGAACACTCTCCTTATCAAGGTGTACAATTGACCGAGAGTGGCTTGAAAAAAGCAAGCAGTTTGATTCGCAAACATCGTTTATGGGAAGTTTTTTTAGTCGAACATCTAGAATACAGTTGGAATGAAGTACATGATGATGCAGAGGTTTTGGAGCATGTAACATCCGAACAACTTGCAGATCATTTAGAAGACTATTTGAATCATCCTAAACATTGTCCACATGGTGGGAATATTCCTCACAAAGATGAAGTGGTCCATGAAGAACGCCGACAAACACTAGATTCTTATCCAGTAGGTTCAACCGTTCGGATTGCACGAGTCCTTGACGAAAAAGAATTATTGGACTATCTTGTAACGATCGACCTTAATATCGATGAAGAATATGAAATCATTGATGTTGCCGCATATGAAGGTCCAATCACCATCCAAAATGCACAAAAGAAAATTTCTGTCAGTTTTAAAGCTGCCAGCACGATTTTTGTCGATAAATTATAAAGGAGCTTACCTACATGTCTAATGAAAAAAATGTTTTATTTACGATATTTGGTGGTACAGGCGATTTAGCTCAACGTAAATTGTATCCCTCTTTGTTTCGTCTTTACAAAAAAGGCAATCTAGGAAAACATTTTGCTGTCATCGGTACTGCTCGGAGACCTTGGAGCGATGAACATTACCGCGAAGTTGTCATTTCGACAATCCAATCCTTAAATCCTTCCGACGAAGAAGCAAAGGAATTTGCGAGTCATTTCTACTACCAATCTCATGATGTCAATGATTCAACTCATTATGCAACATTAAAAGAATTGGCTGATCAATTAGATGAGCGATACCAACTAGATGGCAATCGTATCTATTATCTTGCTATGGCTCCGCAATTTTTTGGTACTATCGTTGCCCATTTAAAATCTCAAAAAATCGTCACTGAAAATGGCTATAACCGATTGATCATCGAAAAACCTTTTGGATCAGATTACCAATCGGCTTACGATCTAAATGAAAAGATCCGTCAGGTCTTTCCAGAACCAGATATCTTTAGGATCGACCATTACTTAGGAAAAGAAATGATCCAAAATATTTCTGCTATCCGTTTTGCAAATAATATTTTTGAATCTCAATGGAACAATCGCTACATTGATAATATCCAGATCACTTTTGGTGAAGCTCTTGGTGTCGAGGACCGCGGAGGCTATTATGACCACAGTGGTGCATTGAAAGATATGGTCCAAAACCATATTCTTCAAGTCGTTGCTTTATTAGCTATGGAACCACCTGTCGCATTTTCTGAAAAGGAAATTCGCGCTGAAAAAATCAAAGCACTGAAAGCTGTTCGAATCTACGATCAACAAGAGGTCCTAGAAAACTTTGTTCGTGGCCAATATGATCAGGGACAACTTGATGGTAAAATGTTCAAAAGCTATCGTGAAGAAGACAAAGTTGATCCTGCATCAACAACTGAAACCTTTGTCGCAGGAAAATTCACGATCGATAATTTCCGTTGGTCAGGTGTGCCTTTCTATGTTCGTACAGGAAAACGTCTGACAGAAAAAGGAACAAGAATCAATATCGTTTTCAAACAAGTGCCCGTAAATGTCTTCAAAACATCTGTTGATGAACCTTGTGAGGACACGACACTTCCACCAAATGTATTGACGATCTATATCCAACCAACAGAAGGATTCTCCTTATCCTTGAATGGAAAAGAAGTCGGTCAAGGGTTCAATACCGAACCAATCAAATTAGAGTATCGTAATAGTTCTGAAATGGTCGAAAACAGTCCTGAAGCCTATGAAAAATTACTATTAGATGCCTTAAAAGGTGATGGAACAAACTTCTCCCATTGGGAAGAAGTCGCACAGTCTTGGCATATCGTCGATGTCATTCGTCAAGCATGGGATCAAACCAAACCTGATTTTCCTAACTATAAAGCAGGTACGATGGGGCCTGAAGCAGCCTTCAAACTACTTGAAAAAGATGGCTTTGAATGGATCTGGCAACCAGATGAATGGTACCGTGAACGTGGCAAATTATAAGACTAAGTAATCTGAAGATTTTGTAGTACAAAAAGTGTTAAACAATAAAAATATTCAAATAGTTTCGAGAGTGTGGGACAAATCTAAAAACAGTTTTGCTACAGACTCTCGAATAAACGAAAGTCCAAAAGTCAGGTTTTTCGAAAAATTCAAAAAAAAAACGAACAATACAAAAAAATGTATTGTTCGTTTTTTTTATCCAGTTTCTCAAACCTAAACGAATTTTGTCTCGACCTCTATATCACTATAAACGAACGAGAATCCCATTCTCTAGCAATAAGCCCAAATCCTCAAAATTTGAAAAATGATTTTATGAATTCTGAGGATTTCTGGTACCTTATCACTTCTGTTCTTTTAACTGTTATTCAAACCCTTCAGCAACTGCTTCTGGATGATTTTCTTCTACGATATGTGCGCAACGTCCGCATAGATGAGGTAATTTTTCATCAACTCCGACATCTTTACGGATTTGGCGACAACGATCGCAAGTTTCTCCATCTGCTTTTTCAACTAAAATCGAAACATCATCGAATGTCACAGCTTCTGCAGGTACATCTGTTTGATCATTTTTCACTTCAAAATAATCAGGTGAAATAATCAATAATTGTGGAATATCTGCGTCCACCGCTGTTAGCAATTCACGTACTTGTTGATTTGGATAGATCGTTAATTTAGCTTCTAAAGATTTCCCAATCAATTTACTGTTACGTGCTTCTTCAAGAGCTTTCAATACTTTATCTCTTAAGTCCATAAATGCTGCCCACGTATCCATCAACTCTTCTTGGTTAGCGAATGTTTCATATGCAGGAAGTTCGCTTAATTGCACATATTCTTCTTCTTCTTTCAAGAATGACCAAATTTCTTCCGTTGTATGTGGAATGATCGGTGTCAATAATTTTGTCAATGCCACAGCTGTTTGATAGAAAACAGTTTGCATGCAACGACGTTGGTAATCATTTTCTGATTCGATATAAACCACATCTTTGGCAAAATCTAGATAGAATGCAGATAGATCTACTGTCAAGAAATTCATCACTGTACGATAGATATGCATAAAGTTATATTTTTCATATCCTTCTTCACGAATTTCTTTAATAACTTCATTTAAACGAACTGTCATATATTTATCAACAGAGCGTAGTTCTTCATAAGAAACTGTGTCTTTTTTCGGATCAAAATCTTCTGTATTCGCGATCAAGAAACGCATCGTATTTCTGATTTTACGGTAAACTTCTGCAACTTGGCTCAAGATATCCATTGATACGCGGACATCCGCTTCATAGTCGACACTTGCTACCCAAAGACGCAAAATATCTGCTCCAAACTGGTTGATCACTTTTTCAGGTAAAATCGTATTTCCAAGTGATTTACTCATTTTGCGGCCTTCTCCATCTAAAGTAAATCCTTGTGAAAGAACTGATTTATATGGTGCCACGCCATTGATTGCTACACTCGTTGTGATACTTGAATTGAACCAACCACGGTATTGGTCAGAACCTTCTAAATACATATCTGCAGGGAATGTCAATTCTGGACGTTGACGTAAAACTGCTTCATGTGATGAACCTGAGTCAAACCAAACATCCATGATGTCTGTTTCTTTCGTAAATTGACCGTTCGGTGAACCTGGATGTGTAAATCCTTCAGGAAGTAACTCTTTTGCTTCTCTTTCAAACCAAATGATCGATCCATGTTCTGCGAATAGATCCGCAACATGTTCAATTGTTTCTGGTGTGATGATTGCTTCCCCATTTTCTGCATAAAAAATTGGTAATGGCACACCCCAAGCACGTTGTCGTGAAATGACCCAGTCGCCTCGGTCACGAATCATGTTATAAAGACGTGTTTTCCCCCATGGAATAATCCAGTTCACTTTTTCGACTTCATCAAGGATGTTTTGTCGGAAATCATCAATCGATGCAAACCATTGAGGTGTTGCACGATAGATCACCGGTTTTTTTGTACGCCAATCATGAGGATAGCTATGAGTAAAGAAGTCTAATTTCAATAAAGCGCCTTTTTCTTTTAATAGATCTGTGACCATTGGATTTACTTTATCGTAAAAGATCCCTTCAAACCCAGGTGCTTCATCTGTAAACACGCCTTTAGAATCAACTGGTGATACTACAGGCAACTTGTATTTATTCCCAGCGATATAATCGTCTTCCCCATGTCCAGGCGCTGTGTGTACTAGACCAGAACCAGCATCTAAAGTGACATGATCACCTAAGATCACTAATGATTCACGATCATAGAATGGATGCCAAGCAGTCATATATTCCATCTCTTGACCTGAAAACTCTTTTAAAACACTCACATTTTCCCAACCGATTTCTGATTGGACAGTTTCTAATAAATCTTTTGCAACTACAAATTTACGGCCATCAGCTTCCACTAATACATACGTATAGCTAGGATTTACTGCAATTCCTTGGTTAGCTGGTAATGTCCAAGGTGTTGTTGTCCAAATCACAAAAGCAGCATCTTCATCAACGATCCCTTTTCCATCTTTGACATTAAAAGCAACAAAGATAGAAGGTGACTTCACGTCTTTATATTCGATTTCAGCTTCAGCAAGTGAAGACTCACTTGATGGTGACCAATAGATAGGTTTCAATCCCTTATAGATATAGCCTTTTTCAGCCATTTTACCAAACACTCTGATTTGGGCAGCTTCATAAGATGGATCTAAAGTGACATATGGATGATCCCAGTCACCTGCGACACCCAATCGTTTGAAATCATTCCGTTGTTTGTCTACTTGTGAAAGTGCGTATTCGCGACATTTTTCCAAATATTCAGCCTTAGACATTTCTTTACGTTTGATTCCTTTATTGGCTAATACTTGTTCGATCGGCAAGCCGTGAGTATCCCAACCAGGAACATAGGGTGCACGAAAACCCGACATTGATTTTGAACGGATGATAATATCTTTACTGATTTTATTTAGTGAATGACCTAAATGGATATTTCCATTTGCATAAGGAGGGCCATCATGAAGAACAAAACTTGGTTTTCCTTCATTTAGTTCCTGTCTTTTTTGGTAGATTTTATTTTCTTCCCATTCTTTTTGCCAATCTGCTTCGCGATTTGGCAAGTTCCCACGCATAGGGAATTTTGTTTTACCTAGTTGCAAGGTTTCTTTCATTTTCATTACGCGCTACACTCCTTGATTAATAATTTTGAGAACACAAAAAAGCATGTTCATCCAAGGGACGAACATGCCGTGGTACCACCCAAATTCAGTTACATGATGCTGTAACTCTCGAAGACCCATAACGAGGTCAACCGCTGTTTCCTACTCTTAGTTCAGAAACAATTCAGGTAGAGGATCTTTCATCTTGCAGTGTCTTACCGATCTTCCACTATCATCGGCTCGCTTAAAGAATGGCAAGAGGCTTTTCTGTTCTACTCTTCTTCATGATCTCCAGGAACGATCGAAATATCGATTGCCTGAGTATCGAATGCTGTTATTGGTGCTTCCATGATTCCTGTGTCTGAGTTTACATCAGTTTGATTTTCATTGTCAAGTTGTTTTGCCAAAACTTCTTTGATTACTTCATGACTATCTGTGACATAACTTGAGAATGGTTGTAAAATCTCATCCCATTCTGGACTCTTCACTTGTTCTAATTGTGATTCTAACATCAAGCTGATTCTTTGATGGAACACACGTGTTTTTTTCTTCAGATCTTCTGTTTCAGTTGCTAATTGTTTTGCTTTTTCAGTAGCATCTGTCAAGATTTTTCTTGCTTTTTCTTCAGCATCTGTCGTCAATTGATGCGCACGCTTTTCAGCTGTGGCTACCAATTCATCTGCTTTATTTTGTGCAGAAGTAACGATCACTTCTGATTCTTTGCTTGCGCTAGTTTTTACTTTATCTGCAGTATCTTGGGCAACGATGATCGATTGATTCAACGCATCTTTTAATTCATTGAAATATTCGAGTTTTTCTTCTGAATGTTTCACTGCTTTTTCAAGTTCACGATTTCTTTGTGTTACTTCTTCGTAATCACGAACAACTAAATCTAAGAAATCATCTACTTCGTCTTGATTATATCCCCGCATTTTTGTCGGGAATGTTTTATTTTGGATATCTAATGGAGTTAAAGCCATGAGTAAACCACCTTCTTGTTTTATTTACGTAATACACCAAACAATACTCTATACTTTTCTTTTTTAGTTTTCCCCTCAAGTCCCTGTA
Source organism: Enterococcus durans NBRC 100479 = LMG 10746 (assembly GCF_001544215.1). Classification (GTDB taxonomy): domain Bacteria; phylum Bacillota; class Bacilli; order Lactobacillales; family Enterococcaceae; genus Enterococcus_B; species Enterococcus_B durans. The sequence continues at coordinate 60,941 of NZ_BCQB01000004.1, forward strand.
TTTGGATGCGACCAAAACCTCTGATCGAAACAATATCCAGTAGCTCAAGTAAAAAGTCGGGTCGAGTGTTTTCAGTCCAATTCACTTTTACTTTACCTGACTCAATCAACTGTTTTGAACGTTGTCTGGAGATATTATAAATCTCTGAGATGACACTGTCTAGTCTCAATGAAGCAACAGTACCTCTTTCTTCAGTCCAACTATCTTTGGGCAGAATCAATTCTGTATACTTCTTCGGTTCTAAACGAACAGCGACCTTACCAATTTTTGTTACTTGAGTTACAACAAACTGTTCTACTTCTTGTGCGATGAAGACTTGCCAACGTTCCCCGTCAGAAATGATATCGCCAAAGTAAGAACGTTTGATCCCAGTACCAACCAATGTACCCAGAATTTTTCCATGACTCAAACTGACAAATTTGCTTGGATAGTGAATCTCATATAATGAAACTTCAAAATCCTCATCTTCAGGTTGATAATATTCGGGGAAAATCAAACATCTCTTCCGTTCCGCCTGCTCATATCCCCCATAAAAAGAATAGCGTAGTTCGGTCTCTTGTCGAACCAACGTTTCTAATATATAGGATTGTCTTGGATCTAGAAAATCTGTAAGATACGGCGCATATTGACCCTGGACCTGTTCGATCCAATCACCAACTGAGTCAATGAAAGAACGTTCATCCGCACGGAAATGCTGATATACATTTGCGTCCATTTTTCCCCCTCCTATTTTTCTCTCTGATTCGTTGATCAGTAAACTGCCATCATCAACCATAGGACGATTTGTTGCAGCCCTTCTACCGCTAAATTCAAAATGAGAATCGATGCCAAGATCGTGAAATCAAAGCCGCCGATCCGTAAAGGAAGTCGTTCGAATAACTGTATATATGGTTCACATATTTTAGCTAGGAACCGACCGATTCCTGATTGGTATCCTCCCGGAAACCAAGATAACAGTGCATAGACCATCAACAAGATACTGTAAAAATATGCTGCTCGCCCAAGCAAATTAAGTAACATAAAAATAGTATAAATCGTAGTTCCTCCTCTTATAGGTCAAACATGTTCACGTCCGCAAACGATTGAGCCGTTGAACTATCGATTTCCATACCTGTAGGCGTACATAGGAAGATTTCGTCTCCCACACGCTTGATATCACCATCTAGTGCATAGACAGTTCCAGTTAGAAAATCAACGATTCTTCTTGCTTGTTTTTCTTCCACAAGATGAAAATTAACTAACGTGGCTTCTCCAGCAATGATCCGTTTCGCAATGGTCATCGCTTCAGAGTACGTACGTGGTTCCATGACCGTGATTTTTCCAGCTAAATTTGTCTTTGGTGTAAATGAAGATTTTGTAGCTTCTTCTTTACGGACATTTTTAGCAGATGATTGATGTAATTCAATTACTTTTTTTGTTTCTGGTTGTGCAGTTTCACGGGTCACAGGACGTGTAGTCCTTTGTTGTTCACGTGGTTTTGAGACCACCGTTGTTTTGGGTTGACTCATCTGCACTTGTGTTGGTTTATTCTTAGTCGGCTGTGTTACAGCTCTATTAGTTGTTTCAGGGTATTCTTCGTACTCTTCTTCATCAGCTAATCCGAAAAAATTAGCAATTGCTCCTCTATTTAAAAGCGGCATTATTGTTCCTCCTCGTCTTTGAATAACGCTGTCCCTACACGAATGAATGTAGCACCTTCTTCGATTGCCAATTGGAAATCTTGACTCATTCCCATGCTTAATTCTGTACATGGTGCATGTGGAAGTTCTTTCTTCTGAACAAGATCACGCAACTCTTTCAGCGTTCCAAACACTTTACGAATTTGGTCAGCAGAAGCATCTTTAGGCGCCATTGTCATCAAACCGACAACTTTTATCTTAGTTAATGAAGCCAACGATTCTAAAAAAGGAAGAAGTTCATCTGGGGATATCCCTTGTTTTGACTCTTCACCAGAGACATTCACTTCTACAAAACAAGCAAGTTGTTTTTCTGCTCTTTTTTGGATCTCTTCTGCTAATCTTAAACTGTCCAACGCATGAAAGTAATCAATTTCATTTACAATCAATTTTACCTTTCTGCGCTGTAAATTACCAATTAAATGCCACTTGATATCAGGATGATTTTGCAAATCTTGTTTTTTCTGTAATAACTTATCTACGCGATTTTCTGCGCAATTGTTTACTCCCGCTTTAATCAATTCTTCTGCCTTGTCAGAGTCCACAGACTTTGTCACGGCCACTAAAGTAACTTCTTTCGGATTACGATGAACAAGAGCACACGAATCCTGAATGTCTTGCTCGATTTTTAGCAAGTTGTCAGCAATCATGTGCTCTCCCTCTCCCTTATTTTTTACGACGGAAAAACGGTGGTGTATTCAATTCGTCATCACCATTTGATTTTGTTTCTTCACGATTGAATGTATCAAATTCTTTTTTTTCAATAGTATCAAAATTAGATTCGTCAACTTTAGGACGGACATTTTGTTCACGTCGGATGTCCCAGTCTCCAAAACTACTTTCTTCGTCTACTGGAGTAGGTTTTGCTTGATCCATATCCAATACTGGTTTTTGAGTAGATGATTGCATAGATGTTTGTCTAGTTGGACGACTAGACTTGCGTTCCTTTTTTGATTCGTCGATACCTGTTGCGATAACCGTTACGCGGATTTCATCGCCCATTTCTTCATTGATTGAAGTACCTAGGATGATGTTTACATCTCCTGTAGCTGCATTTGCAACGATATCAGAAGCATCTTGTGCTTCAAACAATGTCATATCTAACCCGCCTGTGATGTTCAACAGGACTTGTTCTGCTCCATCGATCGATGTTTCTAATAGTGGAGAAGAAATAGCTTTCTTCGTTGCTTCAACTACACGATCTTCACCGCTTGCAACGCCGATACCCATCAAAGCAGTTCCTTGGTTTTCCATTACTGTCTTCACATCAGCGAAGTCCAAGTTCACGTAACCAGGAGCTGTGATCAAGTCAGAGATACCTTGAACACCTTGGCGTAAAACGTTGTCCGCTTCACGGAACGCTTCTAACATTGGTGTCTTTTTATCAACTACTTCTAATAAGCGGTTGTTTGAAATGATCAATAATGTATCCACGTTTTCTTTCAAACGTGCAATTCCTTCTGCAGCAAAACGGCCACGTTTTGGTCCTTCAAAAGTGAATGGACGTGTCACAACGCCGACTGTTAAAGCGCCTAATTCTCTAGCGATTCCAGCTACGATAGGTGCAGCACCTGTACCAGTTCCGCCACCCATTCCGGCTGTGATAAAGATCATATCTGCGCCATCTAATGCTTCTCTTAAAGATTGTTCACTTTCTTCAGCAGCTTTTTGTCCAACTTCTGGTTGTGAACCTGCACCTAACCCACGTGTATATTTAGGGCCTAATTGGATGACAGTTTCAGCTTTTGAATTTTTCAAAGCTTGTACATCTGTGTTGGCAGTAATAAATTCTACGCCTTTTACATTTTCTTCAATCATTCGGTTTACAGCATTTCCTCCGCCGCCACCGACACCGATGACTTTGATTACTGCGCCGTCATTGATATTATTATCAATTGAGAATTCCATATTTTATTCCTCCCAGGATGAATTAATCAAAAATATTTGAAAAGAAACCTTTAATTTTATTCGTTACGTTTTCGCCAGATTTCTTTTGTTCAGATTCGTCATAATCAGTTTCTTCTTGAACATCATAACTGTCATAAGTAGTTACTTCTTGTTCAACAGTCGGATGATGAGCAATAGTTGTTTCCCCAGTTACAGCAATTTTAGCCAATTGGTAAACTTCACTCAAGTTTGCTGAATAATCAACTATACTGATCACATTAGTAAAAACTGGATTACGTAGACCCATTTGATTTGGTACATATAATTTGACGTTTACATCAAAAATTTCTTGGGCTAGATCAACAACGCCAGGAAGACTTGCTGCTCCACCAGTAAGCACTACTCCACCAGGTAGTTCTAGTGCTTCGATTTGATCTAAAGCAGCTTTTGCTTTGTTAAAAATCTGTTCCATACGTGCAGAGATGACTTCTGACAAATAGCGTTCATCAACTTTCACTGGTTCAGATTGTCCGATCACATCAACTGGAAATTCTTCTTGATCAGAAGTCCGTTCTGGATAAGCATCGCCATAATTGATTTTTAGTGCTTCGGCATTATTGAATGAAGTATTCAATACGATGGAAATATCTTTGGTGACGAATTCTCCACCTTCTTGATCTAGACTGGTAAACTTCAATTGTTTATCATGCATAACAGCCGTTGTTGTTTGGCCCCCACCCATATCAATAACAATTGTACCGAAATCTTTTTCTCCATCTGAAAGGATTGTTTCTGTTAAAGCTAATGGCGTAATGACTAATTCATTTACGACCAATCCTGCATTTTCTACACATTTACGAATATTGTGAACAATAGTTTTTGGTCCAGTAAACAATAGACCATACATTTCTAGTCTGACACCGATCATTCCACGTGGATCTTTGATTCCTTCGAATCCATCCACGGTAAAGTCCTGTGGCAAAATTGATACGATTTGACGTTCAGGAGGAATTGAACGAACTAGGGCAGCTGAAGCCACATTTCGGACATCTTCGTCGGTGATTTCTTTTGAATCTCCGTTAACTGCGATCATTCCTTGGCAATTTTCAACTTCAAGCATGTTTGCGGGCAAACCAACACTTACGCTCTTGATCTGGATTCCTGCTTTTTCTTCTGCTTGTCGTACTGCTCGTTGTATCGCTTGGACCGTTTTATCGATATCAACGATAATGCCGCGGTTAATCCCTTCTGATTTTGCGTTTCCTACTCCAATAATATTCATTTGGCTGTCGATATATTCAGCCACGACAACTTTGACAGATGTCGTTCCAATATCAAGGCCTACATACATTCCTGTTTTTGCCATGAATGGGATTCCCTCCTACTTACTATTCCATATACAAGCGAACAACTAACGTCCGTTTTTAAATATACTTTAATAGATATATTCACTGCTTTCAATTCTACCATAAATTACTGGTTTTTAGAAAGTAGATTCTCACTTTTTAAAGTTGTTTTATCAATTTTCTGTTGAAATCGAAGAAGACGAACTTGAATTATCGTCATTTTGATCTGTTTCACTTGTATCACCTGACGTATTCCCTGTCTGTTCCGACTCACTTGGTACTGTTTCTTCTGATGAAGGCTCGGTACTCACAGAGGATCCATTTGTTTGTTCTGTCGTTGTTTCCATCGAATTTGTTCCAGAGGTCTGTTCTGCTTCTGCACTACTTTCTGAATAAGGATAGGAGAAAATACCGACTTCCATATCGATCACACCTTTTTCATCCATATCTTTTGCTACTTGAGCGTAGTATTTCATTTGACTAGCTAGATTTTGGATATTTACAATGACTTGGTTGCCATCATTCATATTCAAACGGAGCAAGTTTTTATTCGTATCACTTGGTGTATATTTGATTTCAGAAATTGCTTTTTGCAATTCAGCTGACAGTTTGTTGTATTCCTTTGTTAATGATTTGATTTTTTCATTGTTCGTGAATCCATCTAGGATAGGAAGATTTTTTGTGGGATTAGCCACTTTTTCACTAAGAACTGTCCCATTTTCCATTACAGGATAATACTGCCCGTTTTTCGTTACTAAAGCAATTTCTTTGTACTCTTTGACTTTTAAAGTAAACGTATTGAGCGTTTTAAAACTGATTTGTGCATTTTCGATCCGTGGCTGTTCTTCTTTCAAATTGTTGATGTAGTCAGCCTTATGCCAATATTGTTTCCAAATATTCGTACCCATCGTTAACTTCGTATCCGTAATGACTGTCTGGGCAGCGACATTTTCATTGCCCGATACAGTGACTGCTTGCAACTTGCTGTATGGAGATACGTAATAAATCAAAAAGATCAATGGTATACCTAGAATCGTGATAATCAAAGCCAAGCGCCGATACAATACTTTATTTCGCTGATTTTTTAGATTGGGCAATCGATTGAGGAAAGAACCATTGTAAGGTCCACCCGCTTTTGTTTGTTCCGTTTCATCTTCGGATGGAGCGTCATGCTCATGTTCTGGAACATCCTTTTCAGTTGCTGGTTCTGCATCCGCTTCTTGTTCGTCTGGTTGAACTTCATTATCCGCTTTTTTCGTTGCTTCTTTTTCTTCTTTACCATGTTCTGCTAAATATTTCCGGTTGGCCTTTTGCCAAGGAGTTAGATTGTTCTCATCAACAGATTGATTCGGCAAATTTTCTGGTTTTTTTTTCTTACTCACTTTAGACCACCCGCCTTTATTTCTGAATAACAGCTTCTACTAATCGATATAGCCGTTCTGAGGCATCTGGAATCCCTTGTTGTTTAGATGCCTCGGACATGCTTTGTTGCAGCTTGTCGTTTGTCATGATTTCTTCGATTGCATTTCTCAATGTTTTTCCTGTCAACTCGTCATCTTTGATCATCTTAGCTGCATGCGCATGCACTAAACTCATGGCATTTTTTGTTTGGTGATCATTCGTCACATAAGGACTTGGGATCAAGATCGCTGGCAAACCGATCGCCGTTAGCTCAGCGATGGAAGTGGCTCCCGCTCTACCGACTAGTAAATCACTCGCAGCCATGACTTCTGCCATTTTAGAGATATAGGGTTGGACACTAACGTTTGGTGAAGCATTTATTTTTTCTCTCACTGCTTCATAGTAACGCTCGCCAGAAGCATAAAGCACTTGATAATCCGTACTTTCAAAATCAGTCAAAAAATCTGTTACAGCTTGATTTATTTTTAGCGCTCCTTGGCTTCCACCAAAGATCAGGACAGTCTTTTTATTGGGGTCCAGTCCAAACGATTCGACGATATCCGTCTTATTCATATTCGCTACTTCTTGTGCACGTGGATTGCCCACTAACACAGATTTTTCTTCTGGAAAAAATGCTTGAGCATCCTTAAAGGAAATAGCGATTCGATCCACGTAGCGACTTAAAAATTTATTCGTCATCCCTGGGACACTGTTTTGTTCATGGATGATCGTTGGAATATTTGATTTTGCAGCCGCATAGACGACGGCTCCTGAAACATAACCGCCTGTACCTATCACAACATCTGGTTGAAATTCTTTTAAAATTTTTTTTGCAGAACGGATACTTTTCAAGAAAAGTTGGACTGTTTTAACATTGTACAGTGAAATTTTTCGTTTAAATCCTTGGATCTCTAAGGTACGAAATGGAATCCCTGTTTCTGGAACAATCTTATTCTCCAACCCTCTTTGTGCACCAACATACATAAATTCAGCATTTGGCACTTGTGTTTTAACATAATTGACGAAGGCTAATGCTGGATAGATATGTCCTCCAGTTCCTCCACCTGTAACCAAAATTTTCATTAATTATCGCTCGCTTCTACATTTTCTAGTTTATTGATAGCGTCCATAAAGCGTTCGCCTCTGATTTCAAAGTTAGGGTATTGATCCCAACTAGCGTTAGCTGGTGACAATAAGATCACGTCGCCTTCTCCACTTAAGCGAAGAGAAACAGGTACTGCTGATTCAGCATTTTCCGCTGTTTCAATAATAGGGATACCTGCTTTTTTGCCAGCCTCCATCAATTTCTCTTTTGTTTCACCAAAAACGATTAATGCTTTAAGACCTGTTAAGGAAGGAATCAATGCATCAAATGAATTCCCTCGATCTAGCCCACCAGCGATCAATACTAAGGTTTCTGGTGTAAATCCACTTAAAGCCATTTTTGTCGCTAAAATATTCGTGGCTTTTGAGTCATTATAAAATTTACGTCCTTGAACTTCCCCTACATATTGCGTACGGTGTGGTACACCATGGAAAAGCTGTAATGTTTGTTTGATTGCGGTATTAGATACCCCATACAATTTAGCAACTGAAATGGCGGCCAATGCATTTTCAACATTGTGAGCGCCTGGTACGCCCAGTTCAGAACTATCCATGATTTTTTCTTGATCATAGAAGATACTTCCATTCAATGAATAGGCACCTTTCGACAATTCTTGTTCTGTTGCAAATGGTAAAACAGTTGCTTTTGTCGTTTTGCTTAGTTCTCTTAATTCAGACTGATTCCAGTTGAGGATCAAGTAGTCTGATTCAGTCATATTTTTTTGAAGTTGCCATTTGGCTTTGACATATTCATCACGCGTACCATGATAATCAATATGCGCTTCATAAATATTCGTGATCACAGCGATGTGAGGACGAAATTCAGTGATTCCCATCAATTGGAAACTTGATAATTCCATCACGATTTTATCTTCTTTAGTTGCTTCTTGTGCCACACTACTTGCAGGATAACCAATATTTCCAGCTAAGCGAGCAATGCCATCATTTTTTTCAGCATTCAATAATAAACCAGTCATGGTGGTAGTTGTCGTTTTACCATTCGTCCCAGTGATGCCAATAATCGGACATTCCGCTACCTCGTAAGCTAATTCTACTTCCGTAATTACCGGAATACCCAGTTCTTGTGCTTTTGAAACGAAAGGATGACTATAAGGGATACCGGGATTTTTGACTAATAACGAAAATTCTTCATCCAATAATTCGATTGGATGACTCCCTGTGATCACTTTTATCCCCATTGACAGCAATTCTTGTGCTTCAGGGTTTTCATCAAAAGGTTTCCCATCATTTACAGTGACAAGTGCGCCCAATTCATGTAACAATTTGGCCGCACTAAATCCACTCTTTGCTAATCCTAAAACAAGGACCTTTTTATTTTCATACGTTGAAATTTTTTTCATTTCCTGTCATCTCCTACCAAATGAACCATAATGTAATCAAAGAAGTCACTAGACTAATTGCCCAAAAAACAATATCGATCTTCCACTCTGTCCAACCACTCATTTCAAAATGATGATGGATCGGAGACATTTTAAAAATTCTTTTTCCAGTTAGTTTGAATGATGTCACTTGCAACATAACACTAGCTGTTTCCACTACATAGATCAAACCAACTAACAATAATGTCCATTCTTGATTCAACATCATTGAGATTGCTGCCAGTAAGCCACCTAGGGCAAGCGAGCCCACATCACCCATAAAGATTTTTGCTGGTTTATGGTTATACACAAAGAATCCCAATAATCCACCAAGTACACTCAAACAAATGACCAGTACATCATATTGCTGTTGATGCCAAGCAATGATTCCATAAGTGGCAAATGAAATACTTCCTAACCCTGCCACTAATCCATCAATACCATCAGTTAAGTTCACAGCATTTGAGAAACCGACTAACCAAAAAATAGCAAAAATTCCGTAGATGATCCCAAGAGGAATCTCAATACCAAAGAAGTTCAGTGTACCGGCATAATTTTCTGAACGATAGACTGCATAGAAAATGATGCCGCCGACGATTTGTCCAATCAGTTTTTGTTTTGAATTTAGACCCATATTTCTTTTTTTGAAAATTTTAATAAAGTCATCTAAAAAACCAATCACACCATACAGTGCTAAAACAAATAATAGAATGAAAAGAGTAGGAGTAAGTTGCTCTTGCCAAGCACCTACCCAAATCCCTGTCAATATAGCTGCAACCAAGAACACTAAACCACCCATGGTAGGAGTTCCGGCTTTGACATTATGCCATTTAGGTCCTTCTTTCCGAATTGCTTGTCCTTGTTTTTTCATTTGAAAATATCCAATAAATAGCGGCATTGCTGCAACTGTCATTGCACAGCTACTAACGATAGGAATTAATGCTTGTGTCCACTCCATGCTCTTTTCTCTCCTAATTCTCTTCTTATTCTTCTAATGTAAAGCTTAATTTATCATCGGTAATTTTTTCATACGGCGCAAGGCTTTGTTTTGTGCAATAGCCATCACCGTCGAAAGTTACCTCGATCCCTAATATTTTACCTAATTTCATGATGTCTGCTTTAGACCAACCGGTGACATCAGGCATCAGTTTCTCGCCACCAGTATATAAGATGATCTTTTCACCAGAAATCAATTGATCGCCTTGTTCTGTTGACTGTTTTTTCACCTTTTTACCATCACCAATAACAATTGGTTGTAGTCCGCTTTTTTGTGCATCTGCTGCAGCAACATCTGTACCTAGGTTACGGTAATCAGCTACTGTCACTTTTTCAGTTGCTTCTTCTGTTTTTTCATCTGTTTCTGTTTCTTTAAAGTCCATTGCACGTTTCATCAATGGATTAGCGATTTTTGCTAATGCGTCACGGTCATATGTTTTAGGGTGTTTCATCGTTAGATATAATACATATTCAGGATCTTCTGACGGAACCATTTCAACGATTGAATACAAGTAAGCTGTCTCACCTGTTTGGTAACCACCAGTATCAGAAGCAATCTGTGCAGTACCCGTTTTAGCCGAAACATTGTAACCAGGTACACTATATACACCATACGCACTACCATAATTTTCACTTTCTACCACATCACGCATATATTCGCGTACTTTTTGAGTCGTTTCCTTTGAAAATGGCTGTCCTAATACTTCTGTTTGCGTTGCTCTTTCTTCACCAGTCGTTGGATCGACGATTTTGCTGATATAACGTGGTTGGATCATCGTACCATTGTTTGCTATTGACGTGAATGCCTTCATCATCTGGAAGTTCGTCACTCCTACAGCTTGTCCGTAAGCACTCATGGCACGGTCAACGATGTTTTCAGTTGGCAAAGCTCCTGAAACCTCATCATCTAAGCCAGAGTGAGTACTTTGTCCAAAACCTAGTTTTTGCAGATAGTTATACCATGCACCACCCATCCGTTGTTCCAACATGACCATCCCAACGTTACTTGACCAAGAAAGTGCTTGTCTCATTGTTAAGACACCTTTTGCGCCGTAATCGTGGTCATTGATCGTTGCATCTGCAACTTTGATCTTACCTGATTGATACGTTTCATTTTCATTGAATTTGCCTTCTTCGATAGCAGCCGCTGTCGTGAAGACTTTCATCGTAGAGCCTGGTTCATAGCTATCTTGAACCAAGAAATTACGCCAAACGGAATCTTTTTCTTGTAATCCTTCCATTGTTTCTGGATTGAAAGTAGGTCGTTGACCCATAGCTAAGATCTCACCAGTTTTGGCTTTCATTAAGACAGCCGTCAATTCTTCTGGCTGATACTCATCATTGACTTGATCCATCAAGGTTTCTAAATAACTTTGAAGACGACTATCTAGAGTCGTATAAATATCTTGACCATTCACTGCTTTTTCTTCTTCAGCGACTGTACCTGGTAAGGCATTTTGGTAATTATCTTTTTGATAAATGATTTTCCCATTTTTCCCGCTCAATACATCATTATAAGCAGCCTCTAATCCCAATTTACCAACTAGACCTGTATCGTCCTTATTTGGGACAGCATACCCGATAAAATGAGAAGAAAATACACCATTAGGATACATCCGTGCAGAATGATCTTCAAAATATAACCCAGCGATATTTTCTTTTTTCATTTCTGATTCGATCGTTTGTCTGGTCTCCTGTGAGATGTTTTTCCCATAGTTTCCAAACTCTACTTGGTATAGCTCATTTTTCGCGCCATCTTGTAGGATCTTTAGTGCCTGGCTCTTTTCGATTGAAAGATTTTTATGCAAAATCGTAGCGATTTTATCAAAATCCTTTTCTTGGGCATATAATTTTTTATCACCAGTTGTATACGTTTTGGATAAGATAGCTTTGATCGAATAAGATTTAGCGTCTTCAGCAAGGGCCACTCCATTGCGGTCATAGATCGTTCCGCGTTTTGCTTTGACGACTTCACTACCTTTGTAGAGCTGTTCAGTTTTTTCCGCTAGAGAGGTCCCAGCGACATGGCCTCCAATAACGATATACGAAAAACGGACGGCAAATAAAAAGAACAATCCAATACTCGTAGCAAATAAAATGATACCTACTTTTTTGCGATTGTTCATCGGATTTAGATTTTTCTTTTCCATAAACCGCCGGAATTTATTTTTAGGACTCATTTACTTCACTTTCCTTAAATTGTCGTCGTTGATCGACAACCCTTTTTCTTCTGCGATTTTTTTGATTCGTTCAGTACGTGACAACTCGTTCTTTTCTTGTACTAAACTTGTTTTTTCGACATTTTTTTTGTCGATTTTAGTTTGGATCGTTGTAATTTCGTTTTCTACACCACTGATATTCGTACGCAACATTACAGTTAGTATGCAAAGCGCAATCACCGAAAGCGTAATACTTACTACAGCCAGTTTTTCTAAATTGGATATATGTTTTAACCGTTTTGCTGGCGATTGAGGAAGAATAACTTCTTGATTCGAATCTGGCAGCTGATGTTCAGGTTGTTCGACCATATCTGGTAAATCATATGGATATTCTTGTGCTTTTCTTAATTCTGCCATTATTCTACTCCTCTTTCACACGTATTTTTTCAGCAATTCGTAATTTAGCACTACGAGATCGGTTATTTTCAGCTAATTCCTCTTCAGAAGGAAGGATTGGCTTTCTATTGATCAATTTTAATTCTGGTTGAAATTCTTCTGGAATGACTGGCAATCCTGGCGGTAAATCTCGGACTGTACTATATTCCTTGAACATGCTTTTGACAATACGGTCCTCTAACGAATGGAACGTGATCACACTGATACGACCATTTTGATTTAAAAGACGAATCGCTTGTTCTAATGATGCTTCTTCCGCACCCAGTTCATCGTTGACTGCGATTCTCACAGCTTGGAAAATCCGTTTTGCCGGATGACCACCTTTTCTTCTCGCTGGTGCAGGAATCACATCTTTAATGATTTCTACTAACTCGCCAGTCGTTTCGATTGGGCGTATTTTTCTAACTCGTTCAATTTCTCGAGCGATTTGTTTTGAAAATTTCTCTTCACCATAGCGAAAGAAAATTTTTACTAGTTCATTATAAGGATATTCATTGATCACATGATACGCAGACAAAGGCGCTGATTGATCCATACGCATGTCTAGCGGTGCGTCTTGATGGTAGCTAAATCCTCTTTCTGCTTCATCAAGTTGAGGCGAAGATACCCCTAGATCATACAAAATACCGTCCACACGGGAAACATATTTTGTTATCTGCTCTTCTAATTCTCGAAAGTTTGCTTTGATAAAAGTAACCATGCCTTTTTCAACGTATGGGGCTAATCGTACTGTCGCATGATCGATTGCTTTTTGATCTTGATCAAATGCATAAAGGTGCCCATTTGAATTCAGTTGGCTCAATAAATATTCACTATGTCCGGCACCGCCAAGTGTACAGTCTACATAAATGCCATCAGGTTTGATGTTCAATCCATCAACCGTCTCTTTCAACATGACTGTATAGTGTTGAAATGTTTCAGTCATTAGTCAGCCTCTTCCTATCTTATAGTCCGAAATCAATCATATTTTCAGCAATTTCATCAAAGTTTCCTTCTGCAACTTCGGAAAATTCTTGCCAGCGTTCTTCATCCCATATCTCAATTCGATTTGAAACGCCGATCACTACACATTCTTTTGTCAAAGCAGCATAATTTCTCAATGTGCTGGGGATATTGATACGTCCTTGTTTATCTAATTCACATTCAGTGGCAGCCGAGTAAAAAAAACGCACGAACGTACGAGCATCTTTTTTAGCTAAGGGCATTTCGTTTAATTTGGACTCTAGATTCTGCCATTCACTCATGGGATAGCCAAAAAGACAGCCATCTAATCCTCTGGTAAGGACAAATTCTTCGCCCAGTTCTTCACGAAGTTTCGAAGGTACGATCATACGACCTTTTGTATCAATATTATGCCGATATTCGCCCATCAACATTGAAACTACCCCCGTTCCTCCACTAACTAAAATTAGTCTACCACAATCCCCCACTTTCTACCACCTTTTATGGAAAATCCGAGAATAACTTTTTTATTCATAAAAACTTTTTTAAGAATTAAGCTGTAAAAAGTCTTTAAAAAAACTTTTTACAGCTCGAAACCGTTTTTCATCATAGATACGTAAGGATATTTAAAACGATCAATAGTCCATAAAAGACGATCGTCAGTAAAAATGCTAACCGCCAAGTCATTTTCAAATAACGCGAATAAATGATTTCATCATAATAATAAGCTTGGAATACAGCAATACATATTGCCATTAAAAGCATGGAAATCATGAAAAATGGTAGGAATGAAAAAGTGGCCATATTACGTGATAAAGCATGCATGCCTCCCCACAAAAAAGGGACAGCAAGATCAGGAGCTTTAATTTTAAAACGACGGTCCAATGAAAATAGTTTTACCAAAAAGTTGCAACCAACTAAGACGATTGCAGGAAAAATATACCAAAATAAAACAATTGGCGTAAAAGTGCCCATCTGACAAAAACTCCTTCTTCTAGTTGTTTCAAGTATACGCTATAAACTTTACACAACTATTTCATTTATTTTAAATTTATACAGTTTTCTTTGCTTTATCGAGTCTTCTACTTCAAATGACGACATCAATCAGAAAAGTTGCCTAGTCCAATCTCCCCAACTGTGTTCGATTGGATTATCCGTTATAATAGAAGAAACAAAGATTTTAGGAGGTTCGACTATGATCAAGTATTTTTCTATGACTAACCAGCAACTAGTAAATACACAAAAAGAAACTGCTGAAAAAGTTTGGTATTGTGTGGAACGTCCAAACGAAGAAGAAATCAATACACTAACTCATCAATTCCAGATTCCTTCCGATTATATTACGTCGATACTAGATGATGCTGAGAACTCAAGAGAAGAGGAATTCAATCAAACAAAACTAACAAAACCAGCGTTATTATTATTACAATATCCTTTTGTAAAAACAAGTCCCAGTGGCTATTTCCAAGTGGATACGTATCCTTTTTCAATTATAGTGACACCTCAAAAAAAGCTTATCACAATTACGAATCACGAACCACTCTTTTTGAAAAAAGTATTCAGCCAAACGTTTGAAAAAAATGATTTATCGACCAATCTAAATATTTTCATGCAGATCATTTGGCAGATCACTTTTTCATACAACACGTATCTGTCTACTTTGCAATCTCAATGTGATGTTTTAGAAAAACAATTACGTGTTTCTACGGAAAATAGTCAGCTATATCAAATCATGGATATCCAGAAAAGCTTAGTGTATTTCAGAGAAGCAACAGCCGCAAATTCCACTACACTAAACACCCTGATAAAAAATAAAGCGATCCAAGAAAATCATGCGCTAAGAGCTCATCTACATGACGTGATCATTGAAACGGAACAAGCTAGAACGACTGCCCGCATCCAGTTGAATCTCGTAGAACAAATGAATCAAACATTTTCTGCTATTATATCGAATAACCTAAACAATATTATGAAAATTTTAACTTCTCTTACAATTATTTTAACGATCCCGACAATCATCGGAAGTCTCTACGGGATGAATATCAAACTTCCTATTGCTGAACGGGATGACGCCTTTTTATGGCTGACCCTTTTTATGCTACTCATTAGTATACTAACCGCTTATTATTTAAAAAAGGGGAAGTTTTTATAAACACCCCCCCTTGTCGAATAAAGAAAAAGCATGTAAACTAAGGGCAACAATAAAATTTCGAGGTAGATACTATGCGTGAGAAAAAACAAACAAGTACGTTTTCCAAGATCACCAAAATTGTCATTTGGACAATGCTTATTCTAACTGTTGGCTCAGTTGTTTTAACTGCTGTAATGAGTGTCATGTAACATCGATTGTTTGAACGAAAAAAGAGAAGGCTGACAAAGATTTTGTCAGCCTTCTCTTTTTTTCGAATAAACAATGCTCCCAAAACAGCTTCTTCAACCACCGAAAAACACGTTTCAGTTCTTTTCACAATACTCATCTATTGCTGTCTTAGTGTCAACCGCTTATTGATCAAACAAAATACTTAGTCTTGTTTCGCTAAGCGTAGTAATTCTTTTGCATGTTCCATTGTTAAAGGGGTGATTTCACTTCCTGCCAACATCCGTGCAATTTCTTCTTCACGCTGTGCTGGCGCCAATTCTGCTACAGAGGTTTGAGTGCGCCCTTTGATGACATCTTTTTTAATGTAATACTGATAGTCAGCCACGGCTGCTACTTGAGGAAGATGTGTAATACATAACACCTGTGAATAACGTGAGATTTGTGAGATCTTATCTGCGATTGCTTGTGCGACTCTTCCACTGACCCCTGTATCTACTTCATCAAAAATAATACTAGTTACTCCTTGTTCAGAAGAAAAGATCGTCTTCAATGCTAATAACATCCGAGAAAGCTCTCCGCCAGAAGCTACTTTGACTAAAGGTTTCAAAGGCTCTCCAGGATTCGTGGTTATGTAGAACTCCACTTGGTCAAATCCATTCATATCTAGTTGTGCCTTGTCAGATTTTGAAAAGCGTACTTCGAATTCAGTATTTTCCATATAAAGACTTTTTAATTCTTTTAAGATAGATTGCTCTAATCCTTTAGCGATTTTCTTTCGTATCTCATGTAATTCTACTGCCTGTTTCTGAAGTTTCTCTTCTTTTTCAGCCAGTTCACTTTTCATTTTTTCAAGTTGTCCTTCGGAAAAATCGGAAGAGGCTAGTTCCTGAGTGATATCATCATAATAGTTCAAGATGGCTTCGATTGATTCCCCATATTTACGCTTTAATTGATGGATCAGCTCTAATCGTTGATTCACTTCTTCTAAGCGATTCTCATCTAACTCTAGCAAGTCGATTTGACGACTCATATCGCCGATTGCATCTTGCAATAAATAATAGGCGCTTTGGACATTTTCAAAAATCGCCTCGTACTCATTATCCAAGTGCGCGATACTTTGCAGCTCAGCTACTGCCAATCCTACATTGTCTACACTACTCCGCTCTTCCCCGCTCAGCGCACTATAGCCACTAGCTAAGCTATCCACTATTTTTTGATAATTACTTAATTTTTCTCGCTCTTCACTTAACTGTTCTTCTTCGCCTACTTCTAATTGTGCCGCAGCGATTTCTTCTTGCTGAAAATGAAGCATGTCGATCCGTTGGACAAAAGATTTTTCATTTTTCTGGATCTTACGAACTTGCCGTTCAAGTTCGCGGTAGCGCGAAAACTCTTTCTGATAATTTTTCTTCTTACGCTGAAATTCATTATCGCCAAAACGATCGAGTAAAACTAAGTGTGCTTCTGTTTGTAACAATTCCTGATGTTCATTTTGGCCTTGGATATCTACCAAATAACTACCTATTTTTCTTAGATTAGCTAATGTTACGATGTGCCCATTGACACGACAAATATTTTTCCCTGTCAAAGACATATCTCTTCGAACAATCAGATTGTCTCCATCAGATTCGATCCCTAACTCATTCATCAATGCAGAAAAACCGTCTTGTTTAGGCCACTCAAATAAACCTTCCAGAATACACTTATCTGCACCTTGTCGGATATAGTCACTTGAGCTTCTTCCTCCTGCCAACAGCCCAAGAGCATCAATAATAATTGATTTTCCTGCGCCTGTTTCACCTGTGAGTGCCGTCATTCCCTCATGAAAAGACAACCGCAGTTCAGGAATAATCGCAAAATTAGTAATACTGATTTCTTGTAACATCGCACTCACTCCTTCTATCAAAGGTAATGTAGAAAATCTTTCTTTAATGTCACAGCATCTTCTTCTGTACGCGTAATCATCAGCACGTTGTCATCATCATTAATGATCGAAAACAATTCTTTTTTATAGCGCTTATCGATAAGATTAGCGGCTGCTGATGCATTTCCAGGCAATGTCTTCAAAATCACAAATTTTTCCATTTGGTCAACAGCTACAAAGGCATCTCTCAGTAATTTTTCTAATTTCGTATTCACATCTTCACTTGTTTCTGCCGGAAGACTGTAACGATAACCGCCATCTGAGGCAGGGACTTTGATAAGTTTGAGTTCTTTTATATCTCTAGAGATGGTTGCCTGAGTCACAGATATCCCTTTGTTTTTTAAGATTTCAACGAATTCTTCTTGTTTTCTGATATCATTTTCGTTCAGTAACCGAGTAATCAAACGATGTCGATCCTTTTTTCTCATACGCTCTTCGCTCCTTCGTTTATTCTTCTTTACTATGATAGCTTATTTCAAGCGCTTAATAAAGAAGAATTCGTTGACTTCTTTATCATCTGGCTCGCATTTATTTGTGATTGAATTGTTCATGGGCTTGTTCAACGATTTTTACTACGTCGATCGTTGGAGATAACGTTCCTTCGTCTTTTGCTTTTTTCAAATGTGCCAGAAATTCAATATTTCCTTCGCCACCAGTAATCGGGGAATAGCTTAGTTCTAAAACATCATAGCCATGGCCCGTAGCAAAACGCAAGATATCCTCAACTACTTGTATATGGGTTTGCGGATCACGCACGATACCGTTTTTCCCAACCGCATCTCTGCCAGCTTCGAATTGTGGCTTGATCAAGGTGATCACTTCGCCACCATCTGTTAAAATGTCGTGTAAAGGAGGAAGCATTAGTTTCAAAGAAATGAACGAAACATCGATCACCGCAATTTCAGGTGCTCCCAACTTGAAATCTTCGGGTTTTGAATAACGAAAATTAACTCTTTCCATTACTTCTACTCTCTCGTCCTGTCTGATCTTCCACGCCAGTTGATTGTAGCCAACATCCAACGCATAACTCATTTTGGCGCCATTTTGTAACGCTGCATCCGTGAAGCCACCGGTAGAAGCACCAATATCAAGCAATATTTTATCGGCAACAGATAGATCAAAAACGTTTAGTGCTTTTTCCAATTTCAACCCGCCGCGGGAAACATATGGTAATTTTTTTCCTTTGATTTTCAATTCATTGGTAACAGGGATCTTTTCACCTGGTTTATCAAAACGTTCATTTTTTTCATTGTAAATCAGTCCTGCCATGACTGAACGTTTTGCTTGCTCTCTCGTTTCAAATAATCCTTGTTTGACCGCTAAAACGTCCACACGTTCTTTTTCCATTTTTTTCCTCATTCCTATATATCAAATTGCTGTACTAATTGACGAAGTAGTTGTCCTTTAAACGAATAGACGGTTTGTTCTAGACGTTCGATGATTTCATTCGCACTAGTGATTTCTGCTTTCAATGCTGTTTTTGTCTTTTCGATCCCTAGCAATCGGGGATAGGTATTTTTTTCCATTTCCGCATCTTTGCCAGCAGTTTTTCCTAACTCCTCAGTAGTACTGATCACATCTAATAAGTCATCTCGAATTTGAAAAGCCAGTCCTAGGTGTCTGGCTAACTGTTGCAATTCCCCTACTACTTCTTCCGGCTGATCTGCTAAAACTCCGCCGGCTAGTAGCGCATAATGGATCAACCGCCCTGTTTTTCTCTCATGGATGAACGCTAATTCTTCTAAAGCAAGTTGTTTTGTTTCGCCTTCAATGTCGGCAGCTTGGCCAGCAACCATTCCCTGCGTCCCTGCACTCACAGCTAACTGTTGTAACAGCAGAAGTTTTGGTGAATTTGCTAAATGAGTCATACTAATCAGCTGGAACGCACCTGTGAGTAAGCCATCACCCGCCAATATAGCCAGTGCTTCGCCATAGATTTTATGATTCGTTGGCTTCCCTCGACGCAGATCGTCGTTGTCCATCGCTGGCAGATCGTCATGGATCAACGAATACGTATGAACCATTTCAAGGGCGGCAGCTACTTGATAAACAGTCGTATTGATAACTTCTTCAAATGAAGCAACTGTAGCCAACAAAAGTAAAGGGCGGATTCTCTTACCCCCCGCACGGATCGAATACACCATGCTTTCTTTTAACTTTTCATCAGATGTATACTCGTCAAGAAAAGCAAGCATCTCGTTTTCGACTGCAGGAAGATGAATAGCAGAAAAATCAGCTAATTTCATTAGGCTTCCTCTTTTCCTTCAAAAGAAATTTCTTCGTTTGATTCTGTCATCATTTTCGTTAGTGTTTCTTCTGCCTTTGTTAAAGTATCCTGACATTGCTTGCTTAATTCCATTCCACGTTTAAATGCATCTAGTGCTGATTCTAAAGGAACATCTCCTTGTTCCAACTGCATGACGATTTTTTCTAACTCTTGCAATGATTCTTCAAATGTTGGATTTGCCATCTTGTTTATGCTCCTTTTCTACTTTTTGTACCTTCCCGATTACTTGCCCATCTTGATAGTGGATGACCAAAGAATCGTCTGGTTGGACCTCTGTCACACTTTTGACCACTCGCTCCTTGATGGTCGTGTACGTATAACCGCGTCCCATGATTTTCAGCGGGCTTAACAGGTCCAGAGATTGAACTGCTTGTTGAAACTGTTGCCTTTGCATTTGCATGTATTGCTGCATTTTCTCTGCTAACCTTTTCTCAAGATAACCTGCTTCTTGTTTCGCAGACTTCACTCGATAAAGAGGGGCAACTTGTTGCAACTGATGCGATAAATTCAATGTTTCTTTTTCTTTCTGATGGTAAATTTGCTGTGTTGACTGCATCAACCGTTGTTTCAACTGATCCAATTTGATGGTCTGACCCTCATATAGGCGATCGGGTTGACGAAAGACATACGATTGTTTTGCCCGTTCAAAGCGTTCTTGTTTGCGCTGAATCTGGCGCATAAATGCCTGTTCAAGTCTAGCTTGTCGCTCCTTGATCTTCAACAATTCTTCTGATAACACTGGGACAGCTAATTCAGCTGCTGCAGTCGGAGTCGCAGCCCGCACATCCGCAACTAAGTCAGCAATTGTTGTATCTGTCTCATGTCCAACGGAGGATATGATAGGTGTTTTTGCTTCATAGATTGCTCTAGCAACTCGCTCTTCATTAAATGGCCATAAATCTTCGATTGATCCACCACCACGGCCTATGATCATCGTATCAAAATTCCCCAATTTTTCTACTTGCTGGATATTTTTTACGATATTATCTGCCGCTTGGTTTCCTTGGACAACGGTTGGAAATAGTACTAACTGAACAATCGGATAACGCCGTTTTACTGTAGTGATGATATCCCTGATCACCGCACCGCTTGGACTAGTCAAAACAGCGATTCTTTTCGGAAAGCGGGGAAGTGTCTGTTTTGGTCCTTGAAAAAGTCCTTCTTTCAACAGTTTTTCTTTTCGCTCTTCCAGTTCTTGGTAAAGTGCCCCTACACCATCAGGCTCCATGTGTTCCACGTAGATCTGATAAGATCCAGCAGCTTCATAAAGCGAGATTCTCCCGACAACTAATACTTTCATCCCCTCTTTTGGCTGAAAGCGCAGTTTCTGAAAAGCTCCTTTAAACATGATGGCAGATATTTTGGCATGATCATCTTTCAAACTAAAATATTGGTGTGCGTTTGCACGCAAACGGAAATTAGAAATTTCTCCTGTTAAATAGACCCTTTCAAGATAAGGGTCTACATCAAATTTTCTTCTTAAATACTTCGTTAACGTAGTAACTGTTAAATATTCTTGGGTCATCTACTCACCTGCTTCAGCGGCCATGACTGTTTGATACATCAACATCGTGATCGTCATCGGTCCAACACCTTTTGGAACAGGTGTGATGTAGCTTGCCAAAGGTTCGACTTCATCAAACTTCACATCACCGATCAACTTGCCGTTTTCATCACGATTCATCCCCACATCAATCACAACAGCGCCTGGTTTAATAAATTCTTTCGTTACAAAATGACCACGACCAATGGCTACGACCAAGATATCTGCTTCTTTAGCTAACTCTGGAAGTTGTTTTGTTTTTGAATGCGCGATCGTAACAGTAGCATCCGCCATCAACATCAGTTGCGCCATCGGTTTGCCAACAATATTGCTTCGTCCGATCACCACTGCTCGTTTGCCAGAAAGATCAATGTCATAAGCTTCAAACATTTTCATGATTCCATAAGGTGTACATGGAATCTTGTCAGGATTTCCCGCTAATAATCGGCCTAAATTCATTGGGTGGAACCCATCGACATCTTTTTTAGGATCGATTGCAAGTAAGACTTTCTCTTCATCTATGTGTTCTGGTAGTGGCAACTGAACTAGGATGCCATGGAATCTAGGATCCTGATTATACTTTTCAATTTCAGCCAACAGATCCGCTTCAGAAATCGTCTGCGCATATCGTTCGACTTTTGAATAAATACCGATCGTTTTTGCGGAACGTTCCTTGTTTCGAACATAGACTTGACTAGCTGGATTTTCACCCACTAGTAAAACGACTAATCCGGGATGGATGTCTTTTTCTTTTAGTTCATTTACTTTTATAGCAATCTCTGCTTGTATTTTTTCAGCTAATTCTTTTCCATTGATCAATTCTGCCATACAATCACTCCCAGATTTTTTTGTGCTTTTATTCTACCATAGATAATCGTTGTTTTATAACCCGTTTTGACTCATTAACAGAAAAAAGCTAGGACTTACGCCCCAGCTTCTATTTCCTTCAATACATTTGATAATACCCCATTAACGAACTTACGTGATTGATCATCACTAAAAGTTTTCGTCAATTCGATTGCTTCATTTAATGCAACGGCGGATGGTACATCCTCAATATACATCATTTCAAAAATAGCAATACGTAAGATGACTAAGTCCATTTTGGAAATACGGTTGATTCGCCAGTTCCCTCGAAGATGTTTTTCGATCGTACGATCTAGTTCATCTTTTTTGGCACATACCCCGCCAACTAGCGTATCTAGATAAACAGGAACGAATTCTGACTCCTCTTCATTGATCATGTCTTTATGATCAAGTTCAATTGCGTGGAAAATTGCATCTTCTTTTGTCAGGTCAGCATTGAAATCCAATGGAAACAATGCTTGCAAAGCCATTTCACGAATCTCGTGTCTTGATAGTTCTTTATTCATTTTCTTCCTCTTCGTCTTTAAAAAGTTCTTCGATCGCTGGTTGTTCCAACTTTTCGGGTACTACTGCTACAACATGGATATTCACTTCTGCTAAAGCAATGTCAGTCATGAAAAGAACTTGCTGGTTGACACGTTCTTGCATTTCCATTGCTACCTTAGGAACAGAGACACCATATTCTAAATAGCAGTAAAGATCTACTTTCAAGCCGTCTTCATCATTTACTAAGTAAACACCTTTACCATGAGCTGCTCGTCCTAACAATTCGGTCACGTTGCTGGCAAATGTGCCACGCATCCCATAAACACCTTCAACTTTTGAAGCAGCGATCCCAATGATCACTTCAATCACTTCTGGCGCAATAACGATTTCACCTAGCTCTTGGCTCGCATTCAAGATCAAATTTTTGTCCTCTGCCATTTTATCTATTCCTCCTTTTGCCTATGTGCATATTGCTTACGCGTAAAAGATATTTTCTTCGATTTACTCGCAATACACAAAGGTAAACTGTTCACTTGCTTCTTTCAGCTCGTTCTTTCAAGCAAGCTTCTCTATAATTGTCGAAGCTCGATTTCTTATATAGTGTATCATTAAATCGAGTGATTTTCTATAACAAAGTCCGCATGAGTCTTGCATCTATCAAACAGATTATAAAATAATCAATTCTTTCGGTGAATGCGTCAATACTCGATTTCCTTCTGGTGTGATCAACAAATCGTCTTCGATTCTAACACCACCGATTCCTGGAAGATAGATTCCTGGTTCGTCTGTAATGATATTCCCAACGATAAATTGTTTTTCTGCTCTAGCTGAAACATTCGGTCCTTCATGGATCTCTAGTCCGATACCATGACCAGTGGAATGTCCAAAGGCTTCTCCATAACCATGCTTCGTGATATAGTCTCTTGCGACTGCATCTAGTTGGATACCTGTAACACCTGGCTTAGCAGCTTCGATCACTGCTAATTGAGCACCCAATACAATCTCATAGATTTCTTTAAGTTTTTCACCTGGGTCGCCGATTGCAAATGTACGTGTCATATCAGAAACGTATCCTTCATAGTAGCAACCGAAATCCAAAGTGATCATATCGCCTTGTTCAATGACTTTATTGCTTGCTACACCATGAGGCATTGCAGAACGTAGTCCACTAGCAACGATCGTAGAAAATGAAACGCCTGAAGCCCCTAGGGAACGCATATAGAAATCTACTTGATTGGCTACTTCGATCTCTGTCATGCCTGGTTGGATCATTTTCAAGATATGGTCATAGGCCATATCGGCTATGCTACAAGCTTTCTCAATGATCGCGATTTCTTCTTCATCTTTCACTTCTCGTAATTCTTCGATCATTTCAGAAACAGGAATCAATTCTGCATCAATGATTTCTTCTAACACTGAGTATTCTAAAAATGAAACAGTTGATTCTTCAAAAGCTAACATACGTAAGCCTTCTTTACGAACTAAGTTAGCTACTTCATCAAAAATCGGTCCGACATTTTTGATGATCTCAAATCCTTGTGCCTGTGTTGCGGCTTGTTCAGTATAACGAAAATCTGTAATAAAGAATGCTTTCTCTAATGTAATCACCGCTAAACCTGTTGTTCCAGTAAAGTTTGTCAAATAACGGAGATTATAAGGACTTGTGATCAAAAATGAATCTAAATTGTTTTCCCGCATTTTTTTACGTAATTTTTCTACTCGTAGCATCATAAATGAAACTCCTTCTTTCTTTGCCTCTTTTTTCTATTATAGCAAATTTTCGCTTCTTCACGACAAATAAAGCGAATTTTATTGATAAATTTATAAGAAAAAAATAGCTGGAACAAATCATCTAGTGATTTGCCCTAGCTATCATACCCAATAGAAAATAATTATACCTTTATGATTTTCTTCCGAAGAAGAATGAAACAACCGCTACTAAAATAACAGCCCCTAAAATCGACGGAATAAGTGCCATACCTGCTGCTTTCGGTCCCCAGTAGCCAAAAATTGCTTGTCCTATACTTGAACCAATCAATCCGGCAATGATGTTTGTGATACATCCCATGGAATTTCCTTTACTGGTAATTGCTCCAGCAATCGCACCAATAATCGCTCCCACGATCAATGTCCATAACCAACCCATAATATAACCTCCTTTTTGTACGTTACAATTCTAGCATACACGTTTTAAAGCGAGCAAATGATTGAACTACAAGTAGCAAGAAGGTGTTATGGTAGCATTGTGAAAATCCGAGAAATAAGAAGAATTCACGATAATCACTTTTCATACTTTTGTGGATTTTGTTTTTTTGCGAGATATTTCTTTATTTCCAATGTTTATCCGTATTTAAAGCGTAGCACCAAAGTATTCCTTATTTTTTGTGCCACGGTCATGATATGATTTTGGATCAGTGCGTATACTTGTCCTTCAATCGGTTGATTCGATTGATTGCATGTGGTCTTCTGACAAAAAAAACGAACGAGCGCGGGACAAAAGTAAGAAACACTTTTGTCTCGACCGTATTCACCTATTTTTATTTGCGTTTAAAAATATTCTTCACGCCGCGTTTCACTACATCTAATAAACTTAATGATCTAACCATATTGCTAGGATCAACATAGTTTCTAATCGCACGCAACACTTTTTTAGGGTCTTTAGCAGAAAAAGTATACGTACCATTTCTCTTTGATTTGATGGCAAAACGAGGAATCCATTTTCCCTTGAACATGACAGAAGCAATCACCTGATCTACTTCCTCCCAAGGTATCTGGACAAATTTACGTGCATCTCGTTCATTATAAAATTCAAAACCCTTATCACCGATCATGATCTTACCATAATCTGTGATCCCTAAATAAGAAGTAGCATTTGTTGTTAAGTCGACTTTTGTATTGATAGATTGTACCATTTCTTATACTCCATTTCCGAGGTTGGGAAAAGTAGGCTTGCATTAAGTAAATTTTAAAGAAAAAATGTATATTTTACCAACCTCACATAATCCGACAGTGTCTTCGAAGCGATTATAAAAGAAGCTGTGACAAAAATCAAATATGACTTTTGCCACAGCTTCAACAGAATCATTTCTACAAATTACATTAATCCGATTAAGTGGAAGACAATACCTACCACGAATAAACCAAGAATGATGATGATTGGAGAAACTTTCTTCTTAAGTAGCCACATACAGAACAATGTTAACAATAATGCAGCCAATCCAGGAATCAAGCTGTCTAAGTTATCTTGTAAAGTTGTTACTTTTTCAGATGTTAGAGACAATCCAGCTACTTGTTGTTCCAATGCACTCTTGATTCCTGCAGAACCTGAAGGTAGTGAATTCCAGTCAATGTAGGCACCTTTATCAAGTTTTACAGTTGAAACAACTGGTGTGAATTTAATCGATACCCAACGGTTAACTAATGATCCAAGGATAAACATCCCCAAAATCGAAGCCCCTTTAGTGATATCTTGCAATAATCCACCAGATAAATCTTCAGTGATTTTAGAACCGGCTTTATAACCAAATTCTTGTGTGTACCAAGTGAAAGCCATACGGATGATGTTCCATCCTAAGAAGTAGATGATTGGTCCTAAGATATTACCACTAATCGCTAGTGAAGCTGCTAATGCACCAAGAATAGGTCTTACTGTAAACCAGAAAACCGGATCTCCGATACCAGCTAAAGGTCCCATCATACCGACCTTAACCCCTTGGATTGTTACGTCATCTACAGGTGCGCCATTTGCACGTTCTTCTTCTAACGCTAATGTTACACCGATAATTGGTGAAGCTACGTATGGGTGCGTATTGAAGAACTCTAAATGACGTTCCAATGCAGCCGCACGGTCTTCTTTTGTTTTATATAATTTCTTGATCGCTGGGATCATTGAATATGCCCAACCACCATTTTGCATACGTTCGTAGTTCCAAGATCCTTGAATGAAAGTCGAACGCCACCAAACAGAAATACGATCTTTTTTAGATAATTGAATTCTTTCTTCTGCCATTTTCGTGTACGCCTCCTTTAATAGTTGTCAATGATATCGCCTAGTGGGTCACCAGTGTTTGAGTTCCCGCCATTACCTGAACCGCCACCTTGTTTAGAAAGTGCCAAGTAGATAAGAGCAAGAGCCACACCAATTGCACCAAGTCCGATAAGAGTGATTTGTGTTACAGTTGCCAAAACGAAACCGATAGCGAAGAATGGCCATACTTCTTTAGTAGCCATCATGTTGATAACCATTGCATAACCAACAGCCACAACCATACCACCACCGATTGCTAACCCGTCTGTTAACCAAGCTGGCATAGATTCAAGTAAGCTTCTTACTGGACCTTCGCCAATTGCTAGGATCAAACCAGCAGGGATTGCAATACGAACACCTTGTAAACAAATTGCAACGATATGCCAAAATTCAACTTTTCTGAAGTTACCTTCTTTTGCAGCAGCATCCATCAAGTGAACGAAGGCAGTTGCAATCGTACGACAGATGATTGTTAGTAACAAACCAGCAACAGCAAGAGGAACAGCGATTGCGATAGCTGAAGAAACCCCAGCTCTTCCTTGACCACCTAATACTAAAATAATTGCAGATGCAACAGATGCCAAAGCGGCATCAGGAGCTACAGCAGCACCGATATTTGCCCAGCCAAGAGCGATCATTTGTAATGTACCACCTAGGATAAGGCAAGGGAGTAGGTTCCCAGTAACTAAGCCGATTAACGTACATGCGACTACTGGTTGGTGGAATTGAAATTCATCAAGAATTCCTTCCATACCAGCCAAAAATGCAACGATAACGACTAAGATCACTTGAATAATATTTAATTCCATGATATTAATCCTCCATTTTTTCTGATAATTGAATTATGCGTGTTTGTTCAATTCTTCTTGCGCTTTTTTTAAAATTTCATCCATGTTTCCTTTTGAATCATTTGGCACTTTACGTACATCAAATTTGATTCCAGCTTCTTTTAACTGATTGAATGTATCAATATCTGTTTGACTGAAAGCTAATACTTTATTTGGTTGTACTTTACCAGGTGAGTGCGCCATTGAACCAACGTTAACTGTTTCTAATGGAACTCCGCCTTCTACTGCTCGTAAAACGTCTTGAGGGTTTTCAAACAATAGTAATGCGCGTTGACCACCAAAATGTTGATCGTCTTTTGCAAGTTTGATCATTTGTTCCACTGGTACCACGTGTGCTTTAACACCTGGAGGAGCAGCTTGTTGAATCAATTTCTTACGAAGTTCATCTTTCGCTACTGCATCTGAAACAACAATGATCCGTGTTGGATTTGTTGTTTTCGTCCAAGCTGTCGCAACTTGTCCGTGAAGCAAACGTGAATCGATACGAGCTAACACATAGCTGAATTTACCAGGAGTACCCGATGTTACTGCTTGTTGTGCAGCTGCTTTTGGTGCTTCTTGTGGTTCTAATTCTTCTGGTTTTACTTTCACGCCCTCTTTTGCTGTTTCAATGATATGCGCTGCAATTTCATGTGCAGATTCCATTGAGAAGCGAGATGCGTATGCTTCGATCAACATAGGCAAGTTCAAACCACTAACGATTGCCCATTTGTCTTTGTGTTCTTCAAACAATGTGTTTGATTGGTTGAATGGCGTTCCGCCCCATAAATCAACTAAGAACAATACTTCGTCTTGATTATCAAAAGAAGCAACAGCTTCTTCTAATTTGGCTCTCAAGTCATCTGGACCTTCACTGGGTTTTAAAATGACTGCTTTGACGTTTTCTTGTTCGCCAAAAATCATTGAACCAGATTGCAAGATTCCTTCAGCAAATTGTCCATGACTTGCAAGGATAATCCCTACCATACTTATACCTCCTGTTTCTTTTTGTTGTAACAAAATCAAAAATTAAAAATAATTGCTACCTATTACAACAGATGAATTTGACCATTTCCCAACAACAACTTTTATGCCTTTTTGGTTTTCGCTAGTAATTCCATCAAAAGGACCTTTCTATCTGCGGGTACTTTACGAATCTCCAATTCCACACCTTGACGATCCAAGTAGTGAAATGATTCAATATCTCGCTGATCAACTGAAACAAAATTTGTGATCATTGTTTTCCCATCAGAAAAACTCATGCCACCGATATTCAGTGAATGTAGCGGTACACCGCTTCGGACAATCGTCTCAACGTCTTGGGGATTAGTAAATAGTAACATGACCTTAGCTTTCGCTAATAAACCACTTTGATAAACTTGGATCATTTTTTGAACAGTAATCACATTCGCCATGATCCCAGGCGGTGCAGCTTCCTTTAATAGAAACTTTCGCAATTTATCTTGGGCTACTAAATCACTAATAACGATGATTCGCTCTATGCCAGTCAATTTTGACCAGACAGTTGCAACTTGTCCATGGATCAAACGATCATCTATACGTGCTAACCGAATATCCATCAGTAAATCTCCTTCTTTCAAACTACTTCACAGAAACCCCTATCATTTCTGTGTGACAACCACCTCCTAGCACACTTTATTAAAAGCAAGAAGCGTGCCAACTTTTTTATAATACACTAGTTGATTTTAAAGGTTTCTTAAGCAATACACAAAAACGATACACTAATAAAGTGTATCGTTTTTGTGTATTTATAGATTAGTGTATTCATTTTTTTCCAAATGATTGTGGATCAATTTTACTAAAAAGTAGATTTCCGCCGGTGGTGTTTTGACCTTTATTTGATATTCTAGATTGTTCAACTGTCCTTCTACTAACAAATAATATTCATCTGTAAGCATGCCTTTCAGCTCATCCGCCTCAACGGTCAAGGGTTCATTCAAAATGATCCGCTCAATCATCCCTACAGTATGCAAAACAAGATTGATCTTAAAACCATATTCTGTTTCATCTATCGCTACGGCATGTGCCATATCTCCGGCAAATTCCCACAGCGGATCGATCAATTTCGCTCCATTGATAAACGTAAAGTTTTGTGTAATGAACTCCAAACAAGATTTTTTTGATGTTTCTTCATCTAATGAGACTTCATCCATGTCCTCTAATTCCGATTCCAGAAGTAATTGATCTAAAATCAGTTCGATATTTTGATCAATGAAGTGTTCTAAAGGTATAAATGGAGCTGCAATATGTGGATCAGTGATCCCTGTTGTTGCAATGATTTGATAGTTTTCTTGGATCTTAGGTAATGCATCTTTTAATTCAATGATCGATAAAGCTAAAACTGTTAACTCCGTCTCTTGACGTTTGCTGACAGCTCGTTCAATCAATTCTTTGATTCGTTGAGCCGTACCCTCTCCTGATGCGCAAACAGCGAAAACAGCTTTTTTGCGAATATCTGATAGATCATCTGTAACCTCTGTTGAGATTTCTGCATAGCCGCGGAAATTTTTCAACGATTCATACAACATATCCAAGTCTGTACCCAAAACAGATACTTTCCGCACCGTTTCTAAAACTAAGGAAGTCGTTACCATATCCACTGTCCGAACAGGAATCCCAGTATCTCTTTGGATCTGTGTATTGAACGAAGCTAAGGAGCCCATATCCACTAATAAGATGGTTCCACTGCCTTCATCCACTTCTTCAACATTACGTTCGATCCTAGCAAGCGCAGTTTTTGGATCCATATCCAACGGCATGTCGACTGCTCGTACATTATCAGCATCTAATAACTGTTGGACTACTTGTACCATACTGCTTGCTGTGCTTGTACCGTGAGCTGCCACTACGACACCGATTCTTCCACTCGCTTGGTTCGCTCGAAGTGACACAAGTAGGACCGTCAAATAATAATCCTCACTATCAGGAATCTTCACTTGAAAATAGGTTTCGATATATTTTCTTACTTCTTGTGCGATCGTGTATTCTTTCGGAAAATCAATCGCCATTTCACGTATATTGTCATTCGTATGACGTTCCTCGCCAATATTGATGCGTTTTAAAAACGAACTAATATGCAAGCTCATGGCATAAATGAAATTCTGTTGAAATTCATAAGGTAATGCTTTTTTGACCATCACATAAATTTGGTTTGTTACCTCAATGATTTTTGGATCGACAAATTCTGCTAATTTGTTATCCGCATTAATGGAGAACCCGTGATCCTTGTAGAAAGATTTCAAATGGATATTGATGTCTGTCGAAATAAAATGATTGATTGCTTCTTGGTCTAATCCATCTGACTTCAAAAGAGCAGCCTTATCGCCGATGATATCATAAAGATTATAAGGAAGCTCATAGGAATCGGACTGGATCTTCATGATCATATCATTAGGTAAAACAGTGATTTTAGGTTCCAGTAACTTTGATAATTCAGACATCGCTTCTCTGTTACTCGCTAATTGGATCAAACCACTTCTGATCCCTTCCGTCAAATCATCGATCGTGATCGAGATTTCTGGTGAATTCATATGATTCAGGAAGCCTCTTGCACAAACCAGTTGGATATTCGATTTCAGCTGCCCAATATTTCCATAGGTCACACTGCCTACTAAAGCTTTGACAACATCTTCAGTCAACGTGATTTTCCGTTGCGTGCGATTGGCTTCATGAGCGATCATGATTTTTACTAAATCGATTTTTTCGTTTGCTGGTCGTTTTTCAAATGCCGGCAACTTGATATTGATCGGGATACGGCGAACAAAAGTTTCCAATAAAGAAGAACCTGGATCTTCTGTGGTTGCCCCAACGATCCGAACATTCGCTTCATGAGATTTTGTCGTCTCACCCAAACGACTATACGTGCCATGATCCATAAAATAAAAAATCATTTCTTGCCCTTCTGGTGGCAACCGGTGGATTTCATCCAGAAACAGCATCCCGCCATCTGCTTGATCGATGATCCCCATTTTTTCTTCTTCCGCCCCAGTAAAAGCACCTTTTACATAGCCGAATAGATGACTCATCAGCAGTTCTGGATTATTTGCATAATCTGCACAATTGAATACGATCAGCTCATTTTCTTCCCCTACCACATTATTGGCCTTAGCAAAGTGAAACATAGCGTGTGCAAAGTAGGTCTTCCCTGATCCCGTTGGTCCTGTAATCAAGCAATTCAATCCATTTGGAGGATATAAAATCGCCGCTTTTGCTTGTTCGACAGAATTTTTCATACTGCCATTTGCACCGATGATTTTAGCAAAGATATCCTTTGTATCGATTTGAATCATTGGTTTTTCAATTTCATTCGTCGTTTCTTTATAGCTGATCACATGTTTAACAGCTGGTTGATTATAAGTGACATGCATTTGATATATGTAACGTACAGGTCGTCCGTCTGTCTTCAACAATTTTCCTTCACGTACAAGCTGATTAAGATCTTTACTGCTATTCGTTCGTTGAATTCCTAAAACTTCAGCGATTTCTTGTGTTGTTACGCCTTGATCATATTCAGCAGGTGTAAGATGAGCGGTTTTCTCTTTGACATACGTATAAATTCGGTCAATTCGTTTTGCCAATTTTCTCGCTCCTTTTTTTAGACTGGTTTCAAAACATAATACTATTGATTTAATTAGATTTCGTCAACTATTTACCATAATACTCTCTTTTAAAAACTCTATTATAATAGGATTCCTCGTAAAAAAACAGTGTTTATTAAAACATTTATTGATTCTACTATTTTTCATATAAAAATTCTTTTGTTCCACTCTCCTTAGTACTAGTGCGTGTTATTACTTTAATCTTTCTTACAATTGAAATCAACAGATTATTAAAATGACAAATTATCTATAACTAATTCATAAAAAAACAAATTACTAAAAAAAGACACTCCCTAAACAAAGTACCTGTTAGAAAGTTGTCTCATTAACGATTAAATCATTATGAAAAACTGATTATTTCTTAAATCGAATATTCGGATAATTTTTGATCAAACGATTCAAATTGTGATGTTTTATTTTCATTGGCTGGTTTCTAAGGAACTGAGCGACTCTTTCTCTACTTCTAGAAGATCGACGATTCATCAATAAGTGTTTTAAGCGGAATTCTTTTATCGCTGCATTTTCAGGATCAGAATCATCAATTACAGAAGCCACTTCTTTCTTGGTCGTAAATGTAAAAACAAAGGTAGAAAGTACATCCAGTAAGAAAAGAAACGCAATCACCAACGGCCCAATATTTTCTGTATTCCTAATGAATAACTCAATGACGTCTTGAAACATCGGGTTGATCCATTTGATCAACAAGAGACACCCTATCCCCCAAAATAATGACACAGGAACCGCCACTCTTCCCTCAATATTAAAGGGAACTTTTGTGTAGTCCCATAATTTCATACCAAATAATTTTTCTAATAGCCAGCTTGTAACAAATTCCACGATCGTTTCGATCACCACTGCATTAAAGTAAAGATTCAGTAATGTTCCCGCATTACTTGGCACAAGCGTCAGTACAGCCACTACACCAAATCCGTAAACCGGACAATACGGACCAAGTAAAAAACCACGATACACAAAATGCCTTGCCTTGATCGAACAAAAAACACTTTCCCAAAGCCAGCCTATAAAAGAATAAGTAAGAAACGTCATAAATAAATTTTCCAAAAACCTTCCTCCTCTTGTAAAAGAATGAGCAATTCCCACAAATAGTATAACAAAAAAAGGAATAAAATGATTTCATGACCTAGTTGGTTTTAATTGCTCTATAATTTAAGAAAAGCAAAAATTTTCAAGCAATCGATATTTGAGATATTTTTATTTGTATGGATTGACACTTACATGAACAATCGAACTATCTCGATTTTTAAAAAGTATAGCCAAAAATATGGTCAAAAAATATCTTTAACATACAAAAAAGCTCTATTCCTTGCGATACAAGGAATAGAGCTAGTCGTTTATTAAGCTTCTTGAGCTACTGGATAAACAGACACTTGTTTTTTGTCGCGGCCTTTACGTTCAAAACGTACTACGCCATCAACTTTAGCAAATAAAGTGTCGTCTCCACCAATACCCACGTTTACACCTGGATAGATTCTTGTTCCGCGTTGACGGTAAAGAATTGATCCACCTGTAACTGTTTGTCCATCAGCACGTTTAGCACCTAGACGTTTTGATTCTGAGTCACGGCCGTTAGATGTAGAACCGCCACCTTTTTTGTGGGCAAATAATTGTAGATTCATTGATAACAACATGGTCTGCACCTCCTATTTATCATTGATTGTTTTAATTTGGATATATTCTGAATTTTCAGCTTCTATTGATTGTAATCCCAACAAGAGATTTTCTAATAGAATCTCGGCAATATTGTTTTGTTCTTGTGTCATTCCTGAAGTTACTTCGGTATATAAATAGCCGCCTTCTTCTTCATTCATTTCGACAATCGGTTCAAAACCAGCTAATGAGGCAATTCCGTTTACTGTACTGATAGCTAATGCGGAAACTCCTGCACAAACGATATCACTACCATAAGGACCTGCATCAGCATGCCCTGTCAAAGTAAATGAAACGATTTGACCAGCGTCATTACGTTTAAATGTTCCTTTGATCATTCTATTCAGGCCTTCTTTCTCAAGCGCTAATTAAGCGTTGATTGCGTCGATAACCACTTTTGTGTATGGTTGACGATGACCTTGTTTGCGGTGTGAATGTTTTTTAGGTTTGTATTTGAAAGTAACGACTTTCTTTTGTTTGCCGTGTTTTTCAACAGTTCCTTCAACAGTTGCACCTGAAATTGTTGGAGCGCCTACTTTTGTAGATTCGCCACCTACTAAAATAACTTCGTCAAAAACAACTTTTTCGCCTGCTTCAACGTCAAGTTTTTCAATGTAGATTGTTTGTCCAACTTCAACTTTTACTTGTTTACCACCAGTTTTAATAATTGCGTACATGCTATAAAGCACCTCCTTATAATAGACTTAGACTCGCCATCCAGAGTGACAGTAAACTGTACTTAATAAACTCGTTCTGTGCGGTTGTAGCTGTGGAGTCCACAATTACAACAGTACTAGATTACCAGAAACACGCGCATCCGTCAACTCTAGTTTACATGTAACTTTCCCTTTTTTTACATAATGTGGTTCAATCGCAATTTTATTCTTTTCTATTTATAATAAGTCGTATAAAGGAGGAGATCCAATTGCATTATCCAGATGAATTGGTCCAAGAAGCAAAAACACGGATGCAAAATCGTCCAGTAGAAGGATTTGTGGTTGGACAGGGACCGCTTTTCCCGAAGCTGATGCTCGTAGGAGAGGCTCCTGGAAAAACAGAAATCGAAAACCATATTCCTTTTAGCGGACAAGCTGGCAAAGAATTGATGCAAGCACTCTCCCTCGCTGGATTGACACGCGAGGATGTTTATATCACAAGTGCAGTCAGAAGTCGGCCTTACCGTACGGTACACCGCTTGAACAAACGCAAACAAGCAACGGAAACTGTCTATCCGAACCGAACACCCTCAAAAGCGGAGGTATTCGCTCACGCACCGATCTTGGATTATGAAATTGAACATGTCCAACCCCAATTGATTGCAACTTTGGGAAATATCGGACTACAACGCTTACTAGGACAGTCATATAAAATTTCAAAAAATCATGGTCAATTGTATACTGGCCCTATTTTGAGATTGAACGAGAAAATGGATGCTTATAAATGGAGTGAAAAAACATATCACGTCTTCCCCCTATTCCATCCAGCTGCCATTTTCTATAATCGTTCTTTAGCAGAGATGATCAATCACGACTGGCTTACTCTGGCTGAATATCTGAAAAAAGAAAATTAAGAGCGTGAGGCAAAAGTAAAAAGTACTTTGCCTCACGCTCTTAATGCGAATAAACGGCGGATCATAAGCAACTCCTGGGAAATAAGTCAAGTTTTCCAAATTTTAAAAATTTCGTGCTTCTTTTTTCACAGGGTTAAATACTTTTGTTATGACC
Source organism: Enterococcus durans NBRC 100479 = LMG 10746 (assembly GCF_001544215.1). GTDB lineage: Bacteria > Bacillota > Bacilli > Lactobacillales > Enterococcaceae > Enterococcus_B > Enterococcus_B durans. The sequence goes on from NZ_BCQB01000004.1 coordinate 96,579, forward strand.
TAAATTAAGTATATTGTTCGTGTAATGCTGAAAGTGCATGGGCAACAGTCTGATGTTGTTCAGTTCCCTCTTTTTTCCAAAGATGTTGTAGCTGTTTCTCAACTTCTGGTTGTAAGGAAGTATAAATGATCGTTTGTCCTCTGCTTTCCGCCTTCTCTTGAAACTCTTCAAAAACTGCTTTTGCTGTCAGATCAATGCTTGGTACTCCGCGCATTGAAAAAATCAGGCCATCTTTATGATTCAATTGCGCTAATTTGTTTTTTAATTTTTCCGCTGACATGAAAAAGAGTGGTCCGCTGATATAAACAACTGTCCAATTTTCCAGTTTCTTTGTTTCTGGCAGATTCATTCTTTGCCAATCAATCGTTTCAACAGAAATCGTGATAGCTGCACTTTTGACAACAAAGAAAATACACCCACCGATGATACCGATGACGATCGCAATACTCAAATCAAAGATGACTGTACAAACCATGGTTAGTTCAAATAGCAAGATCCCTGACCAGTATTTATTGGCTACTAACGTTTTTATCGTACTCCATTCATTCATCCGCCAAGCTGTAACGATCAAAACACCCGCTAAAGCAGGCATTGGGATATTTGACATAATCGGTGCAAAAACGATCATTGATAAGAATAAAACGAACGCATGGATAATCCCAGCTAATCTAGTTTGTGCTCCCGATTTGATAGCCACGCTCGTTCTAGCAATCGCGGCTGTTGCAGGAATCCCACCAAAAAAAGGTAATACTAAATTCCCAATTCCTTGTGCTACAAGTTCTTGATTACTATCCAAAGGTTTGTTGGCCATACGCCCAGCAGATGCTCCACAAAGCAAACTCTCGACCATACCTAAAAGTGCAATACTGATAGCAGGTACCATCACTTCTTTTAATGCAGAAAGATTGAAAGCATTGATCATCAGGCGATCACTGCTGATTAATGTCTGGGGAATCTTCCCAACTGTTGCAATTGGTAACTTGAACAGCAGCATCACGACAGTAGTGAGAATGATCGCTAAAAGTGAACTTGGCACTTTCGCAGCCCATTTTTTAGGATAAAGGATCATTCCTACAATTACGACGAATCCCATCAAGAATGAAGCGATATTCACTGGAAAGCCTAAGGTATGATAGCTAGACAGTTTTTCAATGACATTGGCTCCCTCCGAGTGAACACCAAACAAATTATCCACTTGCCCCAACGCAATGATGATCGCAATCCCCGAGGTAAAACCAGTGATCACGGGAGCTGGAATAAATGAAGTCAACGTCCCTAATCGGAGAATACCCGCAAGAAGCAACAAGATACCGGCTAAAAATGTCGCAAGCAATACACCTTGCATTCCTTGTGTTGCCGCAATCGACATCAAGATAGCAGCCATAGCACCTGTAGGACCAGAGATCTGATAGAATCCGCCTGATAAACTACCAATAACTAATCCAGCAATCACTGCTGTAATCAAACCAGCAGCCGCATTCGCCCCACTAGATACACCAAAAGCTAATGCAAGCGGTAAGGCTACCGCCGCCACAGTGATTCCTGCTAGCAAGTCCTTTTGAAACTTTGAAAAATCATATCCTGTGAACTCTTCTTTTAATAAAAAAACATACTTTTTGAACAACCTATAAACTCCTTTTTACTATTGTTTTTTTCAAACACGCGAGTACTAGGATAGCATATATCCCACCATAAAGTAATATTTTTCACAAAGTTAGTCCATTTTTTCATGAAATTTTCTGCATTTTCATTATTTAGAATACTAGCGTCACAAGTGCAATCACTGCTAGTCCGCCTTGTTTCAAGAAAATCATTTTATCACTAGTAAAACTTCCATACGCAGCGACGAATAAAATGTAGATTAGCAGTAAAAGTGAAATTTCCTTTTGAGCCGTTGCAAAATAAGCTCCGTATAAAAGCCCCACAGCAATCAACCCATTATAGATTCCTTGATTTTTGAACAACGTTTGAACCGTTGGATTGGCCAATTCTTTTTGGCTCATTTTGAAGACCCTGCCTGTGGCTTTAGAGCTAGGTACAAAAGTTTCAAGATACATGATATAAAAGAATTCAATCGCAACAAGTGTGATCAAAATTTGTGAAATGACTGACATCCTACTTCCCCCTTTGAAGATATTTCTACCATCCCAAAAGAAAAGGGATGAATAAAAATAGTATAGCTGAACAGCCTAAAAATAAAAAATCAAACCTTTTACATTGTTGGTTGTTTGACTAAATCTTTTTTCATATACTCATATAGACAAATGAGAAATGAAAGAAGAGATAAATATATTAAATTCAACCAATTAATGCTTGCAACACATTTTAAATTTACGATTTCAAAATATCATATGAATGTTTTGAAATTGAATAACTCTTGAAATCATGTAATTGACAAAGGGTAACAAAACTGTAAAGCATAAATAGATTTCTTGTGTTAAAAATAAGATCTTGTAAATGTCACTCCTATAAGCAGCCTATCAAAACTAAATTAATCCACCAAAAAATATACTCATTTTTTTGCCACAAATTTGGCACAAAACAAAAGAAAAACCGCTAGAAACGTTTGTTTCTAGCGGTTTGATTACGTCACAGGAGGGATTCGAACCCCCGACCGTCCGCTTAGAAGGCGGATGCTCTATCCAGCTGAGCTACTATGACAAGCTTTTTCGGAACAAAAATAATTATATAGAATCATTTTGTTTCTGTCAATACGAAATAGTTATTTTATTGATAAAATGCCCAATCGTCTAAATCCTTTGATTTTTTTCTTGAACCTACTAAATAAATAGGTAGCTCTTATCCTATCAGGTATAGTAAACAATAAGAACAAATAGTTTCTTTTATTTTTTCATCCATTTGTTCTTATTGTCGCAAAGTTCAGATTCACCTATTGTTTATTTTTTTAGGAAAATGTACGACAATCTCCTCTTACTATAAAACAATCTGATCTTTTTCTTTAGTGATAAGGATTACTCCATCTCCCAAAGGTACTAAAGTAGAAGTAAGGTCTGGATGCTCCATGACCACTCGTAAGAACTCATTCAATTTACGATGGATCGCCCGTTTTCCTCTGGGAATTTCTTCATCTGGTAAAAGAATCGTTCCTCCCTGAAAAATATCATCTACCATCAACACTCCGCCTTTTTTTAAGAGACGTAAACATTCGGGTAAAAATTCAATATATTTTGATTTAGCGCTATCCATAAAAATGAAATCATAAGGACCAGTCAGTGTTGGTAAAATATCAGCAGCTTGTCCTTCTAATAACGTTACTTTATCTGTTAAATTTAGTCTTTCATAAGTCGCTTTTGCTTTCTTGATCATAACGTCAAAACGATCGATCGTGGTGACATGCCCATCTTTTTCAATCGTTTGTGCCATTAAACTAGACGAAAATCCAATAGCTGCACCTATTTCTAAAATTTTTTTAGGTTGTAATTGGCCCAATAAAAATTGCATGAAAACCACTGTCTCATGTGGAATGATTGGAACTTCTGCAAGATGTGCCTCTTCTTCAATCAAGCCAAGCTCACCTTCAAGTTTTTTCTGTTTCGTCCGCATAAAGTCAACTAACTCTTCTTTCACTACAGGACGATGCATCATTTCATTACGCATAATCTTCCTCCTTATCCTTCCATTATACGAAGAATAAAATAAATCTACAAGCTACGGAAAAATTATTAGTCGTTGACATTGTGCGAAGACAAAAATGAATGGTTTCTTTTCCTTTTTTTAAACGTATCAAGTGTGTTCCAAGCAGTGATGGCTGACAAACTAAACGCAATCCCAAAGAACAACCAGCGAATCCATACAAACGCTGTTCTGGATAATATGATTCCAAGGTATGGAATTTGAAAGATTGGTACACCAATAATGTTTCTCTTTGACACGACACCAGATTCCGTTTGACTTTGATTGTCCGCTTTCGTATAAAATTTTTGATGTTCTTCTTCTACTGCAATAACTCTTCTTGTCATAATGTGTTCGCCAGAGTTTTCATAATAAGTGATGACATCCCCGACCAATAATTCATTAGAATTTTTTGGTCTTACATAAATCAGGCTACCTTTACTATAATAAGGGCTCATTCCGTGATCTTCGATAATTTGTGGCGTCAAGCCAAAAACCCTAGGAAGTAAAATAATACTTAAGGTAAGTGCTAACAGTACAATCAAAGATATCGAGCTGAAAAAAGTTATTTTTTTGTATAGAGGCACTGCTTCACACTCCCCTTCTTCAATTATCCAATCTAATAATATAATAACTAAATATTTTTATCAAACCTAAACATAACATATTAATAATAGAATAACTTTAAATTGAAACGAAAACCAAAAAATAACTCTAGTTATCTAAATTTATTGCTATTTTTGATTGACTATAAATGAAAAAACATATAATCTGAAAAAAACTACATGACAGAAAGGATAATGTTATGAAGATTTTCAATAACAATAATAATACAAAAGAACAATCCAGTCTAAAAATAAAATGGATTTTTTTGATTATATTATGTTCGTTATTTTTATTAAGTATTTTTTACTTTTTTTATTATATCTTTGCCCCTACAGATCGTGGTAACGTGACAGAATTGACTGATTCTTGGAGTTATTACTCGAAAAGTGATCCTGATTTTCATTTTGATAGCCGCTACGTGACACACCTTCCGAAAATCGATCGAAATGAAACATTTGTCATGGAAACCACCCTAAAAGAACAAGTAAATGATTCAAATCTATTGATCAAAGGAAACCATCAATGGATCAGAGTATACCTAGACAAACAACTCTTATATGATCGCTCTCATATTTTAGAAGAAAATAACCCAGGACTTTCTTTAGCTGTGATCGATCTACCTACAGACTACGCTGGGAAAATATTAAAAATCGAAGTTGCTTCTCCCTATCGTAATTATGCTGGGTTTCCTCCTAAAGTCTATATCGGAACAACTGGACCGATGATCAGCTTTATTTTCTCACAGTCCATTCCCCAAGTTGTCACGATGATCATTGCTGTATTTTTAGCTATAGGAACCTTGTCCTACTCGACATTTATTCTCTACAAGAAGAGAAAGCTCGATGTTTCTTTACTGATCCTTAGTTGTTTTGCATTAGTTCTTGGATTCCAATCCGTTTCAGAAGACATCTTGAGTGGCGTTCTCTTCGAACCGATCGTGCATCCGATTTTATCGCATGTTTTTATTATTCTAACTTCAATACTTATTATCTCTTACTATCTGACACGAATGATCTATTATAAAAAAATATATGGTTTATTTTGTATCGTTCAAATTTCGATACAACTAGGTGTGCTCGTTTATTCTTTAATGACACCAAATGAACTTCCGGAACTGATGCCTATCGTCAACGTTGTAAGTGTTATTAGCACCTTAGTTACCTCATTAGCTTCCATAGGAGAGGCATATAAGAACAATCGCTTTTTTGTGGCTTGTACGCCATGGATCGTCCTGATCGCGATTTTCCATTGCATGATTTATATCCAATCTGCATTAGGGATCTATCAAGCAGATATCAATTGGTCAACTATTTTATTCGTGCTCATTTTGATTGTGATCGTTGTTTATAATATCATCGAATATATCGTCAGTTTCGACCAACACCAAAGGGCAGTAGGCTTTCTTGAAGTGAAGTCCGATTTATTAGAACAGCACTATGACCAACTACGAGAGCATATCCAAGAAATCAGTTCATTAAGACACGAATTTATTCAAAATATGGAAAACATTGAAGATCTAATTTTAGAAAATAAATCTTTAGAAGCACAAAATGAAATTAGAGGCATCTTGAATGAGGCACAAAACTTTAAATTTATCTTCTCTTATTCTGCACACCAACTGACAAATCTGATTCTAGCTCGCTATCAAGATATTGCTTCTAAGCGTAATATCCAAGTAGAATTCAAAGCGGATCTTCCAGAAAAACCGGCTGTTAGTGACAATGATCTAACGCAGTTATTGATTCATGTACTAGAGCATTCTTTTCGGGAAACTCACGCTATCGAGGACCCTATGCAACGAAAAATTTCATTACACTTAAAAGAAAAAGAGGATGAATTACTGATCCACTGTGAACACAGCGCTCATTATGAAACGAACTTATTTTCTCACGGTATCACAGAAGAATTGCAAGAAAAAGAACAGTTTGATCTCACGATGATCAAAGATATCGCTGAACGATACGCTGGTACGTTGAGGCAAGAAAAAGACAATAAGAGTGATCGCCTCACGATCCAGTTAAAACACCGTTCAAAAATCCGAGAAAATAAAGCGATGTGAAATGATCGACTCCTTGAAAAGGATGAGATAAGTTAGAAAAACTTTTATTGCATGTTCTAAATCAAAATAAAGAATGTAGGACAAATCTACAAACAGTTTTGCTACAGACGCTCGAATAAACGGCGGGAGCAAAAAGCAACTCCTTCGGAAATAAGCCGAAATTCACAAAAATTTGAAAAGCAATTTTCGTTCATTTCTTCTTATTTCTCGGAGTTAAACACTTCTGTCCCAGCCTCTCTCAAATAAACGGCGACCAAAAGTCAGGTTTTTCGGAAATTTC
>NZ_BCQB01000005.1 GCF_001544215.1 Enterococcus durans NBRC 100479 = LMG 10746
GCGTATTGTTCGTTTCTTTCTCGACCTCATCATTTTTCAACATTTTTATTTTGCGTCTGCATCTACAGGTTTAACAGAACCGCCCCATTTGTCTTCGATCCATTTTTGCACATCTTCACGGTGTAGGACTTCGATCAATTTCTTGATTTTGTCGCTATTTTCGTCCCCTTTACGTGTAGCAATGATATTCACATAAGGTGAATTGTCTTTTTCAAGCAACACTGCATCTTTTAGAGGATTCAAACCGGCACCATAAGCAAAGTTTGCATTGATTGCCACTAGATCGCCTTCATCATTTTGATATGTTGAAGCTAATAATGATGGATCGATCGTGTGATTGAATTTCAAGTTTTTAGGATTTTCAGAAATATCATCGAATGTCGCTGTTTCCAAATCAACACCGTCTTTGACTTTCACTAAGCCAGCGTCTTTGAGGATCGTGATGATTCTTCCCCAGTCAGATTCTGAATTTGAAGTGATCACTGTTGCACCATCTTTTAATTCAGAGATATCTTTGATTTTCTTTGAGTACAAGCCCATTGGTTCGATGTGGACAGCACCAGCATTGACAAAATCATATCCTTTGTCTTTGATTTCTTTGTTTAAGTAAGGAATATGTTGGAAGTAGTTTGCATCGATATCTCCTTCTTCCAATGATTGGTTCGGTAAGACATAATCGTCGAATTTGACGATGTCTAGTTTGATTCCTTCATCTTTTAACAATGGTTTGACATGTTCCAAAATCTCCGCGTGAGGTGTTGGTGAAGCACCGATTTTCAAAGTTGTATCATCTTTTTTACTACTTGATGCTGAGTCTTTCGTGTCGCCGCTGTTGCCACAAGCAGCTAATCCCACAGTCAGCAATAATGCTGCTGCAAATCCAAAAATTTTCTTTTTCATATCCTATATCCCCCTATATCTTACTATCTTTTATCTGTTTTCTTCGTTAAGAAATCACCGATTCCTTGAACAATAAAAACAATGACTAATATAATTAAAGTCGCAACAAATGTCACGGTCAGATTACCACGTTGGTAGCCTTCTTGCCAAGCAAGGCCACCTAGTCCACCAGCACCGATTGCACCCGCCATGGCAGTAAACCCAATCATCGAAATCGTTGTAACTGTTAATCCAGAAATCAGTGCAGGTACACTTTCAGGAATCAAGACTTTCCAGATGATTTCCCAATAACTGGCACCCATTGCATCAGCTGCTTCCACTACACCTGGGCTTACTTCACGAAAAGCAATTTCAACTAATCGTGCGTAAAAAGGAGCTGCTGATAGAACTAGCGCTGGGATTGCTGCTTCAGCACCCAACATTGTTCCCACGATTGCTTTTGTAAATGGAATGATCAAGACCATCAAGATCATGAACGGCGTTGAACGGAAAATATTACTGATGATTGAAACAATCCCATAAATGATTCGTGCATATGGCTTATTTTTCCGCCCGATAGAGTACAAGATCAAGCCTAAGATCAGCCCGATAATCGTGACTAAGACCATGGAGATCAAAGTCATATAGAGAGTATCGATGATCGCCTGTTCCATTGTTTCTGGATTGATTTTACTAAAATCTAGGTACGTTTCTGCAAAACTTTTATCCACGATGGATCACCTCCACCCCAACACCTTGTTCTTTAATAAATAATTCTGCTTGATCCAATTCTTTTTCCTCTCCTGTCATCAGAGTGGTCAAAGAACCAAAAGAGCCTTCTTTTGCTTGTTTGATTTTTCCGTAGACCACATTGATATCCACATTGTATTTACGGATTGCCTGTGAAATCACTGGTTCATTGGCATTCTTTTCATTAAATGTCAAAGTGACTAAGCGTCCTTTAGGGTTTTCTTTGATCAATGTCGCTAACAATTCACTCGAATCTGCTTCAGGTTCGATATCTTGTTGTACAAACCGTTTTGTGACTTCTTGTCTTGGATTTCTAAAGACCGTCAAGACATCGCCTTCTTCAACGACTTTCCCACGTTCCATCACTGCTACTTTATTACAGATTTTACGAATGACGTTCATTTCATGTGTGATCAAAACGATCGTCAAATTCAATTTTTTATTGATCGCTAACAAGAGATCCAGCACTTCTTCTGTCGTCTGTGGATCCAATGCACTAGTTGCTTCATCACAAAGCAGGATTTCTGGGTCATTGGCTAACGCTCTGGCAATCCCGACACGTTGTTTTTGACCACCAGATAATTGAGAAGGATATGCGTTTCCTCGTCCTTCTAAACCAACAAGACCGAGTAATTCTTCCGCACGTGCTTTACGCTTTGCTTTAGGGACTCCAGCCAATTCTAAAGGAAGCTGAATATTTTCTAACACTGTTCGTGACCATAACAAGTTGAAATGTTGGAAAATCATCCCAATTTTTTTACGAAAACTTCTTAAGTCTTTATTTTTCAAATTAGTGATTTCTTGACCGTTGACGATGACTTCTCCGCTAGTGGGTAGTTCTAACCCATTCAGTAGTCGAACTAACGTACTTTTTCCCGCTCCGGAATAACCGACGATTCCATAAATATCACCTTTTTCAACGTTTAATGAAACATCATCTACTGCTTGGATCGTTCCATTTTTTCCGCCGAATGTTTTTTTGACATTCGTTAATTGGATCAATGACATATCGCTCACATCTTCCTTTTATTTTTTACTTAGAAACAAAAAAGCCTTCGTCCCCTTGCTTTAAGCAAAAGGACGAAAGCTTAAACTTCCGTGTTACCACCTTGATTCGCTGCTATTTCACAATAACAACCTTAAACAGTACTTGGATAGAATTCTTCAAAAACAGTTCCGTATACCGCTGTGCTTTAACGGGCACTCCCGTAGTAAGTTTGCCATGGCTCACTTACTCTGCTCTAAGACCATCTTCCATCTCATGTTCGTTACCCATTTTCAGCAGACAGGGCTCTCTTCAAACGTCTATGACATGTACTCTTCTTTTCAAAGCTTTATCTATGATTGTTCTGATTATAGCAGTTGTAAAATTACGTGTCAATATTTTACCCAAAGCTTTTTACTATTTTCTGAAAGTTCTTGTTTTATATTTCTTCAAATTCCTTTGGATCGACCTCTTTGAAACTCAAGATCCATGCATTCATTTCATCTTCATCATTAAAGATGTTGATGTCTTCATTGATTTTTTCATTCACAGAAGAAATGGTCCCTGACAATGGACTAGCAAATTCATTGACTGCTTTTTCTGCTTCCACTTCGATCAACGGTTCACCGCTTTTAAACGTTTGTCCTTCTTTTGGTAAATTCGCAAAAGTGATATCCCCAAGTTCTTCTTGCGCTTCATTCGTTAAGCCAACACAATATTCTTTGCCATTGAACAATATCCAAAGATTATTTTTTTTCTTCAAGTGTTTCCCAGCCATTTTATATCAATACTCCTTCGTATGTTTTTTCATTAAAGCCAATTGCGACGAGTTGTTTGTCTTTGACGATCAACGGACGTTTGATGAGCATTCCATCAGTAGAAAGAACAGCACTAGCTTTTTTTACTGAAAAATCAGCGATTTGATCTTTCAGCCCTAACTCCCGATACTTCATCCCGCTTGTGTTGAACAAACGGCGCATCGGTATTTCATTATGGGTGAGCCATTCTTCGATAGTTTCTGCTGATGGTGTATCTGCAATCATATCAACGACTTGATAGTCAATGTGATGTGCATCTAACCAAGCTTTTGCTTTTTTGCAAGTTGAACATTTAGGGTACCAATAAAAACGATACAACTGTTGTTACCTCCTAGAAGTTTTTGCAGGTGCCTCATTTTGGTATCTCATTGATAAGATCAAACCGATACCGATCATATTTCCTAAAATGGATGATCCCCCTTGGCTGATAAAAGGAAGAGGAATCCCGGTCAATGGTAATAAGCCAATGTTTGCACCAATGTTTTCGAAGACATGGAACAAGAGCATCATGATCAAGCCACTTGCGATATACGCATAAAATTCATTATTCGTATCAAAGCAGACCCGTATCATACGATAAATCAAGATAAAATACAAGAAAATGACAAAGGCGCCGCCAATAAAGCCAAAATTCTCACCAATGACTGTAAAGATCATATCTGACTCACGCACGGGCACATAGATATTACTTACGTTGAATCCTTTCCCAAACAAACCACCAGTTCCGATGGCTAATAACCCTTGAGCAGGCTGATAGCTCATGCCCGAGGTATCGTGAAACGGATCGAGCCAGGAATCGATGCGGGCAAACTGATACGATTTAAAGCCCACTTTATAGAGCAATTCTCTTCCGCCGTCTGTAGTAACTAAAAAAATCGTTCCTGCGCCAACAAGAACAGCTAAAGCAATCACAGGCACAATGATTCGCCAAGAAATTCCTGACATGAGGAATATTCCTCCAAAAATAGCTAAAAAGACAAGCATCGTCCCAAAGTCATCTTGGGCCATGATCAGTGCTAAAACAGGGAGTGTCACGATCAACATTTTCCCTATCAGCCAAAAATCTGATTTTGCTGTCCGTTCTTTTAGTTGCGTGTTATGTTTCGTGACGATCAGTGCCATCATCAATATATACGCGATTTTCATCAATTCAGCGGGCTGAAAAGTGAAGGAACCAAAACTAAACCAGTTTTTCGAACCTGTAGACGCTTCTAAATTACGATCATAAAATTTCAATAAGAGCGCCATGACTACTAATCCTAACCCATATAGATAAGGAGTCAGTTTCCAGATCCATTTTGAATTCAAATGCATAATCACTATAATAGCAACCAATCCGACTAAGTACCAAAGAAGTTGCATGCCTACGCCCTTTATTACTGACGGATTGTTGGGATCATGACTAAGCGCAACGTATAAAGACAGTAAACCAATCAAACATAATAAAAAGACCGGTAAAATCACGCCATAATCGATCCGGTTATCGTTAGAAGCTTTTACTTTTTTTTCCATGTTTCATCCCTTTTCTTAAAAACCATACTGTTCTTTATTATAGCGGTCTCCCTAAATAAAAGAAAGTTAAAGCAAGGACATTTGAGAAATTTTAAACTCTCCCTCATTTAAGCATATCTATCTCATTTTCAAGTTGTTTCTTTGCAGAAATCCCAAAGAAAAGCGACTTTATTCTCGATGGTCTTTTTCTTTTCTTTGATAGATTTCATTGTAAACAAGTATTTCTTTGGCAATCGACTGGAGAACTTCTGAAACTAGATTGGTTCGCTGAACGAGGTAAAATTTCCGTTTATACTCCAAAGATTCAAACTTCACGCCTTCTGGTACCGCACGTTTCGATAAAATCGATCGTCCGACTCCTTCTTTTAGTAAGGCAGCAATCACCTCATTACTTTTAACGAGCATCTTTTTTCCATGAATATTTTTTTCTTCAAAATAGCGTTGGGTATAGTGAAAAACACCAGAAGTCGATTGTCTGACTAGCCAAAGTTTACTTTCTGGATCACCAGCAATCACCAATTCATCTTCCATCAAAGAAAACCGCTGTACTCCTGACGTTTCCAAGGGTTTTTCAATAAAACCAAAATCAGCGTCATGCTTCGCAATTTGATCCAACGAGTCATGGGAATTGGCAAAAGCTACAACAAAATTTACTTTTGGGAATTTTGGGATCAGATAACGCAAAAGTTTCGGCAACAAATATACTGCAAATGTATGCGAAGCAACGATCCGACATACTTCTTCTTCATTTTGTTCATCTAATAGTTGCTGTTGTGTTACTTGCCATTCTTCCAACAGGATCAACGCTCGTTCATAGAGAAGATCCGCTTGTTTTGTCGGTCTCATTTCTTTTCTGCCATTCCTTTCAAAAAGAATGACGCCTAGCTCTCTTTCTAACTGTTTCACTTGGTTAGAAACAGCTGGTTGGGATAAAAACAATAGTTCTGCAGTACGTGAAAAGTTTCTCGTTTCGTAAACCACACGAAAAGTTGTCAATAATTTCAACATAAGCTCGCTTCCATAACTTTTTATTATAATTACTATAATAACTATTTGATTTAAATATAACAGAATATGACTATAATAGTAAGTGTAAAGCACATCGCTTGAAATTGGAAAGAGAATAATTTCTTTTTCCAATAGTTGCTCAAGGAAGGAGGCTGGGACAGAAGTGTTCAACTCCGAGAAACAAGAAGAAATTAATGAAAATTGCTTTTCAAATTTTTGTGAATTTCAGCTTATTTAAGAAGGAGTTGCTTCTGCTCCCACCATCTATTCGTTTTTAACGAATGAGACAAAAGTGTTTCTTACTTTTGTCCCACGCTCGTAGCGATAAGTAAAAAACTCTTAACATATTTGTTTATTTCCCACTGAACAGTTTAATTTGTTCGAATTACTATCAACCCTTTCCAAATTACTTATCGCTACACCTTGAGTTTCTTGATTCAGTTTCTGACACAAAAAATTTATAGAAGGAGAATGTAAATGAAGAATTTTTTGAAGATTATTCCAATTCCTATTTGCGGACTAATTCTTGGTTTAGCTTCTTTAGGAAATCTATTCAAAGAATATCATTTGGTTTCATTAGGTAATCTTGTCGGTGGTATAAGTATGGTATTGATGGTTTTGATGTTTATTAAATTATTCATTCTATTTGAACATACAAGACAAATGTTACACGACCCAATTATCGGTTCTGTTTCACCAACATTCACTATGTCATTGATGGTCATCTGTACTTACTTCGTTTCATTTACGAGTATTACGCCTCTCGTGAAGGCGATTTGGCTGAGTGCAGTGGTCTTCCAAATCGTGTTGGTCCTTTACTTTACGTATCATCATGTCGTAAAAGCAGATCTATCGATTGAAGCCATTTACCCAAGTTGGTTCATCATTTATGTGGGCTTTGGTGTAATTACTGTAACAGCTGGAAATTTCTTCCCACTTATCGGTAAAATCTTCTTTTGGATTTCCCTTGCCTGTTACGCCTTTTTACTACCAATCATCATCAAGCGTGTCTTTTTTGTTAAAAATATGGCACAGCCAACCTTGCCACTGATCACGATCGTTGCGGCACCAGGATCACTGTGTTTAACAGGATACTTGAAAAACTTTGCACAGCCAAACCTCTACTTAGTTCTTGGACTGTTTATCCTGTCTCAAATTTTGTATTTTATCGTTCTTTCAATGTTACCGCACCTATTGAAATTACATTTCTACCCAAGTTACGCAGCCTTTACTTTCCCGTTGGTAATCTCGGCAACTGCTCTATTCACAGCCGTCCATTACTTTGATTCATTGGGAATGAACACAGGTGTTTTAAACATTTTGAAAGTGATCGAATGTGGGATCGCTACAGTGATGGTCCTTTATGTGCTAGGTCATTACCTACTCTTCCTATTAAAGGAACATGGAGGAAATCGCCACTTATTCCCTAAAAAAATTTAATACATCTACACAACTTCTGTCTTTTTCAAAAAATGGAAAGGGCAGAAGAATTTTTGCGTTTTCAACATTTTGTCAAAAAATCGGAACAATGCTACTATTATCAAGATATCATTTACGCTTCTCTTTTTTTGCGTAACGATCATGAAAGGAATTTATGAAATGAATGTACACTCACCCATTAATCGCTTCAAACAATTGAACATACGGAAAATCTTGCCGGGGTTATTACTCGCCTTCTTGGTGGCTATCGCCAGCAAATTATTGGCACTGCTAGTCCCTCAACTAGGCGCTGCCACCATTGCTATCTTGCTAGGTATCCTATTAGGAAATACTTTTTTCAAACAAGCTTCCCTTGCTACCGGTACAAAATTTGCTGAAAGCAAGTTGCTGGAATGCTCCGTCTTTTTTCTAGGTGCCACCGTCACAGCACAGACGATTGCTCAAATCGGCATCAAAGGAATCCTATTCGTTTTGTTACAGATGAGCGTAACGATTGTAGGCGTTTATTGGATCGGAAAAAAACTACGCTTCAGTGACACTTCTTCTTTGATGATGGCGGGGGGAAATGCCGTTTGTGGTTCTTCAGCGATTGCTTCTATTGCACCCGTCATCCACGCAGATGAAGAAGAAAAAGGCCAGATCATCACCCTGGTCAACTTACTAGGAACCGTTATGATGTTGACCTTACCCTTTTTAGGTTTGCATCTCTTCGGTGACAATCTGATTGAAAAAAGCGCATTGTTAGGCGGAACACTGCAATCCGTTGGTCAAGTCGTGGCAGGTGCCAGCTTGCTTGATGCTTCAGTCGTCCAATTTGCGATGCTCTTTAAAATACTACGCATCATGATGTTGGTCGTTGTCGTCTATCTATTTGAAAAATTTATGCAGAAAAAAACAGTTGCTACTACTAATGTGTCTCATACCAAACAAACGAAAAGAAAGTTGCCCTTACCTTGGTATGTTTTAGGATTTGTCATTTTTTGTTTGATCAATAGCTTGTTTACTCTACCAACATTTATCGATCATACCGCCCATTTTGTTAGTAACTGGTTTGAGATCACTGCCTTAGCTGCCATCGGCTTACGTTTGGATTTTGCTAAATTCATGAAAGAAGGCCCTCGTTTCCTATCCTATGGTCTATCTGTTGGTTTATTGCAGACAACGATGGCATTGCTCTTCATCTGGTTAACGAAATTGTGATGAGAAAGTTCTGAAAAGAGGGATTTTGCTCAAAAACTGGAGAACAGATCATCGAACAAATAACCATCACCACACAGCTTTATTAGTTGCTCTTGCATTTTTCTAGTATTAAAGCAATATAAAAAATTGGCTCATTGTCAAATGATGTTGATAAAAATCTTAGAATAATTAGGACGAGAATAGGACAAAAATCAGAAAAAACCTGATTTTTGTCCTATTCTCATCTCAATCCTACGCACGGAATCGTCACTTGGATCACTCTACTTGTATTCAGTTTATTTGGAATAATAAATTATTTTTATATTTATTGTTCGTATGTACAAGAGAAAGAGAATATTTACACCATCATTTTTCCCATAGTTGTTCTTTTACTTTTATTAAGGTAAAAATAAGAATGCTGTTCTTCATTTGAGCGTGGGACAAAAGTAAAAAACACTTTTGTTTCATTCTTTAAAAACGAATAAACGGTGGGAGCAGAAGCAACTCCTTCGGAAATAAACACTTCTGTCCCAACCTCAAATAAGTTTTAGGATACAAATAAGTACTGAACTAATGATTCAATCGCTTAAAGCTTCTGAATAATCTATTCATTTAACATACATAACGATTTTCTCGGAAATGAAAGGGGATACTAAAAATAAAATTTATAAAAAGAATTTTGGAATATTCGAAGGAACTATTTCTGCTCGTTTATTCATTTTTTAAGCGTGAGGCAACTACTTTTAAAGTGCGCCTCCAAAATTGTCCTTTACACATACAACTTTTGGAGCGCACCTCATTCTTGCCTACAGCTATTTTCTATTTAGAAACACCTTCTTCATTCTCCGAAAAATATCCTTCTAACATTAACAATTGACGTTTGATCGCAATCCCTTCTTCTGTATTTCCCATATACCCTGTTAATTGCCCATTTTGACCAATAACTCGATGACAAGGAATCACGATTGGCAAAGGATTCGTACGATTGGCTTGTCCAATGGCTCGTACTGCCTTAGGGCTACCTACAGCTATCGCAATCTCCTTATAAGTCCGTATTTCACCAAACGGAATAGCTTGTAGTGCTTGCCAGACTTTCTTTTGAAAAATTGTTCCTTTATTTATTGATAGTGGCACATCAAATGATTGTCGTTGCCCTCCAAAATACTCTTGGATTTGATTTTTTCCCAGCAGCAAAATTTCTTGATTGGCTTGTTGTCCTTCAGCAATTGGTTGAAACGAAACAGCTGTCAACCCGCTATTGTCCGCAGCCAACCATACATCGCCGATTGTTGTTTTCATTTTCATCTCATCGTCTAATGATCTTCATTGACCTAGACTTCCCCCACTTTTACATATTTTCATTTATCTTCCTTTATTTTTATGAAATTTGCAATTTAAAAGTTTATTAAATTTCCTACAGATGGTAAACTAAAACTGATGTCTTCTCAAAATAACTATTCTTATCTGTGTATGTTATTTAAGGGTAAGTTTACTAATCATAATAGTACAAAAGTAATCTCTACGTGAAAGGATCAAAACGATGAAAATATCAATTGTTGTCCCTTGCTTTAATGAAGAAAAAACGATACCGCTTTTTTTCGATGAAGTAGAAAAATTTAAAGGGCCTCATGAATTTGAATACTTGTTTATTGATGATGGTTCGAAAGATGGTACGTTACAAGCTATCAAACAGCTAGCGGGAAAATATCCCTACGTCAGATTCATTTCTTTTTCCCGAAATTTTGGTAAAGAAGCTGCTCTTTATGCCGGCTTACAAGCTTCAACTGGCGAACTGATCACAGTGATGGATGTGGACTTACAAGATCCACCCGAACTACTGCCAGTCATGATTGAAAAAATAACTACTACAGATATCGACTGTGTAGGAACTCGACGCTCGACACGCGAAGGCGAACCAGTGATTCGCAGTTTCTTTGCCCGAACATTTTATCGATTGATCAACAAAATCAGTGATACAGAAATGGTGGATGGCGCAAGAGACTTTCGCTTGATGACTCGCCAAATGGTCGACGCCGTATTAGAATTGACTGAATACAATCGCTTCTCAAAAGGCCTCTTTAGCTGGGTGGGTTTCAAAACAGAATACATCTCCTTTGAAAATCGTGAACGTGTTGCTGGCGAAACATCATGGTCATTTTGGAAACTATTCAATTATTCGATCGATGGGATCATCAATTTCTCTGATGCTCCACTAACAATCGCCTCCTTTGTAGGAGCCTTATCTTGCGTTGGTTCAGGGATCGCAATAATATTTATTATTTTTCGTGCGCTATTATTTGGAGATCCAACTGCTGGTTGGCCTTCTATGGTATCCATCCTCTTATTTATCGGCGGAATCCAATTGCTCTGTCTAGGGATCATCGGAAAATATATTGGTAAAATTTTCTTAGAAACCAAACAACGGCCAGTTTATATCATTCGAGAAACAGAAAAGAAAACACCTCGAATTGAAAAAGAAAACTAAAAAAAACTGTCTCGAATTATTCGAGACAGTTTTTTTGCTGATCTTTAGTCCATCCGCTGAATGATTTGATCATCACTTCTTTCGCTAAATGACGATACATCATACATGAAGTCCTTTTGAAGGCTTTTAGTCAATCGACGTAAGCCTTCTTCCAATTTTTGTCTAGGACACCCAACATTCAAACGTAAAAATTGTTTACCAGATGGACCATAAGTAGCTCCTGACATAATAGCGACTTTCCCTTCATCGACTAGTCTTGTTTGCAACTCGTCCATACTGTAAGGTAACGCACCACAATCCAACCACATCAAATAAGTCGCTTCACTTGGCGTAACGATGACCTCAGGATGCTGCTCTTTTAAATAACTCGTCACAAACGCGATATTCTCATCAATATAATGATTCAGCTCATCTACCCATTGCGCTTCTTTTTTATAAGCAGCGATCGTTGCCACTAAACCAAAAATACTTGTAGAACTTAATCCATCTGCCCCTTTTAGTTGATCAAAAAATCGTTGGCGTAATCCTTCATCTGGAATCAGTACATAGGAGAAAATCAAACCCGGAAAATTAAACGTCTTACTCCCAGAGGTAACAACAGCCACCCTTTCCTGAACTAAATCAATTAAAGGAGTATGCTTATGCCCTTTTCTCAAAATATCCATGTGTATCTCATCTGAAATAATGAAGACGTCATATGCTTTGGCCAGTTCGATTATCGCTATTAATTCCTGTTTTTCCCACACCCTTCCCGTTGGGTTATGTGGACTACAAAGCAATAAGATCTTGTTTTCTTTTTTAGCCATTTGCAAAGCTAGATCCTCTAGATCAAGATGGTATTTTCCTTTATCATAAATCAAATCGTTGGTAACAACTCTTCGTTTGTTTCCGATGATCGTCTTATAAAATGCATCATACGCTGGAGTCTGGATGATTACCCCATCCCCTTGATCACTCAACAACGTAATAAGTTGCTTGACACTATAAATCACAGACGGACTATACCCAAGCCACTCTTTTTCTATAACAGTATCAAAACGATGAACATACCAATTTGTTATAGCTTCCTTGAAATCGTCATGATTCCATCTTGTATAACCAAAAATTGGGTGTTCCATCCGTTCTTTCAAAGCATGTTCGACTGCCGGCGGAACTTTAAAATCGGTATCTGAGATAGTGAAGGGCAACAAGTCGCTCTTTCCAAAACGATCTTCGATATAATCCCACTGTGTGCAATGGGTACCTCTACGATTGATTTGTTCATCGAAAAACATTTTTTTCACTCCTGCCTTCTTCTTATAAAATTGCATCTAATTGGTTTCTGACCGTGGTGACTTTCGTACCAATGATCACCTGAACATTGGTTTTATCCAAATGAATGACACCTAAAGCCCCCAGTTTTTTCAACCGATTGTCATCCACAAGGGAACCATCATTCACAACTAACCGTAGACGTGTGATGCAATTGTCAAGTGAAGTAATATTTGCTGTTCCTCCTAGTGCACGCAATATTTCCTCTGCGTCAAATCCGCCTTTGACTCTGTGCGCCATTTCCGTTTCTGTGTATTCTGCCTCAGCCGTTAGATCCTCGCGACCAGGTGTTTTCAAATTTTTACGTAAAATCACTGTTTTGAAGACAAAGTAATACACTGCAAACCACACAACACCAACAAGCAGCACCATCCACCATTTTGTGTAAGAACCTTGCATCACACCGAAAATGATAAAGTCCAGTATCCCACCATCTGTATTTCCAATCGTCACACCTAACAAGCTCATGAGCATAAAACCAGCACCTGTCATGATCACGTGGAAAATCCATAGTAACGGACTCAAAAATAGGAATAAAAACTCAATGGGTTCAGTGATACCCGTTACAAAAGTCGCAATCACACCTGAAATCAATAATCCTTTGATCATAGGTCGATTCGAAGGCTTTGCCGTTCGATACATCGCCAAAGCAGCCGCAGGTAAGCCAAACATGAATGTAGGCATTTTTCCTTGAGATAAAAAGGCTGTAGCATTTGGTGAGATAGATAGTCCATGTTGCAATTCGCTATAAAAGATGTTCAATGCGCCAAATACTTGTTGCCCATCGATCAGTTGGCTTCCACCCGCTTCTGTAAAGCGAATCATCGAAACCAAGATATGATGCAACCCGAAAGGAAGTAATAAACGTTCCCCTGCACCGAACAAGAACGGACCAAATGGACCTGATCGTTGAATCAGATGACCGATCCCAGTGATGGCCATCGCAAATATTGGCCAAATGATAGGGATCATCACCCCTACGATTGCTAGCGTGACCGAAGTAATGATCGGTACAAAACGCGTTCCTGAGAAAAAGGCAAAACTATCTGGTAATTGAAACTGATAGAATCTTGTGTGTAGCTGATAAACGATCAAACCTGCAATGATCCCGCCAAGGACCCCCATCGATAGTGTCTGGATACCAAACACCATTTCTTGTCCTGATTCTCGTAATTGGGCACTCTCCGCTAATTGGTTCGTCTGTTGTAAATAAAAATTAATCGATAATTGCATCACGACATACCCAACAAAGCCAGAAAAAGCCGCTACTCCTTTTTCTTTTCGTGCCAATCCTAGAGGAATAGCCATCGCAAACATGACTGGCAAATAACTAAAAGCGAAACCTCCAATCGTCGACATAAACCGAAAAATAACTTGTAACCATTCTGCCCCTAAAAAAGGAAAAGCATCGATCGCAGATTCTGCTGAAAATGCACTTCCTATTCCTAGAAACAACCCCATAAAAGCTAATAGGGCTACTGGCAACATAAATGTTTTTCCTAATCCTTGAAAAATCTCCATGTAACTAGCTTTTTTCCCCTTTTGCATCATTCATCCTCCTCTTCTTTTTTCTAAAATAAATGTAAGCGATTCCTAAGATTGTTACAAGTCTATATAAGAAAGAAGAATGAATATTCATAAATCGGAATGGCTATTCTGTTTTCATTTGTTTCGCATATTGGATCATCACAATATCAAGAAGGATATCTAATGAAGCTCTTGGGCTTAAGTCAATATCGTGGTGGTAGATCGTCATTATTTCTGCAATAAATGCAGCTGTCGAGGCAGCTTCTAAAGTACTTCTTTTTTGTCCTAGAAAAGAAAGAATAGGAACGTTTCGTTTATTTAATAATTCCGCATAGTTAATCATTCCCATCGTTTCGCCGCTATGACTAATAAAAATCGCTAGATCTTGCTCGGTCAATTGTTTACTGATTGCAGTCAGTTCATCCCAATCAGTCGAATGTCCTACGTTTTTCCCTAAAAAATGCAACTTACGATTCACTGAAACTGCCACAGGGATACTTTGCCCTAAAGCAAAAATCTCAATTCGATTCGCTTCTTTGAGCATTTCTACCGCGCGATCGATTTGTACCAAGTCAAGTTCTTCAAAAGTAGTGAGCATTTGTTGGAAAAGTTCATTGATCAATGGACTCAAGGAGGTTTGCTCATTTTCATGGACATCTTCTTGTTCAAAATGAAGATTATTTTTGATGGCAAATTTAAATTCTTGATAACCTTGAAAGCCTAATTTTTTCGCCATTCGAGTAATTGTCGGTTGACTGGTAAATGTTTTGCTTGCTAATTCGGCGGCCGTCATTGAAAAAATGTTTTCAGACGTACACAAACAATAATCAAGAACGTTCTTTTCAACTTGATTCAATTTTGGAATTTTATATTGGATTCGTTTATATACTTTGTTCATTCAATCGCCTCTTTTCTTGTTTTTGATCGATTTTTCATTTTCTAAATATTACTCTAACTATTATGTAAAATCTACATTAAATCGTACAAAAGTATAAATAATTTTATTCCTTGTTGCTCCTATAAAAACCACATGAATAACTAGTATTTTCAGAAGATGCTCTTCATTCACTTTCCAACTTTTCTTATCCAATAATTTCTCCAATCCTTGGTCTATTTTCACAAATATAATACGCATAGTCTGGAGTATTTCTTTTATAAATACTACTTAGTATATTTATTTGTTCTGATATATCTATAAAGAAATCACAAGGATTCACAGTAACTTTCAGTTTTCTATTTTTTTGTCATTTTTTTCTTCTCAATAATGTATTTTTCTCTTGTTCAATTTTCATATTCTTGCCCACAACTCTGCCCACGGAACTAAAAAAATGCAAACAAAAAAGCCATCATACTCAAGGTAAAACCTTGATATGACAGCTTCTATTATATGATGCCAGCTATAGGAGTCGAACCTACGACCTACGCGTTACGAGTGCGTTGCTCTACCAACTGAGCTAAGCTGGCGTTCCCATATGAAATTATAAACGGAATTGGATTGAATGTAAAGCCAAAACTGTAAACTTTTACTTATTTCATGATTTTTTTCATAAAACGTGGTATAATTGATATGAAAGGCAGGTTTTATGAAAATGGCAACTTTTGGAAAATTTGATACAACCATCGTACCATCAGAATTTGGGGAAAAATTTACGATTGATACACATGTGACCTTCACGATTCATGGAAAACCGCAAACTGGAACGATTTCAAAACAACTTAAAAATTCCGCTGTTGTTGAGATTGATGAAACTGACGAAAATGCCAATTTGATGACGCAAAGCAAGGGTGTAGTAATTATCAACTACAAAGAATTGAAGAAGATTTGACACTGACCATCTCTATGCTTTGGGATGGTTTTTTATTATATAAAAAATTACGCAAGACGAAATGAGTTCTGTGGCGAGCCCAAAAAGTTAGACCAAAAATCTAACTTTTTGGGCTCGCTTCATTCTGAACCTCGTCTTGCGTATTTTATTTTGATTTGTTTAGGTTGATCCGTGGAAAAACCTTACTTCGTACCGAATAAACGGTCACCAGCATCGCCTAATCCTGGTACGATATATCCATGTTCATTTAGTTTTTCATCTAATGCAGCAGTATAGATATCAATATCTGGATGTGCTTCTTGTAAAGCTTTCACACCTTCTGGAGCAGCAACTAAACATACAAATTTGATGTTTGATGCTCCACGTTCTTTTAATGCATCGATCGCCATGATCGCTGAACCACCTGTTGCCAACATTGGATCAACAACAAATAATTGACGTGCATCGATATCTTCCGGTAATTTAACGAAATATTCATGTGGTTCAAGTGTTTCTTCATCACGGTACAATCCGATATGACCTACTTTTGCAGCTGGGATCAATTCTAAGATACCATCAACCATTCCGATACCTGCTCGAAGGATTGGGATGATTGCTACTTTTTTACCAGATAACGTTTTTTGTGTTGATTTTGTGATTGGTGTTTCAATGACAACATCTTCCAACGGCATATCACGTGATACTTCATATGCCATCAACATAGCAATCTCGTCAACAACCTCACGAAAGACTTTTGTCCCGCAATCTTTGTCTCGAATAATAGTTAGTTTGTGTTGGATCAATGGATGGTCGATCACTTGAAATTTGCCCATTTTTCTGGTCTCCTTTGTTCTGTCGTTTCTTTTTAATTGTAAAACAAATTACGTCAATTGACTAGTATAACTCATGAATTTTCTAAAGAAAATAGCCCAAATAAAAAAACAAATCGATCACACTAAAAAAACAGTAAAAAATAACAAAAAAGTTAACTTACCACTTATTATTTGTTATTTTTACTGTTTCTGGTTACTATAAAACATTACAAGATATGCTACACAGAAGATATCATTCTAGTCTTCCTTTAGCCATTGTGTAGATAGAGCCATTGCTGCTCGGGCCGCTTTGGTTTGATCCATCGCATTGACCATCACGAAGTCATGGATGATTCCTTGGAAACGTGCTTGTGTAATGGGAACCCCTGCTGCTCTAAGTTTTCGAGCGTATGCTTCTCCTTCATCGCGTAACACATCTGCTTCCCCAGTTAAAATCATTGCTGGTGGCAGATCTCTCAATTCGTCTAAAGAAGCACGCAATGGGGAGGCTGTGATTTCTGCACGCTCTTTTTCATCTGTTGTATACTGATCCCAAAACCATTTCATACCTTCTTTAGTCAAAAAGTAATTTTCTTCAAATTCTTGATAAGAATCTGTATCGAAATTGGCATCTGTCACTGGATAATACAACAATTGTTTATGGATAGGCAGACCTTGACGCTGTTTCGTCAAAAGAGTCATAACAGTGGCCATATTACCGCCAACTGAATCACCTGCTACACTCAATTTCGTAAGATCTAATCCTTTTGATTCTGCTAATTCTCTTAATTTTTGTAAAACAAAATAATTTTGTTCGATAGCTACTGGATATTTTGCTTCAGGTGAACGGCTGTATTCAGGAAATACTACCACTGAATTTGTTCGGACAGCTAACTCCCGAATTAATTTATCGTGGGTCTGAGCGCTGCCAAATACCCAACCCGCACCATGGGACTGGTAGCTTATCGACATTTCCTTCTGGTCGCACGAACCGAACATTGATTTTTCCCCAATCCTTTGTATCTACGATCAGATCTTCAACATCTACTGGTAATTTATCAACTGATGAATCTTGTACTTTTTCTAAAAGCGCACGCCCTTCTTCTGGCGGTAATTCATAAATTCTGGGGTGAGGTGCATTGGCATCGCTAAATTCAACTGCTCCTTTTTCTAATGAAATTCGTTCGGTCATCGTGATTCCCCCTTGTTTTGATAAAGAGCCAAATTACACCTCATATACTAGATAGCTAAGGGGAAAAAGTCAAAAAATCAGTCTGTACTTCGAATTGGCTTCGAAAAAAAGAAGGACGTGACAAAATGCTTGTCCACACCCCTCTTTTTTGAGTAAACATTGTTCCAAAAGCAATTTTTCGCAAAATAAAGCGAAATTCGTAAAACTTGAAAAATAAATTCCGTACGTTTCTGCTTATTTCTTGCGGTACACCACTGCTCATCTTCAACCATATGTTTTATTTATTATATAAAGGATACTTTTCCGTTAATTCACGTACGCCTGCTCGCACTTCATCTAGTTGTGTTTCATTTTCTTTTGCTTGTAGAGCCTTCACGACAAGTTCTGCTACTCTAGTGGCATCTGCTTCTTTAAATCCACGTGTAGTGATTGCTGGTGTGCCGATACGGATACCACTGGTTTTGAACGGACTTAGCGTTTCAAATGGAATTGAATTTTTATTGACAGTGATATTGACACTATCTAAGATACTTTCTGCTTCTTTTCCATTTAATTCCAACCCACGCACATCGATCAAGACTAAGTGATTGTCTGTTGCGCCAGATACTACTCGGGTACCGATTGCTTGATTGAACACTTTTGTCATGGCTTTTGCATTAGCAATGATCTGTTCACTATATTCTTTAAACTCAGGCATCAATGCTTCTTTGAATGCCGCTGCTTTACCCGCGATCACATGTTCTAATGGTCCACCTTGAATCCCTGGGAAGACAGCACTATTGATTTTTTTAGCTAATGCTTCATCATTGGTCAAAATCATTCCACCACGAGGTCCACGTAACGTCTTATGTGTCGTTGTTGTTGTGATATCTGCATAAGGAATTGGGCTTGGGTGCATACCAGTTGCTACTAATCCAGCGATGTGCGCCATGTCGACCATTAATTTTGCACCAACTTCATCCGCGATTTCTCTAAATTTGGCAAAATCGATCGTTCTACCATATGCACTCGCGCCAGCAACGATCAACTTTGGCTGATGTTTTCTTGCTAAGATCCGAACCACATTATAGTCGATGACTTCTGTTGTTGGGTCTACTCCATAGGCAACAAAATGATACGTTTTACCACTAAAATTAACTGGGGACCCATGTGTCAAATGGCCTCCTGCTGAAAGATCCATTCCTAAAATCGTGTCGCCAGGTTCTACTAAGGCAAGATATGCCGCCGTATTTGCTTGGGATCCGGAATGAGGTTGAACATTTACAAATTTTGCGCCAAATAATTCTTTTGCACGGTCAATTGCCAAATTTTCAACGATATCAACAAATTCACAGCCACCATAATATCGATGTCCAGGATAACCTTCTGCGTATTTATTCGTCAATATACTTCCTTGAGCTGCCATCACTGCTTCAGAAACAAAATTTTCGGAAGCAATAAGCTCCAGATTATTTTCTTGTCTTTGTTCTTCTTTTGCGATTGCAGCCCATAAATCAGGGTCAAACGTTTTGTAGTCTACCACAAACAACAGCTCCTCTATATTGTGTATCAAACAGATTTTCTAGCAAACAAAAATCAGTTCAACCTGTAAACTCTCATCTTTTTTTCAATTGAGTTTACTTTATTGCATTGTATCATAATAAAAGCTGGGAACAAGATACGTAAGATCATTTTTCAAAATATTTTTGGTTCGCCGATTTTTTGAGGCGATTCATATACGCATTGCCTAGACCATCTTCAGGAAAAGTTTCTACCAAAATCAGATCAAGCGCCAAGTTTTCCTCATCCAGCCCTCTTAATCCAGCAAATAATCCTTTAGTTGCCGCTTCAACAGAATCATTGAAATACATATATACAGCCGCTACATCAAAGCGAACAGCTTCCGCAATCGTTGGGCCTGCAATCACACCAACACGTAATGCCTTTTCTTTTGCCCAATGGACTGCCTCCTGCCAATCCTCTGGACGAACCATCATCACTTGGGTATCTGGTGCATAATGTTTATACTTCATTCCAGGAGATTTCGGTGTTTCAGAACTTTGCACTAAATGGCGATCGATCGTTACGTTACCGCCAATTACTGCTTCCAATTGTTCTTTAGTCACAGCGCCAGGACGTAATATCATAGGATCAGCTGCTGGATCACTGAGATCGATCACAGTGGATTCTACACCGATTCGAGTAGCGCCATCATCGATAATCCCTGTAATTTTTCCTTGTAGATCATGGAAAACGTGAGCTGCAGTCGTAGGGCTAGGTTTTCCAGATGTATTGGCACTCGGACCGACCAGAGGAACTCCAGCCAGCTCAATCGTAGTCAAAGTTTTTTTGTTATCTGGCATGCGAAAAGCTGCTGTGGATAAACCACCAGTCACTATTGAAGGAAGACTGCCTTTTTTAATCTCAAAAATCAAAGTAAGTGGCCCAGGCCAAAAATTCTCAACAATTTTTGCCGTCGCTGGATGAAAGTTATCCACATACGTTTTCACCTGTTCAAATGATGATACATGGACGATCAACGGATTGTCTTGTGGACGTCCTTTTACTGAAAACACTTGCTTGACAGCATCTGGCAAAAGAGCATTCGCACCTAACCCATACACAGTTTCTGTTGGAAATGCCACCAGATCACCCGACTTTAATGCTTGCGCAGCTTCATTTAATTCTTCTTCGTTATAATATTTTGTTTCCACAGTCTATCCACACCCCATTTTTATTGAATACTTGATTTATTCCACTTTATCCACTTCTTATCAACATACTGTTGATAACTATTTTGTCAATAGTGGATAAGTCTGTTGATAAGTTAAAAAGTCGGTTACATCCTTGTTAAATCAATGTTTTTTTATAATAAAAAAACAGAAAAAAATATTTTCATCCACAACTAATCTGTTACGATGATCATCCGTTCATTTCCGAATAGATCTTTTCTGATACGCACTTTTTTATCAGGAAAAACGTCTTCAAAAATTCTTTTTACAGCAGCACCTTGCGTAAACCCTATCTCCAAAAAAATCTTGCCTTTTGATTTCAATAAGTCTTTTGCTTCTTTAGCAATTTTTTTATAGATTGCTAATCCTTGGTCTTCTGCAAATAATGCCATTTTCGGTTCATATGTCCGAACACTTTCATCCATCAGATCCCATTCAGCGATACTGATGTATGGCGGATTTGAAATAATGATATCAAATTTTTCCGCACTCACTGGAGCCAATGTATCCCCATGGTAAAAGCAAATATCGACAGACTCCTGGTTCGCATTTTCCTTTGCTACTGCTAATGCTTGCTCTGATAGATCAACAGCCGAGACATTCCAAGAAGATCTTTTCGCTTTTAAACTGATTGCTATCGCACCAGTACCCGTACCGATATCAACAACGTCTAATCGTTCATCAGAAGTCTCGTCTAAACACAGTTGGACTAATTCTTCGGTCTCTGGTCGAGGGATCAACGTGTCTTTTGTCACTTTTAAACGATGACCATAAAAATCCGCATACCCTAAGATGTATTGTGGGGGCAAGTGTTTCAAAAGCAGTGCCATATCTTGATCGATCATTTCTTGATCTTTTGTTGATATTGGGTCATTCATATGGATCAACCAATCTGTTTTACTCCATTTTTTTCTTTCAAGAAACAGAAATTGGATACTGTATCCTTCGATCGTTTTGGATTCTAAAAAAGAAGAAGCCCGTGAGAGGACTTCTCGATATGTGGTCTTACCCATTTTGCATTGCTTCCAATTTCGATGTTTGATCGTACATGATAAGTGCATCAACGATTTCATCAAGTTTTCCGGCAAGTATTTGATCGAGTTTTTGGATGGTTAATCCAATACGGTGGTCTGTCACACGATTCTGTGGGAAATTGTACGTACGGATTCGTTCGGAACGGTCTCCTGTACCTACAGCAGATTTACGATTTGCATCGTATTCGCTTTGTGCTTCTTGTTGGATTTTATCGTACACGCGTGCACGTAAGATCTTCATTGCTTTTTCTCGGTTTTTCAATTGAGAACGTTCATCTTGCATCGCAACGACGATTCCTGTAGGCAAGTGTGTTAAACGAACCGCTGAAGCTGTCTTATTGACGTGCTGTCCACCAGCTCCAGATGCATGATAAATATCTGTACGGATATCTTTGTCTTCGATATCGATTTCGACTTCTTCTGCTTCGGGCATCACAACGACTGTTGCTGTTGATGTATGGATCCGACCTTGGGATTCTGTTGATGGTACACGTTGTACACGGTGAGCACCACTTTCGTATTTCAATTTAGAGTAGACATTATCCCCTGTAATCATCATGATCACTTCTTTGTATCCGCCAATACCCGTGATGCTTGCTTCCATGACTTCTGTTTTCCAGCCTTGTGATTCTGCATATTTTTGGTACATATTGAATAGGTCTCCAGCAAATAAGGCTGCTTCATCCCCACCTGCGGCTCCACGAATTTCCATGATAATATTTTTATCGTCATTAGGATCTTTAGGAAGTAGTAGAATCTTGATTTTTTCCTCTAATTCTTCCTTTTCCTTTTTCAATTCAGAAAGTTCTTCTTTTGCCATTTCAGCCATATCATCGTCTAATTTTTCACCAAGCAACTCTTCGGTATCTTTGATTCCTTGAACGACTTCCTTGTAGCGACGATAGACTTCAACTGTTTCACGAGTATTTGCTTCTTCTTTTGACAATTGCATAAATCGTTTTGTATCCGTGATCACTTCTGGATCGCTTAGTAATTCACCAAGCTCTTCGTAACGGTCTTCAATTGATTGTAATTGATCGTACATGCTTATTCTCCTTCTGTAATAATCGATGGGTGGAAATAATGTTTCCGGCAAACCGGGTAATAGGCTTCATTGCCACCAATTTGGACTTGGTCCCCTTTATATACAGGTTTCCCATCAATATAATGTAAATTCATAATCGCTTTTTTATGACAAAACCAGCAAATGGTCTTCATCTCTTCGATTTTGTCTGCATAAAGTAATAAATATTTTGATCCTTCAAATAATTCATTTCGAAAATCATTTTTCAAGCCAAACGCCATCACCGGAATGTTTAATTCATCAACAATTTTCGTGAACGCAATAACATGCTCTTTTTTTAAGAATTGCGCCTCGTCAATCAATATACAATACGGTTTGTTTTCCATTTTTAAAATGACATCATAGACATCTGTTTCTTCAAAAATCGGCATTGCTTCTCGTTTTAAACCGATTCGACTAGAAACAACTCCTACGCCGTCTCTTGTATCGATACCACTTGTCATCAACACAACTGGTTTATTTTGTTCTTCATAATTATGTGCTACTTTTAAAATCTCGATTGTCTTGCCGCTATTCATTGCGCCATACTTAAAAAATAGTTGTGCCATTCCCTCGTTCACCTTCCAGTTTGTTCCTATGGTATTATACTTGATTTTCATCATTTTTTACAGTGAGAATTTTCAGTCCTGATTGGTTCGTTACCAAAAATCAAGTGCATAGAGTTTTATAACTGATTAAAAGGGATATTTTCACTAGTTTTTATCACTATCCCCGAGGTCAGAAAAGACAGAAAAAAAGAGGCAGTCACTTCTATCAGTGATTGTCTCATTTTTACTCTCTATCAGATGACGTTGATTTCATTGAGTGGCCAGTAACGGAAAACAACTTTTCCTTGGATCATATCTTTATCGACAAATCCAAACATCCGACTATCTTTAGAAATCAGACGGTTGTCACCCAGAACCAGATACTCTCCTTTAGGCACCGTATAGTCAAAATCACTTGTAAATTTTTGTGCATTTTCTGCTTGTGCCTGAAAAGCTTGGCTATAGGAATATTCATCTTGTAGCTTATCATCAGCAAATTCTTTTTTGAATTCAGCTAAGTAAGGCTCATCATATTTTTTTCCATTGATCGTCAACTGATCATTTTCCATTTTTACTGTATCTCCTGGTAAGCCGATGATACGCTTCACGATCATCCGATCTTCATCGCCAGGTTCTTTGGTTGTGATGATGTCAAAACGCTCATATTTTGAAATTTTTGATGAAATCAATCGCTGTCCATCATTCAAAGTTGGATCCATTGAATGTCCATTGACAGTGACTGGTGTGAATACGTAAACACGCGCTAATAGAAGGGCTGCTAGTACTAGGATCAGAATACCCCAATTTTTCAAAAATTCTTTCACAAAATACCTCCCGTATTTTTATTTTTAACCTTTTATTCGTGTCCCATTTTATTTTACCTTTTTTAGAAACTAAAGGAAAGAATAAGTGCACATTCAGTTTATACTATCAGATGTTTTTTTAAGTGTAGCAAAAGACTGGAACAGCTTTTTTAGTTCCAGCCTTTATCCTTTTTTTATCAGTTACGGGAATGTTTTCTTCGTTGACTCCTACTGTAAATCATTGGTTCTTCTGCTTCCTCTGGTTGTTCTTTTTTGACAATCAGTTTCAAACGATAAGGTTCATGGTACCTTAAACCATCTTTGACAAAATCACCACCAACGATAAATAGTCCCACTGGTTCGATCGTATCTTCAGCAGATGCCACAGTCATTCGACCAACTGGCTCCATCTCAGAATAACTACGCCCAATATTTAAAATGTATTCTTTGTCAGAAACTTTTTTTACATAATAATAGGGATATAACGTATTGCGATCTACTAAAAAGCCATCCATTCTTCCAAGATCGTTGACCTTGATCTCACCATTACCGATCAGATAGCGCATGTTCTCGGCTAATTTCAATTGATAGTCTTCATCGTAAGAAACTACAGCTTCCTGTGTATTTACTTTGTCAATCGTTCCATTATTTGCCATTGTATTTTCTTCATCTTGGATATTAAATACTTCATCTGGCAGATACTTCACAAATAATTGCGTAACATCTGCCTTCACATTTTTATCAAGAAAATAGTAGAAAACATTTAAAATGATAAAATAAACAAGAATCAAAAAGGCGATTCCATATAGGAAAAATTGTAAATAATTTTGATTTTGCCATAGTCCATAAACGATACGCAAAAGATAGAGCGTTGGGATCACACTTAAAATCGTGTAACCGCGATTCAAATATTTCGGACTAATATCTAGGTAGCCTAAAAATTTATGCACACTATTGATAATATCTAATAAAAACGTCATTGTGAGTCACCTGCTTGCTGGTTATTCGTCTGTGCCTTTGAGTTTTGAGTCGGTGCAGCATTTTTTGCTGTCGCATCTCCATTGTTTTGTATAGACGAACTTGGTGTTGTGCTGCTTGGCGTAGTGGTTGTACTTGTATCCGTACTGCTTCCACCGTTAAAATCATCTGTCGCCGTATCTTCTAAGCTGCTATTTTCTTGGTTGTTATCCTCATCCGTACTACTTGAAGGAACAATAGAATATGTGGTTGTACTTGTTGTGTCTGTCGTATCTTGCGAAACACTTGATAAAGTCGTAGACTCATCACTCGTTTCACTTGTTTGCGTTGTTGTATCCCCTGTAGTCGAAGCGGGCGTTGTCTCCTCTGTCGTAGTAGAACTTGATGGGGCACGATAACTCGAACTATTGACCACACCGGTTGCAGTAGCCACAATTGTTGAAATAGTCAAAACCGCTATTGGTTTCAAAATAGGTGCTACTTTTCGCATCATATCTCATCCTTTGTTTTTATTTATAGCTTTTTCATTTTTCTATCCAGTTTATGTGCCAAATCTTACGTGCCACAGAATAGTTATTATATCTTATATTTACCATAAATTTATTATTTTTTTCTTACGTTTGTTTGAAAGTTTTATTATAGCTTTAGTCAAAAGTGACTGTTGACTCTGCTAGGTATGCCTTTGCTTCACGATTCACTTGTTTCAAGTCACACCCTTGTTGTTTCGCGGCAAACACACAGCCACAATAGCATTGACGATAGATATCATACTCTTTGCACATCTGGATGGAACGTTCATATCCCTTATTTTTCTTAAAATCGCTGGGAAGATAATGGGTACCGTAGATTTTTTGGATATCCATGCCGATTTGATTGATCAATGCTGCATTCTTTTTAGGGGAAATCGTTAGTGCGCTCCCAAAATAATCATAACCAAGTTCTTGGGCTTTTTGCGCCACTAGATCGAGGCGCATATTGAAACAAGCGCTACATCTTGCTCCGCCTTCTCTTTCATCTGCTAACTTATTTTCTAAAACCATTTTATTGAATACACTTGGTCGATATTCATCAACAATCAACTCTACATGATTATTCATTTGTTCATTAAATGCATCGACAAAACGCTTTTGCTCATGGAGTCGTCTTAAATACTCACTTTTAGGTTGGATATTCGAATTTGAGAAAAATAAAGTGACCTCCGCATGCTGACACATAAATTCTAATGTATGTGTACTACAAGTCGCACAACAAGTATGAATCAATAATTTAGGTTTCGTTCCTTCTTTCTCCCATTGCTGAATCATTTTTTTCAAAACCGTATCATAATTTATCTTTTTGTTTTTCATTTTTTCAACAATCAACTCTGCATCAATCATAGTCCAGATCCCCACTCTACTCAAATATCTCTTATTATAGGCTATTTACTCTTAAATCGAAAGATAACGTCGTATTTGTTTAGAATTTCTTTGAGTATTTTTTCCAACCTCGGTATACTAGAAGAAATAACCTATAAAGGAGGGTCGCATCTTGCAATTGAACCTTTTCTATCGAAAATTAAAACGGCGAAGTCAGCGTTATGCTACAACCCATTTTTCATCCATCCAGATCATTGTTTTTTATTATGTATTGATGACGATTGTTTCTTTAGGGCTCTTCTATATTCCTATTTTTCGTCAACCAGATAGTCATGTTCCATTTGTTGATATGTTGTTCATGGCTATCAGTACAGTTAGTGTTACTGGACTGACGACTTTTGATATCAGTTCCGTATTTAATGATAATGGTGTCATTTTACTTGAAGTTTTGTTTCAAGTCGGTGGTTTGGGTATCATGATGATCTCTACTGCGTTCATCATCTTTTCTAAACGGAGAATTACTTTGAGACAAAGAAAATTGATCATGACAGACATGAATCAACCACGTTTATCAGGAATCGTTCGTCTGATTCGGATCACATTTACGATCTTGCTGTGGTTCCAAATCATTTTTGGTACATTCTTCTCGATTTATTTTTATTATCGAGGCTATTTTGACCATTGGCGTGATGCCATTTTTTATGGATTCTATCAATCCATATCTGCTGTGACTAACTCTGGTTTTGATGTGACAGGCCAGTCCATCGAACCCTTTGCACATGATTATCTTTTCTTGATCCTTATCATGTTTTTGATTTTTATCGGAGGGATCGGCTTCCCTGTCTTGATGGAATTTCGTGAATGGTTGCTTTACAAACGATCGAAAGCCAAGCTACCATTTCGTTTTTCCCTTTTTACAAAATTAGCCGTACTAGCCTTTGTCATCTTGTTCATTGGAGGAACCATCTTGATCTATCTTCTTGAGAAAGATCATCTATTTCAAGATGCTAGTTTAAGTGTCCAGTGGATCAATTCGATGTTTTATTCTATGACCACAAGAAATGCTGGTCTGCAGATCCATGATTTAGGAAATTTCCAAATCACTACATTGATTGTTTTCTCCTTACTCATGTTTATCGGTTGTAGCCCTAGTTCAGTTGGTGGTGGTATCCGTACAACAACTGTTGCGATCATTGGCCTTTACCTTTATTCGTTCCTTAAAAGTGAAGATAACATCAATATATTCGGTCGAAAAATCGACGAAGATGATGTGCGAAAATCTGTTGTTGTCTTCATGTTATCTTTGGGAATGTGCTTTTTTTGCATCGTTTTCTTATCCGCAACTGAAAATCAGACCTTGATTTCAATCATCGTTGAAGTCACTTCTGCTTTTGGAACCACTGGTCTTTCTTTAGGGATCACTGGAGACTTATCGATTGTTGGCAAAATTACGATTGCGGCCCTGATGTTCATCGGCCGCATCGGCATGCTTTATACGCTGATGCTCTTTGTTCCTAAAGAAACACGAGATTTAGGTTACGAATACCCAACTGAAAAAATCATTATCGGTTGATCTCTTCACTCTGTTCGAATAAGTAGCGTGGAATGTGGGACAAATCTAACAATCAGGTTTGCTACAGACTCTCGAATAAACGGCGGGAGCAGAAGCAACTCCTTCTTAAATAAGCCGAAATTCACAAAAATTTGAAAAGCAATTTTCGTTCATTTCTTCTTATTTCTCGAAGTTAAACACTTCTGTCCCAGCCTTTTTTCATCCAATTTCTCAAACCTAAACGACTTTCGTCTCGACCTCTTCTAAATACGAAAAAGCAGTGGATCAAAAACATCTCCTTCAGAAGTAAGTCAAAATCCACAAAATTTGAAAACAAATTCCGTGATCTCTCATTTTTCGGAGTGAAACATGGCACGATCGCGTTTCTTTTTCGTTTTTCTTCCTTGGTATCGTAATCATTTCTTAAAAAAAAGAAAAGCAATTTAACCTTTTTTTGAACATATGGTATTATTAGTTGAATTTACTCGTCGCTAAGACGTTTTTGGAGGTTACATAATGGGAATACGCAGCCAATTTGCGATTGCTGTCGGAAAGACATCACAATGGGCATTAAAAACCTTCTTAAAAGGAGGTTCAAGTTTACCTGGTCAACTTGCACTTAAGATCGATCCACATCTTTTAGATACCTTAGCTAAGGATTATCAAGTAGTAGTAGTAACCGGTACAAACGGAAAAACACTCACTACAGCCTTAACTGTAAATATATTACGTCAGCAATACGACGAAGTCTTAACGAATCCGACAGGAGCTAACATGGTCCAAGGAATCGTCTCCACCTTTTTACAAGCAAAACAAAAAAAGGGACAAAAGAAATTCGCTGTACTAGAAATCGATGAAGCTAGTTTAAGTAAAGTGACAGAGTACATCAAACCAGAATTATTCTTATTCACTAACATCTTCCGTGATCAAATGGATCGTTATGGGGAAATCTATACGACCTATAAAATGATCGTTGATGGTGCGGCAAAGTCTCCAGAAGCTACAATCATCAGCAATGGTGACTCACCGATCTTCAATTCTGTTGACACAGTTAATCCACGCAAGTATTACGGATTTGATCATGAAGAAGACCGTGAACAACTGGCTCACTACAATACAGATGGTGTTTTGTGTCCGAATTGCCATCATCTCTTACATTATAAAATGATCACTTATGCTAATTTGGGGAAATACTACTGTCCAAACTGCGATTTTAAGCGACCTGAATTAGATTATCGCTTGACTGACATGGTAAGAATGGATAATGTATCTGCTGATTTCGTCATCGATGACCATGAATACAGCATCGAAGTCGGCGGAATGTACAATGTCTACAATGCATTAGCAGCTACCGCTGTTGCAGAATATTACGGCGTTACTCCTGAAAAGATCAAGCAAGGACTTGGCTATGATGAAAAAGTCTTTGGGCGACAAGAAATCATCGACATCGCAGGGAAAAAATGCACCTTGGTCCTTGTAAAAAATCCTGTCGGGATCAATCAGGTGATCGACATGATCGGTTTGGCACCTTATCCGTTCTCACTTGTTGCATTATTAAATGCTAATTATGCAGACGGAATCGACGTTAGTTGGATTTGGGATGGGAACTTCGAAGATTTTGCAACTATGGATATCCCTGCTGTCGTTTCAGGTGGTGACCGTCATACGGATATGACATTACGTCTAAAAGTTGCGGGTGTACCAGAGGAAAAAATCACGGAAACGAAAGAAATTGCGGAAACGATTGAAGCAATCAAAAAACTACCGACTGACCATGTTTATATTTTAGCTACTTATACAGCTGTCTTACAGTTGCGTAAAGAACTAGCAAATCAAGGATTTATTAAGGGAGGGATGAATCGTGGCTAATTATGAATTGACTATTGCTCATCTTTATGGAAATCTCATGAATACTTATGGTGATAACGGAAATCTATTGATGCTCAAATATGTAGCAAAAAAGTTAGGGATTACCTGCCATACTGAAATCGTCAGCATCCATGAACCTTTTGATCCTGACAAATACGATTTAGTCTTCTTTGGCGGAGGACAAGATTTTGAGCAATTGATCATCTCAAAAGATATCCAAGAGAAGAAAGAAGCATTGACAAACTATATCGAGAATAATGGCGTAATGTTGGCTATCTGCGGTGGCTATCAGCTTTTAGGCCATTACTATATGGGCGCAAACGGCGAAAAGATACAAGGAATCAGTGCGCTGGATCACTACACACTAAGCCAAGAGAACAATCGTTTTATCGGGGACATCGTGATCCATAATGAAGAATTCGATGAAACGTATTATGGTTTCGAAAATCACAATGGGCGAACTTTTTTAGGTGAGGGTGAACGTCCATTAGGTAAAGTCGTTCAAGGCCAAGGGAATAACGGAGAAGATAAATCCGAAGGTGTGATCTATAAGAATGTCTACGGTTCTTATTTCCATGGTCCGATCCTTGCTAGAAACGAACATCTGGCAGAACGTCTGATTCGCTTATCCTTGGAACAACGATACGGAAAAGATTTAGATTTACCAACGTTGCAAGAAGCACTTGCATAACAATTAAGAGACAGAGAATCGATTCTGACACACGAGCGTGGGACAAAAGTAAAAAACACTTTTGTCCGATTCTTTAAAAACGAATAAACGGTGGGAGCAGAATCAACTCCAAGAAATAAGCCGAAATTCACAAAAATTTGAAAAGCAATTTCGTTAATTTCTTCTTATTTCTTGGATTTAAACACCTCTGTCCCAGCCTCGTTCGAATGAATGGTTCCCTTGTCTCTTTTTTGTCCATTTTTTTGTGCTATCACCTAAGTTGAACACTAACCCTTCACTCTGTCTCCACAGCCCCCTCCCCTATTTTTTCTAATCTCTCTTGCCATAAAGAACTGTTTTTATGATCCTCTTTTTTCTCATAAAGCTCAATGAAATCATTGATGATCATTGCTTGATCGATATATGCACGTAAAATTTGTTTTTCCTCTTCCTGATTAATCAATTCAAGCGCTTGTTGGGCTTCTGAGATTTTTCTTTCTTTCAGAAAGGCTAGTGCTTGCCGTTGATAGCCTTCATCTAATTTTCTGGATAATTCATCGCTTTTCAAACGTTTATTCAATAATTCTGCTTCTGCCAACATCTCTAATTCAAGGTAGGCCAATGCCAGCATTACTTGCCGTCTTTCTGACAACGTTTTAGGATAATGTCCGATCACCTTTTGCCATTCTTTCGCCACAAATGCTAGATCAAACTGAGCATTTTCCGATGGAAATCGATCATTTATTTTTTTTAACCAGACATATTCCTTTTCCTCAACTAGATAGTCGACCAATTCATCGTGCTGTTGCGGATAAGCTTCTACTGCTTCAAAGTAGGCTTTTTTTTGTAGTAATTGTTCCCAGCTGTCTTGTTTTACCAACGTTTCGCTTGCTGTTTTTTCAGAAGGAACAAAAAAATAGTCTAAGATGAGTTTTCCCAAAATAATGAAAGTCGCTATACTGATACTCAAAAGAATGCATCGTTTAGCAAATGTATTGAATCTACCAGTCTTTGTATCATTTCGCATTTTTAACGGATTATTACGCTCCTTAATTCTCCCTTTCTTTACAGTAGTTTCATCCATTTCTACTGTATTGACATGCGCTGCGATGATCTCTTCGATGGGATCTTTGAAAGGAAACTGCAATTCTAACGTATACAACAGTCGATTTCTTCGATTATAGATCCGTATTCGACAACTGCCTGAATGATTCACTGTTTGCTTATTTATGTTTTCTAATAGCGTTAGTGCCTCAAAAATTGGTAATCGGTCTTCTTCTATCCCTAGTCTTTGTATCCGATCAATCAGTACGATTTCTTTTGCCACTAAAAACACCCTTTTTCATTGGACCACGCTTCACTTTATTGTCTGCTATCAAGGATTTGAGAATTCCAAATATTCATAGTCGTCTACCAAAAAATCAGTTTTTACTTCATCATACAAATAAGTAATCTTTAACGTTACTATTTTTTCAAGATTTCTTGTCACTACGTTTCCTTCTTGATTGACTAAATCAATTTTTCTCTTTATTTCACTTATAACTTCGAAACGCCGATCATTTTCTTTTCGAATATAATTTTTACTGTCAAGAAATACAGAGTGACTAAAAAAATGCGGATTTGATTTTCCTTGGTCAATTTTTGATTTTTCATTTTCTTT
Source organism: Enterococcus durans NBRC 100479 = LMG 10746 (assembly GCF_001544215.1). Taxonomy (GTDB): domain Bacteria; phylum Bacillota; class Bacilli; order Lactobacillales; family Enterococcaceae; genus Enterococcus_B; species Enterococcus_B durans. Next base: position 31,947 of record NZ_BCQB01000005.1, read on the forward strand.
TGCCTTTTCTGTCAAAAAAATCTCATAGTTTGAATAATTTTCTCCACTTGTTTTAAATGAAAAAAATGAGAGTAAAAATTTATTTACTTGTGTATCTTTCAGCGCTTCTACCGATGGATCATGTGCTTTTTCTTGCAAATATGCCCGCTTTTCAAGTGATCTTCCTATACTGATCATCACGCTTGTACTTAAACAAAAAAATAACCCAGCCAAAACAAAAGCTTTTTTATGACGCATCATTAGTCGTTCCTTTCTACGATCCGATAAAAATAAACTGGGGCTGCCTGTGCATCTCCATAGTAGCCTTCAAATGGTGTGATCACAATATCTCCTTTCTGACCAAACCCTTTTTTCGTTGCAGGTGTACAATGTAAGATTGTTTGCCCTTCATTGTCTAAAAAAAAAGCCTGTATGACCATAATCACCGGCTGAACCTCCCTTTTCTCCCCAAATAAATAAATCACCCGCTCTAATCTCATTGCGAGTGATTGCTTTCAAAACTGTTCCTTCCAAGCCATATAAAGTTTCTGTATTTCCAAAAGGTATGTTGCTCCCTAGCTCATTCATTACCCATATCACGAAAGAAGAACAGTCATGATATGGCCATGTTCCTCGATTGCTTCCTTGTGAATATTGGACATTTGTTTGATGCAGACTTTTTGCTTTCACTAAAAGCTGTTGAGCGAAAGACGAGCCAGAGTTCCAGAACAAACTCATATCTGTACTTCCTCCTAACTGAACTAGCAGTTGCTTGATAGCTGGCACCCAGTAATGATTCAGTCCTGTTGGATCGTTGTCTGCACCTACTGGGCAATACACACTGCCAAGTCGTTCCACCGTTGTAAGCTGTCGCTCCACAATCAAATTTTTTAGCGTTCTTCCCGTTGCTTCAATCCCTTCGTCTAAACTTGGATAGCTAACAAGCTCATTTTCAGACATCAAACCGGCTGGATTATTGTTTTCAATAATTCCCTGGCTTGTTCCCCAAGCACTTTCATGGATCATGATCGCAGCAAAAATGACAGGTGAAAGACCGTTTTTCTTTGCTTCTGTGATGATTTTGTCTGCTTTGTCACTAAAAGCATGACAATGTAGGGCAATGGTTTGACGAAAGCGTCCTTCATCAAATGACTGATTTTGAAAATCTAGCATTTCATCCGGTTTTTCCACATATTCTACTTGTGGAAAATAAAAGCTAGGATTTACCATGTTTGCTTTTTTTGAATATTCAATCGTCAACTCATTTTCTTTTATCACATTCCCTATAAGATCACCTGCTTTGATTTCCGAGGTATTGTTGACCAGTGGCGAAACATTTGTCAACCGTAGTTTCCGATCATGTGATTCGACGTGAATCGCACCATCGGCGATGATTACTTTACCAGCTAAAGGAGAAAAAACTTCTTCATTCTCCTTTGCTTGTAGCTTGATTCCGTTGAAACACGCCTTTACCTGATCCTTCACGTAATAGCCATAGCGCTGATTGATCTGTATGTTTTCTTCTTTGAAGGGCGAATGCAATTCAACTAGATGGGGGTATGGTCCAACTTCCATTTTAAGATGCAGCCGTTGTTTCAATTCCTCTGACCACTCGATGATTTGGCTCAAATACCGAGTCCTTAGTTGGCTGTTCTTGGTATCTGGATCAAGTTCCCACAATTGATCATGTAACAAGTTCAATTTACTTTTGAATGCTTGATTTGCTAACTGGAATTCATCTGCTTGTATATCTAAATAGGAAAGAATGCTATCAATATCACTTTTGATTGTCTTTGCTACATGCTCGGTACGCTCGTGATTGATTTTAGTGCCTGAATGTTTTTTGAGAATCAGTGTCTTGTCTGCATCTAATTCTGTTAAATATGTCCAAACCTTTGTCAACTCTAATTCATCCGCCTGGGTCACCATTGAAGAAACCATGCTGAAGATCCCCATTATCATAACTATCAATGAAAGTGTAAGGACTGCTGCAAATTTCAATAAAAAACTTTGTGTCGATGATTTCTTCCATTCTCTTTTTTTGTTACTTCGTCTTCCCTGAAAAAAGAAAAAATTTACTGTTCTTTCTACACGTGATTTACTTATTTTCCTGAGAAAAATTCTATTCCGTACTTCCTCTATCTGCTTTATCTTGTCCCTCACTTCTCTTTTCTTGAGCTGCATCTTGTTTTACTTTTATCCTTTCCTCTGGATCTGTCGTCATCAATTCATACAGTTTGGAAGGTGATTCTACGATATTGGAAAATGGTAGTATCACCTGACCTGCTCGTATCAGCCCAGCGCCCTTCGCAGGATGGATCAATTGCTTTTGCTGTTCAGCAGATAAGTGAAAAAGCAAAGCCAGTTCATCTAAATCACTTTTTGCTTGTTTTAGCATAATGATGAATTCAGTATTACTCAACATTCGTCGTGCTTTGTCTGAGAGTAGTAAAGTTTCTACATTTTGCGTAATCCCTGTCGGAATAGCTCCCCATTTTCGAATACGACTCCACAATTCAAAAAAATAGTTTTCACAATAAGGATCGCTCAGCATCAATTGCATCTTATCGATATAAATCCAAGTTGTAATCCCTTTTTCGCGATTACGAACCACTCGATTCCACACTTGTTCTAATACAACCATCATGCCAAAAGTCTTTAATTGGCTACCTAATTGTTTGGTATTGTAGATAATAAATCGCTTATTCAACTGGATATTGGTTGGACGAGAAAAAATAGCTAATGATCCTTCAATATACAATTCTAAGTCCAAGACAAGCGCCTGTGCCTCTTCTTCTGGCTGTTCTTTTAATAAGGAAAACCATTCATTTCCCAGTGTCGGCATGCTTTTTCTCGCTGAATGATAATACTGGACATAAGTCAGCCGAGTCACTCGATCAATGATCGAACGTTGTGCAGAATTCAAGCCCACAGTACCCCCAATCAATGCTTCAAAAGCAGTCAGAATGAAATCGGATTTCAATTTTATTGGATCTGTTTCACCTTGAAAATCACCTGAAATATCTAATAGATTTATGAAAGTATCTGTATTTGGTGCAATTTTGATGATTTGTGCATCGAAAGCTTTTCCGATCCGCGTATCTTCATCTTCTGGATCCATTGAAATGATTTCGTCTTCTGGATTTTTTAATAGCGTAGTGATTTCTTCATATTTTTTTGCTACACCTTTTCCTGACCCTGAACTTCCTAAAATCATCCCGCTAGGTGTATTCAATCGCTTACGATCAATTTGAATAGCATTTTTTGTTAATTCGTTTCTTCCATAATATTTTCCATTTTCATGACTAAGGTCTTGTGCTGTAAAAGGAAGAAAGATTGCAGTACTTGTAGTTGTAAGGGTCCGCTGAGTCATGACCCAATTTTTGCCAAAAGGAAGAACAGAATTCAAACCTTCCATCTGTAAATAGTCTAAATGATTAAAGCCGCAGCCATACTTTCTGCCTATGCGTAGCACCTGCTTTGCAATATCCGCTAACAGCTCTTTTTTATCTGTTTTAAAATAAACGAAAATAGAAACAAAAAATAAATTTTGTCCTGCTTTTCTCAAATCATCGAGTAATAATTTTGCTTCATCAATGCTGGTTGTCAGCTCATAGGGAATACTAGAATATGGATCATATCCTTTTTGCAGCGCTTTTCTTTGGGAAGCAACTTTATCTCCTTCCATATAGGCTTGTTTTCTTTGTATAAGATGATTCGCTTGGTCAGAGGCGATGGGATCAATATGAATAGACAATCTCATTTCTTCAGGAATCTCCAGCAATCCTGAAATAACTTTATCTGTTAAATTAGCAGGATAGTCTTTTAAATATAGTATTTGTCCATATGACTCTTCTATTTCAAAATAATTCTTCTTTTTAACATTTAGACTCATAGGTGCAATGCTTGCTTTTGTAGATAATCCGTTATAGATAAGATCAGAATAGTTGAAATCAAAAGAAGCAGTTGAGTGTAATAAATGATGTATCAGCCGTAATCGACTCAATCCGTCCATTTTTTGACATTTCGAACCGATTTCTGTTAGACTATCGCTCAATGTCTGTTCAGCTCTAGCTAATAACTGTTTTGCTTGATCCAGTTCCTTGGCAGGCATGGTGAATGTTAAATAATTTTCTTTGATAAAGTTGTTCTCGCCTGCATGGATTTTTTTACTCAATAGATCATTCAATTCTTCGCGATACTCATCATACGCATTGCCTATTTTTTTATAGAAAAGCTCCTTCTTTAATTTTCCCTTTCTGATTTTCTTTTTTACGAGTGTAACATTCAAGTGCATCGTCTCTTCGCAACTGTTCAGCAATGCGCAGTATTTAGTAAAAATACTTTGTTGTTCTTCCTTAGAGGCGATTTGATAATTGATATCAGAAAATTGGATACTCTTGGAATAGTAATTTGTACTCAATTCACAAATCCCACTCTCAAACATCTTTTCATAACGTAGCATTGATTGGACATCACGTTTAGGTGCCTGCTTTTTCTGTCTTTTTCCACGCTGTTGTTTTTGCTTTTTTAGTACGCGTAAAAATTTAGAATTCTTAATTGCTGTATTCTGTATATTTCTTGCTTCTTTTTGTTTCCTTTTTTGCCAAGGTCTCATCCAATCTCACCTCCATGATAGATGGATAAGTATAATAGCTGTCGAGTTTAACATAACGCCAACGAATCTGCAGATATTTTTCCATAGGCAGATCATTAGGTTTGATCCAACCAAAAGATAAGATGGGTGAACTAATTGCCATCAAACCGATACCGAGATCATCAATAGAAAATTGCCAAGTAAAATGATTCAAAAGACCGACGATTAGCGTAATACTCAAGGTTATCATCATTGATATAAATTGTCTTAATGAAAATCCAAAAAACAGCTTTTCTTTGTATAGCAAAATTTCTTTTCTAACCGGGACCTCAATTGCTATCATTCTCACCTCCTACTGCAGTCTATCAAGCGACAGCCATTATCGCCTTCGCCCACTTGTTCGTATAGAATAAACTGATGCATAAAGTCAAACAATTCCCCGAGATGATACAGATGACAGTGATCAATCCTTGGCGTTCTTGAATTGAAAAAAGGGTTTGTACCAACAGTGGATAAAAACTCAGTACCATGAACAATAAGACACCTTGTAACGAAGCGGCACAGATCATTCGAAAAAAATTTTTACCGATCTGATTGATTTCTTCATGAATAAACGTCACTAAAATTATAGGAGAAAGACTAAAGTAGAAATACAGCTCAAAAAAACGCAAAAATACAACGATTTTTGTCATGATATTTGTCAGTAGAGATAAGACTAAGGGAATGAATAACAGTAGTAAAAGCGTTAGTTTCTCAAAAAAATTCATTGCTTGTTCTTGCTCCATGATCAAGGAGAAATCAACTACTTGGTCCATCTCAGCTTGTATGCCTAGCTCACCGATCCCAACATTGATGATTGTACTAATACCAACAATCGCATGGATAAACACGGTTAAATTCCGCATCACCAATAAACTGAGCCCTAATTTTAAAAAAAGTGGTAGGAATAATTCGAATCCTCCGAATGCCGAATAATTACTATAAATTTTTTGAGCAATCTGATGGAATTCTAAAAGCAATAAAAAGCCTAAGACCGAATAGGCAATAGGCTTCACCACAATATCCATGATCAGCAAACTATAGTGATAAATATCTGGTAAGTAGGTCTCTAGATTTTGTACTAATACACTTTGGGGATCATTTGAAAAATTCAACTGTTCTGCAATCGTCTTTAAAACAAACTCGATGGCTCTATCCATGAATAATGCGTTGCTCCTCCCCTTATATCGAAATCGTTGCTATCCAAGAACCTGCTGCGAGAATCACTGCACCGCCAACAATTTGAAAGATAGCTTGTTGCATTGCTGGGCCGTTATGTTCTTTGATCGACATGCCTAGTTGGATGATCCCCCATACAGTAAGTAAACTTCCAGAACCAAGTATTCCTTTGGAAAACAATGCCATTGCCTGTTCAAAATAGTCCATCTCACTCCCCCGTTTCCATATTTTCTTCTGTTGCAAGAACCTTTAATTGATAATTGGTCGTTACACGTTCAAAAGAGTCTCTGACACTTAAATACACGAGATACGTACCAGGTAAAGTACTATTGAATGTCCCGCTTACTTCTATTTCTGGAAGTAGCTTTTCTTCCTTGTCATGAACTGTGATCCCTGCTAATGGATCAAATGCTTCACCTACAACCATTTCTCGGTCCTTTACACCTAAAAAAACAGGTGGTTCATTAATTACAGTGATCACTCCGTATGCTTTCGAAGATTTTCCATTCGTATCCGTCACCTGAAGTAAAACACGGTATTCACCTAGTTCACTGGTCTTGACTCCATGAATCTTCATCTACCTCAACAGTTAGTTTTTTTTCGGAGTCTTCACGATCTGAAACAATCACTTGTGCCAAATAAGCTTCTTTCGATAGTTGTGAAAAAACATTCACTTTCATATCTGCTTGGATGATCTCAGGTGCCTCATTTGTTATGGTGACTTCAACTATTTTTTCCACTGCCAGCTTTCCATATTGATCCTTTACGTTGCCGATTTTAAAATAATAGATGCCTTCTTTATTTGGGATGAAATTAGTTTCAACAATATTGGTTTCATTCAATGGGATGTTTCCATCTTCTGCATCCGTTACTTCCACATAATTGAAGATGTTGAATGACTCGTTGATCACCTGCTCGATTACGACAGGTGCTGAAATGATTGGTGCATCATTGACTACCCGTATTTCTACATGGGCCACATGTTGTGCACCATGTCGATCTTTCACCGTATAGATCACTTCGTACTCGCCTTCAACAGTTGTATCTAGATTTGTTTCAACGTGAATAGCGGAAGTCAGATCTCCTTCTTCGTTATCAGATGCGAAGACTCCTTTTCTTAAATCCAGTGGTTGACCTATTTTTTGAAACAAAAGTGGCTGTTCAACCGTTATTTTTGGTATGCTATTGATCATGATAGTGAATTCACTTGTCGTTACAAGTCCTTTAGAATCGGTGACTTGGATACGCACCTGTTGTTCACCAGGTATGGATGTATCCACATTGGTGTAACTGACGTTAGGAAACGGATCGCTCCCGTGAATGATCGTGAAATAGTTAGAAGGCTCAAAGAAACTATGTTGTTCGACAACGAGATAGGCCGAATGGAGGTTTAGTTTAGCTGCTTGCCACATTGTGGTGACAGAGTCATCTTTATTATTGACTCTAGATTCGAGTGGCTGAGATAGCGGATTTGATTGCTCATTAATAGTACTTTCTGATTGAACAACTTTCTTTTTTTCTTTTACAAGCATCGTGGTAAAATGCTCAGTTGTATTCTCTAATTGCCGAATATCAGGCTTACTTTGCTCTGTTACTTGATCGATTGATGCAAAGTGTTCGATTACTGAAGAAACAGGATCCTGTTTTTCTTCTATCGTTTCGTTTTCCGTTGTCTCTTTTTTTGTCGTTGTTAAAACGCCAGTAATTTGCTTTTCAACAGATTGTTCTTGGTGGTGCTTTGCATTGATCATGTGACAGCTTCCTAATCCGATTAACCATCCACACAGTGTACTGATAAAAATATAATAGTTCTTTCTTGTTGTTTTTTCAGATCGACTAGCTAAGAGCAACTTTTTCATTTATTGTCTAACACCCTTTCTTGGTCTCTTGAGCAATTAATTACTTTTCTTTCGTTGACCATAGATTCGACTACTAACCAAAGCAACGAGTCCAACTCCTATGAATGTGACTATCAATGATCTAGTATCACCAGTTTTAGGTAACATCGGTTGTTCTTTTTTAGGCTCTTTTACTTTTTTCATTTGGATTGTTTGCTCTTTGTTTGTCAGATCATCTTCACGAGCCACCTCATTCTTTTTTTCCTCTTCATAGTAAAAGATGTGGGTCGCTGTCAGCTGCTCCCCATCCTTCAATGCATTTGCTTTTAATTCAAGAAGTACTTCAAAGGTATCTTCTTTACTTTGCGCTGTGTAGGTAGATACATTTTCACTGATGACTTGACCATTTTTAGTATTTTTATATCGTGTGACCACTGTATACATATGACCGATCTCAAGCCCTTCTCCTTTTATCCAGACCATATCTTTCAAACGATTGGTTACTGTTGGATCGATTTCCTTTTTGCCATACGCATCAGTAAATAAGGAAGAAATCACTAATTCTTCACGCTCATTATAGGCTTCTAGAACGATCCATTCGCCATCTTTTTCTACAGTGATCGAAAAATCTAATGCCGCTTCTAAGGGGAGATACCCTTCAAGGGGTTCTGATTCTATAAATTTATACTTTCCATAAGGCAATGATTCTACTTCTATTTTTCCATCTTTATCTGTGGCATACTCACCCATCAATATTTCTTTCGTTTCCTCATCCTGCTCGATTTTATACAATTCAAATAGGACATTTTTTAAGGGGCGGTCATTTAATCGGTCACGTTTGATCACTCTGATAGGTTGACGTGCTAGTCGATTCGGTACCTCTAATCGAATGAGTGGATTCGTCTCATTTTCAGTGATACTGAAAATGATGGGGTTCTCTAATGGTAGATATCCTTCTGGTGCCTTGATTTCATGAAGTTCGTAACGTTCATTTCCCCATGGTAAACTGTCAGTTGTCAGAACTTCTCCTTTTATATTCGTTTCAAAAATGGTTGTACTTTCAGTATCATTTGGTTTTTGCATAGAGACAAATGCCTCTTTACCATCATCTGCCCAAGTATCGAAGATTTTAAATTGCGCACCTGCATACGGAATCGCTTCTCCTGTATCCTCATCTACTTTGATGATATGTAACCGGGATTCAATGATTTTATCTTCTAAAAAGAAAAAATGTGTATAGCCATCTTCTGTAACAACTACCTCAAATGGTTCAATCAACAAATAACCATCTACCCCCTTTGTTTCTTCGACGATATAGCGATCGTAAGGGAGAGCCTCAAACTTAAAATACCCATTTTCTTGCGTCGTTTCCACATACTTCTTTCCTGTTGTTTGGGACGTTGCGGTTAATTTCACACCTGCCAGTGGTGGCTTGATCCCACGATCTTCTGTCAACAATTGATGTAAATTTTCCAGAACCGTACGTGGTATCAACGGACGAGATCCAAATTTATAGCCTTCGATATGCCCTTTGATGACACGATTTTTCACCGTTTTGCTATGGATAGCGACTGTTTCATTTTGCCCAGCATACGTGAGGTGTACGGTATACTTTGTGGGATCAAGAGTATAGCCTTTAGGAGCTTCGATTTCTTGTAGTGTATACGTACCTAGTTTCAACGCTTTTATTTGCCCTTGGACGATTCCTTCCGTTTCTTCCATTGTTATTTGCCCCACAGTTTCTCCTTGGCCATTTGTTAATTCATAAACAGCGCCAATAAGCTGTGCCGCTCCTTGTGGGGTATTGCCAGTTTCTTCATCTTCTTTGATCACTCGTAGATTTGCTAGTTGCTCTTGGTTATCCTTGATGATAGTCGTTGTTTCATTTGCTTTGATCGTCATTGTGTGTGGTGTCGTATCCAAAATGTACCCATCTGGCGCTTTGATTTCTTGTATCGTCACTTTTGTATCTACTAACAACTCATTCCAAGTAGCTTAGCCATCGGCATTGGTCATGATTTCTTGTACTTGACCAGTTGAAGTCGCAAAACGAAAAACGGCACCTGCCAGTGGTTGCTTCGTAGTTTCATCTACTTTGCGAACACGGGCATTGCCGTTTTTCATGACATTTACAGTTAAACTTATCTTCGTTAAATCATTTATTCTTCCTACCATCATATTTTGCGTATAAGGATGCTGGTAAATCAGTGGTATTCCACGGTAACTACTAGCAATGGCATAGTGAAAATCGATATTTCCGGATTTGTTTGCTTCCTTGGTCGCTGTGACCGTCAATTGATTTCCTTGCTTGTTTACCATAAGTCCTGGGGCTATAGCAGAAGGAGAGGATTCATAATTACTAAAAGACCCCGTCGTATCTAAAATCGTCTTGCTTTCGCCGACTTTCAATTCAACTATTTGGCGATCAAAACTTGGTTTGACAAAAAATTTATTGACGTTTGTCATCACACTTGCTTTAAATGTTTGGTAGTCTGCCATCGTAAATACTCCCGAAATACTGGTTGGATAAATTCCTTGCTGTTCCCAAGCTAAAATTTGAGTCATCAATTCTTTTTGCAGTGTATGTCCAGTGACGATGATCCCATAATAGGTGACCAAGGAGATTTTCTTCAGTTGTTCAGTATTTTGCGGGGATACTGTGTATCCCCCATTATTTCCTATGCTAAGTGCTGCTCCTTGCTCGATGCATAGTGCAATCTCGCCATTTACTCGTTTTCCATACCAGCCATACTCGCGACCGCCATTGGATAAGTAAATATCGATATTTGCAATGTGTGCATTGGGATCTACATGTATGATTTGATTATCCCGAGTGTCTATTCTTCCGAACTTATCGTGAATCGAAGAGTGGATATAGTTGGAAGGAACTGTCGTATACAGTTTACCGTTTTCTTGTTGCATCAATTGGTTTTCCAGCAAAAAAGTTGTTTGCTGTTCTTTTTCATCTGTCATTTTTTCTAACGCTATAATTGAGGAACTTCCGAGAATGGAAGGAATCAGTAAACTAATCAGAATAAGCAATCGGAAACAAAACTGTCTATTTTTCTTCATTGAATCACTCCCGTTATCATTGATTGATAAGTTTGTTTTATAAATTAGGTTCCTTTAACTTGTGAAATTGCACTCTCACTTAACGAACTAGTCGGATCACATAGCCTTTTTTACACCGTTCATAGCGTAAGATCCCACTTTTTTGGACTTGATTGATCAGCTTTGCTTTACTGCCCGTTGACCAACCTTCTTTATGAACAGATCGTTCATACTCAGATAAACTGATGGTTTTTCTTTTACCACTACGCATGAATGCTATCAACTGCTGTATTTCAGTCATATTCAACTTCCTTTTCAGCATTTTGGCATAGACACTTTTTGGATAAATGCCAACCTGACTATTTTAGGGAATAGACAACCAGTGACACGAATAAACCTTGAGAAAAACAAACGTAAGAAATCCTTCTTCAAACAAATAGCTATCACTAGCAATTATTTGCTCCATTTTCACCAATCGTTTATAAGGACACTTGATCTGCCAGTTTACCATCACTGACAGTACTGCCTTTTTAGTGAGCACCAACATGGATTGACAGTCAATCATCCACATCTCATCGTATCTGATACGAATGATGCTCTTTTTATGCAATTTTCAAAGAACAGACTAGGAAATCACCAAGATTTCACTTTAAGCGGTCTCTCTGTGTACTGCAATGCTTGTGTCGGATTCATTCTTTTGGCAAAAATCATCCCTCCTGAAGACACGGCTGTTTTAATGTGCCGATAAAGTTTATAATCAGGCAGCTCCTGTTTTGTTTCACGATCAATAAAGTAACCATTTCCTAAATTGGCCCAAGTAGAACCATTAAATAAACGGACAGTTAATGCTTTACTTCGAATAGCTTTTTTCGAACAGATCCTTAACACATATATCCCTCCTCACTCTATAGTTACGAATTAATTGAGATTCTTCCAAAAAAAAAGGAAAGAGTTCACATCGCTTTGAACAAGCAACGTGCACTCTTCCTTCTTTTTAATGTGAATTTATTTCTTCGATCAAATCAATACAGTGATAGTAGCTGCTGCTAAAATCAACACGAGACCAATAACTGTAATTGTCATTTCTTTTTTCGTTTTCTTTTGTCCTAAGAACCAAATACCCGTTAAAGTAGCTAATACAACAGATGTTTGTGATAGAATAAAGCCAGTAGCTAAACCATTCATATCAGGTTGAGCAGAGATAAGATAAGTCAATGCAGCAAAGGCAAAGAAGAAACCAGAAAAGATATGTTTATAAGAAACTACTTCAGTAAACGCTGATTTTTCGTTCCCTTTGAAACTTAAAACTGCTGTGTAGACTACTGCGACTAGCACCATTCCGATTGCTTGTGGTAAGAAGGCATGCATCCCGTCAATCGAAGTTGCTTGAGGTGCAGCTGAGTAAGCCCAATAACCAATTTCCCCTATAGCCAACAATAGAACTGCTTTTTTCAACAAATTGCTGTTTTCTTTATCTTTCTTTTCTGACCATATTGTCATCCAAGCACCTAAAATGATCAATACTAAAGCAAATGCACCAAGTAATTTTGCTGTAGTTCCTGGCCAGTTACCTAACGCAAACACACCCCATAAAGATGCACCTAGCAGTTGAAAGGCGGTCGTGATCGGCATTGCACGAGAAGAACCAATCAATGTGAATGACTGGAAGGTGATGATTTGTGCCGTTGCCCAGCCAACACCTGATAAGATCGAAAAGACTAAATCCATTCCTGTAGGTAAACCTATTCCTTTTATTGCTGCAAAAACGATTGCAAAAATCAGTGTTCCTATAGTAGAGCCTAAAATTTGGTTGACTGGACGACCGCCAAGCTTAGAAGCAATCGTCGGGTATAATCCCCAACCTAACAGAGGTCCTAATCCAATTAAAAGTGCTGTCGCATTCATTCTATATCCTCCTTATTTGTTTTAAAATACAACGCCGCTTTCAAGAATGATATTCGCGTATGGTGTCATTTCCCCTGTGCGAATAAATGCATGGCAATTATTTAGATCTGCCTTCATTTCACTATGAGGAATAAACGTAATCGGCGTTTCTGGTAATCGTTCTTTGATTTCTGATAATACTTGAGGGTTTTCTGATTTGATTTCTTCTGCCAAGTAAATGCGCTGAACTTCTAATTCTTCTAAAACATTATTCAGTACTTGCATAAAACTTGGAATACCATTATCCACAGCTAGATCGATTTTTTCAGTAGTCATTAGTACAGGCATTCCTGCATCACCAATACTCAATTTATCAAAATGACCCATTTGTGCGATAACTCGAGAAATATCTGAATTGATTACTTTTGACTTTTTCATACTAAAAACATCCTTTCTTTAATCCAACTCTTTTTTATAAGGAATCGATGGTTGTGCGCCAAAACGTTGAACCGTAAGTGAGGAAGCTTTATTTCCATAACGAATTGCTTCTTCCAAATTACTAAAATCTTTTGCCAATAGACTACTCATTGCACCAATGAATGTATCACCAGCTGCCGTTGTATCCACAGCGTTTACTTTAAACGCTTTAACGATACCATTTTTTCCATCTTTTAGCGCGTAAAAAGCTCCTTTGCTTCCAATCGTGATGATCACGACTTCTATTCCCAACGCATGAAGTTTAGATGCTGCTGCTTGTAGACTTGCTTCGTCACTGATCGTCACACCAGTTAAAATCTCTGTTTCTGTTTCATTCGGTATGATCATATCTGTTACTTTTAGTAATTCTTCTGGTACATTTTCTAATGCCGGTGCAGGATTCAAAATCGTTTTGACTCCTGCCTTCTTCGCAATCTTGAAAGCTTCAATCGTGCTTTCTACAGCGCTTTCAAATTGAGCAATGATAAAATCGCTCTTTTCGATGATTGCTTGGCTTTTTCTAACTTGTTCTGGGGTAAACGCGTTGTTTGCGCCCGCATGGATCATGATACTATTTTCACCTTGATCGTCAACGATGATATAGGCTTGACCAGTCGCTTGGTTTTCTAATGTAGCCACACCAGTTAAATCGATTTCTTCTTGGCTTAACAGCTCACTCATTGTTTTTCCAGCTTCATCCGTTCCTACTGCTCCAATAAAATAAGTATCTGCTTCAGAACGTCTAGCGGCTACAGCTTGATTTGCTCCTTTTCCTCCACCTGCTGAAAAAGTTTCTCTTGTATGGATCGTTTCTCCAGGTTTAGGCATATGTTTTACTCGAATCGTACGGTCTAGATTGATACTACCGATAACTGTTACAGTGTTCATTTTCACCACTCCATTTACATTATAAATTAGTTCAAACACTCTTTTAACAACAATTAAAACGTTTTAACTACACAAAAAGAATATACCACAGATTGAAAGTGATTTCAAGAACTCTGCTACTAAGTGTAATTTTTCGTAATTTTCTGACATAAACATACGATGAAAAGAGCGTGAGGCAAAAGTAGGGAATACTTTTGCTTCACGCTCTAAAAAGAATAAACAGTGGGCACAGAAACAACTCTTACGAGAAATAAACTGAAATTCACAAAAAGTTGAAAGCCCGTGAATCTCTACTTATTTCTCGGAGTGAAATACCTCTGGTCCGACCACTTGCTTCTATACGGTTTTTTCAAAGAAAAGAACATTTCTATCACTGTTACTTTTACACGAATTATTTCCCTGGTTCAGAGGCAATGATTGTTAGTTCTCCTTGAACAGTCCATTCGTTGATCTCGTTCGGTAGAATGAAGCTTGTTCCTTTTTCTAACAGGTATGTCTGATTATCCACGATCAATTCCCCAGCGCCATCGATTACTGTCGCCAATGTATAAGGTGCTTGTTTTTTGAAGGAAGTGATCCCTTTGATATCCCATTCATACACATTGAAAAACTCAGTTTCTAAGTAAGTAACAATAGAAGATTGTCCTTTTCGAACTTCTTTGATTTGTAATTCTGGTGTTTTTGCAGGTACAGTAGTCACATCAATCGATTGTTGGATGTGTAGCTCCCGTTTCTGACCGCTTGCATCTTTTCTATCATAGTCATACACACGATAAGTCGTGTCTGAACTTTGTTGTGTTTCTAAAATCATGATTCCTTTGCCGATTGCATGGATCGTTCCACTAGGAACATAGAAAAAGTCACCTTTTTTGACGGGAACTTTTTTCAACAAATCGTCCCAGCGGCCTTCTTTGATCATTTCAGCCAATTCTTCTCTGGTCTTCGCATGATGCCCATAAATGATCTCAGCACCTGGCTCAGCATCTATGATGTACCAGCATTCTGTTTTTCCTAGTTCTCCTTCATGTTTCATTCCATAGGCATCATCTGGATGGACTTGTACAGAAAGTTCATCTTCAGCATCCAATATTTTGATTAACAATGGGAAAACTGGTTCCGTTGGATGACCAAATAACTCCTTATGTTCTTTCCATAGATCATCTAATTTTTGACCTTTGAATTCGCCATTTTCTACAACGCTAACGCCATGTGGATGTGCGCTGATTGCCCAATCTTCCCCGATTTTGTCATTAGGGATATCAAAACCAAATACGGATTTCAGCCGGCTACCTCCCCAGATTTTTTTTTGAAAGACTGGTTTTAAAAAAATAGGTTCTTGCATCATTCTAACTCCTCTCGATTTTCATGATTATTATAGCATTATTTGTTTAATAACGCTTTCTCTTTCAAAAAATTTTCAACGATCTCATCGCGACATTCAATATACGCCTCACGATGGTCTTCTGGATGGACACGATTGGATAAAAAGATGAACGCTGTTTGATCGATCAAGTCAATCAATAAAAATGTACCCGTATAACCAGTATGAAAGAGAATTGGATGATGATCGGTCACATCTCTTTTCAAATCCCATCCCAATGATCGATCTCCATTTTGAAGTGGTGTTTGATCTTGCAAAAGCTCTTGGATCGTTCTTTCTTCTAAAAACTGACCATTCGCAGTTTTCCCTTTATCCAGATACATTTTGACAAATTTGATGCTATCTTCTAAATCGATAAATAAACCCGCATTGCCTGCATGTTCTGCTAAGACCCTTGCTTTTGGATCATGTGTGATCCCCCGCAAGACTTCTCCTGATGCCAATTGTTGCGTTGGTACGATTCGTTTGGATGGATAGGGTAAAAAGAGGCTATTCATCATCCCTAATGGTTCCAACACTTGTTCTTGGAACAATTCTGTTGCTGGTTCTTGAAAAATCTCTTCCAACATGAACCCTAACAAGATCGTGCCTGCATCAGTGTATTTCACAGCCTTTCCTAACTGATCTCCTGGTTGAAGTTTAAGGTAAGCAGCAATCAACTCTTCTTGTGAAAGTTGATCACGATCAGGAATCCACGTTTGGATATCAGACGTATGGGTCAATAAGTGCCGGATCGTGATCGTTTGATTGTCAAAAGCTGGTAAATAATCTGCAAGCGGACGATCCAACTCAATTTTTCCATCTTCCCACAAACGCAAGACCAAACTAGTTGTCGCAATCACTTTTGTCAAAGATGCTGCATCAAAAAGCAAGTCTTCTTCCATAGGCTGGATCTCCGGGACAACCTGAGCGTTTCCAGCAAAGAAACGTTCAACTTCATTTTTTCGGATGAATGCGCCAACGACACCAGGATAATAGCCTTCTTCTAATTTTTTTAAAATCAATTGTTTTGTTTCTGGATACATGTTCCTCTCCCTTTCTTTCGAAGGATACTCTTTCGTTCCATGCCCAAAGCATATAGCTTTCTTTCAGGAGAAGCAAGATTTTTCCAATATTTTTAGACTTTTATGCTAAAAACTAAGGATGAAAAATATAAATAAAAAACTCCTACGTATGACATATCAATACGCTAGGAGCAACTTTCACACGCTAATTTATTTTTTTCTTCTTTAGAATCTGTCACAAACCACCATTCGATTCCGATTGCATCATAGATGGTCAATACTGTGTGCTTTTTATCTAAGAAGAAATCAACTGAATATTCTTTTAAATGTTGGACAAGTTCTTCCATATTCTCTTGGCTGATCACAAACTTCAAAAAGTCTAAGCCAATCACTTCGTGGGTCGGAAGTTGGATTGCTTCACTCGTTGCTTCAGTCAGACCAACATGGAAGTCCCCTTCATTTAAAACATACCATTCGTTTTTTTCATTATGGACTTTTAAACCAAGTAAGCTTTCAAGAAACTTACGTTCTTTGGCACTATCGATTACGTTTAAGTGGATTTTTTCAAAATAAGAGCCTGCTGATAATTTTTCATACTTTTCTTCAGATTTTCGCAACAACGATTCTTGATCCAAATTTTCTGGATCTACAGACTTCTCTACTGTTCCATCTTCGTGATAGATCTCTAATTCATTACCTTCTGGATCTTTTAATAAGATACCCATACGGCCTTGGTCTTCTAATGCTTTTTCAATTACGTAATTCGTCTTGCTGATACGGCATAGAATATCTGCCATTTCTTCTACACTTGGAATAATCAATGAGAAGCGGTTGAGCTTTTTGATCTCCCCGAAGTGATCATCTGCTCTGGGGCTTTCTTCAAGCAATAGCATTTCACTGTCACGCTCTTCCGTTCCTAGAATAGCTAGTTCGTTTTATTCCCGTTTCAAATCAAAGCCAATTGTATTCTTATAAAAATCAATCATTTTATCTCGGTCTTTCACCCGGATTGCCACGCTTTTCAAATAGGTAGCAGACCCCAATTTAAAATCTTTCATCATTCTTGCTCCCCTCTACGTCAAGCTTTATTTTAACGATGGTTCCCATTTCTTTCAAGCGATAAATAGATTTTTATAAAAAAAAATGTGAGAATTCTCGCTTTTTCATATAATTTTAATAAAATAGTGAAAAAACGATAGTTATAAAAAATAAAACGCACGAAACAATCTATGTCTCGTGCGTTAATTTTCAACTTATGAAGCTTCTTCCTCTGAAAATTGACTATTATACAAATCAGCATAAAAACCATCTTTTTCCATCAAAGTATCATGATTACCTGTTTCAACGATCGAACCATGATTCATAACGATAATGTTATCTGCATCACGAATCGTTGACAGACGGTGAGCTACCACAAAACTTGTTCGGTTTTCTAATAAACGATTCATCGCTTTTTGAATCAAGATCTCAGTTCGTGTATCTACACTAGAGGTAGCTTCATCAAGGATCAAGACATCTGGATTAGCAAGGAATGCTCGCGCAATCGTAATCAATTGTCTTTGACCTTGAGAAATGTTGCTGGCATCTTCGTTTAATACTGTATTATAGCCTTCTGGTAATTTGCGAACAAAGTCATCGACATGGGCTGCCTTAGCAGCTTCGATTACTTGCTCATCTGTTGCATCTTCGTTCCCATACTTGATATTGTCATAGATCGTCCCTGTGAATAACCAAGTATCTTGAAGTACCATAGAGAACTGTGCACGTAAGACATCTCGTGAAAGATCTCTCGTGTCAACACCATCGTAACGAATGCTTCCGCCCGAAACATCATAGAATCGTTCTAACAGGTTGATCAAGGTGGTTTTCCCTGCCCCTGTAGGTCCTACGATAGCAACCATTTCTCCCGGTTTTACATCTAAACTGAAATCAGTCATCAATAAACTATCTGGAGAATAGCCAAATTGTACATTTTCAAAACGTACTTTGTAAGGTGTATCTTTTTCTACTGGCAATCCTGATTTTTCCTCTGTCATCTCTGCTTCATCTAAGACTTCAAAAACACGTTCTGCAGAAGCAACTGTTGATTGGATCGTGTTCATCAAACTCGCTAACTGCGTGATTGGTTGTGAAAATTGTGTCGTATATTGCAAGAAGGCTTGAACATCACCAAGGGACATATTCCCATTCGCAACTTTGACACCCCCAAGAACAGCAACAAATACATAACCCAAGTTTTTAACAAAGTTCATCAAAGGCATGATGATTGCTGAAATGAACTGAGCTTTCCAGCCTGCCGCGTATAGTTTTTGATTTTCTTCTTCAAAGACTTCTTGGTCTTTTGCTGTATGGTTAAATGTTTTAACGATCGTATGTCCACTATACGTTTCTTCTACCTGATTATTTAAAAGTCCTAGACTCTTTTGTTGATCAGCAAAGAATATTTGTGATTTTGGCGCAATGATCATGACGATGATCAAACTTAAAGGAATCATCAATAATGCGACCAACGTTAACTGCCAACTGATAGAAAGCATCATGACGATAACCCCGATCAATGTGACGGCACTCGTTACAAATTGCGTCAAGTTTTGTTGAAGCGTACTTGCAATGTTATCCATGTCATTGATGGCTCTAGACATGATGTCCCCATTTGTATGTGTATCATAGTAAGAAATAGGTACTCGGTTCATTTTTGCTTCTAGATCATGTCGTAGTTCATACACTGTTCGTTGTGAAACTCTAGTCATGATAAATTGTTGTAAAAAGTTGAATACCGCAGAAATCAAATACATTACGATAACTGTCGCAATGATTTGTGCAATTTTGTCAAAATCAATCGGAAATTTTGATATCTGTTGGCCTGCTTGCATCTGTTTAGCACCTGCCATGACACCATTGAATATTTCCGTTGTCGCTTTCCCTAATACTTTAGGTGTTTGGATTTGGAAGATTACAGCTGCAATCGCCAACACAAAAACGGCAATGATCGCAACTAACCGTTTGGACATATACCCAAATAATCGTCTAACTGTTCCCCAAAAATTCTTAGGTTTTTCTCCTTTAACGCCAATGTTGCGTCCAGGTCCATGTCCGCCACCCATTGGTCCACGAGAAGGTTTCGTATTTTCTTTACTCATGTAGATCCTCCTCTCTCAATTGCGAATGAACGATCTCTTGATACGTTTCATTTGTTTTAAGTAGTTCATCATGTGTTCCTTTACCGACTAATTTTCCTTCATCTAATACTAAGATCGTATCAGCGTCCATAACAGTACTTACACGTTGAGCAACTAATACCGTAATGCTTTGTGTCATATTTTGTTTCAATGCTTGACGAAGATTTGCATCTGTTTTAAAGTCTAAAGCTGAAAATGAATCATCGAAGACATAGACATCTGCTGGTTTGACTAAAGCCCGTGCAATAGCCAGTCGTTGTCTTTGACCACCAGAGAAGTTCCCGCCACCTTGTTCTACGTGGCTATCTAACCCATCTTCTAATTCTGAGACAAATTCTTTCGCTTGAGCAATTTCTAATGCTTTCCAAATCATTTCATCCGTTGCATCTGCTTTACCATATTGCATATTTTCTCTGATCGTTCCAGAAAAGAGCATCGCTTTTTGCGGAACAAAGCCCATCAATTCTCTCAAGTTGTATTGTGTCACTTCACTGATACTTGTTCCATTGATCTTGATGGCACCAGATTCAATATCATACAAGCGTGGGATAAGATTGACTAAAGTCGTTTTCCCTGAACCAGTACCTCCAATGATTGCAACGATCTCCCCAGATTTGGCAGAAAAATCAATATCTTCTAAGGCTAATTTCTCCGCCCCATGATAGCGATAATTGACATGCTCAAAAGCAAGTGTGGCATTTTTTCCTGCAAGAGCCAATTTTTTAGGATCTTTAGGGTCATTGATCCCTACTTCTTCATCTAGTACTTCATTGATACGATCAGCAGATGCTTGTGCTCTAGGCACCATGATAAAAATGGCTGACAGCATCATGAAGCTAATCAAAATCTGCATCGCATATGTCATGAATGCAATTAGGTTCCCTACTTCTAAAGTCATATCTGCTATGTAGTGACCACCAAACCAGGTAATTGCTACATTTGTACCACTCATGATCAATGTCATCATCGGCATCATCAATGCAACGATCGTATTTACTTTAATCGCTGTATTCGTATAATCTTTATTCGCTAAATCAAAACGATTTTCTTCAAATCGTGTTTTATCAAAGGCACGAATAACACGTACGCCTGTCAGTCCTTCACGAAATACCAAGTTCAAGCGGTCTGTCTTTTTCTGCATACTCTTGAACAATGGAACAGCAAAAAACATGATCCCACCAATCAAAACGATCATGACAGGGATAACAACTAAGAAAATTTTCGTTAATTCATGGTCTTTTTGATAAGCTAAGAAACTTGCACCCACCAATGTAATCGGTGCATTGATCATCATTCTTAGAAACATTTGCGTAACCATTTGGATCTGGGTCACATCATTGGTTGTTCGTGTAATCAAAGAAGCTGTTCCATATTTATCAAAGGCGTCTTTGGTCAAGCTTTCTGATTTTTTATAAACATCTGTACGTAATTGTTTTCCTAATTTCTGTGATTCTCGTGTTGCAAAATAGGTATTTGCAATTGCCGCAAAAATACTGATCAAAGAAAAGCCGATCATAACAAAACCAGTCTGCCAGATATAATCGACATCTCCTTTTGCTACCCCTTTATCAATAATATTAGAGGTCAGTGTCGGCAAGTAAAGATCTGCGAAGACTTGGATAACCATAAATATCGTAGCAGCAATCGCCGAAGTCAATGATATCCGTTTAAAAACTTTTAGCATGTAGTACCCTTCTTTCTATTTATACACTCCATTTTTCAACCAAGACAATTTCAATTTGAATTCTTCGATTGCTTGTTCAACAGAGTAATCTTTGGATTTTGAGAATGTTTTATAAGAATGAGCGATTGTCGTAAAAAATGTACTCATCACTACTTGGATCAGTAATTCCATCTCATGGTCATTTTTGATTTTTAGTGTAGTGCGATCGATCAACTCAACCAGTTCTTTCGCATCTTGTTTATGCTCTTCATGGGAGTGATGCTGATCCCCTCTAGCATGGGGCACCACTTTACGGGAAGCACGATAATCCATATTCATGAACAAATTTCGATAAAAAGCAGCATTTTCTCCCACTAAGATATCGCGGATCATCTTTGTAAAATAAAGTTCGAATCCCTTGAACAAATCACCATCGGCTTCTTTCATCAATTGGATCATATCTCTAGAACTATCACGTCGCACTGTTTCAAAGTAATAGAAATAAAGATCTTCTTTGTCCTCAAAATATTGATAAAAACTACCGCGAGGGATTTCAGCTATCTTCACGATATTTGCGATAGAAGCATCTTTTAACGGGACTCTTGAGAACTCAACTCTTGCTGCTTCTAACAGTCGTTTCTTTTTTTCTTCAGGTAAATGAAAAAAAGTCTGCTTAGGCATAGGTAGCCTCCTTCCTTCTAAAAATGACACACTGTCATATGACACTATGTCATTATAACACCAGGTAATTGTTTTGCAAGTGATTTGCATGATTTTTTTCATGAAAACAACTGTTTTTTTTATTTGAAATGGAACCTTTATAAAAAAGCTTGATAGCCTTTTCCCTTTCAAGTAAACTTATTTTGTTAGCCACATAACAACAATTATAAAAGGAGAGATATTATGGCATCAGTATTAGTAGTAAAAGGTCACCCTTTAACTGCACAAGAATCTCGTTCAGTTAAAGCATTATCTGCTTTTTTAGATAGTTACAAAGAAAATCATCCGGACGATGAAGTTACCGTCCTAGAACTTTACCATGATGATATCCCAGAAATCGATGAGGAATTACTTTCAGGTTGGGAAGCGCTTCGTGCAGGCGCTGAATTCTCTACTTTATCCGAAAGCCAACAACACAAAATTGCTCGTTTCAATGAATTGACGGATCAATTTCTTGCTTCAGATAAAATCGTTATCGCCAATGCTTTATGGAATTTGAATATTCCTACAAAACTAAAAGCTTGGTTCGATACTGTCAATGTAGCTGGTAAAACATTCCGCTACACTGAAAATGGTCCAGAAGGATTAGTTTCTGGTAAGAAAGCATTGCATATCCAATCAAACGGAGGAGTTTACAATGGTCAAGACTTTGCTTCACAATATGTCAAAGGGATTTTGAACTTTGTCGGTATCGATCAAGTCGATCAATTATTTATTGAAGGTATCGACTATGCGCCTGATCGTGCTGAAGAATTGATGCAATCAGCTTTGGATAAAGCCACAGAATTTGGTAAAACGTTCTAAATCGATCAGCAAAAAAAATTTTTAAAAGAAAAAAGATTCAAAAATAGGAATTTCTGAACCGATCTCTAAAAAGTTAGTGGACTAGCTTTTAAAGATCATTACAGCCTATTTTTGAATCTTTTTTTATAACTCGTTGTTTTTTTCTTCATACAAATTAGAAATAGTAGTGTACCATTCGAAGACATGTGAAATGATCACTTTCGCAGCAGCATATACCGGAATCCCTAAAATCACACCGATGATCCCAAATAATTTACCAGAAGTCAACAACACTAGTAAAATGGTGACAGGATGAATTGCTAGCTGATTTCCTAGAACAAGTGGAGAAATCAAACGCCCTTCGATTGTTTGCTCCACAGCAAAGACGATCAGCACTTTCACTAACATCACTGGCCCTGCAACGATTGCTAAAAACACTGCTGGAATCATTGCTAAGAATGATCCTAGATAAGGAATAAGGTTTAAAAATCCTGCGACTATCCCTAGAGTAACTGCATAATCCAGACCAATAATCGCAAAACCGATCATAAACATGATGGCTACAGCAAACGCAACAGTTAATTGCCCACGGATATAAGAAGACACTTGATCATTCATTTCCCCTAACACTTTTAATGTGGGTTTCCGCATACGAGTTGGCAAGAATTTAACAAAATACGGTGCAAGCTGTTTCCCATCCTTCAATAGATAGAAGAGAATAAATGGCATCGTCAACACAGCAACCAAGACCGTCGCTACAGCCCCGACAAAACTACCCAAACTTTGAACGGTACTTTTAGAGATATCTTGTAACATATCTCCAGCTGAACTTACGAACTTTTCTCCCGCAGATTCCAATTGATCTCTAAACTGATTAAATAGCGGATCCCTTAAAATCTCCGTCAATTTATTATCGATCGTATCTACATATTTAGGAAAATTACCGACAAAACTGACTGTTTGCTCTTGGATTTTAGGAATGATAACCACTGATCCCCAAACGATCAAAGCCACAACGAGAACAAATAATCCAATGATACTGTAGATTCGCGGTATTCGTTGTTTCTCTAAATAATCGACCACTGGATTCATCAAATAGTACAAAATACCCGCTAAAATAATCGGCAAGCCAACGATCGCTAAAAACTGCCAGATTGGTTCAAATAAATAGGATACTTTCGTAAATAGAAAAACGATAAGTAAGACTAAAAGCACCACTAGTAATGACGTCACGACCTGATTATTCAAGAACCAACGCCAGAACCAAGAAATAGGTCTTGATTTTTTATTTTTTTCTTCCATTTTTCCACCTACCTGTATTTAATCTCTGTACCTACATGGAGTTCAGGAAGTTGATGTGGTGATAAATAGATACCATTTGCAATACCACTGTCTTCCGTATGACTCTCAAAAATCAACGTAACGTGTCCAACAGAAGTCAAATTTTCATTCGCCATCGTTCCCACATAATCGATTGTATATTCTTGCTGATCAAAAGAGATCATTCCACCTTTCTTCAATTGAAAGGCTTCTTTTGAACTGATTTCTTGAATAATTGAATAATTCCGCAAGGCAGATGTCGCTGTTTGATCGAATAGAATCAAGATCGGTTCTTGAACGCTCACTGCTTTGGCGCCAATTTCTTTTATCGTTGCATGAATCATAACATTCTCTCCCTCACTACAAAAAAATTTCTTTGCGTACAAAACAAGTATAACATATTCTTTTTGTTTAACCGCCATGAATAGTTATGTGCTAAAATAAAAAAAGAAACCTATTTCATAAAATTTCAGGAGGGATAAAATGATGGAAAAAATCATTTTAGGGACATATACAAGACGTGTCAGTGAAGGAATTTATACAATCAATCTGGATAACGAAAAGGGTGAATTGACAGGTCTAGAATTAGCAACGAAAGAAAATAGCCCTACTTATTTGACGAAAAGCAAGGCTGGTAATCTTTACACTGTCACAAGTATCGATGGACTAGGCGGAGCTGGTGCATACGATCATGAATTTCAGTTTTTGAATGCGGTAACAGAATCAGGAGCTCCTTTGTGCTATGTAGCCGTTGATGAAACAAGACAGCTTGTTTACGGCGCAAATTACCACAAAGGTGAAGTAAATGTTTACCGTATTCTTGAGAATGGTGGATTAGAAGCTACAGATGCAGTGTTTCATCAAGAAGAAACTGGTCCGCACAAAAATCAAGACCATGCTCATGTCCACTACACAGACTTGACGCCTGATGATCGATTAGTTGTTTGTGATCTGGGAACAGATCGTGTCTATACGTACGATGTGTCAAAAGAAGGAAAATTGACTGTTGTGGCTGAATTCGTTGCAGAACCCGGAACTGGCCCACGTCATCTTGTTTTTCATCCGACAAATCAAAAGATTGCTTATTTATTTGGCGAATTAGATAGTACAGTCCGCGTACTACAATATGATGCAGCACACGGAAGCTTTACTGAAAAACAAAAAATCAGTACTTTACCCGAAGATTTCCAAGGAGAAAACGGTGGCGCTGCGATCCGTATCTCTAAAGATGGCAATTATGTCTATGCTTCAAATCGTGGGCATAATTCAATTGCGGTGTTTGCTGTTTCGCCTGATGAGTACACCTTAGAAAACATTCAAATCATTTCAACTGAAGGGGATTTTCCAAGAGATTTTGCACTGGATCCAGAGAATAACTATCTAGTATGTGCAAACCAAAACACGGATAATCTTACTCTTTATTCTCGTGATGCAGCTACTGGTTTACTGTCAGTACGCCAAAAAGATATTTATGCGCCAGAATGTGTCTGCGTTTATTTTGACTGATCATGGAGGAACGAAATGGATAAAGAAGAAGTTTTAGATCGTCTACGAGAAGACTTGGAGATTCCTTTTTTTCAAGGAAAACTTGAGGACAAAGTCTACAGTGAAGAAGACTATCAGAAAATAAAAAATGATTTGATCAAGTATTTTGATGATTATGTAAGAAATGTGGAAAATTAAAAAAGCGTGTTGATTTGAGTCACACTGAATCAAAACCATAATTAAAACGAACGGGGATGGTCCTTTTTACTGCTTGGGGCCATCCTTGTTTTGAATTCAAGATATCCCACATACGTTCTTTGTTCTTCCTTCTTTTCGTGTAGTTTTTTATCCTTGAACAATACTAAAAACTACAAGCCCGTTGTCATTGAGAACTTCTACAACATTCGCCGTTTTTTCATTTGATTTCTTTCAATAGCAAGCACTAGAAATAGCCCCTGTGAAAATAAGAAGACAACCACAAGAATCTACTGTTCGATTTCTGTGGTTGTCTTCTTATTTCTCAGAGTTGGATACTTTTTCGAACACGCTCTTTACTTGATAGCACCGACTAGTTGCTGAATAAATTTTTGAATGTCTTCTTTCGTGTTACCATAACCAAAGCTGATCCGAATCGATTCTTTCAAGATTGGTGTGTCTTTTCCGTACATTGCTTCTAATACATGGGAAGGTTCGATATTCCCTGCTGTACAAGCTGACCCAGTGGAAATAGCGATACCGTTAAGGTCTAATTTCATTAACAGCAAATCATTTACGACCCCTGGCAAACGAAGGTTCAGCACGTGAGGCAATTTATTTTCTAGGTCCCCGTTTACTTGAACATCAATCCCTTGTTTTTCTAATTCCTCTAAAATCATTTGTTGGAATCCCGCGTATTTTTCACTTCTCGCTTCACGTTCTTCAACCGTTAGAAGTTCCGCTGCTTTTGCCATTCCCCAGATTCCTGCAAGATTTTCTGTTCCAGCACGGCGTTTTTCTTCTTGTTCACCACCTAGAAGCATTGCGGGAATATTGACCCCATCTTTCTTATATAAAAAGCCGACCCCTTTAGGTCCATTGATTTTATGCGCTGAAACGCTTAGTAGATCAATACCTAGATCTTTGGGATGGATCGTTTGGTTGCCATAAGCTTGGACTGCATCGGTATGGAAATAAGCAGGATGCTCGCGCAGTCTTTCTCCGATCTCCTTGATTGGCATCAAGTTCCCGATCTCATTGTTCCCGTACATGATCGAAACTAGGATCGTATCTTCTCTTAAGGCTTGTTCAAAGTCTTCCAATGAAATATTTCCTTTTTCATCTACAGGTAAATATGTAACCTCAAATCCTTTTGTTTCTAAATACTTCATCGCATTCAAAACTGCAGGATGTTCGATGGCTGTAGTGATCAGGTGCTTGCCTTCCGCTTTTCTTGAAAAAGCTGTTTCTAGGATTGCCGTATTATCTCCTTCTGTTCCACCGCTGTTAAAAATGATTTCATGGTCATTCACCTGCAAAGTATCCGCAATGATTTGTCTAGCGGTCTCTAATTTTTCGTGCGCCAAGCGACCAAAGCCATGGATACTTGACGGATTTCCGAATGTTTCTTGCATGATCATAGTCATTTCAGTGATTACTTGTGGATGCATCGGTGTGGTCGCCGCATGATCCAAATAAATTTTTTCCAACTTTTTTCATCCCTTCCAGATATAACTAGGCACATTCTAGCACAGAATATCAAAGTTACCAAAAATAAAAAATAAATTCGCTCAACTGCTTACTAAGTAGAAGCTAGTTGGGCGAATTTCTATTTGTCCTATCGCTAACGATTAATCAAACTCTTTTTCTTCTAGACGGAACAATGGACTCATTGGTGTATTTTCGTGGATACGTTTTACCGCTTCTCCCATCAATTCAGAGCATGTAACGATCGTCAAGTTTTCTGGATGACGATCTTCAGTTGTGAAGACAGAATCAGTGATACAAATATCTTTGATTGGCGCTTCATCTAAGATTGGTTTCGCAGGAACAGATAATAATCCATGAGATGCACAAGCATAAACATCTTTCGCACCATTTTCTTTCAATACATTCGCTGCACGGGCAAATGTCGCACCAGTATTAAGGATATCATCTACCATGATACATGTTTTTCCTTGTACGTTCCCGATCACATAACCGCTATTCACATCAGCATCATCTGCGTGGTCTACGATTGCCAGTGTACTATCCAGATATTCAGAAAGGCTTCTAGCACGTTGGACACCACTATTTTTTGGTGAAACAACAACAATATCATCCCCCGTCAAACCAAGTTGACGATAATAATGAGCAAACAAAGGCATTGTAAATAAATTATCAACAGGGATATCGAAAAATCCTTGTACTTGGACAGTGTGTAGATCCAAAGTCAACACACGAGTTGCACCAGCTTCTTCAATTAGATTAGCAATCAATTTCGCTGTGATTGGTTCGTGTGGTTTTGCTGTGCGGTCTTGTCTTGCATACCCATAATAAGGTAGTACGACATTGATCGTTTTGGCGCTTGCACGTTTCATCGCATCGATCATGATCAATAATTCGAGATAGTGATCATTTACAGGCGCATTGGTTGACTGTACGATGTACACATGATCGCCACGGATACTTTCTTCAATATTGATCGAAATTTCACCATCACTAAATTGTTTTACGACACTTTTTCCTAGTTCTGTCCCAAAGACCTTCGCAATTTTTTCTGCTAATGGACGATTCCCATTCAAACTAAAGATTTTCAACGTGTCATCCTGATACTTTTTACTCATGTAGTCCTCCCCAAACTTCTCTATTCTTCGATAGTTTAACATACTTTGCCAATATTTTCTGGTAATTTCTGCAAATAATTACGGAAGGGAGACTGTTCCATTTCCCCAACTTGCAGGAATTATTCGTTGATAATCTCCCCAATTATCGTGGACTTTATAAAAACGTTCACCAGAGGCAGATTCATAATACGCATATGCTGTCACCCAATGATTGCCATAAGGACTGCCAAGTATTTTCAAAATCCCAACCATCACTGGTTTTCCTTGATGGATTCTTTTGGTGGCCCGCTGCCAAGAACCGATGATCGTATTTCTAGCAGAAAAAGGATTGCCTGTTTTTTTCAAGAATCTCGATAGCCCACCACTTACTTGAAGTGGAATGGTCGGTAATCCTAAAGGCTGGATCATTTTTTTCAATTCACTGCTGAGGGGCTCATCTATCTGTGATCCTTTTTTTCGAATCTCTTCAGGAAGTGATAACTCATCGCGAAAGTCTTGATAATAAGCAAGTAAAACAGTTGCTGCATAAGTTCCGCAAAGATAGCCCGAAGGTGTGCGCCATTTTTTATAAGAAGCGAAACGTTTTGCGGGTAACCCCACCCAACAATCGAGCAGATATGCTTTGCCTTTTTTTGTTCGATTCCATTCCAGTGCTTTTTCTAGCAAATCATTTTCTTCAGAAAAACAACTTGTCTTTTCTGCCATCGCAGTAAAAATGGTCGAACGCCCAATAGCATCAACGTACGTATCTTCTGTCGGGCAATACTCTACTGGCTTTCCAGTCTGATCAACAATAAGATAGCTTTCATTCTCAAAAATCATGGCTAGATACACCTGTCCCTGATCCGTGAGCAACTTTTCTGTCGCCGCCACGCTCTTTGCTTCACCATCTATTATAAGATACGCAGATCGTTCGACTTTATTTTTCAAGCTCAATCACCTCCGTTTCTTTCATTATAAGGGAAATAGGGGCAAAAACAAATCAGTTTGACTAGGGAACAGTGCCTTCTCTTTTCATAGAAATCCCCATTATTTCTAAACTTCTATTCCTTTCCATTGTTTATTCAGTGATTTTATACGATAATAAAAACATTAAATAAAAAGGAGCGATGAGTAAATGAACAAAGAACTTTTAAAACAAGATTTTTATGAAGCAGTAAATGAAGAATGGCTCAAAACTGCCAAAATACCAGCGGATAAACCCGTTACTGGCGGATTCCAAGAATTGGTTGTTGGGATCGATGACCTATTAATGAATGAAATTGACGAATTACTCGCACACCCCGAGTTCGTTCCATCTGAAAAAATGGCTCATTTTCTTCGCTTTTACCAAATTGCAAATGATTATGATAGAAGAAATCAATTAGCAGAAAAACCATTACTTCCACTGCTTGAACGTATTGAAAAAATCAACTCATTTGATGCATTGAACCAACAACTTCCAGAATGGGTACTTGATAGTTTACCCCTCCCATTTTCACTTGACGTAGATGCGGATATGAAAAATGCACAAACAAATGCCTTTTTTGCTTATCCACCTTCTTTATTCTTACCTGATAAAACATATTACGCACCAGAACATCCAAATGGTGCAGAACTATTAAACGTGTTCTTTGATATGATGGTCCAATTATTGGAGCTTTCTGGAAAAGATAAAGGTCAAGCTGAAGCAATCGTCGAACAAGCCATTCAATTCGATAAACTGATTGCTCCTCATGTAAAAAGTGCGGAAGAAAATGCGGACTACAGTAAAATGTACAATCCTCAATCATTTGAAGAATTTATTGGTCATACGGCTACGATCGATTTAAAAAAACTATCTGTTGGCTTACTTGGAACAACACCAGATAAAGTCATCGTGACTGATCCAGGATATTTTGACCATTTAGCTGAACTATTAACGACTGAACATTTTCCACTGATCAAAAGTTGGATGATCGTGCGAACGGTTCGCTCTTTAAGCAGCTATTTATCAGAAGAATTCAGACAAGTCAGCGGCATTTTTTCTCGTACACTTTCCGGTACCGAAGAAGCAATGGCACCAAAGAAAGCTGCGTACTATTTGGCTTCTGGACAATTTGACCAAGTCGTTGGTGACTATTATGGGAAAAAATATTTTGGTGAGATTGCTAAAAAAGACGTAGAGAATATGATCAAAGAAATGATTCGTGTGTATAAAAAACGTCTAGAAGAAAATAGCTGGCTTAGTCAAGCAACCAAAGAAAAAGCTATAATCAAACTAGATAAATTAGGTGTTCAAGTTGGTTATCCTGAGAGCATCCCCGCTCGTTTCGATGCATATAAAACAGTCACTGCAGAAGACGGCGGCACACTACTCTCCAATGCCTTAGCTTTTAGTAAAATCGAAGCTAAAGATCGTTTTAGCAAATGGAATAAACCTGTTGATCGTTCAGAGTGGGAAATGAGTGCAGATACTGTGAATGCTTACTATCACCCATTTAGAAATGTCATTGTTTTCCCTGCGGCTATCTTACAAGCCCCATTCTACAGTTTAGAACAATCAAGTTCCGCAAACTTTGGTGGGATCGGCGCAGTGATCGCCCATGAAATTTCACACGCTTTTGATAACAACGGTGCCAAGTTCGATGAATTTGGTAATTTAAATAATTGGTGGACAGAAGAAGATCTGGAACAATTCCAAAATAAAGCCCAAGCAATGATTGATGAATTTGACGGTTTATCACTTGCAGATGCCACTGTGAATGGAAAGTTGACCGTTTCTGAAAATATCGCTGATGCTGGTGGTTTAAGTTGTGCTTTAGAAGCTGCTAAATCTGAAAAAGATTTTTCATTTGAAGAATTTTTTGTCAGCTGGGCAACGATCTGGCGTACAAAAGCCAAAAAAGAATACCAACAATTACTTTTACAAATCGATGTCCATGCACCAGCTAAGCTAAGAGCCAATGTCCAACTACAAAACATTGATGAATTTTATGAAACTTTTGGAATCACTGAACAAGATGAAATGTACCAAAAACCAGAAAAACGCGTGCATATTTGGTAAAATGGTGAACAACATGCCTTGACCAAAAAGAGAACGAGGGACAAAAGTATTCTGTACTTTTGCCCTCGTTCTCTTTTTTAACAAATTTTATTTTTTCAAAGTTATTCGTATCATGCTTTCTTTTTTTTCATTGTCATGTAAAGCACGACTGCACAAATGAGCGTTACGCCCAATGCTGTGATGAAGTAATTCGTTTTTTCACCAGTAGTTGGCAATTTATTTTTGTCTGTTTCATTTTCTTTAGATTGCCCTGTCTCTTTCCCTTTATCTGATTCATCGGTAGTTGATTCTGTTGTTTTTCCTGCTAAGCTATTGATTTTTTTCTCTTGACTTACTCTATCAGCGTGCTTGATCCATGTCATTCCATCAAATATTTCTGTACGGTACCACACAGAAAGAACATATGCCCCCTGCCTAGGCGCAGATATTGTAGCGAGTGAATCCGAAAAAGCTCCGGACATACCAGCTTCATCGATACGCCATTCAACAGGAAAGTAACGCATGTCGCCTTTAACTGCTTCTAACGGATCCGCTGGAGCAAAATCAGCTACCCACACTGTAAATGGTTTCTGTTCTGTAATATGTTTCTCCGCTTCTTCTCGTATCCCATTGGCTTCTTTTATGATAATGGGATTGTTCTCTTCTGTCGGCTGTGTCTGATTTGGTTCGCGCTCCTTTTCCAGTTCAACTACTGGATAATCCGAGAATGGTGAACTTGTTTCGTCCAAAATAGCTCCCACAGAAAGAGGAACACCGTTGTTTTTCTTTCCGTCTGTTCGTCGAAATTCTGGCTTTATCTGCATCAATCCAAAGACGTTGATGCTCCCATTCTCATATCGAGAAACCGGTTCTTTCGTTTCATCTGAAGTGTCTAGATGGTCGAACCACTCCTCTAAAATTTGACTGCCTAAATGATTTTCAGAGCGCTTTGTCTGTTCATTCCATAAATAGTTCAATTCATGGAAAACATCCTCTTTTTCTTGCTTCAATAGTTGGATCTGTTCCCTTATATCTAACCCTGTTGTTCGAAATGATAGAATTCCTGATGTTTCGAAAGCCGTCTCACTGGCTGACGAAGTATAGAGCGCAACATTGTATGAACCATTATTAAAGCTTGTGCTGCTTTTGACGATGATGTCCGTTCCGCTATTGGAATCGATTCCTTTCGCCAAGTTTTCAAAAGAAAGACTATTGATCAATTCGTGCTTTCCAGAGAGTGAGGAACCTCCCATTTTAAAGCCGTTCCCATTCCCTTCTCCGTTGACCCCAGGAATCCAGCCATTTCGATAAGCAACCGAATTTTTGATCACTACTTTCCCGATTGAGCCTGTTTCATTTTTCGCAAATAGATCCCAACCGTCATCAGCATTATGGTAGGCAATACAGCCATCAAATAGATTGCCTTCTCCAACTGTCAATTTTGCCGCAAACCCATCTGCATCTTCAAATCCTGGGTCAGCATTTTCGAAAGAAGTACAATTTTTGATCAAGTTATGTGCTGGCCATGCTTCAAACGGGTCGTTTGAGCTGCCGCTGATTTGAATTCCTGTATTTCCATTGCGGTATGCATGGATATCCTCAACTACATTGTAATTACCAGAGATTTGCATCCCTTTTTGCATCGCCGCACTATTTGTAATGTCAAATCCTCTTAGTATCCAATGGTTGCCCCAAACAGTCAACCCATTACCCGTGCCACAAAAATCAAAAATAGGGCGCTGATTCTCCTTATTCTTTTCCGCAATCAAATAGATTGGTAATTCCTTTGTGCCAATGATACCTTTTGGGATACTGAGTCCGTTAGGTAAAGCATATGTCCCTGAACTTAGGACAATGATTTGGCCTCCACTAGCATATTTGAGTGCTTCCGTTAATGAAAGGGGATTTTGTTTACTTCCACTCCCAGTTGCTGTCCCCGTTGGTGTGACATAGAGCGTAGAGTAGCTGTGCTGTTGATGGACCACGGTATGCTTGATTTCTTGAGTATCATAATTCGCCAGCACTGTATAATCTTCCGGCGGAAAGTTTTTGTCTGGTGTAAAACGAAAAGTAAAATGATTTTCTCCGGTCATTAATTTTGTTTCAAATTGTTGTTCTTTATTTGCTTGAATGGCAACATCTTTCGCCTCACCAATGATTTCATTGGTTTGTCGATTCACGATCGTCAGCTGTCCGTCCGCATTCGTTTTAAAGGATAGCACGTGGTTCGCATCTCCTGAATAGTTGCTTGACGTGACACTATAGATTGGCTCGATGATTTTGTTTGGTCGTTCTTTTGCTGGAGGATCGGTTGCTGGATCTGAAAAAGTCAGATCGATCTCATCCACTTTGATCGTCATATTTCGTGCTGCTGCAAAACCGACATAGATTTCCTCTTCAGAAGAACCATACAACTCTTCCCAATCGTACATGATCTCGTTTGCCAGTTCTTTGCCTGTGCTGCTGTCATAGTAATAGGCTTCAAACCCTGTATTCGTTTTTTTCATTTCTACAGAGATTTTCGTTAGATTATCGGTTGCTGGAAATAGATTACCGTTGCCATTACCAAAAATATTATACGAGCTAGCTTCTTTTTCCTGTAGCCCAGCCGAAGTTTCCATTGGTGCTGTTTCTACTTTGACACTGCCAGGGGCTGGGGCTGATTCTGGACTATCAGGAGATATCCCTGTGATCGTCCTGCTTCCCAAGCCTAATCGCATGGTGTATTTACTGCCATTTCCACTAACTACTTCTTTTGTATCTGAATTCCAAAGATACTCGATTCGACTTCCCAATAAAGAAAACGAATTAGAATAAAATGATTGCCCGAATAGATTTGATTTTGGGACACTATCTCTGACCATGACCGCAAAACCTTCTTGGGCATTCGTGTATGTCCAAGACTCGATCTCAATCGTGGCCTTCAATGAAAAATTCGTTTCTTTGCTTACTGGATGATAATAATACGTGATACCATCTGACCCGCTAGATTGGAATTTCCCCCCGTTATTCGTGGAAGATAACCGCACGCTATTATCCGTTGACTCAATCTGATATTTGCTTGCACTAGTACTTTCACCGAAGACGACTCCTTGCCAACGTTCCTCAGCAACCGACTCCTGTTCAAGATTTGGTTCTGTTTCAAGATCTGGTTCTATTTCAACCTTCTGTGTATTTTGGTCATCTACTGCTTGTTGATTCGCTTCTTCCATTTTTTCCCCTTCATCGCTATACCTTTCATTGTTCACGTGTGCATTATTTTCAATAAGAATAGGATCTTCTGTTAAAGCTTGTGTGGCACTGGTTATCATAGGTGTCGTTACCAAAAGAAAAGTTGAAGCTAGTATAACTGTTGTTTGCCATTTATTCTTCAAAAAATAACCTCCCTGAAAATTAGTAAGCGCTTACTATAGGAGTATTACGTACTTTTCAGTTTATGTCAACAAAAAATAGATTAGTAACAACAGTTATATTTCCGAAAGATTTAAACATCACAAAATAAGCTTTATAAAGACTGTGCACCCTAGAAAAACATAACAAAAGAAGAAGAAGAATGTGGGACAAATCTAAAAAAACAGATTTACTACAGATTTTAATTCCGGATAAACGGCGTCCAAAAGTCAGGTTTTTCGGAAATTTCAAAAAAGAGGAGCGTGGGACAAAACTAAAAATCAGTTTTGCCACAGACTCTAACTCCGAATAAACGGTGGGAGCAGAAGCAACTCCTTCTTAAATAAGCCGAAATTCACAAAAATTTGAAAAGCAATTTCCGTTCATTTCTTCTTATTTCTCGGAGTTAAACACTTCTGTCCCAGCCTCCTCTTCCCTCTTCAATTTATCAAACCTAAACGACTTTTGTTTCGATCTCTTCCTCTAGATTTGAACACCAACGAAAATCAGAAGTTCAAAAAAATAATTCAAGTTTCACACTTCGATCCTAATTTCTTCCATTTCATGAAATCCGTTAGCTATTTTCATTCCTCTGACAATTGAATGCAGCGTGGAAGAACCTATTTTCGGATGATTTTCGCCCCTAAAGTAGTCTCAAAATGTTTCAATGCCCACGCATGTCCGATTGAATCAAAGCTTGCAACAGCATCTTCATAAATGAATAATTGATAGCCTAAATTATAAGCATCCACCGCTGTATGCAAGACACAAATATCTGTACAAACACCAGTCAAATAAAGGTCAGTGATTTTTCTTTCCCGTAAACGGATATCCAAATCTGTTCCGCTAAAAGCAGAATAATGTCGCTTATCTATCCAATAGACATTTTCTCGTTGCTTATTTTCATCATACAGATCCTTCAATTTGCCGAACAAATCCCGGCCACTAGTGCCTATCAGGTTATGTGGTGGAAACAACTGATTTTCCGGATGAAAATGATCTGCACTATCATGTCCATCTATTGCGAATACGACAAACTCTCCCTTATCGATAAAGTCTTTCGTGTGTGCAACCAGCTGGTTTTCAATGGCTTGGCCATCTTTAGCGGTCGTCAGCTTTCCATCATCTGCAACAAAATCATACGTGTAATCTATCGAAATCAAAGCTTTCATATTAGCCTCTCCTTATACAAGATGTTTGACAAATTCAATAACCATCTCAGCTGAACGTTTCCCGGCATCTTCGATAAATTCGTCAAAGCTTTGTGTCGCTGAATGATCTGCTGTATCACTCATTGCTCGAACGATTAAAAATGGGATATTGAACTGGCGAGCTGTTTGTCCAACCGCTGCCCCTTCCATTTCACAAGCAAGTGCCTCTGGGAAATTAGTCAAAATTTCTTTTACTTTATCTGGCGAGTCGACAAAAGTATCCCCTGTAACGATCAACCCTTCTTTAACATTAAGATTCGCTGATTTGGCTGCTTTAGCCATCTCTGTTCGCAAATAAGTACTTGCTTCATAATATAGCGGCATGCCTGGTAATTGTCCCGGTTCGTAGCCAAATCCAGTTGCATCCACATCAAAATAAGCTACTTTATCAGATATAACAATATCACCAACACTTAAGCCTTCACCGATTCCGCCAGCAGAACCAGTATTGATCACCATATTTACACCATATTGTTGGATCAATAAACTTGTTGTCACTGATGCCAATACTTTACCAATTCCTGAACGAACAACGATTACCTCATGTCGTCCGAGTGAGCCTGAAATAAATAATGCTCCTGCTCGTTCCCAAGATAATGGTTCACTTAAATTTTTTCTTAAGATTTTTACTTCTTCTTCCATAGCGCCAATAATACCGATTTTCATTTCATTTCCTTCTTTCTAAATAAATGCCACTGCTAAAAATACAGCACACAATAGTACAATAACAATAATCAAGGATTTCATCAAAAATGAATTCCATTTTTTTGTTTTTTTACGTTCACTGACACGCGTTTTTGTTATGGGTTTATTTTTTTTGTTTTCTTTACGATAAAAACTAGCGATCTTCTTTTCTTCTTGTTGGTACGCGGCCTCTTCTTTTCTTTGCCTCTTTAGTGATTCTTGGGCTTGCATCTGCTGTCGTCTACGTAGTTCACTTCTCGTAATCAGCGGTCCTTTGGCCATCAACCGATCCCTCTTCCCTTCATCAATAATTCCCAATATTGAACAGCATAAATCGTTTTTGCATCACAGATCACTTGATCCGCCATTGCTTGCTTTGCTTCTTCTAACGTAAGAGCATATAATTCCAAAACTTCATCTTCATCTTGCGCAAGTGGCTGTGCTATTTTTTCTAAATCAGTTGCATGATAAATATGCAGCAGTTCATTTGCAAACCCCGGTGACAGATACATAGACGTTAAATGCGTCAGTTTTCCAGGGCGATAGCCCGTCTCTTCTTCGAGCTCTCTGGCAGCTGTTCGCTCCGGTTCCTGTCCTTCACCTGGATCTATTTTGCCTGCTGGAATTTCTAATATCACTTTTTCTAATGGTTTACGGAATTGCTTTACTAAGAGCAATCGGTCAGCTGTATCAAAAGCGATGATCCCCACTCCGCCAGGGTGAAAAACCAATTCACGCTTTGCCGTTTTTCCGTCTGGTAATCTAACATCATCCAATGCCACGTCGATGATAGCACCATGATAGATTTCTTTACGATTGATCGTCTTTTCTTCAAACTGTTCAAATTTAAGCATCGCTTTCCCTGCTTTCTTTTGTAATGATAACTGCTTTCGTTTATTTTTTCAATTTTTCTTGAATCGTCCTATTTAGTTTACCATAGCAAAGCTTAGAAATTCTCTAAATCTTTAAAATCCTTCTTTAGTCCGATACTATTTATGACAGCTATTGTGCTAAAATAAGGATGTAGATGATAAGAGGAATTCAGTTACTCATGAATGTAAGAAAAGATGGAGGGCTTAATATGTTAAAACGAAATTGGCGATGGATAGTAGCTTTACTAATAGCTTTTTTTTATATCCGTTTGAGTGGTTATTCTTTGATTACGCTACTGCTGGTAGTAGGAACAGTTTTTATCATTTGGGGACTATTCGGTTCTAGCAAAAAGAAAAAAAGACCGGCAGAAATACCTGATCTTTCAAAAGAATTAGAAGCACATTACGAAGAAAGCGGGATGACCCCAAGCGAAATCACTTTTTTCAGACAAACAATGAATCAGACAAAGACAGAGATCAGCCAACTACAACAAAATATGCAGCAAACAGCAAAACTTAAATCAATCGATCTTCGACATGATACGGTCAAAGCAGCCAAGGCACTCTTTAAAGAATTAGTGAAAGAGCCCCATCGTTTGCATGAAGCAAGTCAGTTTCTTTATACACACTTGCCAAATCTAATTGATTTGACCAATAAATATATCGAGATCAATGATCATGAGATCAAAAATAAACAGACTTATGCAAAACTAGAAGAAAGTGCAGTGATCATCGATCAATTAGCCAGCCTGATCGCGCAAGATTATCAAAAATTCGTATCCGATGATCTAGATGATCTAGATGTAGAGCTATCAATTGCCAAACAAAGCTTAAAACGAGATAATGAACTAGAACGAGAATCGAATCAATAGAGGCAGTAAATTACTCTTTAGTCACTCAATCAGAAAGAGAATGGGACAAAAGTAAGAAACACTTTTGCCTCATTCTTTAAAAACGAATAAACGGTGGGAGCAGAAGCAACTCCTTCTTAAATAAACCAAAATTCACAAAAATTTGAAAAGCAATTTGCGTGAATTTCTTCTTATTTCTCGGAGTTAAACACTTCTGTCCCAGCCTCTTCTCTTATTTATTCTATATCCGATTCGCCCGTTATGCGCAAAAATATGTCACTTAAAACCAAAATAGGATGTTTGATCCACTATCACGTGATTGCATTCCTATCACTTTATTTATATGATGAAAGAAAGTAGTTTCAATGAACCACAAGGAGGAGTTTTAATGGTAAACAATCATCCAAGCGAACCGAATGATATTACCCCTGTCAATGATACGTTAGAAGACTTATTGAACAATCCGTTTTCTACTCCGACAGATAAATTGACCCAAACGCAACAGAACGAAATCAATGCGCTTCAAGAACAGCAAACAGCGACACGACTAATTGATAAATTACCTGCTGAAAGACAAGAACAAGCCAAAGAATTAGCAGCAAAAATCGATGCAAATGATGCGCAGTCAGTCATTAGTTATGGTTCTGCCGCCCAAACAAAATTGAGTGAATTCTCGCAATCGATGCTGAACCATGTCCAAGCACAAGATATTGGTCCGGTTGGTGATTCTTTAACGGAATTGATGTACCGCCTTCAAGAAGCAAATCCAGATGAACTGCGTGCAGGCGAAGGAAATATTTTTCAGCGTGTCTTCGGAAAAGTCAAACAATCCATTTATGAAGTCACTGCAAAATATCAAAAAATCGGTGCACAAATCGACAAGATCTCTATTAAATTAGATAAAGAAAAAGATGGCTTATTAAAAGACAACTTGATGTTAGAGCAACTTTACCAAAAAAATAAAGATTATTTTGATGCACTCAATATTTATATTGCTGCCGGTGAATTAAAGATGGAAGAGCTTCAAACAACGATCATTCCTGAAGCAATGAAAAAAGCAGAAGAAACGGGAGATCAAATGGATGTACAGATTGCAAATGACTATACACAGTTTCTAGATCGTTTAGACAAACGTACACACGACCTACGTTTAGCAAGACAGATCACGATCCAACAAGCACCACAGATCCGTTTGATCCAGAACACGAACCAAGCATTGGCAGAAAAAATCCAAGCATCGATCGCTACAGCGATTCCTCTATGGAAAAACCAAGTGGTCATTGCCTTAACGCTTCTTCGACAAAAAGATGCGGTGACTGCACAAAGACAAGTATCTGAAACAACAAACGACTTATTGAAGAAAAACTCAGAAATGCTTAAAATTTCTGCTATTGAAACTGCAAAAGAAAATGAACGTGGGATCGTTGATATCGAAACATTGCAAACCACTCAAAATAATTTGATTGAAACAATCCAAGAAACCTTACGTATTCAACAAGAAGGAAAAGAAAAACGTCGTCATGCAGAAGTTGAATTAGGCAACATGGAAGATGACTTGAAACAAAAATTATTGGATTTGACACAATAAACTCGCTCCTCTTCCTTTGAAGAAGAAAATTCAATCTATACGAAAAAAGAAGGAGAATGACAAAACACTTGTCGTTCCCCTTCTTTTTTTGTATAGTTGGCGAGAAATAGCTTTTTCGAATCAGCACTACCAAGGCATCTCTTTTATT
Organism: Enterococcus durans NBRC 100479 = LMG 10746; assembly: GCF_001544215.1. Lineage (GTDB taxonomy): Bacteria > Bacillota > Bacilli > Lactobacillales > Enterococcaceae > Enterococcus_B > Enterococcus_B durans. The sequence continues at coordinate 71,963 of NZ_BCQB01000005.1, forward strand.
CATTCATCTTACTGTGTTTATACCCGTAACCAAAATAAATGATCAAACCAAGCACCATGACGATGCCAAAAACAAGCCAAGTTATAGGTTGTAATCGCAGCATCAAAATGAAACATGTGAGAATTGAAATTAGTGGCAAGATAGGGACAAAAGGTACTTTGAACTCACCTGCTTTGGGTTTTCCAAACATTTTTCTTAATTTCAAAAGTCCCAAGCTGACTAGCATCAAATATGTCAGCGCCATGATGTTCGTTAATTCAGCTAAGATGTTCAAAGGGAAGAAGCCCGCAAAGAATAATGCTGCAACCCCTGCTACATACGTCGCTTTTCTAGGCGTTCGATGCTTCTCATCGATTTCTGTCATAAATTTAGGTAATAGTCCATCTTTACTTACAGCAAATAATAAGCGAGCTAAAGAATACATCATCGAAATCGTTACGGTGAGTAAGGTCAAGATCGCGCCCACCGCAATGATTGCACCGATTGTTCCATGACCAACATAACGCATCGCAAATGCCACTGGGTCTGTTACACCTAATTCTGTGTAAGGTACGATCCCAGTCAAGATCAACGTCACGATAATATAGAGTGCCGTAGCAATCAAGATCGACCCAATAATGCCTCTAGGTACATCTTTTTGCGGATTCTTCACTTCCTCCGCTGCCATCGCCACAGAATCAAATCCTAAAAAAGCAAAAAAGACTAAAGCAGCTCCATCTAAGACACCAGAAAAGCCAAAAGGTGTAAAAGGCTGCCAATTTTCAGGTTTAACGAAGAAAATACCAACAACGATGAATAACGCGATGATGCCGAACTTCACGAATACCATCAGGTTGTTCAATCGTAATGCTTTTTTCGCTTCTAAAGAAACGATATACGTGACAAAAATCACGACAAGCACTGCAATCAAATCGATATAAGTTCCATTCTCAGAATTGTAGCCCCCAGTCAATGCATGTGGCAAGCCGACCCCTAAACTCTGTAAAAAGCCTTGGACATAGCCTGACCACCCTGAAGCAACGGATGAGACAGCTAACAAAAATTCACCAATCAATAGCCAGCCTGTTAGCCAAGCAGCAAATTCACCAAATACCACATATAAATAGGCATATGGTCCACCGATCACTGGGACTCTTGAGGCAAATTCAGCAAAACTCAGTCCTGATAAAATGACAACGATTGCAGCCAAGACAAATGAAAGTGACAGTGCTGGACCCGCATTTTGATTGGCCGCAACCCCTGTCACTACAAATATTCCCGTACCGATGATTGCACCGATACCTAACATGATCAAATCCGTTGTTTTAAGATCTTTCTTCATCCCACTCGTCTGATTGAGATTGATTTCCTTCTTACGAAACAAATCCATTGAAGTTCCTCCCCATTTCAGGTTGGAAAACAGCAATTAAGCCGTTTTCATATACCCTAAAAGGATACCACCTAAAATGACTAAAAGGCAACCAACAATAACATAAACAAGTTCTTTTTTCGTTTTCTTTTCTCCTAAAATGAAAATACCGCCTAGAGTAGAGATGATGATCCCCATTTGAGAAAGTGAGAAACCTACAGCTAAACCAAGAGATTTCACTGTTATAAGCATGCACACGTTCCCAATTCCCCACAGCAATCCGCAGATCATGTTTTTCCAAACAAATTGATCGACTTTTACTTTACGGAAAGCAAAGAAACTTGCACCTAAAATCATCCCAATGCTTTGAGGAAGGATGATTGACATCGCATCCAAATTAGCCCAGTTGACAATGATCGTATACACACCGTAACCAATCGTAGAATAGATCAATGCTCTAAAGCCTTTACCAAAATCAAGCATTTTATTATCTGTGTCTACTTTTCCTTCATCATCTTGTCGCGCGGTTAAATAAGCACCGCTTACAAGAAGAGCTAAAGCAATAATACCGTATACATAATCTTTCGTTTGTGTCCATTCATGGAAGAAGACAGCGCCCGCAATCGTATTCAAAATCAATTGAAAACCAGTAGAAAGTGGTAATCCAACAGAGACGCCCATAAATTTCATCCCATGGAATTGACCGTTTTGTCCAACACTCCAAGCAAGACCAGATAAAAAGCCGATCAAGAAAATCCAAGGTGTGATCGTAGGACTAACAATGAAAAAGACAACTAATGAAAAAATGAATGCGCCAATCGTCATTCCTAATGTTTGCTGATTGGCATCGCCACCAATTTTTCCACTTACTAAACCGATACTACCCCATGCTACCATAGGGATTAATGCTATTAAAATTTCCATAACTAATCTCCTTTTATTTCACATGATAAGAAACTTATCAGCGAAAACGTTCACAACACAAGAAGTTTTTTTCGATTCTAACTGTTTTCTAACGTTTCTCATTATAGAAATTTAAAATTGGGAAAAATAGGGTCATTGTCGTCCCTTCTCCCTCCGTCGATTCAGCGATTAGTTCAATACCGATTTTTTCAGCGAGGGATTTGGCTAAATAAAGACCCAACCCAGTGGAATGAGTTTTGCTCAGTCGTCCGTTTGTACCAGTGAATCCTTTATCGAAGATACGAGCTAAATCTTCTTTGGGAATCCCTATTCCCGTGTCTTTGATGGCTAAAGACACACCACTTTTGCCTTTTTCAATTGAAATAATGATTTCTTTGTTGTCAGGAGTGTATTTGATTGCATTACTAAGGATTTGTTTGAAAATAAAGGTCACCCATTTCGCATCAGTCAATACTCGCTGATCTTCGCCCACGATTTCATAGCGCAAGTTTTTTTGGATAAAATAATTGGCTTGGCTACGCATCACTGGTTGGATAATACTCTTCAATTCATACTCTTGAATCAAATAGTCCTTTGAAAAACTATCTAATCGAGCATAGTACAGTACCTGCTCTACATACTCATTGATTTTTGCCAATTCATTTTCTAAAAGTGTATATTTTTGATCGTCGATATCAAATTCGATCGAGCGTACTAATAATTCAGAGGCTGCCAAAGGTACTTTGATTTCATGGACCCATGAATCAATATAATCCTTTTGATCTTGTTGGTTGGTAATCGCTTCTTGCATGACTGTTTGGTGTTCACGGATCAGTTGATTGATGTATTCTTCCACCAATTTTTCTTCTTCCGTATGGCTACCACTCAAGTAATTTTGTAATGGCGATGTCTGCTGTAAATTAGCTAATTTCCCCCACCAACGGCGTTTACTCAAATAATTGACAAATAAATAAAAAATCAAAAAGACTCCTTGGATCAAGGCGAGATATCCCACAGTTCCCCAGTCGATCATAATGTTCGGTGCCAGCCACATGACGAAAATCGTCAGTCCAACAAAAAAAAGCCAGCCTAAGATCATAGACCATTGATCTTTTAAATAACTTAAAAATTTCATCTTCTACTGCTCATCCTTTCAGGGAACGATATACCCCTGGCCGACTTTTGTTTCGATATATCCATTGATACCCGCTTGTTCGATTTTTCTACGCAACCGATTGATGTTCACCGTCAATGTGTTGTCATCAACGAATCGTTCGTCATCCCACAATGCTCGCAACAGTTTTTCTCGGCTTAGGATCTTTCCATGTTGTTTCATGAGAATAAATAGCAAGCGATATTCATTTTTACTCAAATCGATGATTTCTCCATTGATTTCCATGCTTCCGTTATCGACATTCAGTGTGATCCCATTGTGGCTCATCATTTCACTAGACAGTTCAGCATAATTATAAGAACGGCGAAGTAGTGCATTGATTTTAGCAATCAATACATCGATTTGAAATGGCTTGGTCACAAAATCATCTGCCCCCATATTCATTGCCATGATCATATCCATATTTGTATTTCTGCTTGAGATAAAAATGATCGGTACTTTTGAAACTTCCCGGATTTTCTGACACCAATAGTAGCCATCAAATACAGGTAAATTGATATCTAATAACACTAGTTGTGGTTCTTCCTGTTCAAAATCTGTAAATACTTGATTGAAATCTGTTGTACCATATGTTTCGAATTGCCATTTTTCCAACTCTTCCATGATCAACTGCCGAATGATTTCTTCATCCTCTACCACCATAATTTTCGCCATGATGTAGCCCCCCTACTTTTTGCTTATTTTTACCATATCAAAGAAGACGTGATACGACAAGCAAGTTTCTTTTTCTATTTTCCTGATTGTTCAAGAATAAAACAAGAGACTTCAGACCGATTTTACTTTCTCCTATTCATTTTTAGATTTTTTTAATTTCTTGATTTTTCTAAAAATAAAATAGCTGAAAAGTAGCAAAAATAATAATGCTCCAGCCGAAAGCAAGACGGCTAGCCAAAATTGATAGTTTTTTGTTCTTTTGATTCGTTCATTGGCATATCCATCCATCTGCGTTCTTTTCGCAGTGACAAGTAAGCGATGGGTGTTGACCGCATAAGGGGTACAGGTAACTAGTGTGACCAAATCTTGATTTTTTTTGATCGATAATTTTTCCACGTTTGTAGGTAACACAACGGTTTTTTCAACGACTTTATATGCTAATTTTTCCCCCATCACGTCTAAATAGAAAACGTCCTCTTTTGCTAATCTATTTAAATCAGTAAACAGCTTCTTTTTAGCCATTCCACTATGGGCGGTAATAACCGAATGCGTTTCATTTCCGCCAATTGGAAATGAACTACCTTGTAATACAGTGGCACCTTTTTCCAATAATTGGTCATTCGTTTCATCAAATAAAGGCAAACTCACCTTGATTTTAGGAATATAAATCGCTCCGATCAAATGCTCCTTGTAGAGATTTTTTTGGGATCCTTTTTCATTTTTCACCGCTTGTTTAAACGGATCTTTGACTTTACCCATGCCTAAAAAGCGCCATTCTTCCGCAAGTTCTTGGTTTTTAGCTTGGTACTCTTCTAGTATTTTCTTTTGTGTCGCATCTTTTTCTTTTGCGATTCGTTGTTGGTAGCTTGCAATTCGTTGCTGATCCCAATAATTACTGATTGCATTTGCCAAAAAAGGATATGTAAAGACCGCTGCACCGATAAAAAAGGTCACTGCCATCATCAATTTTAAACATATTTTTGCTTTTTTTTCTCGCTGCTTTTTTTTCATTTCAAGCACTTCCTTAAAAAATCGCAGCAGCTAATCACTTTAACTGCTGCGACTTCGGATTTATCATTTTTTTCAATAGTAGTCGATTATTCTGTTGCTTTTGATTTTCTATACCATGTATAGGCGCCGATCATTAGACTCAGTCCAACCAGTAAGAAGGCGAAAATACCATTGGCCCCAGTTGATGGTAGATACCCCTTTTTAATGTTCGGAATACTTTCTTCCCCAGGATTTACTTGACCTGAAACAGATACACTTTCATCGTAGCTTCCAAAGAAAACCGTGAATGTTGTAAATGCTTTATCCCCAGCCGGTAAAGCATAGCCGCTTGGTGCAACGACTTCTTTTGCATGGTACGTACCGTAATCCAATCCTTGCACTTCAAATTTCCCTTGGTCATCAGAAGTGAATTTCGTTGCAGCAACTCCTGATCCTGAGTCTGACCAAACGATTCTATCTGCGCCCGCTTCATAGGTTGTTAGCTCTGCACCATCTTTGTAAAAGACAGCAAATTTATCCTTGTTACCATTCCAGATCTCAAATTGGGCACCACTCAACGTCTGTTTACTTGAAGCATCATATTTTTCAAATTTTCTACCGCCAGTGGCTACTTTTCGTCTGGAATTACTTCTTCATCGTAATCGTAGGCATCATTACGTCCGATCAATATCGTTGCAGTGTTATTATGAAATTCATCTGCTTTAATCGTTGCTGTCACTAGCATATTGTAGGTGATCGTTAAATCGCCTCCACGTCCTTCGGCTAATTTAGCTAACGTTTCTGCATTCGCAACACCATTTGTTTCTGTTAAGATCGTTACTGCAAAACCATTATCGCTTTGTGCGACAGAATAATCTGTTCCCTTAACTAATTCTTCCTCTCCGACTTTTACTTCTATCTCTTGATCAAAGTAGCTTAATCCTGCTGTTGGTGTATCTGTTATTACGAAGTTTTTAATGACAGCAGACGAATCACCATTGATCGAATCAATAAAATAAGGAATCGGTGCAGTGATCGTATATGAAACTTGTTTTCCTTTTTCTAGATCAAGATATGAAATCGTTTCTGTACCTTCGTCACCTTTATCAAGGATAACTTCTCTTAGTTCATCACCAGCAGGTACATTCATTTTTTTATCTGCTTCTCGTACTTCATTTTTGGGGTAGAGATGGACATCTGTGTTGAATGTGTCTTTCCAAGAGCTACCATCCCACGTGCCATCAACCACATTTGGCATCATCACTGGCATCATCACGACCATTGGCGCAGCAACTTTAGAAATATGGGCTGGCGAATAAGTTTCTAAAAACAGATAGACTTTATCTTTCCCATCGTCATCACTGACTTGTACATTGTTAAAGACTGCTGTTCCATTATCGGTTGTGGTATGACTATCAATTGGGTCTACACCATTAAGGATCGTGTTCCAATCTTTGTAATCTTTTTTTTGCATCCATGCAATTGCTGCAGCAGCAGCCATCCCATCATCAACATCTTGCGTATCTGGATCATCCTTTAACAAGTCGTAATACACCGCAGACACATCGAATTGCTCAAAATCCACGCCAGCTATATTCTCTTCTCCAAATTTATCCGAAACCAGACCACTATTCGCTTGATCAGCTGGTAAGGACTCAAAGCCCTTTTTGTGTAATGTGATCGTGATCTCACTTGGTTTTTCTGACACTTCTGCGGCTTTCGTATCCTGGCTATTCCCAAATCCCACAGTTGCAAGTAACAATATACTGAACCCTTTTATCAAATTCAACTTATTCATTTTTTTCTCCCCGTTCCTTTTTTAGTTTTAAACCCGCACCTATGATCAAGACTATTCCGATTAATGAAATCAATGATTTTGTCTCATTTGCTTTTGGATAACTCAACCAAGTGTATTCCTTCGGTTCTTGTCGATCTGGTGTAAGATTCGCTTGCTTGTTGCTGTCTTCGATAGTTTTTTTGTCCGTTTTTTCATTGTATACCCGTGGCTTGGCTTCGGTATAAGCTACTTTAGGCACATTCCCGGATTCTAGTTCTGCCATTTCTTGTCCATTGACTGTGACATAGTTTGGTTGTCCATCGGCATTCTGCCAAGACCTTGGAATCACTACTTCGATTTTTTTATTTTCTTTACTAATGGTATAATCGTCCACACTTTTCAGTTCTTCAAAATAGTATGTTCCTGCAGGTAATAATCGCCCACCTGTAGTGACCAGACCCGCTTTATCAGAAATGAATTTACTAACGTTCACATCCCCCAATGGATCATTAGCTTGTGGTTCAATCCATTTGTTCTTCAAATCAATCGAAGGTGACATATCTAAATAATATTTCTTCCCCTCAATCAGTTGATACAATGCAAAGACCACACCTTGCAATGGAACTCCCGTTTCTTGTGATCCTTGTTGACGCCCGTATTTAAAGAAATACGGATCACGTAGATATCCGACGTTTTTCGGATAGATATGAATCTGTGATAGTTCATTTGTGTGGTCCATTGGATCCACAATTGGCAAAATGGCAACAATTGGGATCGCATGTTGATCCAAGTCAACATCCAAGCCAGTTTCTCGGTCGACCGATTCTTCAAAAATCAGATACACAGCATCTCGGTCTTGGTTTTTCTTAGGTGCAGTGATTCGCGCAATTCCATCCCCTAAATTTCCTACCTGATCGAATGCCGTGGTAACTGGCGGACCTACTTTTTCTAAATTTTCGCTCGCAATCTGTTCGTTGATCGTTGAGCGATCCATTGCAGCAAAATTTTGTACAAATTTTTCGCTCGTCATTTGGCCTTTTTGCTTCTCATAATAATCAGTCAGTTCGTACATCTGGAAAGTTGCACCATTCAATGGCTCAGTTTGCGAGAGTAACGTGTCTTTTTGGTCAGTAGCAATCTCTAATCCATCATTTTGATGAAAGACTTCTTCTGTGTAATCCACATCGCGGACCATTCTCTTATGCAAAATGAATTCAACCGTATTTCCCGCATTTTCTTGCGCATGACTCTTAACAGAAAATAGTGCTGTTACGATTGGCAAGAAAATAAGTATTGGGAGAAGTAGCATGCCTACTTTTTTCATGATCAGACCCTCCCTTTCCTATGACTCTTAACATACAGTACGCCACCAATCAGTGCGGAGACCCCTATAAAGAGTGCCGCAATGATGAAATAGAGGTAAGGGCCTGTTCCACCAGTAGCTGGCAATGGCTTCTCTGGGTCATTTCCAATATTCACTAATAATTGGATGCGGTTGTCTGTTGTCAACTCATAGGTTACTTCTTGCGTAACTGACGGGTCATCCGTTCCACCATCTGGATAATAGGCTATCTCGGCTTTCAAACTGCCTTTTTCTTTTCCAGGGATAACTTTTCCTCCTGATGTTTCTGCCGTTTCTCGATAACTGATGGTCAAAATAAAATATCCCGGCAAACGCATGTATCCGTCTGGCGCTGTTTCTTCTTTGATCCGGTAATTTCCTGCAGCTAAATCTTGTGAAAGAAACTTAGAAAGGTCGGCTTGATCGGGTGTCAAGCCATCATCGATCATCTCATACTCCCCAGGATTCACTTCACGTTCAAGTGAGAATGCAGCTCCCGGTAGATTTTGATTATTCGTACTATCTAGCTTGAATAGCGTTAAATCAAGCGGTGCGAGTTCATTTTTCAGCGTAACTTGTAATACGCCATTAATAATCGCATAGTCCTCTCCTAAATCGGCTGTCTCATCAGTGATCGCCACTCCATTGATCACAAATTGACCTTCTTCATTCAATCCAAATGAAGCAGTCTGACCAGAGAGTTGGTAGCCATTTGGTGCAACTGCTTCAGAGATTTCATACTTACCCACAGCTAATTTCAAAGGATCGGTATATTCAAGATCCTCATATTTGTCGAGACCAACTCTATAAAGATAGAAGGAGCCATTGCCTGGTTCTTGAGGAGTTGGATCGCGTGGATTGCCTGTATAAGCTCGATACAGTGGGAATCCTAGATCGTCTGTCTTTTTGATATCGAAGCCCGCCCCATCTAATGGCTCACCATTTTGATCGACTTTTTTCACTTTGACTTCACGGTATCTAAAGGTGTTATACACCTCATAATCGATCCACAGCAGCCCGTCGTCCTCGGTAAATGTTAAGTAGTGCCAACCTTCTTCATTTAACCGCTGATATTTGATCATTCCCTCACTGTTTCCATAGATTTGCAAGAGCCAACCATCATTTTCTGTAGGATCTTCGAAGCCTTCTGGACTTTTTGTTTCTATAATCTTGTATTCTGCATACTTATCGCCTTCATCGCCATGTTCAAATGAATCGGGATCACCAAATGGATGAATAATTTTATTATTAGTTTCATCTAGGATGTAGTTTCCTTCTCCATTGACACGATAGAGCGTCAAGAGCCCTTTTTTGTCTTCTTTTACATTAAATCCAGAAACACCTTTAGCAATCGCATTTCCTTGTGCATTTCCTTGTGCATTCCCTTCGCCATCTGTCTCATAAACTTCAAATTCTGCGCCATTGATTGGTACGTCACTATCTTTGACCAGCTTTTCAATATTCAAGTGAACAGGTTTGAACTCATTACGTATTTCTAGTTTGACGTAAAGATCTTTATAATCTGTTTTTTCATCGTTTAAGTTTTGGACAACCGAGAATGTATGGTATTCTCCTTCATTAGTGGCACCTTTGTCTTCGCCTTCAGGACCACCTTTTCGGTCTCCTGAAGTACTCGCATCCACCAATTCATAATGTCCTATAGGATCCCCTTCGCCGGCAATATATTTTCTTACTTGAAATGAATACGTCTCATCAATCAATTGATAACGTGGCGGACCTGAGATTTCTCTTATCCAATAAACATCACTGTCTGCGCCGCCTTCATCTCCAAGTATAGGAATCTTGGTTTCAAAAATAGCCAGTCCGTCATTCGTCGTCCGTCTTATTTCAATCGGTTCTACTTCACTTTTATCAGGATCTTTATCATATAAAGCAAAATCTACACCCGCCAGTGCTTCACCATCTTGCCCAGTCTTTTGGATTTGCAGATTTCGATCCTTGTGTTCATATCGAATCGACGGAGCTGGCAGATACATTCGCCCTGTCGCTCGATCGTTTTGATAATCCTCTAGATTTTGTAGATAAGCCATATTATTCACTGTGTAGAACTTACCATCTTGTGCCCCCCCATCTAATTTGACTTGGTACTTGATCCGAACCATTTCGCCTTCTCCTAACGAAATCGGAGAAAACGCATATGCATGATTCTCATGTCCTTGATATTGTGTTGGTGTTGCTACAACATCTGGTGGGCTTCGTTCCATGTTTTGATACATCCCAAACTTCTGGTGCTTCATATTTTGTCCCTGATTCGCTGTTCTCCAAATGGTAATACTGGATTTCTGCCGAATTTCCGCCCCCAAACAGTGAAACATTGAATCCCGTTTCATCATATAGCGTCGCCTGTTCGATCGTTTTTTTGAATGTTGCAGAGATATTTTCTAAAGCATCTACAATTTCTGCTTTGTTATTGGCATTATAATAATAAGGTTCTGTCCCATTCGGCTTCGTATCAGCAATATTTTTCAACACATTTCGGCCAATCGCATCTAATCGCTGTCTACCAGAAACATTTCCTTCAATTCCTAAACCGATCGTAAAAATATTTGGCGGCGATTCATAGGTATTTTTTAGCCAATGATGATACGCCACGGTATTGATTGCTGAAGATTTTTCTTGAGTAGTAGCCGCTCCAGTCGTATCATTATCTGCGCCTCCAGTTCCTGCCCAATGCGTTGCTTTACTGTCGCCATCTTTTACTTCTCCATAACGATATTGAATTTGATTCGTATTAGCTGGCCGGTTGAAATCTGTCGCATAGGTTACAGGATACGTAAAACCAGCATTAGAAGTATTTCCGGAAAAGGTTTCAAAATTTTTAAAGAGGGTCCCGTTATCTGTTGCCAGTTTATCTGGCATCACATTCCAACTGTTCCAATTATTGCCTCCCCTCGAAGTTCTTGACTGAATCGGTGCATAGCTAAAAGTAGGGGTACCGTCTCCCACAACAATCAAAATCTTCTCAGGATTTCTCTCTGTTCCTCCATTATTAGCGTAGAGAACCTCATAGCCTTTTCTCAACCCTAACGTCAAAGGCGTTCCTCCAATAGGTGTCCTTGTCAATGCAATGCTACTAGCTATTGAATTGAGGTTATCTGTCATCGCTAAGGTATCTGAATTGATCATATTCTGATTATTAATTGCTGTACTTGAATGATAAAAATTGACTAACCCGATGCGGACATCCATTTCCGGAGCAGACAACAGATTCTCACTGATCTCAATAACTGATTCGCGTAAGGCGGCATCTTTACTTTGACTTCCTGTTGAACCTGTCGTTCCTTCACTCATACTTGCTGATTTATCAAGGACGAATACCACATCGACCGGTGTGATGCTTTTATCTTCTCCACCAATCACATCTAAATAAACATTGTAAAGTGTGGTTGCGTCTTGTGGAGAAACACCCTCTTCTGTAGTACTTGGTAAAACTGGTTCCACCCATTTTTTCACATACGCACCATTATAATCTAAATAACTATTGGCAAAATTCCGTTCCGTTCCCCAAAGCTGAACTGTTTGAGCAGGGAGATTTGTATCTCCTTCGGTGGCAGTAGAACCATTATCCGTTGCGTAATTATAATTCCGCCAGTTTGCGCCCCCAATCGAATAATCAGAATCATCGATCAATTGATTATTATCGTAAAGCGAACCTTTATCTCCACTGTAGACTTTGCTGCTTTGACTCCAGTTATCTAACACACTAGTGAAGTCATTCGTGGCAAACAATGGATACCGATTTTGTTCGCTAGTTGCGGAACCTTGTGGATAAACATAGGTATATGGATCGTCAGTCGCAGTCGGACCAAGACGCGCTAAAATACCACTGAACAATGGACTCTGGATTCTAGCTAAGGGTTGTCCACTCGGAATGATCGGTTCTTCTGATTCTACAGATGTGTCATCTCGTTGCGTTTCAGCGGTTTCTTCTTTATTTTCAATAGCTTCTTGATTATCAGTTCCTTCGTTATTGTCAGCTGTTTCATTATCAGTTACCTTAACTTTCTCATCTACAACGACTTGAAGAGGCAACTCTCCTTCTTTGGTATCTGGTAATTTTTCTGTTTCAAAAATCAACGTTCCAGTTTCTTGATCCTTTGAATACACTTTTCCAACATACCATTCTTGTTCATTGATCATTTCGGTTTTTAATTCTGCTCCCTCTTCGTCATAAGAGGCTAATCCGCTCCCACGGATATTGGTTACTGTGCCAATACCAACTGCAGCGGTATCGATGGCAATACGGATCCTCCCTTCATTGTCACTTTTTTTCTTTTCAAATTCCAATGTCCATTCTAGGGTGTCTTCTTTCTCAACATATTTTCCTTCAATCTTCGCATAATCTTCATCTAGATAAACTTTCTTTTCTGTATTTGCAACGGTATCTGCAATTACATCTCGATCAGCTAGATGAATGATTGATTGAAAGGAGGGGCCCACCAACATACACATAGCAACAAACTGTAGCACCTTCAAGCCGATTTTTTTCACTTTTTTTACTCCCTTCCTCATAATTAAAAAAACATGCGTGTTTTTTCACATAAATTAAAATGAATAATTACACAAACTTTCTCTTTTAATTTTAATGTATTTTTAATCATTATTCAAATGATATCCTAAACGCCGATACCTTCGCATTTATAACCAAGCAAAAATGAAAATAACTCTAACTATATTAAAACACCTTAGTATAAGGAATTAAAACCTAACAACAACAAAAGAATAATAGGCGTTTTATAGAATGTTCCTCATCAATAATATTAAAAAAGAAAATCAGCAAAAAATTAAAATGAGAATAAAGAATAAACGATTAGAAAAATAAAATAACAATAATTCAAAAAGTTTGATAACTATCAATTTTCTAGAATTTTTTCTATATTTTTATATTCGTTCTATCTACTTTCTTTACACGCTTCATAATCCTCACTTTATTCTTGCTTTTACCACTCAGTTCACCCTCAAAATTATTTATAAAAAAAGAAAAATAACTTTTTTGTTTCCAGATAACGTGTTTTATACTACAAAAATGATTTAGCAATCGTTTTCTTTGATATTTTCCTCCATTCGTATCACAATAAAGAGGTATCAAAAAAAGATTAGGAGGAATTTTGATGTTCAGACACCAAAAAGAATTGCAGTTTGAAGCAAAACCAGATCGTCCCAATCCGTTGATCGCGAAATATTTACAAGAACTTATCGGTGGACAGTATGGAGAAATGAGTGTGGCAATGCAATACCTTTTCCAAGGATGGAGCTGCCGAGGAGAAGAAAAATACAAAGATATGCTGATGGATATTGCTACCGAAGAACTTGGCCATGTGGAAATGTTGGCTACGATGGTCGCACGTCTATTAGAAGATGCACCTGTGGAAGATCAAGAAGAAGCAATGAAAAAAGATCCAACGATTGGTGCGATTATTTCAGGAATGAATCCGCAACAAGCAATCGTTGCCGGCTTAGGACCACGTCCAGCAGACAGCGTTGGTAATCCTTGGAGCGGTAGTTATATTATTGCAAGTGGCAATTTACTTGCTGATTTCCGTGCCAATCTCAATGCGGAATCACAAGGACGCTTGCAAGTCGCGCGTATCTATGAAATGATCGTTGACCGCGGCGTGAAAGATTTACTCTCTGTGCTACTTGCACGAGACAGCTATCACCAAAATCTATGGGCTAGCGCAGTAAAAGAATTAGAAGAAAATGAAGGTTCGATTCTTGTTCCAAGTACCTTCAATCGTGAAAATGAACGTAAAGATATCGCCTACGACTTTTATAATTTTTCCGAAGGTGATGAAAGCAGTAAAGGCCCTTGGGCTAGTGGTAAAGCATTAGACGGTGAAGGCGAATATCAATGGTTGGATGAACCAAAGATCGAAGGAGCTAAGCCTAAGCCTAAGCTAAAACGTGTCACACCGAAAATGTATGGCACCCCTCCAGCTAAAAAGTAAAAAGAACGCCTCTAGCAATCGGTTTCTGATTGCTAGAGGCGCTTTTCTTTTATTCATTTATGATCAAACGACCGTAACTTCTACATCGATATTTCCTTTGGTCGCCTTGGAGTAAGGACAATAGTCGTGCGCTTGCTCTGCTAATTTCATTGCTTCTTCTTCACTGACATCCTCTACATGGACTTCTAGTACCACCCCGATTTTATATCCGCCTTCGTCAAGGGTATAGAGGGATACACGTGCCTTGACAGTAGAATCAACAGTTAGGTTCGCTTCTTTGATCATATGCTGTAACGCACCGTTAAAACAAGAAGCATATCCTGCTGCAAATAATTGTTCTGGGTTGGTTCCGTCCGCGTGTATGCCTGGGGGAGTGATCTTCATGTGCATGGAACCATTCGGTGCTTCAACTTCCCCTTCTCGCCCGCCGTGATTGATCATCGCTGTTTCGTATAATTTTTTCATTGTACTACTCCTTTCGATAGTTCACTTCATATTACTAGTGTAAGTATATTCAGGAGTTTATACAAAGATTCTGCTTGTTATTCAAAAAGTAAAATACCATCTTCCACCAATTTTCCAAAGAATAGAAAGATGCCACTTGTAAGCAGCAATGTCATATTTGTTCCAAAATAAATGGCGATTTTTTCTACATAATCCTTGATATGATTGATTTTAAGATACATGAAAACCAAAAAATTCACCCCGTAGACCAACACTGTTAAAAAGATGATCATATTCATAACCATTTTTATCCCTTCCCCTCACTTTTTACCCTTCATCCTCCGCTAATATCAGTGGCTCAACATCTGGAAATGTTGCTAATTCTCGCGAGAGCACTTGTAACGCTGTGCTATTTTTTCCCTTTATATCATTTTCAATTTGTAAAACTAATAGAGGTTCATGGAGACTTGGACGAAGTAAGAACCAACCGTCGCCATAAACTCCTTTCAAATCATAACGAATGCCTTCTTGATTTTCTGGCTGTAATTTCATTCCCGGATATTTTTTTAATGCATCGGACAAGCGCTGAATGATTTCTTTTCCTCTTTGTTGTGGATGATCGCTAGTCAACCCTAAGCGAATTTCTTGCACTTCAACCGGTTGCCTTAATCCTTGAATGATTGCTTCTAATGTCAACTGCTCCTCTTTTAATCTTGGGAGAAGCATCAATATTTTGGCGATCACGTAGGCACCATCATCTAAAAAATAATTTTCTTTAAACGCCGCATGTCCACTTGTTTCAATGGCTAACTGTGCATCGACACCTGATTCATTTAATGCCAACGCTCTGTTGATAACATTTCGATAGCCTGAGATATAGCGATCTTGTTTTCCCCCTTTTGATTCGATAAATGCTTGTAAATGTGTCGATGTTGGAGAATTTGTCACTATCGTCGCTCCTGGATGCTCATTCAAGACAATCATACTTAATAAGGCAATCAAATTATTTCGATTGATCACTTGGCCATTCCCGCTCACTACTGCTGAACGATCCACATCTGTATCAAAGATCACACCTAGATCCGCTTTATTTGCCAGTACCGCTTTTTTGATACTAACCATTGCTTCTTGATTATCAGGATTAGGGATATGATTTGGAAAATGACCATCTGGCTCTAAGAACTGCGAACCAGTCGTATCCGCACCCAATTCTTCAAGAACAAGCTCAGCGAAAAAACCACCTGACCCATTCCCAGCATCCACAATGATTTTCCAACCGGCTAATGGTTTTTCATTTGTCGTTCCGATACCGTTTCTGATTTTCTGGACTAGATCTTTGGCATAGATAGTTACTAAATCTGCTTTACGTACCGTTCCTGTATATCCATTTTTATTCTTTTCAGTGGCTTTTGTCAATATGAAGGCGATATCTTCTTTTTCGGCTCCACCTTGCATTGTAAAAAATTTCATACCATTGAAGTAAAAAGGTAAATGACTTGCCGTCAACATGACACTCGCATCACACTGGAATTGTGAGAACTGAGTTGCCATGAACATGGCAGGAGTAGTGGCTAAGTCAAAGTCGATGACATTGACTCCCTGATCGACTAGTCCTTTAATCAACGCTTCCTTTAATAGTGGTCCACTGATTCTGCTGTCACGCCCAATGCCGACAGTCAACTTTCCATCTTGATACTTTCGTCCATTTGCTTTTTTTAGCCAGGTAACAAATCCACAACTGATTTTTTCCATCTCTTTCGCTGTTAGATTTGCATCAAATTCCTCTGTTGAAATAGCAATCCCTCGAATATCCGAACCATTCTGTAGCGCTTTCATAAAAGACATTTCGTATCTTCCTCCTTTATTCTCTCATTTTTTCTAACTTTTCTGCAAATGCTTGTGCATCTTCTTCAGAGCGACAAATCACGATAAATGTGTCTACACCGGCGATCGTTGCAGAAACTTCTGGGTAGGCTGCTTCATCTAACCAATTCGTTACGACATCTGCGCCATCTTTTTCGGTTAACACGACAATCATGAATTGTACGATTTGAATTTTTAACACTTCTCTTTTGACAGCTGATTTTAGTCGTTCTTCATTCAATGTTTCAGATGGTTGACTAAATAATGCATACCGTACTTGCTTATTCTCATCATGGGATTTCACCAGCTTCATTTCTCGAATATCGCGGGAAATCGTCGCTTGAGTTGCTTTAACACCAACTTCTTGTAATTTAGCTAAAAGTTCTTCTTGGGTACTGACTGGTTGTTCCGTAATGATTCTGCGAATCAATGATTGTCGTTGGATTTTTTTCATACTGGACACCTCTCGTCTTTATTATAGCAAAAAAAAACTGATTTTTTTGTTCTTTTTAGTATTTTTTACTTTTATTTTCTATGAATCAACGAATCGATTTTGGAGCAATCGACACACGTAAAATCGTCTTCATTTTTTCTGGATTTGCTCTACGTGGATCACTCATATAGATTTCTTTATGCTCTTTAGACGTCCGTTCATAGCCTTCTTTTTGAATAAAATCAGCCAACTTTTTAAATGTTGCGGGTTCATCATCATATGGACCGATGTGTACCATTTGCGCAGTCAATCCCTCTTCGATTGTTACAAACTGCAATTGGTCTATCAGCTCGGACGGTAGTTTATGCGCACTTTGGACAAGAGCCTCCTGTGCCACTTCTTTGGTTACAAAACCAGGTTGTTTGATCATTAATTGATAAGCAAAATGCTTTTTTTGCATTACTTTTTCGTTGAGGTACTTCTCTTGTATTCCCCATAGACCTTCTAGCGGATACACCGTGTAAGGTTGAAAGTTTGGAATAACCCAATCTTTCTTTGGTGACATCCGAATAGCATAACTCCATGCGTAAAGAGAAGCAACACGTCGCTGGAAATCTTCATCATTTGGGTCACCGACCCCATTGATACTAAAAAAATGCTGCTCAGGTAATACTAAGATCTGTGGTCTTTTCTTTATACTATAACCAGGCTCACTTTTTTTCCAATCGATTTTTTCCATTCCGTCCTCCTGTTATCTATCCATTCCATACTATCATAACTCTTTTACTCAGACTTGGCTAACGTTGTTGACACTAATTTTCATTCTATGCTAGAATATGCGATGTAAACAAATCGTACAGATAACACGTCACTGGCGTGTCGAGAGAGAGGCGATTTCTATTTTTTTAAATAGAAATCACTCTCTTTTTTTACGAAATTTTTTTGAGGTGAACACGATGACAAAACAAAAACATATTTTATTAATACCTGCGGTGATCGCTACAGGTATGATGTCCTTTGCCGGAGTGTTGATTGAAACGGCAATGAACGTAACCTTTCCAACTTTGATCAACCAATTTCAATTAACTACAGCACAGGTCCAATGGGTTACGACTATCTATTTATTGATGATCTCGATCATCGTCCCCCTGTCGACTTATCTTACTAAAAATTTTAGTATACGCAGTCTTTTTCTACTGTCCAATCTACTGTTTTTAGCTGGAATTATCGTTGACTTCTTTTCTCCAACTTTTTTGATTTTACTCCTTGGTCGACTTCTGCAAGGAGCGGCGACAGGAATCGCATTACCTTTGATGTTCCATATTATTTTAACTTTTGCTCCGATGAATCGACGTGGCGCAATGATGGGAGTCGGGACTTTGACTACCGCTATTGCTCCTGCAATCGGACCGACTTACGGTGGTATTTTAACTTCGAATTTTACTTGGAATCACATTTTTCTTTTTCTCATTCCCGTATTACTGCTTTCATTAGTCATTGGGTTAGTTGCTATCCCTACTATTCCAGTTAAAAAGAGTGGCCGTTTAGACCTATCAAGCGTCTTAGGTTTATGTCTCCTTTTTAGCGGAAGTTTGACTTTCTTGAGTATGTTAGGCACAACGGTGGGTTGGCTTGCGTTAGTTATCGCTATCATTGGCTGTTTCATTTTTTATCGACGCACTCAAAAAGCAGCATACCCTTTGATCCAATTGACTATTTTTCACAATAAAACCTTTCGTTTATTTTTGTTTAGTTTTTTGATTTATCAGTTCTTATTGTTGGGTATTTCCTTTGTCCTACCTAATTTTATACAGATCGTTCAGGGAAGTAGTCCATTCATCGCTGGCATCGCTATGCTTCCAGGCGCAGCTGTAGGAGCTTTGTTATCGCCTTTTTCTGGAAAATTACTAGATCAGTACGGACCAAAAAAACCGATTCTAGCTGGGTTGCTCCTTGCGCTTATCGGTTGGTCTGCACTTGTTCTTCTCATCGGACATGTTTCTCTGCTATTCTTGGTTCTTTGCCATGTGATCTATATGGTGGGTATCGGCTTATCTTACAGTAATATGATGACTACCGGGATGAATGCGTTGCAGGCAGATGCACAAAGTGATGGGAATGCTGTATTCAACACCTTACAACAATTTTCTGGAGCTGTTGCAACTTCTCTAGTAGCGATTATTATCAATCTTATCCAAGACCATACAACATTAAACTACCGAGATGCTACTACCTTAGGATCAAAAGTTGCTTTAGGCGTATTGCTTTTCTTACTGATAATCAGCTTTATCCAGTTCATCCAGTATAGTTTAGCAAAAAAGAAAGCATGATTTCTCTGTAAACTATTTCCCAGCAGTTTCTTACCTAGACGAGTACTTTTTCTCTAATCAACACTTCAGTCGTCTTAATATAAAGCACACACTGTTTCTAATAAGGAGGAACTGTCTCAACACTTTCTTGATCGACGAGTTTATGGGAAAATAGAGACTGAAAAAAGGAGGCTTTCTTTATGGAAAAAATTGCCATTATCGGTGGTGGGATCATTGGAATGACTTTAGCCAATTATCTTGATACAACAAAGTTTGAGATCGTACTTTACGATCATGGAGTAGGTCAAGCAACAAAAGCTAGCGCCGGGATCATTTCTCCTTGGCTCTCCAAAAGAAGAAACAAGAAATGGTATCATTTAGCAAAAGACGGCGCCGCTTTTTTCCCGAAATTAGTTCAAGATTTTTCACTTGGTCAATCGATCTATGCGCAGTCTGGTACCATCATACTCCGTAAAACGGAACAATTAGCCGAACTAGCTGATTTGGCCGAAGAAAGAAAAAAAGAGGCACCAGAAATCGGCAAGATTCGTTTACTGAAACCTGAGGAAACATCTGCACTTCTTCCTCTATTGAAGCGAATGCCCGCTTTGTATATCAGCGGTGGTGGAAAACTTGATGGAAAAACATTTTTAAATGAATTGTCTAAAAGACTTACTCATAAAGGGATCAAACAACTCCATGAAAAAGCGCACTTAAAGAGAGCTCAGGATGATTGGGTGATCGAAAGTGAGTCAGGAAAACAGAACTTCGACCGAGTGATCTTATCACCAGGACCTGCATTAAAAGCCTTATTGGCTCCTTTAGGTTATCAGACAGATATTCGGCCGCAAAAAGGACAACTTGTGGTATTTGATACAGCTTCTTCCCAGAGCCAGGATTGGCCTGTCGCGATGTTGGATGGAGAAGCGGATTTGATCCCCTTTACTGATGGAAAAATTTTATTAGGCGCTACCCACGAAAATACTGATGGTTGGGACTTGACCCCTACTGAAGAGGCTTATCGACAATTGAGTGAAAATGCTGCTAGTTTTTTGGAAGAACCACAAAAACTTTTTGCTCAATCACATCATCTCCAAGTGGGTACTCGTGCTCATACATCTGACTTTGCTCCATTCTTTGGTCCATTGCCAGATGATCCAGGACTCCTTGTTGCTAGCGGTCTCGGCTCATCTGGATTAACGACAGGACCCTTTATTGGTTATCTTTTAGCTATGTATCTGAACACTGGCTCTTGGCAAGGGGCTGATTATCAAAAGGAAATCCATACTTATATAAAGAACAATCAATAAAAAGCCGAAATACCCAGAAATAGTGTCATTATTTCTGGGTATCTCGGCTTTTTATTATAGCTTATCTATCCTACTGAATAAATCAAATCCAAGTGCTACTTTGCTAATTGAATAATCAATTGCTCAATACTTTCTGCTGCTTCTTTTGGCAACGAATGATAGGCATTTAATGAGCGAATATATTGTGTGCGTATCCGTAAACGTTCCTGCAATAGTTGTCTATATGCTCTATCATCAAAAGGCACTTCCATTCCTTCAATCGACAAGTAAGAAATTCTAGGTAGCATACCAAATGGAATAAACTTCCCAGTTTCGCGAACAATTTTCTCGATACTCCCTAAGGTGATTGCTGGTGTTACTTTTTTTCCATTATAATTTCCTGTATTCAATACATAGCATTTGGTATGACCTGATTCAAAAAGCGTTCGAAATGCCTGATAGTCTTCGCCTAATGGATAGGCACGGAAGGGATTTGCAAAAGGTTCTATAATTAGTTGGTTGGTGTCACCGTTTGTCACATTTTCGGCACTCGAACGTTTCGTAGCTAATGTCGCTCCAAAAGCGGTAGCTAATGTAGGATCATCGATTCTTAAAACGGGTGGTAAAGAGTCATCTTTCATGATCCAAAAAACAGCGTCTATCGGTTCAGCCAAATGGTCTACGCGATTTGGAGTGACGAAACGAGATTTCACTGTCCGACCATTTCCATTACGAATATCTTGTGTGATGATTATTTTTTCTTGCATTTCATTCGTTGTCACTCCAACATTTTGACAAGTAAGAAAATAGGCAATGGTAGGATCATCGGAAGAATAATCTTGTGTTTTATCAAAATAGGAGGGTTCCAACGCAGTTGTCGAACCTTTTTTTCGAGAAATAATAAACGCATCATCATGAAGGATCGTTACGGGTAGATCTTCTGCATGTTTCGCTAATGTAATCGTGGATTTTCCAGAGCCAGATAAGCCAAAAACAGCCATCGTATAAGTTCTATCATCTAAAGAATATTGCTTCATTCCCCCATGGCAAGCAACAAATCCATTTCTGTTTGCCATCGCCCACGCTAGCGTCAATGTAGCTTTCTTCAGCTCCCCAAAATAGCGCAACCCTAAGACAGCTGCCACGTTATGATGAGGATCAAACAATACTAAGCCATCAGGATGCTCGCTGTCTGTCCAATAGGGATCACAAAAAATATAAAGGTCCCCTTCATCATAAACAGTGGAGTTTTGATAGACTTTTTCAATCTCATCCGTAGCAAATTGAAAATTCAACAGATAAGAATAGAGATTGTTCTCGAACCCTTCAGGAATCAGTAAGTGTGACTTGACTGAAAACTCATTGTCCAACCCAACGATTACTTCACCATGATAAAATGCTCTCTTTCTACTTTGATAAACAGCTTCACGTAAAATACCTTCATATTTCTTTTGATCAATTGTCAGTTCTCCGATAACTCGTCTTGCTGATGCTGTTCGCCCTACGACCTTACCGTCATTGAACACTAGTATTTTTGCATCTTGTGGTAACTTAAATTCTTCAGCATGCATGATTGGTAGATCTGTGACAATCGTTCCTGGGCTTTCTTTTGCTAACTGATAAGCGGTCTGCAAATTGGGGATCCGCTCGACATTGTTTCCATAGAACGCCGTCTCAATTATGGTACGAATACCTGATAGCAGTGGATTCTCAGGTTCTATATCTTTTGCCTGTAAAAATGATTTTGTACTCATCCTATCACCTCGTTTATGCTTTTCGGATTAAAGCGTTTTCTTAATTATAACGTAACTTCTTCCTTTCTTACCAATCATTTCCTGTTTTGGGTGTTCTAACAGTGTTCTATTACAAAAAAACCAAGAAATCGCTGTAACGATTTCTTGGTTCATCTAATTATTTATTATTATTTGCTAGACTCGACTTAGTACCAGCCGTTTGCTAACCAGAATGCTTGTGCAGCATCCCATGAACCATAACGTGAAGTAACGTATTGGTCAGCTACACGTTCTTGGTTTTCAGCAGAGTAGTCACCATTCAAGTATGATGCATCTAATTGGTAACGTCCGATATAACGGCCGTTAGTTGCTGTATAAGAACCGCCTGATTCTTTATTGGCAATCCATTCTTTTGAAGAACTTGTATTGCTTGGAGTTGTTGCTGTTGCAGCAGCGGGAGCAGCAGGTGCTACTTCAACTGTTTCAACTGGTGCAACGTATGTATATTCTTGCGTTGCTGTTTCAGTTGTCGCTGGAGCTTCTACTTTTGGTGTTGCTTCAGTTTTTGCTGAAGAATCGCTAGAAGTTGGGATCGTTAATTCTTCACCAACGTAAATGCGGTTAATGTCTGCAACATTATTTTTTTCAGCAATTGCTTTGATCAATGAATTGTCACCAGCAAATTTTTGTGAAATCTTTGATAGTGAATCACCAGATTGGATTGTATAGACTTCATCGGCATGCGCATTTGTTGTTCCTACAAACATAGCAGTTGCACCAGCAGCAAAAGTTGTACCTAAAACGATCTTTTTAATTGAGTTCATATTTATCTCCTTTATTTTCCCATGTATTTATCAACGTCATTAACTTTATCATCTAAAAATATTTCATAGGTAAAAGAAGTGTGACATTTAATGACAAAATCGGCGAATTTTTAATATTTGTAACATAACTCAAAGTAAAAAAAATACAGAATTCTTACAAAAGCCTTATGTATCAAGTGAGGAAACGCTTTTTAACTATTTCTTAACTTGTTTAGAAAAACTTATGTTTTGTAATATAAGCTCATTTTTAAAGCTTATTTTTTTCCATTTTTCTTTAAATAACTCTCATTTTTTTAAAAATTTTACTAAAAATGCAAAAAATCCAGCAATTGTTACAACAATTACTGGACAAAAATCATGGTTTGTGGAAGAAACCTCTTAACTATTTGGTCGTTTTTCTTTGTTTTTCTTTTGTAACATTGTGATTGCCTGTGCTATTTCTATTGAAACTTCCTCGTTATCTTCTTTTTGATCGACAACTTCTAAAGTTTCTATCCATTTTTTTGGTTCTTTTCTCCCTAAGCGACCAATTGCCCAAGCTGCCGTTGCACGGATCACAGGTCTAACATCCGTTAAGCATTTCTCGATCTCAGGTAAAGCAGAAGTATCGCCTAAATTGGCTAAAGCAATGAGGGCATTTCTTTGCAGTGGTTTTTTTCCACGCCACGAACCGGCTAAATGACCAAATTGTGCGTTGAACTCCTTATTTGATAATTGGAGCATTGGTTTCAATTTGGGATAAACTTCATCGACTTTTGGTTCCATCTCGTCATGGAAATGGAAATCTTTTCCTCTATTATAGGGACAGACGAGTTGGCAAATGTCACAACCATAAATGACATTACGCATTTTCTTCCGATATTCTTCAGGCATTAATCCTTTCGTCTGTGTCTGATACGACAAGCACCTTTGAGCATTCATCCGTCCATCACCTAATAATGCTTTCGTCGGACACGCTGCGATACAACGTGTGCAGTCACCACAGCCAAATACACCGGGCTCATCAGGTTCAAATTGGATATTTGTAACAACTTCTCCAAGATACACAAATGAGCCGTATTCTTCTGTGATCAACAAGCCATTTCTGCCAATAAATCCTAATCCAGCACGTTGCGCCACCGCTACATCGATCAATTCTCCTGTATCGACTTGCGGTGCAAATCGCCAAGCATCTTCTTGTTGACATACAGCTGCTCTTGTTTTGATGAAATCGATCAGTTTATTTAAGCGGTCACGCAAGATATCATGATAATCGACTCCCCATGAGGCACGTGCAAATTGCCCACGTTTTTCATCTTTGGGTACTTCTTCATGAATTTTTGTAGGATAAGCTAAAGCAATCGAAATGATCGACTGCGGAGATTCAAACGTTTTTTCTATATACAAACGTTCATCAATCACTGGATGCTCAAAACCAGAAGTATGTCCCGCTGCTTTCTGTGACTCTAGCGATTCCTTTAGATGGTCAAATGGTTCAGCTGTAGTAAATCCGATTTTATCGATCCCTAGACGCTTGCTCTCTTCTATGATTTCATCTTTTAATGTTTTTGTCATTTCCCCCACCTATCTATCATGACCGTCAACGACTATATAATCCGTAGTATAAACGGTCTTTTTTTAGTTGGACAAATTGGATTTGCTGATCTGCAATTTTTCGTTCAGCCATCCAGCGTTTTCTCGTGGCAAATATTTCCCAATAATTGACAGAAATCCATTTTCTTTGGTTATCTAATGCCTGAAAAAAATTGAGAGAAACAGGTTTAGTATGCAATAATTCATGGAAGCGAACTTGTTCTTCCTGAGAAAAAGTGGATAGATCTCTCGAATAAAGTGTTTCTTCATACAGACATTTTTGTTGTGTATACGTAAACGTTTGGGGGATTTTCCCTGGACGTGCAATTTGGACTAGTCGATTATAATAGCTATTCATCAATTTACTATTTGCGATAAATGCACTTTTGTAATAAGCCGATTGTATTTTCTCAATCACACCTTCTGTTCCCATCACTGAAAACAATGCAGGCCACGCCTTGATAGTCACTTCATTATTTTGTTTGACTAAGACGCCTGGGACGAAACCTCCAGAAGAGATCGAAACGAAATAGCCGATTCCTGTTGTTTCATCTAATGACTGAAATTCATCGAAAAGCCACTTCGCAGGATAATGCTCTTCATTATCCGCTTCATTTGGATTTGCTATGAATAATTTAGCCATTTCGGATTCTAAAAATTGTAGATCTTGATCCTTTTCAGAGTTTTCATGCTGTTCGATCAGCTTAATCACTTCTTCTTTGATTTGACGCTTGTCTTTACGCGTAAAATTCATAGCTCCACCTTCCTTTCATACCTCTAACTATAACGGAAATCCGCTAAAAAAGGTATCTGTAAGCTGTAAAAAGAAAGATTTTTTAGTCATTTTTTCGTGAAAAAGAAGCGAGTGGGACAAAAGTAAGAAACACTTTTGTCTCATGCTTTAAAAACGAATAAACGGCGGGAGCAGAAGTAACTCCTTCTTAAATAAGCCGAAATGAACAAAAATTTGAAAAGCAATTTTCGTTCATTTCTTCTTATTTCTCGGAGTTAAACACTTCTGTCCCAGCCTCTTCTTAAAACAAGTCAAATGTAGGCTTGCACTATACATCAAAAAACAAGGTATACAAACTTTTACTCCTCTTTGAACATCTTGTCGCCACATCTCTTTGTTGAACAAATCGCTTACCTAATGTGCTTCCTCCGGTTTTTCTTGACTTAACCCATCATGGATCGTCTGGATATTCCACTGCATCATCTTGTAATATGAATCGCCTTTTTCACCTTTTTTATCAATCGAATCCGTGTACAATTTGTCATAGATCGTTAGTCCCGTTTCTTTAGCGACACGTTCCATACTTCTCGGATCTACACTCGTTTCGACAAATAGAACAGGCACATTTGAATCCCGCACTTGGTTAACGATCGTTTTCATCTGTTCAGGTGTCCCTTGGCTTTCTGTATTGATTTCCCAAATATAGGCAGCCGGCACATCATACGCTTTTGAAAAATATTTGAACGCTCCTTCACTAGTTACAAGCAATCGTTTATCTTCTTCGATCGAACCAAGACTGTCTTTTGCTTGCTGATCTAATTTTTTCAATTGTTCGATGTACGCTTTGCTGTTTTTTTCATACTCTTTCTGATTATCTTCATCTTTTTCAGAAAGAATCCTTGTTATTTCTTCTACGTACTTCATCCCATTCGACAAATCTAACCATGCGTGAGGATCTGCCTGAGTTTTAGTAGCCCCTTTTGCCAAATAGAGTGGTGTAACTTTTTTACTTACTGCAAAATAGTCTTTTCCTTCCTCTTTTTTCGCTGTTTCCATCAAATTCATAAACCAGCCATTCCCGGTTTCTAAATTTAACCCATTGTATAAAATGACATCTGCATCACTTGCCTTTTTAATATCTTCCGGCAACACCTCATGTTCATGGGGATCCGTGCCCACCGGAACAATACTATGAACAATTACATGCTCTTTTCCTATTTCTTTAGCCATATCTGCTAAGATCGAATTTGTTGCCACTACCGTTAATTGATTCTCCTGCTCTTTGTCGGTTGCTTGGCTCCCACAACCGGCTAAAAGTAAGAACCCTGCAAATAACAACCAGTAAATCTTTTTTTTATTTTTCATTGTGCCACCTCTTTTACTTTATTTTTTTAATTTTCTTTGATCGTACTTATGCTTGCTTTGACCGAAATAAAATTCCTTTTGTTGGTGAGAACAAGAAAGCAAGTGTAAAGAACAGCGCACATGCCAACACGATCGTAGCACCAGAAGGCCAGTTGTAACTATAACTGAAAAAGACACCGACAATAGCACTTAAAACGCCGATTGTTGCCGATAGAATGATCATTTTCGCTAAATTGTTCGTTAACAAATAGGCTGTCGCTGCCGGAGTGATCAGCATAGCGATCACTAGGATCGTTCCTACTGTCTGCAAACTAACAACTGCAACTAAAGTCAAGAAAAACATCAGTACATGATGGATCAACGTAGTATTCAACCCATAGGCTTTGGCCATCATTGGATCGAATGATGTGATCTTCAGTTCTTTATAAAAAATAAAAATGAACAATAGCACGATCCCACTCACGATAGCAGTCATCTGTAAATCACTTTCTCTAACCGCTAACACATTTCCAAATAAAATATGGTAAAGATCGGTTGCACTCTGGGCAAATGAAATCAAAATGATTCCAAGTGCAAAGAAAGAGCTGAATACGATCCCGATCGCCGTATCATTTTTTAACCGACTACGTTGCGTTACAAACCCAATGATCCCTGCTGTCAACATTCCAAAAGCAGTCGCACCGACAATGTAACTGAACCCAAACATATACGAAATAGCAACCCCTGGTAAAACCGCGTGAGAAATAGCATCTCCCATCAATGACATCCCACGTAATATAATAAATGCGCCAATCACTCCTGAAGCCAATCCAACTAAAATGGACGTAAGCAATGCGTATTGTAAAAACTGATAATTCAGCAGACCTTCATAAAAAGATTGAATCATTTCTTCTCTTCTCCCTTCACTAATTGACCGATCACTTCGCCATAGGCCGCTTGTAGATTTTCTGATGTGAACGTTTCAGCTACAGGACCGCTGGCAATCAAGGTTTTGTTCAGTAGGATCAATTCATCAAAATACTCTTCTACTTTATGTAGATCATGATGAACAATAATGATTGTTTTCCCACTTTTTTTCAACTCTTTCAAAAGAGAAAAAATCTTCTTTTCACTTACCGCATCTATTCCGACAAAAGGTTCGTCTAAAAAAATCCATTCTGCACCTTGAGCAAGTGCACGTGCTAAAAAAACACGTTGCAGTTGCCCGCCAGAAAGCTCACTGATCTGTCGTTTTTCGTAATCGCTCATCCCGACTTTTTCTAACGCTTGTTTTGCTCGCATTTTTTCTTTCTTCCCTGGGCGCTGTCCTATCTTTAATGAAGGATAGGTTCCTAGTAATACGACCCCTGATACATCAATAGGAAAAGAGAGATCCAACTCATTGCGTTGTTCGACATATGCAATTTGTTTACGTACTTTGCGGATGGGTTGCCCACCAAAAAAGATTTCACCCGATCGCTTGGGGATCAATTCAAGGATAGCTTTCATCAAAGTTGATTTTCCTGCACCATTTGGGCCGATGATCCCAGTAATCTGTTTTGGCTGGATATTTAAATCAATTGCTTCTAACGCTGATTTTCCTTGATAAGCAGCTGATAGATTTTGAATTTCAATCATATATTTCGACATGCACAATCTCCTTTTTAGGTTAACCTAACTTTTAATTAAAATGTAGTTTAACTTAAAACGAAAGCATTTTCAAGTTATCAGCAAAAAAAAAAATTAAAATTCACTCGCATTTTACGCAAAGTTTCTGTAAAATCACATCAAGAGTCGATAAGCGAATTTATTTTATTTAATACTTGTTCTCATCTGAAATATGCGTTGCAATTATTAGTATTTGCTTGTTTTACTCAAAAATCGAAAGGAGTTTTAGTATGGAAGAAGAAAAATTAACTCGAAGTCTTAGCGCACGTCATATACAGATGATTGCGCTAGGCGGGACTATTGGCGTTGGATTGTTTATGGGTGCCTCCTCAACCATTCGCTGGACTGGTCCTTCAGTTATGATTGCTTATGCAATTGCAGGATTCTTTTTGTATTTGATCATGCGTGCACTCGGCGAGATGCTTTATATCGATCCTTCAACTGGGTCCTTTGCAAATTACGCTAGTGAGTACATCCATCCTGTTGCCGGTTATCTAACTGCTTGGAGTAACATTTTTCAGTTTGTCGTAGTTGGAATCAGTGAAGTCATCGCTGTAGGTGAATATATGAATTATTGGTGGCCTAACTTGCCAACCGTTATTCCAGGAATCCTTGTTGTCCTTTTTTTGATGCTTGCAAATCTAATCTCTGTTAAGGCATTTGGTGAATTAGAGTTTTGGTTTTCAATTATTAAAGTAGTAACGATCATCTTGATGATCATCGCAGGTCTGGGAGTTATTCTATTTGGATTTGGAAACCATGGTGTGGCTGTAGGCGTTTCAAATCTGTGGAAAAATGGTGGCTTCTTTACTGGTGGTATAAAAGGATTCTTTTTTGCTTTGTCGATCGTTGTTGCCTCTTATCAAGGAATCGAATTGATTGGCATGACAGCAGGAGAAGCAGCTGAACCGAAAAAGACGATCATAGAAGCAGTGCAATCAACACTTGGTCGGATCTTGATCTTTTACATTGGTGCGATTTTTATCATTGTAAGTATTTATCCATGGAATCAATTAAGTGAGATCGGGTCACCATTTGTTCAAACATTTTCTAAAATCGGCATTACTTTTGCTGCTGGTTTGATCAATTTCGTTGTTTTGACTGCTGCATTATCTGGATGTAATTCAGGTATTTTCAGTGCAAGCCGAATGATCTATGCTTTGGCTGTCAACGGCAAGATGTCAAAGAAATTTTTGAAACTTACAAGTCACGGTGTTCCATTTTATCCAGTTGTCGCAATCTCTGGCGGTATCTTCATTGGATTGATCCTAAATTATCTATTACCGATGGTCGTGCATCATTCAGAAAATCTATTTGTTTTTGTTTATAGCTCGAGTATCCTTCCAGGTATGGTTCCTTGGATCGTTATTTTGATCAGTGAGATCAAATTTAGAAAGTCACATCCTGAAGAAATGGCTGATCACCCGTTCAAAATGCCATTTTCTCCTTACACGAACTATCTTTCTTTGTTATTTCTCGCCATTGTTTTAGTCTTTATGTTTATCAATCCTGAAACAAGAATCTCTTTACTTATTGGCTTGGTTTTCTTAGCTTACATGGCGATCCATTATTTTATTCGAGAACGCAGACTAGCAAATAGAGCCTAGAAAGAGGGCTGAACAGATGTGTTTACACGCGTTTAGAGCATAGCTTCCATTCCCTCGATATACTCTATAAATCACCTCCCCTTCAAAAGGGTGGTTTGCACTAGGGCTATTACCCCTTAACACCAGCCAGCGCCTAAAGACGCTGGCTTTCTCATTTCATGTTCAAGCCATATTGCCTTTGCCACTTTTGACTGAATGTGGGACAAATCTAAAAATCAGGTTTGCTGCAGACTCTCGAATAAGCAGCGTCCAGCAGTCAGTTTTTTCGGAAATTTC